>JAGLBD010000004.1:0-38190 GCA_018260425.1 Pseudogulbenkiania sp. | reverse complement strand
GCGGTTCTTCCAACAGCGGAATCAGCGTGTCGGCATCGGCCAATTCGTCCGACAGGTCTGGTACCTCAAGCTCGGCTACCGCAGCCACTTCCTCAGCGGCAACGGGTTCTTCCAACACCGGAATCAGCGTGTCGGCTTCTACCCGCTCTTCGGAGAGCTCCGGCACATCCATTTCAGCGCCGAGCAAGGCGATCATTTCCGCATCTCCGGCTTCCAGAACCGGCTCGCCAGATGCCGGGGCATGACGCGCCGCATCCAACAGCATGTCGGTCAGGGAAACAGTGGGGAGGGAATCTTCGGCAACAGGACTATCGGTGGAGACAACGCTAGAAGCAACGGCATCCGGAATGGCAAAATCTTCGTCAAGCGCTTCGAGAATCGGCATATCCAACGCCACGCTCCCGGCGGCGACGGACGGAAGCGACTCGGAAACAGTCGTCTCGGAAGAGTCGGCAGGCGCATCACCGAGTAATTCCTCCAGCGACAACTCCTCGGGAACCGCAACCTCCAGATCCAGTGAGGGTAGCCGGGAAAAGTCCAGCGAACTGTCGTCCCCGGGTTCGGGACCGATGTCGACCACCTCCTCCAGCAACAGGTCCGGAGGAATATCGAGGGCATCCTCGTCACCCTCCCGAGGACGCTGTGGCCTGGCGGCCAGGTCGGCACTGAAATCGAAAGCCGGAACCTCGATGTCGTCGACAATGTCGGTCAACACCGGCAGTTCCGGAATCTCTTGCCCCGGCAATGCCGGGTCTAGTGGCTTGTGTGGATCGGTCATGCTCACTTGTGGCTCATGTCGTGATGTACGATCTCAAACCCGAGTTCGCGAAAGGCCTTGAAGCGTACTCGCGCACGCGCAAGCGAAGCCTCGTCACGCCCGACTATCTCGAGTATTCGGGCAAACCTTTGCGGCTCCTCGGGCATTTCAGGTCCCAGATTCAGCAAGACCTGATGCTTTATCGTAGCCGCTGGATCCGTCACTAGCCATACTGGCGTGTCATATGCCTCTTCGGCATCGAACCGACAGTGGGGAATAAACGACGTATCCTCGAAACTCCACAGACGATTGCTGAAGGACGTCAGGTCCCGCTCATCGCCTAACAGCACGGCGAGACCTGCGCCTTCACGGTATACCCGGCGCACCAGCCGACAGGCAAAATCATGCGGCTGGGCGACCTGCGTATAAAAATCAATCCGCGTCATCTTCTACAGCTTCTTGGGTCTCGCGACGCGGGCGTCCGCGGCGTACCACATTACCCAAGGCGATATCAGCACGATCCTGGAGGAACTGAACCAGCAGCGGCACCGGGCGACCGGTTGCGCTCTTGTCTTTTCCGCTCTTCCAGGCCGTACCGGCGATATCCAGATGCGCCCAGTCATAGGCCTTGGCATAACGGGACAGGAAGCAGGCGGCGGTCACGCTGCCACCGGCACGGCCACCGATATTGGCCATATCGGCAAACGGGCTCTTGAGCAGTTCCTGGTATTCATCCCACAAAGGCATATGCCAGGCACGGTCACCCACCTCTTCACCGGCGGCGCACAGATCACGCGCCAGCACATCCTGATTACTGTAGAGGCCAGTGGCAATATTACCCAACGCCACCACGCATGCCCCGGTCAGGGTCGCAACATCGACCACGGTGGCCGGGTTGAAACGCTCGACATAAGTCAGGGCATCGCACAGGATCAAACGCCCTTCGGCATCGGTGTTGAGGATCTCGATGGTCTGGCCGGACATGCTCTTGACGATGTCGCCCGGCTTCACAGCGTTGCCTGCCGGCATGTTTTCACATGTCGGAATAACGGCAACGAGGTTCAGCGGCAACTTCATTTCCACCGCTGCTGCCCAGGCACCCAGTACGGTTGCGGCACCGCACATGTCGTACTTCATCTCGTCCATGCCTTCACCCGGCTTGAGCGAAATACCGCCCGAGTCAAAGGTAATGCCTTTGCCGACCAATACCACCGGCTTGTCGGAACGTTCGCGGGCGCCGGTGTATTTCAACACGATCAAACGTGGTGCCTCGACACTGCCTCGGGCAACGGACAGGAACGAATCCATGCCCAGCGCTTCGATTTCTTCACGACCCAGGATTTCGGCCTCGCAACCGAAAGACTCCGCCAGTTTGCGGGCTTCTTCACCCAGATAGGACGGGGTGCAGATATTGCCCGGCAGGTTGCCAAGGTCCTTGGCCAGCTTCATGCCGTTGGCGATGGCAAGACCGCGTGCCAGACCGCGCTCGCCGTCGTTCAGGTCGCTACGGCGCGGAACCGCCAGCGTCAGTTTGCGGGGCTCGCGAACCGGCTCGTCGCCGCGGGTCTTGAAGCGGTCGAAACGGTACAGGGCATCCATGGTCACCACGGTGCCCTGCTCTACCATCCACTCCACGTCATGTTTCTTGACAGTCAGTTCGGACAGGTAGCTGACGGCTTCGTTGGCCGAAGTCTGGGTCAACGCCTTGATCGAGGCGCGAATGGCTTCACGGTACTCCTTGGCACGGAACTCGCGCTCCTTGCCCAGACCGACCAGCATCACGCGATCGCACAGGGTGTGCGGAACAGAATGCAGAACCAGGGTGGACCCCAGTTTGCCTTCCATATCGCCACGCCGGATGACGTCACTGATGAAGCCATTGGAGATGCGGTCCAGCAGGTCGGCTGCCAGAGTCAGTTTGCGGGATTCATAGACCCCGACAATGACGCAGGCTACGCGCTGTTTTTCCGGGCTACCGCTTTTTATGTTAAATTCCATCGTGTACTCCCGTGGGTAACGAGTGTCAGCTGATTTACGTTCGCCGGGCAGCGTGAAATGACATCAGCGTCTGCCTGCGATGAAACCGGTTTGTCGATCCCGAATTATGCCGAAACCGGCTCTTCAGAATTTTTCGAATTGAATTATCACTACGCTAGTCGCAAAAAGTCAAAATAAGGCACGCTATACATGGTTTTCAACAAAAGCCTGACACGCGAATTGACATTCACCGCCATCGGTGTTTTCAGCGTTCTCCTGGCAATCCTGGTCTCGACACAGGCCATCAACCTTCTCGGACGTGCCGCCGAGGGTCAAATCGCCAGCGAGGCCGTGGGTGCGCTCATCGGCTTCTGGGCACTGGGCCTTTTTCCGGTGTTGCTCATCCTGACGGTGTTCATCAGCGTCATGGTGGTATTGACCCGCCTGTGGCGCGAACACGAAATGGCCGTCTGGCTTGCCGCCGGTTTGTCCCTGCAGAAATTCATCGGTCCGGTACTGCGTTTTGCCATCCCGATGTCGCTGCTGGTTGCCGCTGTTTCGCTGTATATCGGCCCCTGGGCCGAACAACGCAGCCAACAGTATGCAGAAATTATCAAGCAACGCGAAGAAATGTCGGCAATTTCTCCAGGACTGTTCAAAGAGTCCGATCGTTCCAACCGGGTCTATTTCATTGAAAAATATGGCAATGGCGGCAAAGCGAGTAATATTTTCTTTCAGGACATGACTGAAGGCAAAGTCTCCACCGTGCTCGCCAATAACGGTCATGTCGAGACCGACGATGAAGGCAAACGTGTTCTGGTACTGGAAGACGGCCGCCGCTATGCGGGTGAGCCGGGCAGTGCCGATTACGAAGTCCTGCAATTCAAACGTTACTCGGTCGTCATCGGGGAAAGCCACAAGCTGGTGGGTCCGCGCAACAACCGGCAGGGCTTGTCCAGTGCCATGCTGTTTTCATTGCGGCAGGACGACGAGGCCCGCTCGGAATTGCTCTGGCGTCTGTCCATGCCGGTCAGCTGTCTGGTTCTGGCCCTGCTGGCAATCCCCCTGTCCTACTTCAACCCGCGCAGCGGCCAGACCTATAACCTGATCTTTGCCATTCTGGCCTATTTCGTCTACCAGAATGCGCTGACACTGGTCCGCAACGCGGCGCTGCACGGAAAAATCCCCGCCAGCACCATGTTCGCCTGTCATCTACTGGTCATGGTGATTGCCCTTGTCGGCATCCGCTACCGGAATCGCCCTGCCACGACGTTAACCAAGTCGCTGTCCAGCCTGTTCGGGAAGGTCTGACCGAATGAAATTGCTCTATCGCTACATTATCGCCCGCCTGACCGGCGCCATCCTGATGACCCTGCTGGCACTGCTGTGTCTTTACGGGTTTTTCGACGCCATTCAGGAAGTCCCGCATCTCGGTACCGGCAACTACAACTTCAGCGTCATGAGCCGCTACATCGCCCTGTTGATACCGGGCCATGCCTATGAGCTCATGCCGCTGGCGGTACTGATCGGCAGTCTGGTCGCCATGACCCAGCTGGTCAGCAGCAGTGAATACACCATTATCCGTACCAGTGGCGTCACGCTGGTGCAATTAGCCCGTACCCTGTTGATCGTCGGAACGGCCTTTTCGATTCTCACCATTGCCTGTGGCGAGTTCATCGCCCCGCTGGCAGGCCAGCAGGCTGAACGCATCAAGCTGCAGGCGACCAATTCGATGGTGGCCCAGGAATTCCGTTCGGGGATCTGGGCAAAAGACAACAACAACTACATCAACGTCAGGGAAATGTTGCCGGACAATACCCTGCTGGGCATTAGGGTGCTGTCCTACGACAAGGACTACCGGCTGGTACAGAGCCGCTTTGCCGAAAAAGGCACATTCAACCGCACCACCCGTGAATGGTCGCTGCAAAACGTTCGAGAAACCAATCTGAGCGACAACCAAACCGTTGTCACCCACTACCCCAGCCTGTCATGGCGCTCAGTGATCGAACCCGCCATTCTCAACGTACTACTGGTCGCTCCTGAACAAATGTCGGCGTACGATCTGTACCATTACATTCGTCATCTGGGTAACAACAACCAGAAAACCTCACGCTACGACATCGCGCTGTGGGGCAAGCTGTTCTATCCGCTGGCCTGCATTTCCATGGTGTTGGTTGCACTGGCCTTCACGCCACGCCAAAGCCGTCATGGCCAGCTGGCGCTGAGGCTGTTCCTCGGGGTGGGACTGGGCATCGGCTTCCACTTCATTAACCGGCTGTTCGGCTACCTCGGATTGCTTCACGAGTGGAATGCGGTGCTCTCGACCACCTTGCCGACACTGGCATTCCTGATGATCGGTCTTGTCATGATTGCCCGTCAGGAGCACCGTTGACGTGAACCAAGACATTGCCATGCTGACCCGCAACTGGCGCGCCACCCTGAGTGCGACCCGCCAGCAACTTGCCGAGACCTACCGGGCCAACCCACAGCCCCAGGTCTATTTGCGGCAACACAGCCTGGCAGTGGACCGTTTGATCGAGTCCATGTGGAACATTCTCGGTCTGGGGCAACAAGCCTCTCTGGTGGCAGTCGGCGGGTATGGGCGCGGACAGCTGTTCCCGGCCTCGGATATCGACGTATTGATCCTGTTGCCCGACCCTGCCCCTTCCGGTCTGGAAGACACCATCAGCCACTTCATCAGCATGATGTGGGACATCGGGCTGGAAGTCGGCCACAGCGTGCGCACGGTCGCCCACTGCCTGACCGAGGCCGGCAGCGACATCACCATCGAAACCAATCTGCTGGAAAACCGGTTGGTCGCCGGCAATGCACCACTTTACCAATCGATGGTGACGGCACTGGATCGCGCCCGGGACCCCCTGGCCTTCTTCGAGGGCAAAACCCTCGAGCAACAACAACGCCACATTCGTCATTTCGGTGCCACCAACAACCTCGAGCCCAACATCAAGGAAAGCCCGGGGGGATTGCGTGACCTGCAAACCATCCTGTGGATCGGCAAGGCGATCGGACTGGGAGACAACTGGGATGCCCTGTCGCGGCGCGGCCTGCTCACCCTGGCAGAAACCCGCCTGATCAAACACAGTGAAAAGCAGTTGATGCGCCTGCGCATTGATCTGCATTTGCTGGCGCGGCGTCGCGAAGACCGCCTGATCTTCGATCTTCAGCAGCAGATGGGCAAAGCGCTCAATCTGACCGATACCCCGCACCTGCGGGCCAGCGAACAGGTAATGCAAATGTATTACCGCGCTGCCAAAACAGTCAGCCAACTCAACGGCATTCTGTTGCCTACGCTGCGCGGGCGCATCTACTCGCAGATTCCGCGCGTCACCGAACCACTCAACGACCGTTTCTATTCGGTGAACGGCATGCTGGGTATCCGGCAGCCCGACTTGTTCGAGAAAATGCCCGGAGCGATACTCGAAGCGTTTCTGATGCTGCAGCGCCACCCCGAACTGACCGGTTTCGCACCGCGCATGTTGCGGGCGCTATGGCATGCCCGGGCACGCATCAACGAACGCTTCCGCCGCGACCCGGCCAACCGGGCCATGTTCCTGGAGATTTTGCGCTCCCCGGGCCTGACCCGCACCTTGCGCCGCATGAACCTGTACGGAGTACTGGGTAAATACCTGCCCAACTTCGGCCGTATTGTCGGCCAGATGCAACATGACCTGTTCCACGTGTACACCGTGGACGAACATATTCTCATGGTGGTGCGCAATCTGCGCCGCTTCGCCATCAGCGCCTTCAACCATGAATACCCCTTCCTGTCACGCCTGATCAACGATTTCGAGCGTCCGGAAATCCTCTACATCGCCGGTCTGTTCCACGATATTGCCAAGGGACGCGGCGGCGACCATTCCGAGCTGGGACGTGCCGATGCGCGGGAATTCTGCGAAACCCACTTGCTGTCGGCAGACGACACCGATCTGGTCGAATGGTTGGTCAGCATGCACCTGACCATGTCCAGCGTGGCGCAAAAACAGGACATCTACGACCCGGAAACGGTCAGTGCCTTTGCGGCTCAGGTCGGCACCCCGCGCCGTCTTGTCGCACTCTATCTGCTGACTGTCGCCGACATTCGCGGCACCAGCCCCAAAGTCTGGAACGCCTGGAAAGCCAAGTTGCTGGAAGACCTGTTCCAGTCAACACTGCGTCATCTCGAGCATGGCGGCAAAGTCGACCGGAATTCCGAGCTGGAGGAACGACAACATCAGGCGCGTGCCATGCTGCGCCTGCATGCGATTCCCGACGGGGTGCAGGATGCCTTGTGGAAAACGCTCGACACCGTCTACTTCCTGCGCCATGAAGCCCGGGAGATTGCCTGGCATGCCCGGGTACTCAACCGCGTGATCACCACCTCGGTACCGGTCGTGAAAGCACGACTCTCCGATGACCGGGAAGGCCTGCAGGTGCTGGTTTACACCCCGGACCAACCGGAATTGTTTGTCCGTATCTGCGCCTTTTTCGGCCGGACCAATTACAGCATTGCCGACGCCAAGATCTACACGACCCGCCATGGCTATGCACTGGACACCTTCCACGTATTCATCCCGGAACATGATCAGGGCGGCGACTACCGCGACATGATCAATTTCATCGAGTTCGAGCTGGCGGCGAGCCTTGCGGCGCCCAACGCCGACCTCTCGACCGGCAGTGGCCGCATCAGCCGTCACCTCAAGTACTTCCCGATCACACCACAGGTGCTGATCCGCCCCGATGACCGTTCCGACTTTCATGTGGTGTCCATCGTTGCCGGCGACCGCCCCGGCCTGCTGGCCCGTATCGCCCGCGTACTGACCGACCACGGCTTGAATGTTCATTCCGCCAAGATCATGACGCTCGGCAGCCGGGTCGAAGACTCGTTTTTGGTGACCGGCCCGGGTTTGAATGAAGACAAACGGGTGGTGCAGCTCGAGGGCGCACTGATCAAAGCCCTGCACGTCTGAGCTGTCCATTTTGACAGGTCATGGCTTTGCCAGTACGCTCGGCAGATTACCGTTACGTAAACGTCATTGCTCATGCTGCATTACGAAGACTTCATCCCCGGCCGACAGTTTCAAACCGAATCGCACACGGTCACCGAAGCCGAGATCATTGCCTTTGCCCGTCAGTTTGATCCGCAACCCTTCCACACCGACCCTGCGGCGGCGACACAATCGCTGTTCGGCGGCCTCGCTGCCAGTGGCTGGCACACCAGCTCATTGACCATGGGGCTGTTGTCACGCAGTGAACTTGCCCATGTCGCCAACGGCATGATCGGCATGCAGGTCGACAAAATGCGCTGGCCCCGCCCGACACGCCCCGGCGACACCCTGACCGCCTACGCAACGGTCATCAGTAGCAAGGTGTCTGCATCGCAACCCGGCTTCGGGGTGGTGAAACTGCACTGGGAAACCCGCAATCAGCAGGACGAGATCGCGGTACACATGGAGACCATGATGTGGGTGCAACGGCGGGGTGACACCCCGCCACGCTGAGAAGAGCGGCAGAGTGCCCTCTGCCTGCCGGGCTTAGCGGTTGACGAAGATCATTTCGACATCACGCAAGGCAGCCAGATCGGCACCACCGGCGTAGCTGACGGAGGACTGCAGGTCTTCCTTCAGTTCGCGCAATAGCTTGGTGATACTGCCCTTGTACTCGACAAGGATTTTCTTGCCTTCCACGTTGACGTAAGCGCCCTTGTTGAATTGCGAGGCGCTGCCGAAATATTCCTTGTAGTGCTTGCCATTGATCTCGACGATTTCACCGGCAGACTCATCGTAGCCGGCAAACAGCGAACCGGCCATGATCATGGCCGCGCCGCATTTCAGCGCCTTGGCCATATCGCCATGCTCGACAATGCCGCCATCGGCAATGACCGGCACCGACACGGCAGCGGCACAGTCGCTGACCGTAGAAACCATCGGGCGATGGAAACCGGTCTTGTTCTTGGTAATGCACACGCGGCCACCGGCAATGCCGGCCTTGATGGCGTTGCATCCCCAGCTTTCCAGATCACGGGCCGCCTCGGCGGTCGCAATATTGCCACCGATCAGGAAGGTGTCAGGGAACATCTCGCGAATCTTGCGGATCATGCGCTCAGCCTTGACACACCAGGCATTGGCGATATCCAGCGTCATGTATTCCGGGGTCAGGCCAGCGGCCTTGAGGGTGGCCAGCTGCTCGTCGGTATCTTCATTGACACCAACCGAGATGGAGGCAAACAGTCCCTTGTCCTGCATGTCCCGGACAAAGGCCACGGTATCGACATTGAAACGATGCATGGTGTAGAACCAGCCTTGACGAGCGAAGTACTCGCAGGTCTCGGCAGACACCACACTCTTCATATTGGCGGGATAGATCGGCATGTCGAATCGGCGCGGACCGAACTGGACCGAGGTGTCGCAGTCCTTGCGGCTATCTACGACAGTTTTCTTGGGAACCAGGTAAACGTCACCGTAGTTGAGTTCAGTCTTGATCATGCGTGCTCTCCGTAAAGGCGGTATCGGGTAAAAAAACAAGGGGCCCCAAATAAAAACGGGAGCCCCGTCGGCTCCCGATTACAGCGTCCCCTGCGGCGCCTTTTCGGCCCGCACACGCAATTACGAATACACATTACGCCGGATCAAAACGAGCGTCAAGCTTTTTTCTTCACTTCAAGAGAGTTATTTGTCAAACCAGTGATCCGGTTCGACCCCGCCCAGCCACGTCAACACCGGCGACAAGCTCTCGCGTTCGCGTCGCGAACGGCTTTCGGCCAGATCGTAGATCGATTGACCCTCCCCGGCGGCACGCACATAGGTCTGTGCATCACGCACCCAGCCAATCACCGGGATATCGTAACCGGCCAAAAACGCCTCGAGATCACGGGCAGAACGGGTACGGGGATCCACCCGCATCGCTACCACGCCCAGAAACACCTTCTGCTTGCGCACCGCTTTCTCGGCCAGCAATTGGCCGAGGAAGGCCTCACTGGCCCACATATCGAATGGCGATGGCTGGATCGGCACGATGATGCGATCGACTTGCTTGATCAAGGCATCGAGTTTTTTGCCATGCAAACCGGCAGGGCTATCCAGCACCACCACCTGGGTCCCCTTGGGTGGACGCGCCGGCTCGCCCGGCACCACCTCCCAGCCGGCAATGGCCGGCAAGGCATCAGGGCGGCGCGCCAGCCAACCCAGCGATGATTGTTGCTTGTCTACGTCACCCAGCATGACTTTCTTGCCCTGACTGGCATAAAAGCCCGCCAGATTGGTCGACAAGGTCGATTTACCACTTCCCCCCTTGGGGTTTGCCACCAGAACAGAAAACACCGGCCATTCCTTTTGCATAGCGAGTAAACCACTCTACCAGAGTTGGCACGCCATGCAAGATAGTCGACCCGGCGGGCCTTGATCTCGAGCAAAGAGTTATTTTTCTTTTAACCACCGACAGGTAGAATGAATCACTCGAACCTTGCCCGGCAATCCAGCCCGACAGAGAACCTACATGACCCTGATTCCGATTATTCTCGGTGGTGGCAGCGGCACCCGCCTCTGGCCGCTGTCGCGCAGCAGCTTCCCCAAGCAATATCTGGCGCTCAATGGCGATGAAAGCCTGCTCCAGCAAACCGTGCGTCGTGCAGCGGCATTGGCCGGCAGCAGCGCACCGATACTGATCACCAGCCATGAACAGCGCTTTCTGGCGGCAGAGCAACTGCGCGCTATTGGCCAAAGCCCCTCGGCCATCGTACTGGAGCCCTGCGCCCGCAATACCGCACCGGCGGTCGCAGTAGGGGCGCTACTGGCCTGCCGCATCGACCCCGAAGCGCGGATTCTGGTACTGGCCTCCGACCATGTCATTCTCCATCAGGAGGCCTTTGCGGCCACCGTGGACGATGCCATGACGCTGGCGGCACAAGACTATCTGGTGACATTCGGCATCACGGCCAGTACGCCGGAAACCGGCTACGGCTACATTCGCCGCGGCCCGCGCATCGAGGGCAGCGCCAATGGCTATACCGTCGCCCGCTTTGTCGAAAAACCTGACCGCGCCACGGCCGAACGCTTCCTCGCCGACGGCCAGTACGACTGGAACAGCGGCATGTTCCTGTTCCGTGCCGCCTCCTACCTTGCCGAGCTGGAACGATTCGAACCCGAGATGCTGGCCGCCGCCAGACTCGCCGTGGACAATGGCAAGGAAGACCTGGATTTTCTGCGCCTTGACGCGGATGCCTTTGCCGCCAGTCCGGCCAACTCCATTGACTATGCCGTGATGGAACGCACCGAGCGCGCTGCCGTCGTTGCCGCGGCGGGACTGGGCTGGAGCGACATCGGTTCCTGGTCGTCCCTCGCCGACATCAGCAGCACCGACGAGAACGCCAACTCCCTGCACGGCGACGTCATTGCTCATGCGAGCCGCAACAGTTATATCCGTGCCGGCCACCGACTGGTGGCAACCCTGGGCGTGGAAGATCTGGTGATAGTGGAGACCGCCGATGCCGTGTTGGTTGCCAACAAGTCAGCAGTGCAGGACGTCAAGAAAATCGTCGAAGAATTGAACGCCCGCGGCCGCAGCGAAGCCATCCTGCACCGCAGGGTCTACCGCCCGTGGGGCAGCTACGAAGGCCTCGACCATGGCGACCGCTTCCAGGTAAAACGCATCGTGGTCAACCCGGGCGCGTCGCTGTCCTTGCAGATGCACTACCATCGTGCCGAACACTGGATCGTCGTGCATGGCACGGCACGCATCACCAACGGCGACTCGGAACTGTTATTGACCGAGAACCAGTCGACCTACATCCCGCTAGGCACCACGCATCGACTGGAAAACCCGGGCAAGATGCCGCTGGAGCTCATTGAAGTCCAATCCGGCAGCTACCTTGGCGAAGACGACATTGTGCGTTTCGAGGATACCTACGGCCGAACCGGCAACTAGGCGAGACAAAGAAGCCCTGCGGTGTGATCACCGCAGGGCTATTTTCTTCAGGAACCACCGGCTTAGAACCAGCTTTCCTCGATATAGACCACGTCGCCTTCCTTGACCTTGTCGGTGTACGTGACGCGCACTTCGCTCACCGTGCCGTCGTCCTGCTGACGATGCACGTAGATGAAGCGATGCGATGCGCGCGGGCTAAAGCCCCCCGCCGCCGCGATCGCCTGCAGGACAGTCATATTGTTTTCCAGGCGGAACACCCCGGGACGATTCACCTCACCCTGCACATAGACTTGCTGGCGCGGAATGAACACGATGTCGCCATTCGACACTTTGACAATGCGCTTGGCAGCGTCTTTCTGGTTAACCAGCGCGGTCAGGTTGTACTCGGTGCGCACCTCGCCACGAATCACCACGATCTTGTCCCCGCCGGTCACGGCAATACCTCCGGCCTGCGACAACACATCGATCAGATCGGTCGCACTATCCAATGAGTAGCGCCCCGGCCGGTTCACCTCGCCCAGCACCGACAAGCGCTGGCTGCGGTACTGGCTCATGATCACATTGACCTGCGGGCTAACGATAAAACCACCACTGGCCAACTTGCCGGCAATGAGTTTCTCGGCATCGGCGGTACTCAAACCCTTGAGCGACAAGGTTCCGATCAACGGAAAGGTAATATCGCCGTCCTTGGTCAATTGCAGCTCGTTGGCGAGGTCGGCGTGGTCATAGACGGTAATCTTGATCACGTCCCCGGGACCGAGATGGTATTCACCGGCATTTTCAGCATGTGCCAAGCCAAACCACAGGCACAGCACGGCAATCAACAAACGTTTCATTGTCACAATCCTTTCACGCCCGACTTGAGGGCATCCTGATCTACATTACCCTTGGCAGCCGGAGCTGCGTCAGCCGGTTTGTCTGCAGCCGGGGCCGCGACAGCAGCAGGCTCGGAGGCAAAGCGCTTCACATACTCGATCTTGGCGGCCTTCTTGAGCTCTTCCAGCTTGTTCTTGGCACTATCCTGCAGCTGCGAACCGGCCAGATAGCCCTTGATCTGCTCTTGCACCTTGTCCAGCTCGACCGGAGCCGGCTCACTCTTCACCAACTGCATCAAGGTGGTATTGGCGCCTTCCGGAACCACAATGATGTCACCCTGCTTCATGTCGGCAATCTTCGGCAGCAACGCCAGCGGGAACTTCTCGGCAGGAACGCGCGAAGGACGGGCATCGAAACGAACCTTGGCGGCCACCAGCGCATTACGTGCTTCATCCGGGGTCTTGACGTTATCCAGGGCCTTGCGCACCGAATCGTTCAAGTCTGCCGTCGGCACAATGAACGCCACCACGTCGTAGATGCGACGTTGTCCGAACAGCGCCGGGTTCTTGTTGTAGAAGTCGGCGACATCGGCCTGACTCGGCGACTTGGCGCCGGCCAGCAATTTTTCACTGGCGGCACGGGCGAGAATATCGCGACGCGCCATTTCAACGGCCTGCAACACCGTCGGGTCACGATCCAGCTTCAGTTCGGCGGCCTTTTGCACCAGCAATTCCTGATTCACCAACTGATCCAGTGCCTGCTGCTGAACCGCCGGACCCGCCTGCCCTTGCGGCACATTGCCCACCAGACTGTTAAGCTGCAACAGGGTGATTTCGGCACCATTCACCCGAGCCAGCACCTGGCTCGGGGTTTTCTTGTCTTCTTTCTTGGAGCACGCAGCCAGCGCCAGCGCAACAGACACCGCGACAAGGCACAACGAAGTTTTTTTAGTCAACATGAGTATCACCTGAATTAAGTTAGGCTCAGTAAGCGTTCTTGTCTCGGAATAGCGTTGTAACCGTCATGAGGATGATTTTGAGATCAAACCACAATGACCAGTTGCGCAGATAATCGAGATCATATTCGATCCTGCGTTCCATCTTTTCGATGGTATCTGTTTCACCACGATAGCCATTCACCTGGGCCCAACCGGTAATGCCGGGTTTGACCTTGTGACGCAACATGTACCCCTTGATCAATTTGCGGTACATCTCGTTGTGAGCGTTGGCATGCGGACGGGGTCCGACAATGCTCATCTTTCCTTCCAGCACATTCAGGAACTGCGGCAATTCATCCAGCGAGGATTTGCGGATAAACCCGCCGATCGGCGTCAGGCGACTATCGTGACGGGTAGCCTGCACCACCTTGTCGCCGTCTTCCATCACCTTCATGGAGCGGAATTTATAGACGAGAATACTTTCGCCATTGGCTCCATAGCGGCGCTGCTTGAACAGCACGGGACCCGACGAGGTCAACTTCACCGCCAGGGCAACGCCCAGCATCACCGGCCAGATCAGGGCCAGGATGCACAGCGCCAACACCACATCGGACATCCGTTTGACCACTCCGGCCAGACCGATAAACGGGCTTTCGCAGATCGTCATGACCGGGAAACCGGCAACATGGTCGATTTGTGCCTGAATCAAATCAAACACAAACAGATCCGGCACAAAATAAATCGATGCCGTGCAGTCCATCAAACCATCCACCAGCGTCATCACCCGTGGCTGCGAGGTCATCGGTAAGGAGATGTAGATCTGGTGCACCCCGTTTGCCTTGACGAAGTCATACAACTCGGCAATGGTGCCCTTCAACTCATCTTCACCAATGGTCTCGACGCGATCCAGTCCACGGTCATCGAAATAGCCCATGAATTCCATGCGCAACTGCGGATTTTGCCTGATACGCTGCGCCAGCATGCATCCCGACTTATTGGCACCGACCACCACCACGCGCGTCACCTGGGTTGCATCGCTGGCGGGACGCACGATCACCATACGAATCACCCAGTGCATGCCCAGCAACAGTAGCGGGGTCAGAATCGCCCAGCCCAGCATCAGCTCATCCGGAAAAAACTCCACCAGTCCGGCCAGTCGGGCGTAGCAATACAGCACGAAGCAGATGAACAACCACGTCGCCATCATCCGGCCAACACCCAGCCAGCTGCCGTGACTGCCCGGCATCAGCAAAAAGGTGCCATCCATCAGCAAGGCGGCCAACAGGAAGGCGATGGTCGCCCACGTCAACAACTGGCCATGCAGACTGACATCCATCCAGCTGGCCAGCGCATAGAGCAATATGACGACCAACACCGGATCGACCAGCGCCTTGAGCAAGCTGGCTAACGGCGCGGCATTGCGCAAGGCACCGAGGCTTTCGCCCTGCAGGTTCATCGAAGAACCTTTGGCAGGTTTTGACATGGCGGGCACTCCAAGCCGTTCAGATTTTGTGTACATGAGGGACTCTCAATAGAACACCCGGGCATTGACGCCGTATTGATTGAGCTTGTAGTCATTCGACTGCGTCGTCCCGTGGAAACGCACGCGCTGGCCAAAGGTGGAAAACTCCAGCTGTGTCATGGGTTTCCACGACAGGGTCAGGTTGTACAGGTCCGTCCGTTCGCGGTTGGTCTGATTGGAATAGTCTCGTCGCGATTCGCTGGCGCGTGTGGAAATCTGGGTTTTCACGGTTGGACGATAGGTCCAGCTGGCGGCGTAGTTGGCCAGAACACTCGGCGTGGTGTTGTTACCCGGGTTGTCCGACTGGCGGCCATACGAGAGGTTGAAATTGTTTTTTGGATCGACATCCCAGTTCCACTCGAAACTACCGATGCGGTTACGCCCGCCACTGGACGACGGCAAACCGTTGCCTTCATTTTTCACCCACCCTCCCGTCGCGGTAAAGGTGGTTTTGCGAGTCACAGGCCAACGCGCCGACAGCAGCAGCTGGTTCTGGTCATAGGTGGCGCGACTACCAATAAACTGTTTGAGCCAGACATAGGTGATACGCGAGCGCTGGGCGCGAATACCGAAAACGCTGCCCTTCTCGGTGGCTGTGGTCAAACCCACGCCGTAGGTGTACTGGTTGTAATCATTAGTGAACTGCAACTCACGCCGCTCGGTCTTGCGTCCGGCAGACAATTCAAGGCCAATGCGGCTGGTCAGCGAGAAAATGGCGCGGCCATCGAGGTTGCGGTCGCGCAGCACGTCACGGATCCCGCTGCCGGCGTTTTCGATACTCGACTGGTCCTTGCTGTCGCCATAGGTGATCGAACCGTTCCAGCGCGTGCCAAATGCCCAGTTCCAGGCAGCCTGGGCATTCCAGCTGTGATAGTCGAGCCCGGAAAAACGCTGGTAATGCGAATCGGAAAACTTGCCATTCAGGGTAAACTGCTGGCGGGACCAGGTGGTTTCATAGTGACCGCCGACCGTGGTGGTGCGCACGGTGTCGCTGTAACCGGCATAGCCATAGTCCTGCGCCGGGCGCAGCGAAGTATTCAGGCGCAGGATATTGCTATCGAACAGGTAGCCGCCTTCGGCGTAGAGATAAAAACGGTCGGAAGGGTCGTACGCAGCCTGCACCAGACACGGTGCGGCCAGCAACAACACACTAAGGCATCTCTTCGCGATACCGACTTTTCTGACGACCAATGGCATGTCGAAACACTTTTCAGTTTGGATGACGGGTAGCTGCACATCTCCCCCTGCCGGAGGAAGATAATACATCCAAAGTACTTAAAACTGATAACTAAAATACTTAAGGCAAGACAACAGCTAAACAATTGTCCTGCCTTTCGGTCCGGTTTATGCCGTAATTATACGCTTTTGCGACGGCGCAGCAGCAGTGCCGCCAGCCCCAGTCCCATCAGGGCATAGCTTTCAGGCTCGGGAACAGCCGAAACACTGAGAGAATAATAAAAGCGACCATTGAAGGTACTGGCCCCATTGGCCAGCTTGCCGTCAAGGTTGAGCTTGTACAGACCAGCCGCGGGCAGCAAGCCCCCCGCCACGTCACTGGTATCGGCACTGAATGCACCGTTGGAACCGCTGGTCGACTTGCTCCACAGCACGTGCCCCAGCGTATCGGTAATGGAGGCGGTCAAATACTCGAATGCGCCAGAAAAGGAACCAATCCGGTTCAAGGCGACAGAGGAACTCAAACTCGCATTGGCCAACAGGGTAAAATCAAAGCTCTGACTGAATGAAGGTTTGGCCTTGTTAAGGCTGACACTCAGCGTACCATCGCGAAACTCGTCACTCGCCAACGTCCCGAAATGAATCACGGAGGCACTGGCCGACACCGAGACGAAAACCAGCGCGGCCGCCAGCAGTTTGATCACTTTCATTAGCACAACCCCTTGGCATGGCAAAAATCAAAAAGTATTTAACCGTATCACTCTACTCAATATGTATTACATGCAGACGAAGCACCGGCCCGAGGCCGTTGCAACAGCCTGAACGCCAGCCTGCCAACACTGGCTACCCCGTGAATTTACCGAAAAAATCTGCCTACGTCATAGGTAATTGCACTTAACAAGATGTGAAAACTGCCGTAAGACTTCCCCGCGATCACACCACCCTGCCCCCTCCTGTCGGCACAGTGTCAAGCAAACGCCTTGCAAGACAAGCATTTGGCAGCACGGCTGTCATTACCGCATCATTAAGCATACCCTTCAAACTGTCGAAAGTTTTAGTGTGTTTTTGCAACACTCCGCTGACTTGCCAAGATACCAAACACAGGCGAGACTCCTGTTTCCTCGGAGAGCAACATGAATCTACCCCCCTTGAAGGCCGTGCTATTCGACATGGACGGCCTGATGATCGACAGTGAACGCGTATCGCGAGAGGCCTGGCAGGATGCGGCACGGGAACTTTCCCGGCCATTGGGTTTCGAAGTCATCGCCAGCATGACCGGCTTGTCGGTAAGTGGCTGCACGGCGCGTCTCGCTGCACTGGGTTATTCCGGACCGGACACCGAAAAACTCATCACCTATTGGCGACGCCGTTACCGGGAACGACTGCACGAAGGAGAAGTGCAACACAAACCCGGTATCATCGAAACCCTGCAATGGGTCAAGGCAGCCGGCTTGAAATGTGCGGTCGCCAGCTCCACCGAACGAGTGTTGCTGGACCTGAAACTCGACGCTGCCGGCCTCGCCGGGTATTTCGATGCCACGGTGGCCGGCAATGAAGTGACCCAGGCAAAGCCGGCCCCCGATGTCTACCTTGCCGCGGCGCAGCGTCTGGCAGAACCGGTGGAATGTTGCGTGGCGCTGGAGGACTCGCCCATCGGCATGCAGTCGGCGCTGGCCGCCGGAATTCCCGTCATTCAGGTCCCGGACCTGTTGACAGCCGATGAGCCGCTGGCGAAGCAAGCCCTGGCCATCTGCAACACGCTACTCGACACCTTGCCGGTATTACAGGCACGGATGCAGAACCACTAAAACTGCCATTGGAATAAAAAGGACGTCTCAATGCTTGTTTTCAACCCACGTCGCCCCCATAATCACACACCATGAAAATGATCGCCGACTTTCTGGGCATCCTGCTATTTTTCGGGGCCTACCTGTTGACCAACGATATCTTCGTGGCCACAGCCATAGCCATCCCGTTTACCATCCTGCAGGTTGGCTTCTACCATTTCCGTGGCATGCATATCGACCGCATGCAATGGGTGTCGCTGGTATTGATGATCGTCTTCGGTGGTGCCGCACTGATTTCCCACAATAAATGGTTCATGATCTGGAAGTTCACCATTCTGGACACCATCCTCGGTCTCGGCCTGATCATTGGCCAGTTCATGGGCAAGAACGGCATCCGCGCCCTGCTGGGCGAACAGGTCACCCTCCCCGATGCGGTATGGGGCAAACTCTGCCATGCCTGGGGAATTTTCTTTATTGCCCTTGCGGCGTTGAATCTGGTGATCGCGTTTAATTTCAGTGAAAAAATCTGGATCAACTTCAAACTATTCGGCACCCTCGGTCTGACAATCGCCTTTGCCGTTGCCCAGAGCGTGGTATTGTCCCGCTACGTTCAGGAAGAGTGACATGCTTTACGCCATTATTGCCCACGACAACGAAAACTCGCTGGACCAACGTCTGGCCGTCCGCCCGGACCATCTGGCCCGTCTGACGCAATTGCAAAACGAAGGCCGTCTGGTTCTGGCAGGTCCCCTGCCGGCCATCGACAGCAACGATCCGGGCGTGGCAGGTTTTACCGGCAGCCTGATCGTGGCCGAATTTGCCGACCTTGCCAGCGCACAGGCATGGGCCGATGCCGACCCCTACCGGGTCGCCGGTGTTTACCGGGCCGTCGACGTAAAACCGTTCCGCAAGGTCTTCCCGGCATGAGCGATGTCGTTACGCTCATCAAGGAACGTCTGGCAGGACTGGAACCTGAATTCATCGACATCACCGACGACAGCGCTGCCCATGCAGGTCATGCCGGCGCCCGAAGCGGTGGAGGTCATTTTTCGCTGACCATCGTGTCACGACAGTTTGGCGGCCTTGGCCGCATTGCTCGTCATCGACTGGTGCATGCCGCACTGGACGATCTTTTTCCCAACCGGATTCATGCGCTGGCCATCAAGGCGCTGTCTCCTGACGAAATCTGAATTGAACAAGGGGTTACAATGCAACTTTCCCGTCTCGCAGGTCTTCTGATCGCAACGGCCATCGGCCTGCCTTCCATCGCAGCGGCTGAATCGGTTGCCGTGGTCAATGGTGTTGCCATCGACAAGAAAGACGTCGATCAGGTCGTGACCTCGATCGTGCAGAACAGTAATGGTCAGGCACAAGATACCCCCGCCATGCGCGAAGATATCAAGAACCGCCTGATTGACCGTCAACTGATCCAGGAAGAAGCGCGTCGCCGCGGCCTGGAAAAAGATGCCGAAGTCGCACGCCGCATCGAAAACGCCCGTTCGGACATTCTGCAAGACGCCCTGTTCGGCGACATCGTCAAGCAAGCGCCGGTATCGGATGCCCAGATCAAGACCCGTTATGACGAAGCCGTCAAACAAACCAGCGGTCAAAAAGAAGTTCACGTTCGCCGCATCGTGGTGGCGACCGAAGCCGAAGCCAACAAACTGGTTGCCGACCTGAAGAAAGGCGCCAAGTTCGAGGTTCTGGCCAAGAACCGTTCCATCGACCAGCAAACCCGCGAGCAAGGTGGCGATATGGAATGGGGCAACCTGTCCGCCATGGATCCGGCACTGGCCACTCTGCTGAAACCGCTGGGCAAGGGTCAATACACCCAGAAGCCGGTACAAGGCAATGGCAGCTGGTTCATCTTCAAGGTTGAAGACATCCGCGATGCCAAGGCACCGACACTGGAACAGGTCAAGCCGCAAATTACCCGTCAGCTGCAGCAAGAGCTGATCGGCAAAACCGTGACCGACCTGCGCACCAAAGCCAAGATCCAGTAATCGAGACAGGTAGATACCGTCATGAAGAAAACCCTGATGGCCGCCGTTATCGCGGCGACACTCGGCCCGGTCATTGCTGATGCAGCAGGCCTGTCCGTGAATGGTGTTGAAATCCCGCCGGCTCGCATCGAACTGGTGGTGAAGCAAGTTGAAGCTCAAGGCCAGCAAATTACTCCGCAGACGCGTCAAGCCATCATCGACCAGCTGGTAACGGCCGAGGTGCTGCGCCAGGAAGCGGTCAAAAAAGGCATGGACAAGAGCCCCGACTATCAAGCCGAATTGCAGAATATGCAAACCATGGCGCTGGCTCAGCGTTACATCGCCGAGTTCCAGCGTGCCAACCCGGTCACCGAAGCACAATTGAAGACCGAGTACGACACGCTGAAGAGCCAGATGCCGGTACAGAAAAAGTACCATGCCCAGCATATTCTGGTGAACAGCGAAGCCGATGCCAAAGCGATCCTCGAGTCGCTGAAGAAAGGCAAGCCGTTTGCCGATCTGGCTCGCACCAAGTCGATTGACCCGGGTTCCAAGAACAATGGCGGCGATCTGGGCTGGTTCGACCCGGTACGTGATGGATTTGCTCCGGAGTTTGCCGACGCGGTCACACACCTTGCCAAAGGCCAAATCACCGCCAAACCGGTAAAAACCCAATTCGGTTGGCACATCATCAAACTGGATGATGTCCGTACCGATCCTCCGCCGGCGTTCGATGCGGTCAAGGCACAACTGGCTCAACGCCTGATGGGCCAGCGTATTGAAAAACTGGTCGGTGAAATGCGTTCAAAGGCAAAAGTCACCCAGTGATTTTTTGCGACTTAACGCACCAAAAAGCGGAACTCCGGTTCCGCTTTTTTCATGCCAGACACCCGTGCCCCTCACCCGTCATCACCTTCGTCACCCTCCTCGTCACTCCATGCCGGGGGACGCTTTTCCAGAAAGGCCTGTCCGCCCTCGTGCTGCTCGTCACTCCCCAGCAATGCCAGGAATGCCGCCCGTTCATGCTGCAACTGCTCCGCCAGCGTTGCATCACGACCAGCCTCCAGCAGACTTCGCGTTACCGCCACGGCCTGTGGCCCCTGCCGATTGACCCGGTTGGCCAGACTAATCGCCACAATTTTGGCAAAACCGCTCTCTACGGCTTCATCGACCAAACCGATGCGCCACGCCAGATCGGCCCCCACCCGTTCGCCGCCCAGCAGCAGTCGCTTGGCCCACGCCATGCCCACCGCATCCGGCAACAGGCGACTGCTTCCGCCGCACGGCGACAACCCCAGACGGGCTTCCGGCATGCCCAAGAGCGCACCCTGCTCTGCCACCCGATAGTCACAGGCCAGCGCCAGCTCGAGCCCCGCCCCCAAGGCATAGCCATTCAATGCCGCCACCGTCACCCCCGGAAAATGCCGGACAGATTCCAGCAAGGCGACAAACTCGTCCAGCAAACACTCGACCTCCCCACGCGTCGCCTCCGCCAAGGCCGCAATATCGAGCCCCGCAGAAAAGTAGCTTTCGCCACGCCCGGCAATCACCACCGAACGGACGGAACTATCGCCGGACAGTTCATCCAGACAGTGCCGCAAACCGGATAGCAAGGCTCGGCTCAGCGTATTGGCGGGGGGATGATCCAGAGTAATGATGGCGGTGTGACCGATGCGGTCCACCAGCACGTACGATCCCATTAGGGCTCCCTTCTCGGGCTAGACAACACACAGACTCATGGTTGTTTTTTAGTGGCTGCCAGCACGGAAAGCCAGCCACATCGACAAGACGTGCCGCCGGGGTGCGGCTGGGATAGAATGCAACTTTTGCCGATTGCATTACACCATGTTAGAAACCGGTTTTCTGGTGCTGTTTTTGTCAGGCTTGCTGGGCGGGGGTCACTGCGTCGGCATGTGCGGCGGGATTGTCACCGCGCTATCCCTCAATCTGCCAGCCGGCACGCGGCGTTTCGTGTTGATGCTCGGCTACAATCTGGGCCGTATCGGCAGCTATATGGCCGCCGGAGCCCTGCTTGGCGCACTGTCGCAGGCGGGTCTTTCGATGGCCACAGCGCGGCCCTTCCAGCTGGCGCTGTACCTGCTCGCCAATGGCATGATTATTTTGCTGGGCCTCTATCTGGCCGGCCTGTCCCGTTGGGTCATCGCCATTGAAAAGCTCGGACGGCCGCTGTGGCAGCGCATCCAGCCGCGCGTGGCACGCTTGCTGCCGATCCGTTCCCTTGGTGGTGCGGTGCTCGCGGGCGCGGCGTGGGGATGGCTCCCCTGTGGACTGGTCTACAGTGCCAGCCTGTCGGCCCTGGCGACCGGCAATTGGCTGAAAGGCGCCGGCATCATGCTGGCCTTTGGCCTTGGCACCTTGCCCAATCTGCTGGCCATGGGGCTGTTTGCCGACCAATTGCGGCAATCCCTGCAAAAACGGCCAGTGCGCCTGGTGGCGGGACTGGCCGTTGCGGGTATCGGTGCGTTCCAGCTGGTCCGCACCCTGCTATCGTTCAGTTGAGCGAACGCAGAATGATTTCGACGTTGTAACGGAACATCTTTTCCCAGCTGTCGGCGACCGAACCCGGCGCCGACAGGGCATCAGAGTACAGCTTGCTATTCACCTCGACACCGGCCTCGCGGGCAATTTGCTTGAGCAGCCGCGCGTCGGTCATGTTTTCAAAAAACACCGCACGGACCTTTTCCCGACGGATCTGCTGCACCAGCCGCGCAACGCCTTTGGCGGACGCCTCGGCATCGGTGCTGACCCCCTGCGGCGCCACAAAACGCACAGCATAGCGATCAGCCAGATACCCAAAGGCATCATGCGAGGTCAGCACGGTGCGACGCGCCGCCGGGACGGCGGCAAACCCTTTGGCAGCCCAGGCATCCAGTGCCTGAATGCGTTTCTTGTAGGCCAGGGCGCGGGCTTCGAACACCGCCTTGCCTTCAGGGTCGGCACGCACCAGGCCCTTGCTGATCGCATCGACATAGACCAGTACCCGCTGCGGATCCTGCCAGGCATGGGGATCCTGCCAGGCATGGGGATCGACCCCATGATGATGGCCGGACTCTTCGTGACTGGCCAGCGGCTTCACGCCAGCCGCCGCTTCGACCGTCACCCCCTGAAAATGTGCCGATTTACCCAGACGACCCAACCAGCCCTCCAGCCCCAGTCCGTTGACCACGAATACCTTGGCTTTGGACAGCTTGCGGATATCGGCGGGCGTAGGTTGATAGACATGTGCGTCCTGATCCGGCCCCACCAGCGAGGTGACCTCGACACGGTCACCGCCAAGCTCGCGGGTCATGTCGGCCAGAATACTGAAGCTGGCCACCACCGGCAGTTTTGCAGCCTGAACTGTCAGCGGCAACACGGCGACCAAACCCGCCACAAGCCATTTTTTCATGAAGTCTCTCCTTCGCGTGCCGGCCACGGGCCGACACTTACAGTTGACGATGACGCGCCCGGATATAACGTGGCAAAGCACCACCCACCGGGGCAACCACCAGCGAAACCAAATACACCAGACCGGCGAGCAGAATGATCGAGGGACCCGAAGGCAATTCGAGATGGTAGGACAACAGCAGCCCACCCGCCCCCGAGGCAAACGCCACGCCACAGGCAACGGCCAGCATGGCGCCGACATTGGCCGCCCACAGCCGGGCGGTAATCGCGGGCAACATCATCAGCCCGACCGCCATCAAGGTTCCCAGCGCCTGAAACCCCGCAACCAGATTCAATACGACCAGCAGCAGAAATACCGTATGCCACAGTCCGCCGCGACTGCCGACCGAGCGCAGGAATACCGGGTCAAGACTTTCCAGCAGCAAGGGCCGGTAAATCAGTGCCAAGGTCACCAGTGTCACGCTGCACACCCCGGCAACCAGCATCAGCGCCGCATCGTCCACGGCCAGCACCGAGCCGAACAGCAAGTGCATCAGGTCGACATTATTGCCACTGCGCGACACCATCAACACGCCCATCGACAAGGACAACAGATAGAAGGCGGCAAAACTGGCATCCTCCTTCAGCGAGGTAAACCGGGTGGCAAGGCCCGCCAAAACAGCGACGGTGACCCCGGCCACAAATCCGCCAAGGCTCATGGCCGGCAGGCTCAGTCCTGCCACCATGAAACCGGCTGCGGCACCCGGCAATACCGCATGGCTCATGGCATCCCCCATCAAACTCATCCGGCGCATGACCAGAAACAAGCCGATCGGACCACTGGACAAGGCCAATGCCAGGCAGGCAATGAGGGCACGACGCATGAAGCCGAATTCGACAAAGGGCGACACCACCAGATCATATAAAGCCAGGGTCATGCCGCACTCCCGTCTACATGGCAAACCGGAGCACGTTCCAGCCAGTGTGCTGCGGTATCGACGGCACGATGCAGATTGTCATCGGTCAGCACCTCGGCACTGTTACCCCAGGCGATGACCTCGCGGGCCAGCAGCAGGGTTTGCGGAAAATACTGTTTCACGTGTTCCTCGTTATGCAATACCGCAATCACCGTACGGCCTTCGCTTCGCCAGCGCGGCACCAGCTCCAGCAGGTCTTCGGTGGTACGGGCATCCACGGCATTGAACGGTTCATCCAGCAGGATCAACTGCGCATTCTGGGTCAGGATGCGGGCGAACAGCACCCGCTGGAATTGACCGACCGACAAGGCCGAAACCGGGCGATGGGCGAAATCGGCCAGACCGACGGTTTCCAGCGCCTGCCAGGCCGCATCCATGCCGGCCCGGTCAACACGACGGAACCAGCTGCTGCGCTGCCAGCAACCGGTCGACACCAGATCCAGCACGGCCACCGGCAGGCTACGGTCGATTTCGGATTGCTGCGGCAGATAGGCAATCGCCTGCCGTTCAACCCCCTCGAGTCTGACTCGTCCCGAGTCCGGCGCACACAGGCCCATAATGGTTTTGAGCAAGGTGCTCTTACCGGCGCCGTTCGGCCCGAAAATCGCCGTGGCTTCACCCGCCATGAAGCGGCCACTAACATGATGTACCGCCGGATGGCGCTGATAGGAGACGGTCAGATTGTCCAGCTCGATCTTCATGCCGTGCCCTCCAGCGCCCAGCCAACTAGCAGCCACAGCAGCACGAGGATAAACAGCACTGCCAGCAGGCGCTCCGCCACCGAGGCGGTCAACAACGTGCGCTGATAGGTGCGCTGGTGATGAGGGTGATGCGCCATCAACGCTCTCCCCGATCAGTCCGGCAGCGGGTCAACAGCCCGCCCAGCACCTCGGCATCGATGTTGGGCGCGATCAGTTCGAAACGGCTGTCACGCCGCCAGGAAACCTGATTGGCGCCCCATTGTCCTTCCGCCCAGTTCAGCCAAACCCAGCTATCCAGCACCCGGAACACCCCTTTGGCACGCACCAGTCCCGGCACCTGCTTTGGCAAGGCATCGAAGAAGTCGACCAGCCGTTCGCCATCGAACTCGACATCCGGCTCGAACAACCAGCCCTGCGAGTCCCACTGGCCGGTATCGCCATGGGGCACTGCCGGGCGGTAGCGTGGTTGCGGACGGGCCGCCACCGACAGCCAGGCCGGATCCAGTTGCCCCTGACGCACTTCGGCGATCAGTGTCTTGGGAGGAAACAGCATGCCTGCCTGACGACGAAACGCCTCGAGCGTTTCCACGTCGGCCATATCGATCTTGTTGGCCACCAGCACATCAGCCAGCGCAATCTGGTCGCGATACAAGGGCTGGCGCAAGTACTCGTCGCTGACAAACTGACGGGGGTCGACCAAGGTCATCACGGCGCCGATCTCCAGCGCATCGCCCAAGGGCTTTTCACGCAATTCGTCGATGACCCCTGCTGCGTGGGCGAGGCCACTGGCCTCGACCAGCAGGCGGTCCGGATGTTCGCGTCGCAGCAAGGTGGCGACAGTCGCCGTCATTTGCGGGCCGGCGACACAACACAGACATCCCCCGGCGATCTCGGCCACCGGCATATCATCATTGCTCAGCGCCGCGCCATCGATACCGACTTCGCCAAACTCGTTGACGATGATGGCCCACTTTTCGTGTGGCGGACGGTGTTCGATCAGGTGGCGCAACGCGGTGGTCTTGCCCACCCCCAGAAAACCGGTAAACAAATTGACCACGGTTTTTTTCATGCGGTGCATTCCTTGCATTGTCCGGTAATCACCAGATTTTGCGGATTAACGGTAAATCCCATCCCGGCCGACGCGGCGCGCAATGCCGCGAGACAACTGCCGGCGTCGACTTCCCCCACCTGGCCACAGGTCTCACAGACCAGAATCAGCCCCTCATGCCGGCATTCGAAATGGCGGCAGACAATAAAGCCGTTAAGAGCATCTACCCGGTGCAGCAAGCCTTGCTCGACCAGAAAATCCAGCGCCCGGTAAACGGTTGGCGGAGCCGCGAGGCCACGCTCTTTCTGCAGGTCGGCAAGAATCTGGTAAGCCTTGACCACACCCTGGTGGCGCAAAACCAGCTCCAGGACTTGACGGCGAACGGCAGTCAGCTTGCAACCTTGTTGCGAGCAGTGTTGTTCGGCGGCGGCGAGATAGGTGGCAGAGTCCATCGGTGAGGCTCGGAAGGGAACAGGTCGCAAATGTTACTGTATAACATCACAAATGACAAGTCGTGCCAAAGCAAGGCAAAAGCGCGCTACAATAGGGGCCATTCAGCTTTACTTCCGCCAACCTGAATTCAAGGACGTTGCAATGAAGAAAGTCTTGCTTGCCAGCCTCATCGCCCTGATTGCCCTCCCTGTTTGCGCAGCCCCGGGCGGCGCAGAACGCCAGCAATCCTTCAAGAAGATCCTGCGCAGCTTCGAACCGATGGGCCTGATGGTGCGCGAGCGCGACCCGTACAAGAAGGACGAGTTCATCAAGCATGCCGATACGTTGAAGCAAATTGCCGCCGAACCGTTCCCCTTGTTCGTGCCGAACAGCATTGATGCCAAGAGCCGTTCCAAGCCGGAAATCTGGAGCCAGCCGGCCAAATTCGCTGCAGAAAAGGACAAGTTCCTGAAAGCGGTTGACGAGTTGGACGCGACCGCCAAGACCGGCGATCTCGCTCAAATCAAGAAAAGCTTTGGCGGCGTAGCCCAGAGCTGCAAATCCTGTCACGACGCTTTCCGCGGACCGGAACGCTAAGCGACACGCCTTACCCGATGATGCCAGCCTGACTCCGGTCAGGCTGTTTTGTTTCAGAAAGAGACCCGATGGCTAAAACCCGCCCTGCCAAACCCGCCACTGCCGCCAAGACTGAAGACGTGCGCCGTTTTCAGCGTGCCGAACTGGCCTGTAACAGTGCCATGGATTGCCTGTGCCAGCTGGACCGCGAAGGCGGCCTCGCCAGCTACGAGACCGCCGCCCAATATTTGCGAATGGCGCAGATTTACTACAAGCGGGTGCGTAACGGCAAGGTAATGGGTCCCGCCGATTTCAATCATGCGGTGGATGTGGTGACAGCAGCTCGCCGTGCGCTGCTGGCCATTGACGAACAACTGGAATTTGCGGGATGGGATGCCCAGACAGACATGCGGGATGTGCTGCAGAAAATTGACGGTGTACTGGCGGATTACCGCCAGCTCAAGGCCGGCGGCACCCGTACTGAATCAGGCAAGAACAAGTAATACGCGAACCGCGCCGAGCGCCAGTGCCACACACAGCAGTGCACGCCACCACGGCGCCATCGCCGGCGCGGCATGACCGGCGTCAACCATTGCGCGACCGGTCACCATGGCCGGTACCAGAGCCTGCTTTTTCACCACCCGGTAAAACACGATAGCGGCGAGGTGCAGCGCAACCAGGGCAAGAATCACCTTGATGCCGACCTGGTGGATCGCGGTCATGGTTTCAGCCGACCCGCCAATCCAATGCGCCAAGGGGCCATCGTAGAGCATCGAGTCCACGTCGCTGGCGAACAATCCGGTCGTCACCTGGCCAACCAGCACCAGCAGCATGGCCAGAACCATCCAGCCCCCCAGCGGGTTATGCCCCACGCCGTGCGACTGTCCCGCCAGATAACGACGGATCGCGGCCGGGCCGCGCAAAAAGTCCCTGAATCGTGCCGTCTGGCTCCCTACCACGCCCCACATCAGACGGAACAACAGCAAGGCAACCATCGCCTCACCGCAGAGAATATGCGTTTCCAGCAAACCATTTTCACCGGTGTACCACAGCCCGCCGGTCAAGCCGACCAAGCCCCAATGGAACACACGAGTCGGGACATCCCACACCGTCACACGTCGAGTCATTGCCTTCCTCACTGACGCGCGGTCAACCCCTGCGGGCCAACCGACGCACTAACAAGCCACTGATCGAGCATTTTACGCTGATCGGGCGACAATACCGAATACAATTCCTTCAAGGCCGACAATTCCTTGCCGAGCTGTGCCTTCTGCTTTTCCAGACTGAGTAGCCTGCGCTCCAGCTGGCGCGGCGCCGGCAAGGCGCCGGCATCCTCGCTGCCACACTGACAGGGCTGAGGGTTCGCCGCGACGGCGAACGCCAGCCAGGCCGATTCCTGATCGGGCCTCACCGCCAGGCGGTCATGCAACACCGCCTGCGGATTTGTCTGCACCGCCATGTCAAGGGTTGCATCGCGATGCCAGGCGGCCTTGGCCTCGATATCGCTACCCTCATTGGCCATGGCCGAAGCCGAACCTGCCAGCAAGGCCAGCACGATTGCTCCCCGCATCAGCATGTCCTTCATCGATCTCTCCTTCGCTTTGAACTTTTCATACCGACTCACTACCTAACGCCATTATCTCTCGTTATGTATACGGTGTCTTATCAACTGATGAAAAGAAATGTTACAGAGTTTTAATTGATTATCTAAAATGCGCATTTAACTATAAACGAATCAGAAATTGACACACACAATCAAATAATATGATGATGTATTTCGATATCGCTTAAGTACATCGGTAGTTTGCATTAACCCCATAGGTCTTGTCATGGAATCATTACACTTACCCGCCATTCCGGAACAGCTAAACAGCAAGCGATTGATCCTCCGCACCCCGCGGCAGGGCGATGGTTTGGCGGTGTATCAGGCGGTGTGCGAGACCTTGACCGAATTGCGCCGCTTTCCGGCGTCATTGCCCTGGGCGGTATTCGATCCCTCCCCCGAGGCTTCGGAGACGTTTTGCCGCGAGGCGGAAACCGATTTCCTTGCCCGGCGTGAGTTACCCATGCTGCTGTTCGAGCGTACCAGCGGCGAGCTGGTCGGCGCATCGGGCCTGCACCGGCTGGACTGGTCGACCCCCAAGGCAGAAATCGGGTTTTGGTGTCGACAGCGTTTTCACGGCCAGGGCTACATTACCGAGGCGACCCGCACCCTCAGTCGTTTTGCCTTCGACGTATTGGGCATGAAACGCCTGACCGCCTTGCCCGACGCTCTCAATAACGCCAGCATCCGGGTATGCGAACGCAGCGGCTTCACCCTGGAAGGAATCATGCGCAATGAACGGGTTACTCCCGACGGCACGCTGTGCGACACCTGCCTGTTTGCCTTGCTGCCGCCATGACGGCACCATTGCAGTGCATCGCCTTATCCGTTAGAGTCTTGATTCCTTGAACCCAAATGCCGGACGACATCCCTCGTCACGGACATGGAGCGATCTTTATGTTTTCCTGGTTTGAACGCCGGGTACCTCCGTACCCCGACGCACCCCCGTCACAACCCCCCGAGGGTTTCTTTGCCTTTATCTGGTTCTGTACCCGCGGTTTGCGCGGCCTGATCCTGTGCATGACACTGCTCACCGCCACCATCGGTGCCTTCGAAGCCCTGCTGTTTTCCATGCTGGGCTCGGTCGTCGACTGGCTGAGCCATGTCCCCCCCAGCCGCTTATGGGACAGCGAGCGTAGCAACCTGCTGTTGCTGTGCGGCATCTTGCTGGCCAGCCCCCTGCTGATCGCCCTGCAAGCCATGAGCAAGTATCAGGGCCTGTTCGGCAACTTCCCGATGCGCCTGCGCTGGAATTTCCACCGGCACCTGCTCGGCCAGAGCATGAGCTTCTATCAGGACGAGTTTGCCGGCCGGGTGTCGGCCAAGGTAATGCAAACCGCGCTGGCCGTCCGCGATACCGTGCTGATCATTACCGACATCATGGTGTTCGTGACCATCTACTTTGTCACCATGATTGCGGTGGTCGGGCATTTCGATGCGCATTTGCTGCTGCCCTTCCTTGGCTGGCTGCTCCTGTATGTCGCCACCTTGTGGTTCTTTGTCCCGCGCCTGGGTCGCGCCGCCAGCAAGCAGGCGGATGCCCGCAGCCTGATGACCGGACGCATCACCGACGCCTACACCAATATTGCCACCGTCAAACTGTTTTCCCACGGGCAACGCGAGGCCTTGTTCGCCAAGAGCGCCATGCAGGAATTCATGGCAACGGCCTACCGGCAAATGCGGTTGGTGAGCGGCTTCGAGATCGTCAACCATCTGACCAGCATGCTGCTGATCGCCGCTACCGCCGGTGCATCATTGTGGCTGTGGTCGCGCGGTGAAGTCGGTGTGGGCGCCGTGGCAGCCGCCACCGCCATGGCCTTGCGCCTGAATGGTATTTCCCACTGGATCATGTGGGAGATGTCCAGCCTGTTTGAAAACATTGGCACCGTTCAGGACGGCATCACCACCCTGTCGCGGCCGATTTCGGTCACCGACAAGGAGGATGCCAAAGAGTTGGTGGTCAGTCGCGGCGAGATCCGTTTTGACAACGTTGACTTTGCCTATGGCGGCAACACCAAGGTGATCGATGCACTGAACCTGACCATCCGTCCGGGAGAAAAGATCGGTCTGGTTGGCCGCAGCGGCGCCGGCAAGTCGACCATTGTCGGGCTGTTACTGCGCTTTTACGATCTGGAAGGTGGCCGCATCCTGATTGACGGGCAGAACATTGCCGATGTCACCCAGGACAGCCTGCGCCGTCAGGTCGGCATGGTCACCCAGGACACCTCGCTGCTGCATCGCTCGGTACGCGACAACCTGCTCTACGGTCGAACCGATGCAACGGATGAACAGATGATCGCGGCGGCCCGTCAGGCCGAGGCTCACGAGTTCATCCAGCACCTTACCGATCCGAAAGGACGCACCGGCTACGATGCCCATGTCGGTGAACGCGGGGTGAAACTGTCGGGCGGGCAACGCCAACGGGTCGCCATTGCCCGGGTCATGCTGAAAGATGCCCCTATCCTGCTGCTGGATGAAGCCACCAGTGCGCTGGACTCCGAGGTGGAAGTCGCGATCCAGAGCAGCCTCTACCGCTTGATGGAAGGCAAAACCGTGGTCGCCATTGCCCACCGTCTGTCGACCATTGCGGCGATGGACCGGCTGATCGTGATGGACAAGGGCCGCATCGTCGAGCAAGGCAGCCACCAGCAACTGCTGGCCCAGGGCGGTCTGTACGCACGACTCTGGGCCCATCAGAGCGGCGGCTTCCTTGCCGAGGAACTGGACGACTCCGAAGAGCTACAGGCCAACTAAGCCTTAAGCCACTCCCACCAACGCCGGCGCTTGCCGGCGTTTTTTCTTCCACAGCACGGCACAATGACGGGTTCCGCCCAGACCATCAAGGTGCGAGCATGGCGTTAAATCAATGACAGTATTGACCGTTCGTTTGGCCGATGAAAAGTACCAGCGCCTGAAAGCACTCGCGCATGCGCGTGGCACCAGTGTAAACAGGCTGGTAGACGAAATGGCGACATTGATGCTTGCCGAATTCGATGCGGAAACGCGTTTTCAAGTCCGGGCCGCACGTGGAAAAGGACAGGTCGAAGCAGGCATGGCACTACTCGAAAAGGCGTTGGGCGTAACAGAAAATTCAGACCAGTAAACGCCGACCCCTGAAAAGACCAAGCGGCCGCAAGAAGTGAATTCACTCCCTGCGACCGCCCGGTAGATGTCTTCAGCAAACTAATCAGAACGCGCCATCAAACTCCGGCACCATGCGCCTGTTGGTCGGCATGGTAGCTGGAACGCACCATGGCACCAACGGCGGCATGTTTGAAGCCCATTTCGTAGGCCTTTTCCTCGAACATGCGGAACACGTCGGGATGAACGTAGCGCAGCACCGGGAGATGACCACCCGACGGCTGCAGATACTGACCGATGGTGATCATGTCGATATCGTGAGCACGCATGTCGCGCATCACTTCGAGAATCTCTTCATCGGTCTCGCCAAGGCCTACCATCAGGCCGGATTTGGTGAGCACATCGGGATTGCGTGCCTTGTAGTCCTTGAGCAGCGTCAGGGAGTGCTGATAGTCAGACCCCGGACGTGCCTGCTTGTAGAGACGCGGCACCGTTTCCAGATTGTGGTTCATCACGTCCGGACGGGTTTCGCTAAGAACATCGATAGCCAATTCCAGACGGCCACGGAAATCCGGCACCAGCACTTCAATCTGGGTATCCGGGGATTTGGCGCGGACTTCCGAAATGCACTCGGCAAAGTGTCCCGCACCGCCATCACGCAAATCGTCGCGGTCTACCGAGGTGACCACCACATAGCGCAGACGCAGCGCTGCCACGGTATCGGCCAGATTCTTCGGCTCGTTCGGGTCCAGAGGATTCGGGCGACCATGACCGACATCGCAGAACGGGCAACGACGGGTGCAGATATCCCCCATGATCATGAAGGTAGCCGTTCCCTTGCTGAAGCATTCGCCAATATTCGGACAGGTCGCTTCTTCACACACCGTGTGCAGCTTCTGCTCGCGCAGAATCGACTTGATCTCATTGAAGCGCGTGCCGGTTGGCAACTTGGCGCGAATCCATTCGGGTTTCTTGAGCTTTTCTTCAAGCGGAACGATCTTGATGGGAATACGCGCGGTTTTGGCGGCTCCCTTGTGCTTCACGCCCGTCTGGTTATCAGGTTTCATCAGCTTGCCTTCTCCATGTTCACGGTCAGGTGACGTTCCAGATGCGGCAACAATCTGTCGGCCACTTCCAGCACCGTTGTCTCGACACCCAACTCGCGGAGTTGGGTTACCTTGAGGTTCGCGTAGCCACAAGGGTTAATCCAGGTGAAAGGCGTCAGATCCATGTCCACATTCAGTGACAGACCATGGTAAACCGCGCCATTTCGAATGCGTAGCCCCAGCGAGGCAATCTTTGCACCCTCGACATAGACACCGGGGGCGTCGACATCGCCGTTGGCCTTGATGCCATACTCGCTCACGGTATCGATCAGCGACTGTTCGATACGGCGCACCAGATCCCGTACGCCGATATCCATGCGTTTGAAATCGATCATCAGGTAAACCACCAGCTGGCCAGGGCCATGATAGGTCACCTGACCACCGCGATCGGTACGCACCACGGGAATATCGGTGGTGCGCAGCAGGTGTTCCTCTTTGCCCGCCAGTCCCTGGGTATAGACCGGGGGGTGCTCGACCACCCAGATCTCGTCCGGAGTGCTTTCATCCCGGACATCGGTAAAGGCCTGCATGGCACGCCAGGTAGGCTCGTAATCTACCCTACCCAGGAATTTGACGATGCGTTTCACCTTACAGCACCACCTTGACCATGGGGTGACCGGTCAGCGCGAGGTAAATGGCGTCCAGCTGCTCGCGCGACGTGGCGTTGACAGTCACGGTCAGCGACAGATAACGCCCGGTACTGCTCTCGCGGCTGTCCACATCATGATCCATCAGGTCGGGGGCGTGAACACGCACCACTTCCACGATGGTCACGGTAAAGTCTTGATGCTTCTCACCCATGATTTTGAGCGGAAAGCGGCAGGGGAACTCAAGCAGTTCCTTGCGATCTTCGGTCATGCACAAATTTCCTTGTCAGACGCCGGTTTACTTGAACCAGAGACGGATGCTGTCCCAGAGGCGACGGAAAAAGCCGCCCTCTTCCACGGTTTCGAGTGCCACGACCGGACGTTCTTCCAGCACCTTGCCATCCAGCGTCACCGTCAGTTTGCCAACGGCCTGACCGGCCTTGACCGGCCCGATCAGGGGCTGACGGTATTCCAGTGCGGTTTTCAGTTTGGCAGCATCGCCCTTGCCGACGGTAGCAAAGATGTCGCTGGTGAAACCCACTTTGACGCTGCTCTCGGCACCCTTGTAAACGTCCAGGGTCGCAACCGGCTTGTTGGCAGCATAGAGTTTGGGCGTTTCGAAGAATTGCAAGGCGTAGTTGATCAGCTTGGAGCTTTCCTGCGCGCGAGCTTCCGGGCTGGCGGTGCCAACCACAACGGACAGGACCCGGCGGCCGTCGCGGTGGGCCGAGGTAATCAGGTTGAAGCCGGCCGACTCGGTGTGACCGGTTTTCATGCCGTCGACGTTGGGGTCACGGTACAGCAACAGGTTGCGGTTGGGCTGGGTAATGTTGTTGTAGCTATAGGACTTCATCGAATAGATCGGGTAGAAGTCCGGATAGTCGTGAATGATGGCGGCCGACAGGATAGCCAGGTCACGAACCGTGGTGTAGTGCTCCGGATCCGGCAAGCCGGTGGCGTTGCGGAAATGGGTATTTTTCATGCCGAGGCGTTGTGCTTCGACATTCATCATCTGGGCAAACACTTCTTCGCTGCCGGCAATGGCTTCGGCCAGCGTCACGCAGGCGTCGTTACCGGACTGCACGATCATGCCTTTGATCAGGTCATCGACACGTGCCGGCACCTTGGGGTCGAGGAACATCTTCGACCCTTCGATTTTCCAGCCTTTGGACGAGACAGTCAGTGTTTGATCAAGCGTAAGACGTTTTTCGTGCAGGGCCTTGAAGGTCAGATAGGCGGTCATCAGCTTGGTGAGCGAAGCCGGCTCGACGCGGTTGTCGGCATCTTTCTGGGCAATGATCTGGCCGCTGTAAAAGTCGGTCAGATAGTAGGCTTTGCCGGCGATTTCCGGCACCGGGGGCACAAAGGCAGCCTGGGACAAGGCAGGAATCGCAAACGTTGCGGCGAGGACAAGACGGGTAAGTTTTTTCATTTGAAATCTGGCTGGAAGGAGGCGTCACACACAATGACGACGATTATACACGAGTCGGAGTACCAGTTCCTGCCATATGCGACACAGTTCCACCCTCTTCATGCTGCTTTGCAGCACCCGCCTTCCCGTCGGGATGCAGATACTGCTACTCTGTCAAAAAAACAATTCGATTATCAGGACAAAGGCAAATCATGCAAGGACCGAATGACTATCTGGAGCGCATTCTCACTTCCCGTGTCTACGATGTCGCCATCGAAACCCCGCTGGAGATCGCTCCGAACCTGTCGCGCCGCATCGGCAACACTGTTCTCCTCAAACGAGAAGACCTGCAACCGGTGTTTTCGTTCAAATTACGTGGCGCATATAACAAGATGTCACGTCTTACGCGAGAGGAATTGCAGCGCGGCGTGATCACCGCCTCGGCCGGCAACCATGCGCAAGGGGTGGCACTGTCCGCCAGCAAACTGGACTGCTCCGCCACCATCGTCATGCCGGTGACTACCCCGGCCATCAAAGCCGATGCGGTCTCCCGACTCGGGGGAAAGGTCGTACTGCACGGTGACTCGTATACCGATGCCTACCATCACGCCATGGTGTTGACCGAACAAACGGGCGCCACCTATATCCCGCCATTCGACGACCCGGATGTGATTGCCGGCCAGGGCACCATCGGTATGGAGATCCTGCGCCAGCACGCCGACCCGATCCATGCGGTATTTGTCGCGATTGGCGGTGGTGGACTGGCGGCTGGCGTCGCCTCCTACCTCAAACGCCTCAAGCCGGACATCCGCATCATCGGCGTACAGCCGGTCGACTCGGACGCCATGCGTCAGTCGATCGCCAAGGGCGAGCGGGTCGAACTGAAAGATGTCGGTCTGTTTGCCGACGGCGTCGCCGTCAAACTGGTCGGCGCAGAAACCTTCCGGATCTGCCGGGAACTGCTGGACGAGATCATTCTGGTGGATACCGATGCGATCTGTGCGGCGATCAAGGATATCTTCGAAGATACCCGTTCGATCACCGAACCAGCCGGTGCACTCGCCGTGGCGGGCGCCAAGGCCTATGCAGAGCGAGAAGGCCTGCGCAATGAAACGCTGGTGGCCATTAACTGTGGCGCCAATATGAACTTCGACCGCTTGCGCCATGTTTCGGAGCGTTCGGAGCTGGGCGAACGCCGCGAGGCCGTGATCGCCGTGACCATTCCCGAGCGCCCGGGCAGCTTCAAGACCTTCTGTGCCGTCATCGGCGGGCGCAGCATCACCGAATTCAATTATCGCTACGCCGACCCGAGTACCGCCCATGTGTTTGTCGGGGTGCAGATTTCGTCCCGCGACGATGTCGGCAAACTCTTGGAGGATCTGCGCGCCAATGGTCTGGATGGCATCGATCTGACCGACAATGAATTGGCCAAGTTGCACATCCGCCATCTGGTCGGCGGCCATGCACCACAGCTCCTCAACGAACGGGTGCTGCATTTCGAATTCCCCGAGCGCCCCGGTGCCCTGATGCGGTTTTTGAATGCCATGCGCACTGACTGGAACATCAGCCTGTTCCACTACCGGAACCATGGCGCCGACTATGGCCGGGTTCTGATCGGCATTCAGGTTCCGCCGGCCGACGCGCAGACCTTCGACGCGTTTCTGGACTCGCTGGGCTATCCGTGGGTTGATGAGACCGACAACCCGGCGTATAAACTTTTCCTCGGTAAGACTCTTTCGCGATAACACCATGATCAAAGCCGTTTTGTTCGACCTGGATGGCACACTGGCCGACACCGCCCTGGACCTCGGCGGTGCGCTTAACCGGATGCTGCTCGAAGACGGGCTACCCACCCAACCCTACACGGCCATTCGCCCGCTGGCCTCGCACGGCGCACGGGCTTTGGTCAGCCTGGGGTTTGGCATTGACAAGCACCACCCGGACTTCGAACGGCTGCGCCTGCGCTTTCTGGATGAGTACGCCAACGGCTTCACCGAGCAAACCACCCTGTTCGAGGGGGTGGCGCCGTTGATTGCCGCACTGGCCGAACGCGGCTTGCCATGGGGCATCATTACCAACAAACCGATGCGTTTCACCGATCATCTGGTTCCGGTGCTCCCCTTCCCGGTCAAACCCGCGGTCGTGGTCAGTGGCGACACCGTGGGCGTAGCAAAACCTGACCCGCGTCCGATGCGTCATGCCGCCGAACTCATCGGCATTGACCCGCTGCAGTGCTGCTATGTGGGCGATGCAGAGCGGGATATCGCGGCGGGTCGTGCGGTCGGCATGAAAACCATTCTGGCGAACTGGGGCTATTTGTCGGACGAGGACCGTCCCGGGGAATGGGGGGCCGACCATGAGATCGACCACCCCCTGCAACTGCTCGAGCTGATTTGACCGTCAGACCTTGCGACGCGACTCCAGTGCCTTGAGCTTGGGAAACACGGTTTCTTCCCAGCCATCGGTGCCAACGTCACGGAACAGCATGGTTTTGCCAACAATCACTTCAAAGGCCGGCACCGGAGGACGCGTTGCGCGCTTTTCGGTGCTGAGCTGCTTGTCGTTCCATAGCCACGCCAGTTCAACCGGATAATTCTCGGCAATTTCCGGCTTGGCAATCTTTTCCCGTTCAATGATGACCAGACGTACGTTCGGATGATTTTTCAGCCAGGGTTCCAACTGGGAGCGCCCCGCCGTCGGCGACTCGTTCCAGGCACGGCAATAGCCGCAATCCCGGGCAGAATGCATCACCACCAGAACTTCCTCGCGCCCCGCCGGACTGACTTTATCGATCGTCCAATCGTCATTCTTTGCCACCATGGCCATCGCCTGCGAGGCGTCTTGCGCCTGCGTCAGCGCCGGCAAGGCGCCTACGGCAAGAAGAGCCGCCACCAAGATTCTTTTCATCGTCAACTCCGCTCACTAAATTCCATTGCAATACTATATGACAAAACGATTGGTTGTTTGACCTTTAAGCAAAGCACATTTTCACATGGACGCAGCATCGGCTTTCGGGTATAGTTGAGTTTCCAAATCTGGGGACGACCTGGTTTCGACGGGGGTTACGAAGCAGACGAGGGCATACCGGGATTTCAGTCACCCCGTAAAACACTGAATATATTTAGTCGCAAACGACGAAACTTTCGCAGTAGCCGCTTAATAACCGGCTTAGCGCACTGCAACGATTCGCTGATGGGTCGTGGAGGCAACTCCGGCAGTGTCATTTACATCAGCTAGCTGCGTATCGGGTCGCTTGATCCGTAGCGAAACTCAAGGTGACTCGCCTCTCCCAAGCCTGCCAGCCGGCGTGGTCGGGGTTAAACACAAGTAGACACGGCTAAGTATGTAGATCTCCCTGTAGAGGATTTCCGGACGCGGGTTCGATTCCCGCCGTCTCCACCAAACACC
>JAGLBD010000020.1:49560-53658 GCA_018260425.1 Pseudogulbenkiania sp. | reverse complement strand
ATCGATAGTGACGGACAGAATCGCCGAGGACGGGCCGATGTTTCCGGCGACATCGACGGCCTTGGTGGTGATGGCATGCACGCCTTGCGACAGTACCGAGCCAAAGCTGAACGACCACGCTCCGGACGCATTGGCGGTCGCCGTTCCCACCTGCGTACTGCCGTCAAATACCTGAATCGTGGCATGGGCTTCGGTGGTGCCGGTCATGCTTGGGCGCGTGTTGGAGGTGATGTTGTCACCGACAAAACCACTGTCGGAGCCGCTGGTCAGTAGCGGAGCCTGATACGTCCCCCGGTCATCGAGATTAATTCCGGCATAACCACCACGCTGACCATAAATGATGTCCGTCAGGTTCGATCCAGGGAGGCTGACCAACAGGTCTGCCAAGCCATCGCCGTTGAGATCGCCGGCGGACGCAATATGAAAACCGCTACCGGTTGCGGAGGTAATGGCAAACCCCTGCACGGGGGTCAGGTGTCCCAGATCGATATCGCTCATGGGCCCGGCATGACCATAAATCACATACGCGGCACCACTCGTGCCATCCCCGACCAAGATGTCGGCATAGCCGGCACCATTGACATCCCCTGCCAAGGCAACGTAGCTGCCGGCCAAATGGTCACTCGCCCCACCGGTGATACGAAATCCCTGTGAAGACGACAGTGTTTTGAGATCGATGGCAGACGACCCTGCCAACGCGGCTCCGGACAGCACATACACCATGCCGGCCCCCGTTGTGCCCGGGGCGCCAAGCACCAGATCCGCCACACCGTCACCATTGATATCGGCCCCGGCCGCCATGGCACTGCCCAGATGATCGCCCGCGTTAGCCCCCACGATCCGGACTCCCTGCCCGGGCGTCAGGCTCGACAAGGATACAGAGCCCTGTGGCAATTGCCCGGCGTCCAGCACATAGACCGACCCGGCAGCACTGCGCCCAAACGGACTATCGCCCTGCACGCCCACCAGTACGTCCGGCAAACCACTCCCCAGCATGACGCCGGCCCCGGCCACGGTAAAAGGCGAACCCGCGGCACTCCCGGTAATCTTGATACCCTGACTGGCGGTCAAACCGGCAAGGGCGAGCGATCCGCCGGCACTGGCCGCGCTCAGGGCACTGCCGTAAATCAGATAGGCCGAGCCGAGCGAACCGATCAACAGGTCGGATGACCCGTCGCCATTCACATCGCCGGCCCCCGCCACGGACAAACCGGTCTGCTGGGCAACCGATCCGATCAGTTTGAGTCCCAGCGCCGGGGTCAGGTTACCCAGATTGAGGTCGGAGGCGTTGCTGGCGCCATACACCACATAGACGATGCCCGCCCCGGGCGCACCGAGCACCATATCGGCAAACCCGTCGCCATTCACATCCCCGGGCAGTGCCACGGCGCTGCCGACGCCACCGCCGAACAGATTGCCACTGATCTTGAACCCTGCCGATGCCCCAAGGGACGCCAGCGACAGATCGCCAATCCCCCCCGCCTTGCCGTGCAGTACATACACCACGCCACCGTTGGTCTGGCCGCCGCTGCCAGACAGCGGTGCGCCCACGATCAGGTCGGCCACCCCGTCGCGGTTGATATCGCCCGACGCGGCACTCGAGGTGCCCAGTCCTTCTCCCGCCGGCCCGCTGATCTGATTGACCCGGGCCACAGAAGCAGTGAGCGCCGCCTGTGGCGCCGTGGTATCGAGCGTAAAGGTAAAGGGGTCACTCGCCGGCAGCAGCGAGCCCGCTCCGGTTTTCTGGCGGGCGATGACCGTGACCGGGCCATCGCCGGTGATGCCGGTAATGAAGTCGCCCGCCGCCAGATGCGCCGTCCATGCCGACCAGTGAGCACCATTGTCCAGACTGTATTGCCAGGAATTACCGTTTTGCACATTGGCAACGGCGATCCGGCTGTCACGGGTGATCAGGTCAGAAGCCGACGTCCCGGTATCATTGACCAGACTCAACACCATGGCCGTGTTCTGGATCACCAAAGAAAAACCGCTACTGAGCGCGCCGACATTGCCGGCCTGATCGGTGATCAGACTGGTATAGACCCAGGTGCCATTGCCGAGCGCCGGCAACACCATGTCCACATAATCATTACCAATGTCCGTCACGCTCAAGGTCACCAGCGCGCTTACCGGCGTGGCGGCCCCCAGCTGGGCAGACAGTTTCACCACGTCCCCCGCTTGCGCACCGCTGCCGGTGAGGCTGATGCGTATCGTCGGCTGACTATCGTGAGACGTGCCGCCTCCGGACACCTGAACGGGCGACCCCGTGGAACGGTCGACGGCGTAGGCAATCGCATCGCTGGCCGGTGCCACCGTGTCCAGCGTGAAGGTCTTTACCGTGTCGGTCGAGGTATTGCCCGCCGTATCGGTCTGATGAACCGTGACGGTATACACCCCGTCTGAGGGGAGAACGAGGGAGGCCCCCGTGCCCGCCACGAAGGCACCGCCATTGAGGCTGTACTCCCAGGTAGCGTCGGTTGCGAGGCCGGACACCCGCACAGTGGCGTCCGAGGTGATCCGGTCGCTGCGGGAACTGCCGGTATCGGTTTCCAGAGAGAGTCCCGGGCTGGCCACCACCGTGAGCAAGGTCTCGGAGAGGGTCTTGAGCGCGGTGTTGCCGGCCACATCGGTGACCGAGGCACTCAAGGTCAGCGCACCGTCCCGGAGGGGTGACAGGTCAAGCGGCGCGCAGGTCCAGCTGGCATCTGCCTGCACAGTGGCCGTGCCGCTGACACTGGCACCGTTGGCACTGGTAAAGCTCACCGTGATCGACCGCCCGGCCAGCACCCCCGAGGTCGAACCACTGACCACCACCGCACTCCGCTCGGCGGCATTGTAGACCTGATCTCCCCCGCTACCGTCAGCGCCGATACTGATCGTCGCGGTGGTGTCGAGCGTAAAGACAAAGGGAGCACTGCTGGCCGACTGGTTGCCTGCCGCATCGGTTTGGCGAGCGACGACCGTTACCGTTCCGTCGCCATTAATGCCCAATATGGTGCTACCACTACCGGGCAGCCAGTGAGAACCGCCATCGAGGCTGTACTGCCAGGTCCCGTTGACCGCCAGACCATCGACCTGTACACGCGAGTCATGCGTCACCTTGTCCGAGGCGGAGTCACCGGTGTCGCTGACCAGACTCAGTACCGGAACCGCGGCACTTTTGGCGAGAATTTCGCTCTGGGTCGCCACCGAGGTATTGCCCGCCAGATCGGTATACATCGCGCTCACGGTAACCAGTCCGTCCACCATACCACTCAGATCCGCGGCCGAGGTGCTCCAGCTACCATCCACCGCCACCGTACCCGTGCGGTTCACGGAATTCCCCATGCTGTCGGCAAACACCACCTGAACGGAACCTCCCGCTGTCAAACTGACAACGCTGCCCGACAGCGCGACCGAACCGCTTTCGGCCAGAGAATAGACGTGATCCCCGCCACTACTGTCGGTGCTGATGGAGACCTGGGCCGAACGTTGAAATGTCAACGCCAGCGGTGTGCTGGAGAGCGAGAGATTACCCGCCGGATCGGTCTGCCTGGCGATGACGGAATACTGGCCATCGGTGGTAATGGAGGAGATGAGATTGCCACTGCCGGTGCGCCAGACGGTTCCACCGTCCAGACTGTATTGCCATGTCGCCCCCTGAACCAACCCGCCGAGCTGAATCGTCGACACATTGGTAATGCCGTCACTGTTCGAGACACCGCTATCGCTGACCAGCGACAGCGCGGGTGCGCTCGCCGAGCTGGCCAAAGAAAACACCAGCGGAGCACTGACCGGAGACGCATTGCCGGCACCATCGGTTTGCCGCGCAATCACGTGGAAGACCCCGTCTCCGCCAAGACCGGTAATGCGGGTTCCCGAGCCGGTCTGCCAACTGGCGCCGTTATCCGTGCTGTACTGCCAGCTGGCGCCCACCGACAGCCCGCCGACCGCCACGGTCGGGTCGGAAGTGATCTTGTCGGTTGTGGACACCCCGGTATCGTGGAGCAGGGTCAACACCGGTGCCGGTGCCACGGTTTCCAGAGTAAACACCAGCGGCACGCTGCCGAGGGAGAGATTACCGGCAACATCGGTCTGCCGGGCGATCACGCTGCGGGT
>JAGLBD010000020.1:34010-49460 GCA_018260425.1 Pseudogulbenkiania sp. | reverse complement strand
GCCGGTGATCTGGTTCCCGCTGCCCGTTAGCCAATGGGCACCACCATCCGTGCTGTACTGCCAGACATTGCCTGCCGCAATGCCGCTCACCAGAAGAGTCGGGTCGCGGGTGATCCGGTCGCTGCCGGAAACCCCGGTATCGTTGGCCAGCGCCAACGAAGGGGCAGGAGGCGGATTGCCCACAGGCGTCGTCCCGCCACCACCACCGCCGCCCCCGCCACCGGCGGCGATCGCAACGCCAAGACCGGCAACCGACACTCCGACCAACGCCGTCGTACTGCCCAGCCAGCCCAACGCCAGCGATTGAGGGACTGTTACGGCCGCACTACCTGCTGCCGCACCACTTGCTGCCGCACCACTTGCCGCATCGCTGGCGGCAAGGGCTTCCGGAACATCCGGAACGACTGTCGAAGTAGATCCCGAGGCAGGCACGGCTCCGGAAGGGACACTGGCCGGTGACGCGTCAGCCACCGTCAGTGCTTCGGGATCCATCCCTTCGACACCCGGCAAGGGCTTGCGCCAGGGCACACCGGGTGCTGGATGCGCGGCAACCGGAACCGGTTCAGCGGGTTTGGCAACCGGATGAGCCGATTGCGGAATAATGGTTTTTTTGGGCATGGCGACCTCTTTGCGTGCATGCACTCACTGGCTTTAGCCCCTGACTCCAGTGCCCGCCACATGGAGCACAAATTGACACAGTCGCTCTTGTTTGAATTGAAACACTTTGTTTCAGAACTGTAGAAAAGGAATTCCCGGCCATTCAAGTTAATTTCAAAAATACTTGATGACATAAAAAAAACAAACGCTTCGCACAACGAAGAAAACACTCGCAAAGCATTGTTGTATAAGGAATTTAACACTTACAATTCGTGAATTATGTTGCAACACACAAAAAACTCGCTGCGTATTATGAAATTTTTCAATTTACGCAAAAAGATTATTTGCTTTCCATCTAAATATCAAGTAAATCTACGCATTTCAAAGATAGAAATCCTTTCAAGACAATGGATTAACCGCCAAAAAAACAATTACAAACAAACTTGAAATTGTCTTGTTTTCACTATACTGAAATCCGCCATCGCAGCCGTAACCGTTTCCATCAGCTGCAGTAACACGACGCAGGGGTTACACCCGTTACGACCGGTGATGTTTGCGAACGGGTCAGGGATGGGTCAATGCCACAAGGCATCCGACAAGGAGAAGACGAGTGAAAACATTGACGAGTGTCTTCGTCCGACTAGGGGTAGGCAGTGCTTTCTACGCCTGGTCCGCGTGTCACGCCGTTGCACAGCCTCTTCCTGCTTACGAACGGCTGGCGGCCGATGTCTCGGCCCACTACCCGGCCATCCTCGCGCGCCAGGCCGGCGTCACGGAAGCCGAAGCCAATGTCGATGTGGCCCGGCGGCAGTTTCTACCCACGCCAACGGTGCAGTACAACAGCAACAGCAATGGCAATAACACCAGCACTCCCTCGCTGACGGTCGGCATCAGCCAGCCGGTGTGGACCTTCGGTCGCCTCACCGCCGGACTGGATGCCGCCAGGGAAAGAAACCGTACGGCCACCGAGTCCTTGCAGGAAACCCGCAACAGCATCCTCCTGCACTTCACCGAGTTGTATCAGTCCTACCTCGCGGCACGAGGCCGAATGGCGGCACAACGCGCAGGCCTGAACCGCCTCCAGGGAATGAACGACATGATGACCCGCCGCCTGGAGGGTGGGGTTTCGGCCAAGGTGGATGGCGACCTGAGTCGCTCCCGGCTGGCTCAGGCCGGTAGCGACCTCGCCCAGGAAAACGCCCTGCAACGCTCCTTGCTGGCGCAACTGGAACAGCTGGCAGGACGACCGATCCGGCCCGCAGAGATCCCCGAAAGTACACCCGACCCCGACGCGACGGATCCCTCCGGCAGTCTGACGGATCGGGCATTGGCCCGCCATCCGACCCTGCTCAAGGCGCAGGCAACCCTCGACACGGCACGCGCCGATGCCCGGCAGCAACGCGCAGCACAATGGCCAACACTCGCGCTGCAGGTGTCTCATCAGAGCTACCACCGGCCGCAACCCGGCACCTCCACGACCAATCAGGTGTTCTTGTCGGTGCAGTACCAACCGGGAGCCGGGCTGGCGTCAACCGCCGCCGTACGCGCCGCAGATGCCCAGGTCACCGCGGCACAGGACACCCTGGAGGCAAGCCGGCGCGACATTGTCACGGCACTGGTCGCCGATGTTGAAAACTACCGGATGGCGCTGGAGCGACGGCCGGACGTCGAACAGACCGTACGCAGTTCCGAGGCCGTGCTCGCGTCCTATCAGCGCCTGTTCGTCGCAGGCAAGCGCAGTTGGCTGGATGTGGTGAACGCTGCACGTGAATTGACGCAAGCCGAAGTCGCCATGGCCGACCTGAGGGCACAACTGCTCATGGCGCCCTATCGGTTGAAACTGCGGACGGGAGACGAACCATGGAATTGAACTTCGATATGGCTGAGCAGGAGGTCGCCGCTGTCGACCTGCCGCTCATGACCTGGCTAACCGCACGGCTTGCCGCCCTGTGCCCGGGCAGCCAACAGGTAACCGAGCGGGAACTGGCCATGCTGGATGATATGCCAACGGGGGCCCGGGCCCGGCTGGAAGGCCTGTTTCAACGCATGGGACTGCGGGTTGGCGATTGGGAAAGCGCTCCGCGTGTCAATGCACTGCCCATGCTGGCCATTCTGCCGGATAGCGGCTGCCGTCTGGTGTATGGCAGAACCGCCGATGGACTCTGGCTTCTGGAGGGACCGGCCGGTCCCGAGCGCCGCAGGGAGTTTCCTTCCGGTGGCGACTATGCCGTCCTGTTGGCTGACACCCCTCAAGGCGAGCCGCCCACGGCAGCGGCACTGATCCGGCAGGTGCTGGGCACTCGCCGCCGGGCCATTCTTCAGGCCGCCCATGCCACCGTGATCGGCAACATTCTCATGCTGGGCAGCTCGCTGTATTCGATGCAGGTCTACGACCGGGTGATACCCACCCAGGGAATAGCCACCCTGACGGTGCTGACTATCGGGGTGTTGATCGTCTCCTCGCTCGAACTACTGTTGAAGTTTGCCCGTTCGGCGATTCTGGAGCACGCCCTCAAAGAAGTTGACCTGGAGCTGTCCCACAGCATTTTTTTACGGCTGCTGCGCATCCGCATGGACCAGTTTCCGGCCAGTGTCGGCACCCTTGCCGCCCATGTACGAAGCTACGAAACCATCCGCGCCTTCGCGTCTTCGGCGGTACTCTATTTACTGGTGGATGTCCCCTTCGCCGTGTTTTTTCTGTGGATGATCTGCCTGATCGCCGGACAGGAGATGGCCTTGATTCCGGCAGGCGCGTTTCTACTGGCACTCGGCATTGGTCTTACCTACCGCAAACGCATCGAGACCCACACCCGTATCAGCACCTCCGCCTCAAGCCGCAAACTCGGTCTGTTGGTGGAAACCGTCGAGGGTGCGGAATGGATCAAGGCGTCCGGGGCGGGCTGGCACATGCTCAATCGTTGGGGAACACTCAACCAGGCTGCCACCGAAGAAGAATTGCATATCCGCCAACTCAGCGAGCACACCACCTACCTGGCCGGTTTTTTGCAACAAGCCAGCTACGTGATGCTGGTCTGTACCGGCGCCTATATTGCGTCGACCGCCGAATTGACCATGGGCGCGATCATCGCCTGCTCGATCCTGTCGGGTCGCGTGCTGCAGCCGGTGGGCGCCCTGCCCGGCCTACTGGTGCAATGGGGTCATGCCAAGGCCGCGCTGGAGAATCTGGAAAAGGTTTTCACGCTGCACAAGGATAATCAGGACGTTGCCTGCCCTTTGCATCCGGACACGCTCCACGGTGAATTCCGACTGGAAAACGTTCGCTATGCCTATTCCGGACAAGCGGTACCGCTGGCGGTTGACCGGCTGATCATCCATGCCGGCGAGAAAGTCGGCATTCTCGGTCCGGTCGGTGCCGGTAAAAGCACCTTGCTCAAGCTGATGGCCGGTCTCTATCAAGCCCGGGAGGGACGCGTCATGCTAGATGGTCTGGACATCCGCCATATCGCGCATCAAGGGCTGGCAGAAAAGATCGGCTACGTGCCCCAACAGCCGCATCTGTTTTCCGGGACGCTGCGCGACAATCTCGCCTTCGGCCTGCCCGGTGTCACCGATCAGGCCATCCTCGAAGCGTGTGTCACCTCAGGATTGATCGAACTGGTCACCAGCCACTCACTGGGGCTGGACCTGCCGATTGCCGAGGGGGGCAGCGGCGTATCGGGAGGACAGAAACAGTTGATTGCCATGACCCGCATGCTGCTGTCCCGTCCCGCGGTGATGCTGCTTGACGAACCCACCTCGGCGATGGATGAAATCACCGAAGCGCGAATACTCTCGGTATTGCGCAACGCGAGTGCGCCGGGCCAGACCCGGATCATCGTGACGCACAAGCCGTCGATGGTGACCTTGTGCGACCGGCTCATCATCATGACCCATGGCGGAATCGTGCTGGACGGCCCACGCGATCAGGTCTTGCAACGCCTGCATCAGGCTCGCACGACCACCGCCCCCACCGGAGCACCGGCATGAGCTCCCGCGCGGCAACCGGCCGCTATCAAGTCATCCTGCTGGCCATCGGCGCGGGGTTGGTGCTGTTCCTGCTGTGGGCCAGTCAGGCCAGCATCGAGGAAGTCTCGCACAGCAAGGGACAAGTGATCGCCAGCTCTCGCACCCAGGTCATTCAGGCCGCCAACGACGGGATCATCAAGACCTCACTGGTCAAGGAAGGCAACCGGGTTCGCAAAGGCCAGATTCTGGTCAGCCTGGAGCGCGACCAGGCCAAGGCGGCCTATGCCGACAGCGAAGCCAAGGTAGCGGCATTGAAGGCCAACCTGAGCCGCTTGCGCGCCGAAGTGTTCGGTCGGCCACTGGCCTTCCCGGAGGAGGTGCGCCGCTACCCCGAGTTCGTCGACAACCAGACGGCGCTATACCATCGCCGCCATCAGGCGCTCGATCAGGAAATCGGCGCCTTGCGTGCCAGCCTTGAGCTGTCGCGCAAGGAGCTCCGGCTGAACCAGCCACTACTGGCCACCGGCGACATCAGCACCAGCGACGTGATCCGGCTGGAGAGGCAGGTGGTCGAACTTCAGGGTGCCATCACCAACCGGCAGAACAAGTACTTTCAGGACGCCCAGGCGGAAATGACCAAGGCCGAAGAAGACCTGACCACGCAGGAACAAGTGCTTGCCGACCGCACCGCCCTGCTGGAACGAACGGAATTGCGCGCCCCGTCCGACGGTCTTGTCCGTAAAATCTATCTGACGACGCCCGGCGCCAAGGTCAAACCCGGTGATGTGGTGCTGGATCTGTTGCCGACCGACAGTGCACTGATTGTCGAAAGCAAGGTCAAACCGGCGGACATTGGTTTCATCCACCCGGGACAGGATGCCGCCATCAAACTCGATGCCTTCGACTACAGCATTTACGGCATCCTGCACGGCAAGGTCACTTATATCAGCCCGGATGCCCTCAACGAGGAAGGCAGGACCGGACCGGAGATCTATTACCGGGTACATATCAGCATCTCGCCCTCGGCACTGGCCGGCGGCAATGGCCAGGGCGGCTCGCGCAAAATAGAAATCCAGCCGGGCATGACCGCATCGGTGGACATTCGCACCGGCAGCCGCACGGTGTTGCAATTCATCACCAAACCGATTACCAAAACCCTGTCGGAATCCCTGCACGAACGCTAACGGAGCGCGTCGACCACCCGCAACAGGCGCTCTGCCTGCCGGGTGGCCGTGGCGTCATCCACCACATTGGCAAACCCGAGCATCAGGGCCGGGGGACAGCGTGCCTCGCGAGCCCAATCGCACAGCGCGGGCACGCCAAGCCCGGCCAGGCGGGCCTGTGCCGACACCGCAGAGGCATCCATACCCGCCACCTCGGCGATCAGATGCATACCACCTGGCTGGTGATGCAGCGTGAGACGCGAACCAAAAGCGGCCTGCAGCGCCACTTCCAGCCGCTGGCGACGCTCCCGGTACAGACTGCGCATCCGCTTTACATGGCGGGCAAAGTGCCCCTCGTCAATAAAACGTGCGACAGTACGTTGCCACAGCAGCGGACAGTGTTGTGCATGGTGTCGCGCGGCCATAGCGAAGGCTCCGGCCAACGACGCAGGCACCACCAGATAAGACAGGCGCAAGCCCGGGTACAGCACCTTGCTGAAGGTCCCCGCGTACAGCACCCTCCCGGCCGAATCCAGACTGGCCAGTGCGGGTAGCGGCTGTCCGCGATGGCGGAATTCACCCTCGTAATCATCCTCGAGGACCCAGTGTCCACCCTCGCGCGCCCAGTCCAGCAGCGCCAACTGACGCGGCAGCGACAGGGGCATCCCCCAAGGGCTTTGCTGAGTCGGCGTCACCACAGCGAGTGCCGCCTGCGGGGCACGCTTCACTCCCTCCTCCACGCACACCCCGGCCGCATCCACCGGCAACGGCACCAGGCGTGCGCCACGCCGCCCCAGTACCTGCGCGACCGGGGGATAACCGGGGTCTTCCAGCCACACCGAATCACCCGGCGCCAGCAACACGTCGGCGACCAGATCCAGCGAGGCACGGTATCCGGCCGTGACAATCACCTGCTGCCCGGTGCAGTGCAGTCCCCGTGCCACGGTCAGATACCCCGCGATGGCACGCCGCAAGGCCATATCCCCCACCGGATCGGGATAGCCCATTTCATAGGGAGTCTGGCGCACCAACGCTTCTTTGGCCAGACGTTGCCATGTCACACGGGGGAAGGCATCGAAGGCCGGCAACCCCGGCTGCAGGTCAAGCGGCGCAGGGTTTTCCGGTCTGGACGGCATCGGGGTCTCCGGCGCACGCGACTGGAAACCTGCCTGCACCAGACGGGAAATATCGGGAGCAACGACGGTACCGGCCTGCCCCCTCGCCAGCAAAATCCCCTCGCCACACAACTGCTCATAGGCTGCTTCGACGGTACCGCGTGCCAGCTGTAACTCTGCGGCAAGCGTGCGGATCGACGGAACCCGTTGCCCGGGCAGCAAGGTTCCGTCGGCCACGGCATGCCGAATGCGCCGGACAATGGCTCCCACCCGTGTCTCCTGTACATCGCCCGGCTCCAACTGGGCAAATAGCGCATTCCCGTTCATTCTTGTCCTAGCAATATTTGTCGTTTTTGACACTAATCAGTATGACATGATTCCGTTACAGTGCCGTCATCACCCCACGGAGTCTCACCATGACACCTTCGCTCAGCTTCGGGCATGCCGAAACGCCCGACGCCATACTCGCCAGTTTTTCCTTGATGCAGCTGCTGCGTCCCCATCTGACCGACCCGGCCGCTTATCTGGCCCGGGTTGAACGTCAACAGCCTGCCTACCGGCTGTTGCTGGCACGCGAGGATGACAGGATTGTCGGTCTCGCCGGTTACCGCTTGCAGGAAAACCTGGTCTACGGCGCCTTTCTGTATATCGATGATCTGGTCACTCTGCCCGGCCTGCGCGGCAGTGGTGTCGGAAGCCGGCTCATTGCAGAGTGCCAACACCTCGCCAGGGCAGCGGGTTGCCAGAAGCTGGTGCTGGACACCCGCCGCGACAATGTATTGGCCCAACGCTTTTACTTCCGCAACGGCATGCTGCCGCATGTCATGCGCTTTTCTCTCGACATCGCCTGAACCACGAGGAACACCATGAAAAACCTGCGTCTCCCCTATCATCAATTGGCCGCCAATGCCTTTAACCAGTTACTGGCCACCAAACACACCCTGTTCGATGGCCAGCTCGGCCATGCCATGAGCGCACTGGTCTGGTTGCGCGTCTCGCAAATCAACGGCTGTCACTTCTGCATCGACAAGCATGGCAAGGAAGCATTGGAAGCCGGCGAATCGGCCGCCCGCATCGAGCAGCTGGCCCGTTTTCGTGACAGCGCCCTGTTCAGTCCGGCAGAAAAAGCCGCCTTCGCCTTTGCCGAAGCCGTCACGACACTGGAGGATCGCGTCCCGGATGCCGTATTTCTCCCGCTCAAGGACTATTACAGCGACCGCTGGATCGCCGAATTGACTGTTACGGTGGGCTTCATGAACGCACTCAATCGCATCGCCATCACGATGCGCCAATAAGGTCGAGAAAAATCTGACACAACTGCCAGTGTTTCTCCACGTAAACCCGGATTTTACGACCTGCCACCACGACACAAATCCGACTATCGTCGTCCTTTTCAGCAAAGGGACACACATGATTCCGACAGCATGGCAATGGACTCGAACCGTGGCACTGGCCACCAGCATGGCATTAGGCACCCAGGCAGAAGCCCAGGAAAAGAAGGGATGGCAACCGGACCGGGCGGAATGGGCACGGGACCTGAAGACACCGGGCACCATGATCCCGGTCCGGGTGATGGGTGACACCGCGATGATTGATGACATGGTTCTGGGCTCATGGTCGCAAATCGATACCTACGGTCTGGCCGATTGGCAGCCCGCCCGCTTGAAAAGCCCGGCGGAGATCAAAGGCGGCAACCGCCCGGCCAGACTCTGGCATGGCATCGACGTGCCGTTTGACTTTGACGTGAGCTACAACGAAGCAGGACGCGCCATTGTCAAGCAAGCCATTGCGCTCTACCAACTCCAGACCGGGATCCGTTTCACCCCCCGCACCGGGCAGACCGACTACATCCTGTTCACCCGCCGCGACGGTGAGTGCACCTCGAATCTGGGCAAGGTCGGCAAGGCGCAAGCCATCTCGATGAATAATGCCTGCATGGTGTCCCTGACGGACACCTTGCACTTCATGGGGCATGCACTGGGCCTTGGGCATACCCATCAACGCGCGCAGGGATCCTACAACAACGTTCCCGGCTTCCCGATACTGGGCAGCATGTCGTCGCCCCAACTCCTCGACTGGCAAAAATACAGCACAACGCTGGCGCGCCAAATCGAGAGCGGCCATCCTTCAAGCCTCTATGACCTGGCCTCGGTCATGCACTACGACCCGCACAGGCGTGACGGACTGGACCTGGAGCCGAAGCCTGGCACGCCGCACATCCATGCCCGCCAACTCTCGGAAAGCGACATAAGGGAACTCGCCAAGCTCTATCCCGCAGCGGCGCGTGATGCCCGACAACAGAGCGCCCCGCGGAAATGGCAAACCGGCAAGCTGAAAGTACCCGGCACTGACCAGTGCCTCGGCTATACCCTCGCAAATATCGATAACGAATACAGACAGCTACAACCTCCACATCTGGTGAGTTGCAGCAACCCGACGGCGAGGTGGACATGGGACAATCACCAACGACTGCAGTCCGGGTACGAGTTCAATCGATGCATTGATCTGGAGGACACCCACCCCCAGACACCCCGGGTGAGAATCTGCAGCTATTCCAGCACCCAGCCGTGGCAATACAAGGACCACAAACTTGTTCGTAACGGTCTAACCCTGATGCGGGATGCCAACGACAAGATTGTCGCCCATGACCTGTCAAAAGCCTCGAGCCAGAGACTCAAGGCAGGCCACTCGCAACTGTGGGAATGGGTCCCCGATAGTCAGCCCTGAACGAAAACTGCCCCGGTTTTTTACCCACCGGGGCAGTGTCATTTCCGTCTGACATGCGATCAGCTCTTGCGGCAACAGGCCTGGTACTTTTTACCGCTGCCGCACGGGCCCGCGTCATGGCTCCAATAACGGTAAGTAAAATCCGACTTCAAAGCCTGTAATTACCCATGGAAACAAGGAATTTACGATCTGCCGTCAGGATACAAATCCGACTACCGTCGTCCTTTTCAGCAAAGTGATACATATGATTCCGACAGCATGGCAATGGACACGAACCGTGGCACTGGCTACCACCATGGCGTTAGGTACCCAGGCAGAAGCGCAGGAGAGAATGGAATGGGTACGGGACCTGAATTCAGGTGGCGACATGGTTCCGGTCCGGGTGGTGGGCAACACCGCGATGATCGATGACATGATTCTGGGCTCGTGGCAACAAATCGACACCTACGGTCTGGCCGATTGGCAGCCCTCCCGCTTGAAAAGCCCGGTGGCGATCAAAGGTGGCAACCGCCCTGCCAGGCTCTGGCATGGCGTCGACGTGCCGTTTGACTTTGACGCGAGCTACACGGCCGAGGGACGCGCCATCGTCCGGCAAGCCATGGCACTGTACCAACTCCAGAGCGGGATCCGTTTCACGCCCCGCACCAAGCAGACCGACTATATCCTGTTCACTCGCAGCAACCATGAATGCACCTCGAATCTGGGCAAGGTCGGCAAGGCGCAAGCCATATCGATGAATGAGTCCTGCATGGTCTCCCTGACGGACACCTTGCATTTCATGGGACATTCGCTGGGTCTTGGACATGTCCATCAGCGTGAGCCGGCACACCTCAACAGCATTCCCGGCTTCCCGGAACGTGGCAGCATGTCGTCGTCGCTGGCAATCGGCTGGCAAAGCCACCGCGCCACACTGGCACGTGACCAGCAAAGCAATCCGGCGACCTTCTACGACCAGACTTCGGTCATGCACTATGACCCGCACTGGCGTGAGGGGCTGGACCTCACACCAGCCTCCTTCACGCCGCACTTCCACCCCCGGCAACTCTCGGAGAGCGACATAAGAGAACTTGCCGCACGCTATCCCGGGGCAGTTCGTTACGCCAAGGAACAGGACATTCCAAGAGAAAGGCAATCCGGCCGTCTACACGCACCCGGCACCGGGCAATGTCTAGGCTATTCCACCGCAGAGGCGGTTAGCGTGAACGAACCCGCCTCGATGATGCAATTGGTCAAGTGCACCAGCCCGACGGCCAGATGGCAATGGGATCAGCACCAACGACTACAGTCCGGCCACCAGGCCACTCTCTGCCTGGACCTGGGCAACACTCGCACCCCGGCTCCGCGAATGGCACCCTGCAACACCTCCAACAGTCAGATATGGCAATACCGGAACCACAAACTCTACCGTCAGGATCTAGGCCTGATGCGTGACGTCAACGACAACATCGTTGTTCATAAGCAGACGGAAACCCAGATCTCGCAGGTTCCCGCAACGTTAGCCCAACTGTGGCAATGGGTCCCCGATAGTCAGCCCTAAAAGAAAACTGCCCCGGCTTTTTCAAACCGGGGCAGTGTCTTTTCCGTCTGGAGCGCGATCAGCTCTTGCCGCAGCAGGCCTTGTACTTCTTGCCGCTACCGCACGGGCAGGCGTCATTGCGGCCAACCTTGTCGCCTTCGCGACGGAGCGTAACCGGTGCCTGCTTCTTGGCGGTCCAGTACACCCAGGCCGCCGCAACGGCATCCGGCAACTCCTGCTTCATGGCTTCGATTTCCTCGGCGCTGAAGCTCACCAGTGCTTCCTTGCCATCCTCTTCATCGAACAGGCCGCCCAGCGCGAAGATCGGGTACATCATCTCGTCGAAACCTTCGTCCTCGACGTCGTACCAATCGGTCGGCACCACTTCCAGTGCATACAGATAGGCATTGCACCAGGTCCAGTAGTCATCCTCGCCCTTTTCATCCGGGTACAGGATCAGGTCGACGCCATTGCCTTCTTCCAGTTCGTCGGCGGTCGACGCCCAGAGTTTTTCAAGAAGAGCACGTACAGTCTGCTCGTCCTCGTCATCGTCGAAGACGGCATCACCGGTCACCTCATCCCACCACAATTCCGGATCGATACTGTCCGGCCCGGTGATAAGGGCGGTGAAAAAGGCCTGCACCTCGTCTACCCGCATCGTACTGCCCGCCTCGGCAAAGCCGCCGAGCAGTTCGTCCAGACGCATCAGATCGTCATCGGTAAAGACGGTTTGGCTCATGATTGAAATCCTCTAGATGGTTGCTGGCTGGCATTGTACCAATGAGAGAATAGCCCCGTCAGGCTGTTTTGGCTTCTTCCAGGCCTAATTTCTCCTTCATTTTCTGACGCATGACAAATTTCTGGATTTTTCCGGTGATCGTCATGGGGAAACTATCGACAAACTCGATATAGCGCGGAATCTTGTAATGTGCGATCTCGCCCTGACAAAAAGCACGGATATCCGCTTCGCTGCAGGTCTCGCCGTCGCGCAAGCGAATCCAGGCACACAGTTCCTCGCCAAACTTGTCGTCCGGCACCCCGATCACCTGGACATCCTGAATCTTGGGATGGCGATACAGAAACTCTTCGATCTCGCGCGGGTAGACGTTCTCGCCACCGCGAATCACCATATCCTTGACCCGGCCAACGATATTGCAGTAACCCTGAGCGTCCATCACCGCCAGGTCACCGGTATGCATCCAGCCGGCCTTGTCGATCGAGTCGCGGGTCTTCACCTCGTCATCCCAATAACCGAGCATCACCGAATAGCCCCGGGTCAACAATTCCCCTGTTTCCCCATGGGGAACGATCCGGCCGTCATTGTCGACAATTTTCACTTCCACATGCGGATGGATGCGGCCCACCGTCGACACCCGTTTTTCCAGAGGATCATCAAAGGCACTCTGGAAACTCAAGGGGCTGGTCTCGGTCATGCCATAGCCGATCGTCACTTCGGCCATGTGCAGATGGGCGATCACCCGTTTCATCACCTCGATCGGACACGGACTGCCGGCCATGATGCCGGTACGCAGGGACGACACGTCAAATTCGGCGAAGCGCGGATGATCCAGTACCGAGATGAACATGGTGGGCACCCCATGAAGGGCGGTGCACTGCTCCTCCGCCACCGTATCCAACACCGACAGCGCGTCGAAACTCTCCCCCGGGAAAACCATGGCCGACCCGTGCGTCAGGCAGGCCAATGTGCCGAGCACCATGCCGAAACAGTGATACAGCGGAACCGGAATACACAGTTTGTCGCGGGGCGACAGGCGCATCGCCGCACCGGAAAAGTAGGCATTGTTGAGAATATTGTGGTGCGACAGCGTGGCGCCCTTGGGGTTGCCGGTCGTACCGGAAGTAAACTGGATATTGATGGGATCATCGAATTGCAAGGTCTCGCCCAAGGCTTGCAAAGCCTGCAGTTCCGCCTCGCTGGCGGGTCCGAGCAAGCCCTGGAAAGACAGCATGCCAGGCGCGGGAGCCTGCCCGATTAAAATAACCGTTTCCAGCGTCGGCAACCGTCCGGACGAGAGTTTACCCGGCTGGCTCGCCGACAGTTCGGGTGCCAGGTCGTTGATCATTTGCACATAATCACTGCTTTTGAAACTGGCCGACATGATCAGGGCGCGACACCCGACCTTGTTCAGGGCATATTCCAACTCCGAGCGGCGATAGGCCGGATTGATATTGACCATCACCAGCCCCGCTTTGGCCGTCGCAAACTGGGTCAAGACCCATTCGGTGTTGTTCTGCGACCAGATACCGATCCGGTCACCGGGCTTCAGGCCCATACGGATCAGCGAGCAGGCCAGCCGGTCCACCGACTCCCGTAACCCTGCATAACTCATCCGCACCGACTGGTGCCGCACGACCAGCGCCTCACGGGAAGCGTGCTCGCGGGTCGCTGCATCGAAATACTGGCCAATGGTCTGCCCGATCAAACGTTGTGCATTGGCGCCATGTACATAACTGGCTTGCGTCATGATGTCATCTCCGTCCATTGATACAACACATTTGATGTTATTTGCCGGCTCTGCTTGCCTGATCTTGAGGTTTCGGGACTAAATTACTATTACGTAAACGTAAACTCAAGACGTTGTCCTGATTGATGGAAAAAATACGACACAATCAGCTTAACCATAACGAGACATCATGAGACAACACGAGCACTTCACCATTTCCGATCTGGCACATGAATTCGACATTACCCTGCGCACCCTGCGTTTCTACGAAGAACAAGGCCTGATTGAACCGGAACGCGAGGGACGCCAGCGTATTTTCAACCGCCGTGACCGTGCCCGGCTCAAGCTGATTCTGCGCGGCAAGCGCATTGGTTTGTCACTACAGGAAATCCGCGAGATTCTTGATTTCTATGAGTTGGCACGCGACGAGGCGAGCCAGTCGCTAAAGCTGTTGCACCTGCTGACAGACCGACGCGACCGACTCCTGGAGCAACGACGCGACATCGATGCGGTACTGGGCGAAATCACCGCACTGGAACAGCATTGTCGCCAAATCATCGACAAACTGCCCCCGGACAGCTGACACTTTCGCCACGCCCTGCAAATTTGTTCGTCATCGTATTGACGTTAACGTAAGCGTAATTCAACATAGAGCACATACTCGACACCACCCCGGAGACCCTCATGTTCACCAGCCTGAATTTTGCCCTTGGCGATACCTACGACATGCTGCGCGACACCGTGCGCGACTTTGCCGCCAGCGAGATCGCCCCGCGTGCCGCGGACATTGATCGTGACAATCTGTTTCCGGCCGACCTGTGGCGCAAGTTCGGTGATCTGGGCTTGCTGGGCATTACGGTGGACGAAGCGTTCGGCGGCAGCAATATGGGCTACGTCGCCCATATGATCGCCATGGAAGAAATCAGCCGCGCTTCCGCCTCGGTGGGTCTCTCCTATGGCGCGCATTCCAATCTCTGCGTGAATCAGATCTGCAAGAACGGCACCCACGAACAAAAAAGCCGTTTTCTGCCGAAACTGGTCAGCGGCGAACATATCGGCGCGCTGGCCATGTCCGAGCCCAATGCCGGCTCGGATGTGGTCAGCATGAAACTGCGTGCCGATAAACGCGGCGACCACTATGTACTGAATGGCTCGAAAATGTGGATCACCAATGGCGGCGACGCCGATGTGCTGGTGGTCTATGCCAAAACAGATGTGACGGCCGGCCCGCGCGGCATCACCGCCTTCATTATCGAAAAAGGCATGAAAGGCTTCAGTGCCGGCAGCAAACTCGACAAGCTCGGCATGCGCGGTTCCAACACCTACCCGATCTTTTTCGACGACTGTGAAGTGCCGGCCCACAACGTACTGGGTGGCGAGGGCGAAGGTGTACGGGTGCTGATGAGCGGTCTGGACTACGAGCGCGCCGTACTGGCCGCCGGCCCGCTGGGCATCATGCAGGCCTGCATGGACCTGTGCGTCCCCTACCTCAATGACCGTACCCAGTTTGGCCAACCCATCGGCGATTTCCAGTTGATGCAAGGAAAACTGGCCGATATGTATGTCTCGCTCTCGGCGTCGCGGGCCTATGTCTATGCCGTGGGGCAAGCGCTGGACCGGGGCGAAAGCGGTCGCCGCACCCGCAAGGATGCGGCCGGCGCCATTCTGTTTGCCGCAGAAAACGCCACACGCATGGCACTGGACGCCATCCAGTGTCTGGGCGGCAACGGCTACATCAATGAATACGCCACCGGCCGTTTGCTGCGTGACGCCAAGCTCTACGAAATTGGTGCCGGCACCAGCGAAATCCGCCGCTGGTTGATCGGTCGCGAATTGATGACTGAAACCCGCTGAGCAAGGAACCGAGCCATGACCATTCTCGAATCCCGTCTGTCGCCGCG
>JAGLBD010000020.1:30064-33910 GCA_018260425.1 Pseudogulbenkiania sp. | reverse complement strand
ATTGGCCGTGTTCACGGCATTGAATGCATGATCATTGCCAATGACGCCACGGTCAAAGGGGGAACTTACTACCCGATGACCGTCAAAAAACATCTGCGCGCGCAGGAAATCGCCGCTGAGAACCGCCTGCCCTGCCTGTATCTGGTCGACTCCGGCGGTGCCTTCCTGCCCTTGCAGGACGAGGTATTTCCGGACAAGGAGCACTTTGGACGGATTTTTTACAATCAGGCCAATCTCTCCGCGCAGGGCATTCCGCAAATCGCGGTGGTGATGGGGTCATGCACGGCTGGTGGCGCTTACGTCCCGGCCATGAGCGACGAAACCATCATCGTCAAGAATCAGGGGACCATTTTTCTGGGGGGACCGCCGCTGGTCAAGGCCGCCACCGGCGAAGTCGTCAGTGCCGAAGAGCTGGGCGGCGCGGATGTGCACACCCGCATTTCCGGTGTGGCCGACCATCTGGCACAAAATGATGCGCACGCTCTGGCACTGGCACGTCAGGCGGTCGGCAATCTCAACTGGCAAAAAGCCGGCCAGCTGGATCGCCAGCCCCCCAAGCCCCCGCGTCATGCCGCCGAAGAACTGTACGGCGTCATCCCGGCCGACCCTAAAAAACCCTTTGATGTGCGCGAGATCATTCTGCGACTGGTCGATGACTCCGACTTCGATGAGTTCAAACAGAACTATGGCACCACACTGGTCACCGGCTTTGCCCGCATTGATGGCTACCGGGTCGGCATCATCGCCAACAACGGCATTCTGTTCTCGGAATCGGCACTCAAAGGGGCCCATTTTGTCGAGCTGTGTTGCCAGCGCGGCATTCCACTGGTGTTTTTGCAGAACATCACCGGCTTCATGGTCGGTCGCAAATACGAGAATGGCGGGATTGCCCGGGACGGCGCCAAGCTGGTCACGGCAGTGGCCTGCGCCAGAGTACCCAAATTTACCGTCTTGATCGGCGGCAGCTTCGGTGCCGGCAACTACGGCATGTGCGGACGGGCCTATTCGCCGCGCTTCCTGTGGATGTGGCCGAACAGCCGGATTTCGGTGATGGGCGGAGAACAGGCGGCCGGTGTACTGGCCCAGGTGAAACGTGACCAATTGGGCGATGACTGGTCGACCGACGCCGAGGAAGCCTTCAAGGCACCGATCCGCGCCCAATACGAACGGCAGGGCCACCCCTACTACGCCAGCGCCCGACTCTGGGATGACGGCGTGATCGACCCGGCCCAGACCCGCGACATTCTGGCGCTGGCGCTGGAAGCCAGCCTCAACGCCCCGATAGAAAACACGCGCTTTGGCGTGTTCCGCATGTAAGGAATGCCGTCATGACTCATTTCGACACGGTAGAGATTTCCCGCAACGGCGCGGTGGCCACCCTGTGGTTGAACCGTCCGGAACTGCACAATGCCTTCAACGAAACCCTGATCCACGAACTGACCCGTGCCGCCGAACAGCTGCAGCATGACGAGTCGGTGCGGGTCATCGTACTGGCGGGGCGCGGTAAAAGTTTCTGCGCCGGCGCCGACCTCGACTGGATGCGGCGTGCCGCCGGGTTTGGCGAAGCGGAAAACCGCCGCGATGCCCACGCGCTGGCCCTGCTGCTTAAAACCTTCTATCGCAGCAACAAGCCGGTCATTGCCCGCATTCACGGTGCCGCCATTGCCGGCGGCACCGGTCTTGCCGCCGTCGCCGACATCGTGGTGGCCACCCCGCGCGCCAGCTTCGGCTTGTCCGAGGTCAGACTGGGGCTGATCCCCGCGACCATCGGCCCCTATGTCGTGGAAGCGATTGGCCTGCGGCAGGCGCGCCGCTATTTTCTCAGCGCGGAACGCATGACGGCAGCGACAGCGCACCGTCTCGGTCTGGTGCACGAACTGGTGGAGGAAGACGAACTGGATGTCAGGGTCGCCGCCATTGCCGGCGAACTGTGCCGCGGCGGGCCTTATGCACTGGCGCAATGTCGCGACCTGCTGGAAACCCTGGCACACGGTAGCCCGTGGGATAACGCACTGCTGGCCGATACCGCCGATCGCATTGCCGCCATCCGGACCTCGCCGGAAGCCCGCGAGGGTCTCGCCGCCTTCTTCGAAAAACGCCCCGCACACTGGGTTCAGGAGTAAGCCATGCATTGCTATCCACTACCGGACACCGCACAGGCCCCGAGCAAAAAGGGATCGGGCACCGAAACGCCCCGCTGCGTGCCGCCTCTGCTCGATTCGGTACTGATCGCCAATCGTGGCGAAATTGCCTGCCGGGTGATCCGGACGGCACGGCGCATGGGTTTGCGCACCATTGCGGTTTACTCGGACGCCGATCAGGATGCACAGTTTGTCCGGGAAGCCGATGAGGCCTGGCGACTCGGCCCCGCTCCGGTCGGCGAGTCCTATTTACGCGCCGACCGTATTCTGGACATCGCCAAGGCAAGCCAGGCCAGCGCCATCCATCCGGGTTACGGGTTTCTCTCTGAAAACGAGGCCTTTGCCGAGGCCTGCGCTGCCGCCGGTATCTGCTTCATCGGTCCACCGGTTGCCGCGATTGCCGCGATGGGCTCGAAATCGGCGGCCAAAGCCTTGATGGGCGAAGCCGGCGTACCGCTGGTCCCCGGCTACCATGGCGATAACCAACACCCGGAACACCTGCAAGAGCAAGCCGATCGGATCGGTTATCCGGTGCTGATCAAGGCCAGCGCAGGCGGTGGCGGCAAAGGCATGCGCATTGTCGAGTCGGCCGGCGAGTTTGCCGCCGCCCTCGCCTCGTGCCAACGCGAAGCGCTTGCCAGCTTCGGCGACGATCAGGTGCTGATAGAAAAGTATCTGCAAGGTCCGCGCCACGTGGAAATTCAGGTTTTCGCAGACCAGCAGGGCCAGTGTGTCTTCCTGTTCGAGCGCGACTGTTCCTTGCAGCGCCGCCATCAGAAAGTCATCGAAGAAGCGCCCGCCCCGCATTTGGCCGAATCGGTACGTCAGGCCATGGGCGAAGCGGCCTGCGCCGCCGCCCGAGCCGTGGGTTACGTCGGCGCCGGTACGGTCGAATTCATCATGGATCAGCGCGGCGAGTTCTTTTTCATGGAGATGAATACCCGCCTGCAGGTCGAGCATCCGGTCACCGAGATGATCACCGGTCTGGATCTGGTGGAATGGCAACTCCGCGTTGCCAGCGGCCATCCCCTGCCCTTGCAGCAACATCAGCTCAAAGCCCGTGGCCACGCTTTCGAAGCACGGATTTACGCAGAAGATCCGGCGCGCGGCTTCCTGCCGGCCACCGGCACACTACACTACCTCGGCACCCCGGAAACCGGCTGCCATGTCCGAATCGACAGCGGCGTGGTGCAAGGCGACACCATCTCGCCCTTCTACGACCCGATGATCGCCAAGCTGATCGTCTGGGATGAAACACGTGCGGCGGCACTGGCCCGCATGAGCCAGGCGCTGGCGGCATTTCAGGTGGTGGGCGTCACCACCAATACCGACTTTCTCAAACGCATTGTCGCCCATCCCGAGTTTGCCGCCGGGCGTGTGGATACCGGCTTGATCGCACGGCATCAGGAGGCGCTACTTGCCCCCGACATGCCTCCGGAGCTTGAAGAGCTGGCCTTGATCGCGCTGGCCGAAACCCTCACCAGCTCATCCAGCGGACCGGATGCCTGGCAACAACGTACCGATTGGCGCTTGAATGGCATAAAAACATCGCGCATGACACTTCGTCATAACGAGCAAGCCATCGCCCTGCAACTGGAACATGGTCGCCAACTCACCGTCCGGCAGGAGGGGCAGAGCCTCGTACTGAGTGGCCATCTCGACGGCAACACCCTCGAGGCCACCGTCGACGGGCACCGCTATCAGG
>JAGLBD010000020.1:25807-29964 GCA_018260425.1 Pseudogulbenkiania sp. | reverse complement strand
GGCCATCTCGACGGCAACACCCTCGAGGCCACCGTCGACGGGCACCGCTATCAGGCCGTTTTCATTCGCCACGGGCAGCGTCGTGTCCTGTTCACCGCCACCCGCCGCATCGACGTGGACGTAGATAATCCGTTTGCCATCGCCGCAGACAGTGTGCATGGCGAAACCCACCTCAAGGCTCCGATGCCCGGCAGGGTCGTCACGTGTTGCGTCGACGGCGGCACGCGGGTGACACGCGGCACGCCCTTGATGATTCTGGAGGCGATGAAAATGGAACACACCCTGTCCGCTCCGGCCGATGGCGTGGTAAAGGCCTTTTACTTCACGGCAGGCGAGCAGGTGGATGACGGCGCCGACCTGATCGATTTCGAGGCAGACTGATCATGCAAAAAATCAGCATTGTGGAAGTCGGGCCGCGCGACGGCCTGCAAAACGAAGCACGCGAAGTCACGCTGGACACCCGTCTCGAGCTGATCGAACGACTGGTTGCCACGGGCCTGACCACCATTGAAGCCGGCGCCTTTGTCTCGCCGCGCTGGGTGCCGCAGATGGCAGGCTCGGCCGATCTGCTGTCCCGGCTGGACACCGCTGGCCCGGTGCGCTACCCGGTGCTGGTACCGAACCTGAAGGGTCTGGAAGCCGCCATGGCCGCCGGGGCGCGCGACATCGCCGTGTTTGGTGCCGCCAGCGAACTGTTCAGCCAGAAGAACATCAATTGCAGCATTGCCGAGAGTATCGAGCGGTTCACGCCGGTCATCCGGGAGGCTTTGGCCTGCGGAATCCGCGTGCGCGGCTATGTGTCGTGCGTCGTGGCCTGCCCCTATGAGGGCGATATTGCCCCGGCAACTGTCGCCGCCGTGGCCGACCGACTGTTCCAGCTGGGCTGTTACGAGATTTCACTGGGCGACACGATAGGCACCGGTACGCCAAACCGGGTACTGGCCATGCTCGATGCGGTGAGCCGCAAGGTCCCAGCCACTCATTTGGCCGGCCATTTTCATGATACCTGGGGCATGGCCATCGCCAACATCCGTGCGTCGCTGGATGCCGGCTTACGCTGCTTCGATGCCTCGGTTGCAGGTCTGGGTGGCTGCCCGTATGCTCGAGGTGCGTCCGGCAATGTGGCTACCGAAGATGTGGTCTGGATGTTGGAACGCGAAGGCTTCGACACCGGGATTGACCTTGCGGCACTGGTGGAGACCGCAGCCTTCATCAGTCACGCATTGGGCCGTGAACCGGCGTCGAAGGTTTGCCGTGCCATGCGGGACGACACCACTCAATAGACAAGCGTGAAAAACGCGAGAATTGCAGGAGAAACCAATGCATGACACTCAGGCGCCGCTGTGGCAGCCCTCCCCTTCGCGTCTGGCGGCAACGCACCTGACTGCCTTTACCCGGCTGGCCCGTGCCCATTGGGGCAAAGCCCTGCCCGACTATGACAGTCTGTGGCAAGCCTCGGTCGACGATCCGGCCGGCTTCTGGTCAATGGTGTGGGATTACTGCGGAGTGATCGGCGACAAGGGAACGGTTGCCCTCGCCAACGCGACGGCGATGCCCGGAGCAAAATTCTTCCCGGATGCGCGCCTGAATTATGCAGAAAACCTGTTGCGCGGGCGCGGCGATGCAACGGCGCTGACCTTTCTGGGCGAAAACCAGCTGGAAGAACGCTGGAGTCATGACCAGCTAAGGGCAGAGGTATCACGGTTACAGCAAGCCATGCGCCAACTGGGTGTCGTCAAAGGCGACCGGATCGCCGGTTTGATGCCCAATATGCCGGCGACCCTGGCGGCCATGCTGGCCGCCACCAGCCTTGGCGCTATCTGGACTAGTTGCTCCCCCGATTTCGGTCAGGATGGCGCAGAAGACCGCTTTGGCCAAACCACCCCGCGCATCTTGTTTTGCCCGGACGGTTACTGGTACAACGGCAAGATCATCGATATCCGCGACAAGATGCGGGCGCTGGCCGATTCGCTACTGTCGGTCGAGCGGATCGTCGTGGTGCCCTACATCGGTAAAACCGCCGAGTTTGCCGCCGCCATTCCCCGTGCGGTAACCCTGACAGACTTTCTTGCACCGTTCACCGCACAAGAACCGTTCTTCGAGCGGGTCGAATTCGACCATCCTTTGTTCATCCTCTATTCGAGCGGCACCACCGGCAAACCGAAATGCATCGTTCATGGCACCGGGGGCACCTTGCTGCAGCACCTGAAAGAGCATCAGCTGCATGCCGACCTGCATCAGGGCGACCGCTTTTTCTATTTCACCACCTGTGGCTGGATGATGTGGAACTGGCTGGTCACCGGGCTGGCCAGTGGTGCGACACTGATGCTTTACGATGGATCACCCTTTGCCGCCGAAGGACATATTCTTTGGGATTACGCCGAAGATCTTTCCTGCACGCATTTCGGCACATCGGCCAAATACATCGACGGCTTGCGCAAACTCGGGCTGGAACCGAAACAGCACTACCGTCTGGACAGCTTGCGCACGCTGTTTTCTACTGGCTCACCGTTGGTTCCCGAGAGCTTCGACTGGGTTTACCACGCCATCAAGACCGACCTCAATCTGGCCTCGGTCTCCGGCGGCACCGACATCGTGTCGTGCTTCGCGCTGGGCTGCAGCAATCTACCCGTCTGGCGCGGCGAGCTGCAATGCCGGGGTCTGGGCATGGCGGTCGAGGTCGTGGACGAGCGAGGCAAGCCGCTTCGCGGCGCCAAAGGGGAGTTGGTCTGCACCCGCCCTTTCCCATCCATGCCGGTTGCGTTCTGGAACGATACCGACGGTTCGCGTTATCACAGCGCCTATTTCAACCGGTTTGACGGTATTTGGTGCCACGGTGATTTTGCCGAGATCACCGAACACGGTGGCGTGATCATTTACGGTCGTTCCGACGCGGTACTCAACCCCGGTGGCGTGCGTATCGGCACGGCCGAGATCTACCGCCAGGTGGAAACCTTCGAAGAGGTGCTGGAGTCGCTGGCCGTTGGACAACGCTGGGAAGACGATGAGCGCGTAATCTTGTTTGTACGGCTCAAGGCGGGTGTCACTCTCGATGAGGAACTGTCCCGACAAATCCGCGAACGCATTCGTAACGGCACAACACCACGCCATGTCCCGGCGCGGGTGGTTCAGGTCAGCGACATTCCGCGCACCCTGAGCGGCAAGATCGTCGAACTCGCCGTTAAAAACGTGATTCACGGCGACCCGGTACACAACCTCACCGCACTGGCCAACCCGGAAGCGCTGGAACTGTTCCGGAACCTGCCGGAACTTCAAGCGTAAGCCGCATCCCGGGGTGCCCTGCTCAGGACACCCCGGGGATCCTTTCGGTGCTTGTCGCCTTCACCGGGCAAGCATAATCCGCTTGAACATGACCCGAGCACTCAAAATTCGGCGACGAACCGTGTCATCCTCTTTGCGACAAAGTGACGCAGGTGCCGGGGTACACCGGCATCAATCTGTTGCAACAAGGTCATTTTTATCCTCCGCTCCTTTAAATACCCCTGCGCCGTTAATCCGGAGTCATCACGGCGCAGCACGCCGATCTCAACAAGACCCTTTTGCACTTGCGCGGCTTTGTTTGCCAACGCGGCAACTCCCGGACACGCGTCACACCACGCAGGTGTCAGCAGCGTTGCGAGTCTGCCGAATGGTGTAGCGTCAGCGAGGGCGCGGCGGATCTCCTCGGTAGACATGCCGGGCTTGATAAGCGTTTTGAGGGTGGCGGCAAGTGGATCACACTCCAGCTTACCCTTGGTAAGTTTATCGATGATATTGACCTCAACCTCGTTCAGTTTGTGTTGCAGCCCGGCTGCCGCACGACGACATTTCGGTGAAAACCAGCGTTTCAACGGGGAGTTGGTCAACGCCGTCCTGGTGCGTTGGAGGTTGTGCAAGGTGTAGAGCACTCGCCACGCACGTGCATCCCAAGCGTCCCCGGATGACGGAGCAAGCCATGCAGTAACTTCCTCATCAAGCTTTGCACTAGCTCGTTGCGCATCCAGAATCAAAACATCGTATCGAGTCGTTTTGCCGGATTGAACGGGAACCGGTGCACTCGGCGAACTCGTACCAGCCAATGACGCGGCATTCACCGGGGCGGCATCCGATGGTTTTTTGACATTCAACTTGCGACCCGAATCACGCTGGATGGCTCC
>JAGLBD010000020.1:0-25707 GCA_018260425.1 Pseudogulbenkiania sp. | reverse complement strand
CATCCGATGGTTTTTTGACATTCAACTTGCGACCCGAATCACGCTGGATGGCTCCAATACTACCCGTTGGCCCGGGACCTGACCGGGTGATGTTGACTGGCGCGTTGGAGACGGTGTGCAGCTTGGCAAGAGAAACCGGTCTGTTGAAACCGGGGCAGGAGTGGCGCCTCGAAACAGGGGGTTTTCCTGTCGGGCCGGTGACGGGGATGTTTGACATTTTCGATTTAACAGTGCAATGGGTAACACCATTAAACTATCTAAAAAACGTAATTAAATCTTACATGAAACGACTATGGGGATTCTTGATCAAAGCTGGCGCAGGCATGGCCACCAAGGCACAGCAAGCGTTCCACCTGCTGTGGAATGTCAAACATAACCTGCCCCCGGAGTGCCCTGCTCAGGACACCCCGGGAAGCCTGCTGATGCCAGCCGTCTACAAGGTCAGCACCATCAGGAGGCGCGCAAGCCGACAAATTTTTCCAGGCCTGCAGGCTTTAATACCTCTTGTTTGACAAATTCACGCAGGTGGGAGGGAACACCTTTGTAAGCGTCGTTCGCCAACCTGACTCGGTTCTTCGTTTCCGCTTTAAGCTCCCTCAGATTTTTCACCTTGGCGTTATCGTTGCCCTGTTGCTTGAGTTCATCTTGATAGGCACGTACTTTCGCGACCTGAGTTGCCAAGGCGGCCAATCCCGGGCACGCGTCACACCATTCGCGAGTCAAAATACGTTCGAGTTCGGCAAGAGGCGGCTCGGGAGTCAGAAAACTTGCCAGTTCTTCGGCAGACAGTTCTTCAGGCAGCGTCTCATTGCGCGTAACGCCTGGCAAGAGAGTAGCCAGGGCGTTGCCGAACAGATTGGTCACCGTATTCTTCATGGTGAGCGCTTCAAGAATGCTGCTCTCAGCCACGTTCAGCGTTTTTTGCAGTACCGCTGCCGCACGACGATGCTTCGGAGAAAACCAGCGTTTCCAAAGGGAGTTGGTCAAGGCCTTCTTCTCACCCCGTAGGGTCTTGCACTGTTTTTGCAGATCCTTCGTCTGAGAGTCCGACGCGATCCCCTCCATAAATAAACCTTTCCAGGCTGCAAGAGGGAAAATAAGGCTCAAAGCGCCCCCCCCCGCTTTCTCCGCCACGCTATCGCGCTTGGGGATTTTGCCGGATCGAACGGGCGCCGGGGTATTCTGCTGAGCCATTTCAACCGTCGAATCACTTTCAACAGGCGTGGCAATGTTAATCTTTGGATCAGAATGACGTGTGGCCGCAACGGGCTGACGGACATCGAGAAGCCAAGAGCGCTTCTCCCGGGGCTCGGCGCCCGATGCTTGATCGAGGCTGTTGCGTTGCCATGAACTACCTTGAACAGCATCATCTACATCACCCGTTGCCATGGAATCCTGCCGGGTAATGGTGGCTGTCGAGTTGGAGACATGGAACAGTTTTTGACTAGCCGCCGTATTTGCTGGCTTTTGGGTGTCAAAGGAATACTCAACAAAACCGAGTTTGGTTACAGGAGAGCCAGAGATAGTTTGTTTCATTTTCGACTTCATAGTGGTGTTGGTAACAGCACTACACTACCTAAACAACGTAATTAACTCTTACACAAAACGACCATAGGGATTTTCAATCAAAGCCGACACAGGCATGGGCACCGGCAGCGGGAACGTCAAGAACCCGGGGTGTCCTGCTCAGAGCACCCCGGGAAACCATCCGGCACTTGCCACCGTCACCGGCGGCACATAAGACGAGAGCTAACCACGCTCACATTACCTCCGGTAAAATTTTATCTTTTAGCAGTTTATGAAAGTGCGAGGGGGCACCAGAGGAGATTGCGTGTTGTTTCATTTTCGACTTCATAGTGGTGTTGGTAGCAGCACTACCCTATCTAAACAACGTCATTCCCTCTTACACAAAACGACCATGGCGATTTTTAGCCAACGTCAACGCCATAGAGTCATGCCCATGATTCATCTGGACACAGCCATGGCTCCCCAACCCAAGCGCTCTGGCCCCACCCAAATGAAAAAGAGGGGGCATCGCCCCCCTTGCAACCAGGCTGTTACGCTTCAATGCCGTGTAACACGCGTTCCTTGGCAACCCGCAGGCAATCCTCTTTGGACTTGTAGTACGACGGTAGACAGGTCAATCCAATCACCACCCCCGTCAAGCGGTTCGCCATCCTGATGGCCAAACCCACCGGCTCCTGCGGCGCACCCAGCTCCTGCGGCGCACCCAGCTCCAGTACTTGCTTGAACCTGGATTGGAGCTCACAGCGCAATGCACTGTTTGAATTGCCACTATCTGGCTTGGCAGCCATAGTAAGCAGCTTGCCTCCCTCCGACATGTCACCAGCCATTCCGTCACTCGTCATAAACGAGCTCATTACCGCTGCCCGCAATCGGTAACTCAGGTCTTCCAATTTCACCAAGACGGCAATAAATCCTGCATCACTCAACTTGGGATACTGGTTGAAAGACAGATTCTCGGTAAAAAACAAGTGAGGGGTTTTTTGACCGTAGACTTTCATCATCACGTGTTCATGTACGGCGGAGCGCTGTTTCTCCGCCTCACACCGCATGGCATCAGTCAGGTCATTGTTCGAGAGAATTTCGAAGGAGCCCAGCAGAGCGGCATCTCCCTGAGCGGGCGTCGATGGCACGCATGCCGAAGACGACACCCGGACCAGTTTCCCGTCATTAGAGCTGCCGGATGACGGCGCAATGACAGACGGAGAAAAAATTATTGGGGATAGCATAAGCACCTCGGAAGTGGGTTTTGACCCACCAAACTATCCCGATGCGACAGCCACCACTTTCAAAAAACGCTTATTCCTTCGACAGCAAAACGCCCGGATCACCGGGCGTTATCGTTAGGGCTTCTCGTTCGCGGCCACCACAGAGGGATCACGCTTTTCCAGCACAAAGATTTCACGCTTCTCGCGTGGCCGGCTGCCGTTCCAAACCTCGCGCCAACCCGGTGTGACCATGCCAAGTTCATCCCGTGAACGGGCAACAAGACGATAACTGCAGGTCGATTCCTGCCCGGCCGCATAGGGTCGCAGGCGGCGGTTGGCGTAATAGTCCCAGCTTACCCGGGCAATCATCAGGGACTCGGGTACGCCGACACAATCGACATTCACCGGCAATTGCGCTTCCATCCGTTCCACGACCGGACGGTAACTTTTGAACGAGTTCATCCACGGCAAAGCCAGCGTGGCAGCCAGGCCCCAGAACAGGGTAAGACCCGCTGTCCAGTTGGTCACGGCCTGCCGACCGCGCAAATGACGGCGTGTCACCGCCCAGCCCCATACCATCGTTGCCAGTAATGCCACCAATGGCGCGATCACCACCGGCTCGGGACGATAATAGGGACTGAAATACGCCGCACGCTCGGCAAACTTGGCTGGCCAGCCAAAATGCAGGGCCAACCAACCGAGCCATAGCACCAGACCAAACACACCGAAGGTCATCAGACCAAACCAATTGAGGAAGGCGGCCGCCCCACGCTTCACCGTATCCAGCTCGATCGCAGCCAACAGCGCCAACGGCAACAACAGCGGCATCGCATATTCGGTCGCCTGTCGATCGGAGAACGTCAGCAGCAAGATAATGACCGCAAAAAACATCAATGGCAGCTGCAGCAAGGGCTCATCGTAGCGACGGGTTCGATAGAGCGTCCAGCCCGCCAGCGGCCAGGCCGGCCAGGCATACCATAGCGAGGTGGTGAAGTAGTAGCCCACCTCATGAAACAGGCCGAGACGATGGAATCCTTCCAACGGGCCCAGCGCATACTCGGACCACCAGGCCGCAAACACCGCCGGATAATTACTGGCCAGTCCCATCGGCCAGATCAGCGCCAACGGCAGCCCGAACAGGAGGGCCATGGCCACGGAAATGGCATAACGTTTGGTCCGCCAGGCTGAAAAAGCCGGCAACATCAACACCACAGCCCACACCAGGGCCACCTCAAGCAAGCTGGCAGACAGAAACAGCACCACACTGGCCGCCCCCAGCAGCACCCCACCCAAGGCAGGGAAGCGCAAGGCCAGCGTCAACGCATAGAATGCCGCAGAATACCCGGCAAAACCGGCGACGGCGGTCGACATTTGGTGGCCGGTATCCATCAAGCCCAAACATCCCATCATGATAATGACCACACTGCGGCCATGGCGACGCCCGATCAGTTCCCGGCCGGCACAACCGGCAAACAACAAGGACAGCGCCATGAAAAACGGTGTCGCCAGTCGCGCCGCATCATGGGCAGGCAATAACCAGGGGGAGAGCACGGACTGGAAAGCAGCCGCCACCCAGTAATACAGTGGGGGATGGGGCAGATAGGGGACGTTCTGGATGGAGGGCAGCATCCAGTTGCCGGTCTGCAGCATCTGGCTGATGACCGCCATGACATAAGGCTCGTCGGGACGCCACGGGTCATGACCGAAAATACCAGGCCATAGCCACAAAAAGGCCAATAACAATAAAAGCCAAGGCTTTTCAGTCGGTTGCGGCAGTTTCGACGTCGAATCCGGGGTATATGTCAGCATTCTAGAGAACCCAAAACGAAAAAAGGCAGCAAACGCTGCCCTTTCGATTCTTCAACTGGCGACTTAGCGCTTGAAGAAACCACCGAACTTCTGGTTGAACTTGTCAACGCGGCCGGCGGTGTCAACGATCTTCTGCTTACCGGTGTAGAACGGGTGGCAGTTGGAGCAAACTTCAATCGTGAAGGTGTCTTTGCCCATGGTCGACTTGGTAACGAACTGGGAACCGCAGGAGCAGGTTACGGACAGTTCTTTGTAATTCGGGTGAATATCGGTCTTCATTACAGGTCCTTTGAAAATCGGGCACAGGGGTTTTGCCTGTACCGCTTTTGGAAACGGGACATTATGCGCTGAAATGTCCCTTGTTGACAAGTCTCGGCGTATTAGCCCCGACGCCAGGTCGTCCCTTGCGGGCCATCCTCCAGCACAATGCCGTGTCGGGTCAATTCGTCGCGCACCCGGTCGGATTCCGCCCAGTTTTTTGCAGCACGTGCGGCCTTGCGCGCCTCGATCAGGGCATTGACCTCATCGGCCGTGATTTCACCGCCTGCGCCATTGCCGCCTTGCAGGAAGGTTTGCGCATCCCGCTCCAAGAGACCGAGCACGCCCGCCAACGCCTTGAGTTCACCGGCCAACGTGGCCGATGCGGAACGATTGACCTCGGCGGCCATCTCGAACAACACCGCCATGGCTTCCACGGTATTGAAGTCATCGTCCATCGCCGACTTGAAGCGCTGGCCATAAGGCGTGGTGAAATCGGGAGCGACTTCCACCGGGGCAACATTCTTCAATGCGGTGTAAAGACGCGTCAGACTGCTGCGGGCATCATCCAGATGAACATCGGAGTAGTTCAACGGACTACGGTAATGGGCACGCAAGATAAAGAAGCGCACCACTTCCGCATCATACTTTTCCAGCACTTCGCGGATGGTGAAGAAATTGCCCAGCGATTTGGACATTTTTTCATTGTCGACGCGAATGAAACCGTTATGCATCCAGTAATTGACGAAGTCGTGATTGTGCGCACCTTCGGACTGGGCAATCTCGTTCTCGTGGTGCGGGAACTGCAAGTCGGCGCCCCCGCCATGAATGTCGAAATGCTCGCCAAGGTGATGCTCGCTCATCACCGAGCACTCGATATGCCAACCCGGACGACCCTCGCCCCACGGTGACGACCAGGCCGGCTCGCCGGGCTTGGCCGATTTCCACAGCACGAAATCGAGCGGGTCACGCTTGTACGGATCCACGCCGACACGTTCGCCGGCACGCAGGTCTTCCAGGCTCTTGCCGGACAGCTTGCCGTAACCGGCAAACTCCCGCACCGCATAGTAGACATCGCCATTGGCGGCGGCATAGGCTTTACCGTTATCGATCAGGCGCTGAATCATCGCCACCATGCCCGGCACAAAGGCCGTGGCACGGGGCTCATGATCGGGACGACGCACACCGAGCGCGGCGCTGTCCTCGTCCATGGCCGCGATGAAACGCCCGGTCAAGGCCTCGATGCTTTCACCGTTTTCGGCAGCCCGCTTGATAATCTTGTCATCGATATCGGTGATGTTGCGCACATAGGTCAGCTCGTAACCCGATGCACGCAGCCAGCGCGCCACCATATCGAACACCACCATCACCCGGGCATGGCCCAGATGGCAGAAGTCATAAACCGTCATACCGCAAACGTACATGCTGACCTTGCCGGGCTCGATGGTGCGAAATACTTCCTTGCGGCGAGTCAGGGTATTGAAAAGGCTCAACATGATTACTTGCTCCAGGAGTCCTTGAGACCCACGGTACGATTGAATACCGGAGTTGCCCCGGCAACATGGTCATGACGGTCGGTGACAAAATAGCCGATACGCTCGAACTGGTAACGGGTTTCCGGGGCCGCATCGCGCACCACCGGCTCGACAAAGGCACGTGTCACAGTCAGGGAGTCGCCGTTGACGAACTGACGGAAATCCACATACTCGCCATCGTCACCACGCACGGCATCAGGACGCGGAACGGTGAACAGACGGTCATACAAGCGCACTTCGGCTTCCACGGCATGCTCGGCACTGATCCAGTGAACCACCCCTTTGACCTTGCGGCCAACCGGGTTTTTGCCCAGCGTCTCATGGTCGATCGAGCACTTCAGTTCGACCACCTTGCCCGAGGCATCCTTGATCACTTCGTCACAGCGGATCACGTAGGAGTAACGCAAGCGCACTTCCCCGCCTTGAGTCAGACGCTGCCAGCCCGCCGGGGGCACTTCGGCAAAATCATCCTCTTCGATCCAGATTTCCCGGGACAGCGGCACTTCACGCTCACCGAATTCGGGATGATGCGGATGGTAGGGTGCACTGCGCGAGCCGGTGACACCTTCTTCGTAGTTGGTCAGGGTGACCTTGATCGGACTGATCACCGCCATCACGCGTGGCGCCTCGCCTTCCAGCATCTCGCGCACGGCGCCTTCCAGCACGCTCATGTCGATGATGTTTTCACTCTTGGATACGCCGCAACGCTGTGCAAACAGGCGGATGCCGGCCGGGCTGTAACCACGGCGGCGCATACCGGCCACGGTCGGCATGCGCGGGTCATCCCAGCCCGACACCAGGGCGTCGTTGACCAGCTGCTGCAGTTTGCGCTTGGAGGTCACGGCATAGAGCATTTCCAAACGGGAAAACTCGTACTGGCGCGGATGGCAGCCAATGCTGATATTGTCCAGCACCCAGTCGTACAACGGACGATGCGACTCGAACTCCAGCGAGCACAGCGAGTGGGTGATCCCCTCGATGGCGTCGGAAATGCAGTGCGTGTAGTCGTACATCGGGTAGATGCACCACTTGTCGCCGGTACGGTGATGGTGCACGCGACGGATACGGTAGATGACCGGGTCGCGCAGATTGATGTTACCCGAGCTCATGTCGATCTTGAGGCGCAGCGTTTTGCTGCCGTCGGGGAATTCACCCGCCTTCATGCGCTGGAACAGATCCAGGTTTTCTTCGATGCTGCGGGTACGGTAAGGGCTGTCGCGACCCGGCTCGGTCAGCGTGCCGCGATACTCGCGCATTTCTTCGGCGTTCAGATCGTCGACAAAGGCCTTGCCGCCCTTGATCAGCTCGACGGCATAGTCGAACAACTGATCGAAATAGTCGGAGGCAAAACGTACTTCGCCATTCCAGGTATACCCAAGCCAGGCAATGTTTTCTTTCATGGCCTGCACGAACTCGTCCGATTCCTTTTCAGGATTGGTATCGTCCATGCGCAGGTTGCATTTGCCCTGATAATCGTCGGCCAGACCGAAGTTGATGCAGATCGCTTTGGCGTGGCCAATGTGCGCATAACCGTTCGGCTCAGGCGGGAAACGCGTCACGATGGTAGCGTGCTTACCTGACGCCAAATCTTCGTCGATGATGGAACGAATGAAATTACTGACAACCGGTGCGGTGTTTTCCGTGCTCATTGCGTTAGAAGTTCTGTTCTGAATCGATAAACAATTGTACCTGATTTCCGCTCGCATTTCCCGCCACGTTCACCGGCTTCGATGGCGATCAAAGGAAGGACACCAAAGGGTCGCACCGTTTCCTGACAATGATCAGATAAACACCATAGGCATATCGACCCATCATCCTGTCGAGGAGTAGCATGAAACTACCCCACTACATAAAGGATGTCTGCATGACTCAGGACGCCACTCCGCTCATACCGGAAACCATCCCCGAAACCGTCACGACCGACACGGCACCGGCCAGCCCGACTCCCGCACGTCCGAGACGCACCCGACAAAGCGCCACGGCGATCGCCCGCGAGAAAGCGGCACGTGAAATCGAGGCGATCAGCCATGAGCCGATGGCCCTGCAGGTCGCCACCGCACCGCACGGCACAGCGGAAGACAGCACCACGGCACCGCTGCCGGCCTGTTACCCGTACCGCACCCGCTTGCGGCGTCTGGAATATGAACGGATGAAAGCACCGCTGCAGATCGAACTGCTCAAGGTGCAGAATTGGGTCAGGGAAAGCGGTCAACGCATCGTGGTACTGTTTGAAGGCCGCGACGCAGCCGGCAAAGGCGGCACCATCAAGCGCTTCATGGAACACCTCAACCCTCGGGGAGCCCGGGTCATCGCACTGGAAAAGCCCAGCGAAGCCGAAAAGGGGCAATGGTACTTCCAGCGTTACATTCAACACCTGCCCACCGCCGGGGAGATGGTATTTTTCGATCGATCCTGGTACAACCGCGCCGGCGTGGAGCGGGTCATGGGCTTCTGCTCGCCGACCGAGTACCTCGAATTCATGCGCCAGGCACCGGAACTTGAACGCATGCTGGTCAACAGCGGCATACATTTATTCAAGTACTGGTTCTCGGTCAGCCGCGAGGAACAATTGCGCCGCTTCATTTCGCGCCGCGACGATCCGCTCAAGCACTGGAAACTGTCCCCGATCGACATTCAGTCGCTGGACAAGTGGGATGACTACACGGCAGCCAAGAAGGCGATGTTCTTCCATACCGACACGGCCGATGCGCCCTGGACGGTGGTGAAGTCCGACGACAAGAAACGGGCCCGACTCAATTGCATCCGGCACTTTTTGCAGAGTCTGCCCTACCCGGACAAGGATGAACGGCTGGTCGGCCAGGCCGACGCCCTGATCACCGGCCCTGCCGCACGAATGCTGGCTGCCGACGAAAACATTATCGATACGTTCTGATCACTCTGATCACTCTGATCACCCGGCTCCCGGTCAAGGGGGCCGGGTCTCACGCCCAGACCACTCCACTGACCAGCAACTCCTCGGCGCGCACCAGTGCCGCCGCCAGATCCGGTTGCAAATTACGCTCACCCATCGCCACGGCCAGTTCGGAATGGTCCAGCAGGGTCAGCACTTCTTTGCCGGCACCGCACAGGATCAGCACTTTGCCGTGCTCGTCCAGCGTCTGCTGCAACTGCGCCAGCGCCAACAGCCCGGTAGCGTCCAGCATCACCAGCCGGTGTAACTGCAAAATCACCACCCGGGCATGCGGGGAGTCTTTCACCACCTCGTCGACAATATCAGCGGCACCAAAGAACAGCGCACCCTCGATGCGGAACGCTGCACAGCCCATCGGCACCACCTTGCCGGCAATGGAATGACGCTCGAACAACACGGCATGCTCGGGCTTGAGCTGACTGACATGGGTGTTTTTTGCCATATTGCGAATAAAGAACACTGCAGAGACCAAGAGTCCGATTTCTACCGCGATGGTCAAATCGAACATCACCGTCAGCAGAAAGGTGGCAATCAATACTCCGGAGTCATGCAAGGGAAACTGCTGCAAGCGGGCGAAATGCCAATCCCCCATTTTCAGGGCCACCGACACCAGAATGGCCGCCAATACGGCCAAAGGAATGTCACTGGCCAGCGGCGCCGCTACCAACAGCACCGCCAGCAACACCAGCGCATGAATCATGCCGGCCACCGGCGTTTGCCCACCGTTGCCGATATTGGTGGCAGTACGCGCCACCGCACCGGTGGACGGAATGCCGCCAAAAAACGGCACCACCATATTGGCAACGCCCTGTGCAATGAGTTCCTGATTGGCATCGTGGCGATCTTGCGTCATGCCGTCGGCCACCACCGCGCACAACAAGGATTCCACCGCGCCTAGCAAGGCGATGGTAAACGCCGGCGCCATCAGTTCGGAAAGATGGTGCCAGTCCAGCTCGAGCATGACAAATTCCGGAACGCCCTGCGGAATGCCACCAAAGCGGCTGCCCAGCGTTTGCACCGGCAAATGGAACAGAGACGTCGCCAAGGTGGCCAGCACCAGCGCGACAAAGGGGGCCGGCAAACGCTTGTTGAGTGTTTTGGGCCATAACAGGATCAAGGCCAGCGATGCGCCCGACAACGCCAGGGTCGGACCATGGAATTCACCCAGCCGATGCCCCACGGTCGAGACCACGGCAAAGAAGCCGGCCGGCATGTTCTGGATGGGCAATCCAAAAAAATCTTTCAGCTGCGTGAGAAAAATCAGTACGGCAATGCCGTTGGTGAAGCCGGTAATCAGCGGCATCGGGAAGAAGCGAATCACCTGCCCCAGCCGCAACATTCCCATCAACACCAGCATCACCCCGGCAATGAAGGTACAAAGCAACAGATTGGCAACCCCGTATTTCACGACAATCCCGTACAGCACCACGATGAAGGCACCGGTCGGCCCCGAGACGCACACGCGCGTCCCGCCGAGCATGGAGGAGAGGAAACCGGCGATCACCGCCGTAAACAGCCCGGCCTGCGGCGGCACGCCCGACGCCATGGCAAAGGCCATCGCCAGCGGCAGGGCCACCACACCGACGGTCAATCCGGCCATCAGGTCGGCCTTGAAACGGTATCGGTCATAACACTTCAGGGAATCGATCAGACGGGGGCGGAACGGCAGGGAAATCATAATGAATGGCGATCGTAGTGATTTATTTAAGAATACTAAGCGCATACACGGTTAACAAGACGCTTATTTATGAAATTCAACAAGCACAGTGCGATTCTTCTCTTATGATAGAATCGCGCATTCCCGATTACACCGCGTAGAGACACGTTGACCATCATGAAAAGATTGCGGCTACTGGCACTTGCCCTGGTCTGCCTGCCCTCGTGGCTAATGGCCTCCCCGGTGGTTCGTTTCGATACCTCGCTGGGCCCCGTCGAGATCACCCTTGACGATCACAAGGCGCCGCGTTCGGTCGAGAATTTTCTGAACTACGTAAAGTCCGGGTTTTATGACGGGACGATCTTCCATCGCGTCATCGCCGGCTTTGTCGTACAAGGCGGCGGATTCACGGCAGATCTCGTCGAAAAACCGACCGGGCCGGCCATTCCCAACGAAGCGACCAATGGACTGTCCAATGTGACCGGCACCATCGCCATGGCGCGGGAAGAGGCTCCGGATTCGGCACGCTCGGAATTCTATTTCAACGTGGCCGACAATACCCGTCTGGACTTCAAGTCCCCCACCACCCGCGGCGCGGGCTATGCCGTATTCGGCAAGGTCACGCGCGGCATGGACGTCGTACTGCGCATTTCCCGGGTGGCTACCGGGAGCAGCAAGGACATGAGCGACGTTCCGCTGACACCGGTCGTCCTCAAGAAGGCCGTTATCCTGAAACGCTGAACAGCACCCTTACTCTCCATTTCAAGGAACTCATCATGATCAAACTGACCACCAACTTCGGTGACATCGTTCTGGAACTGTTTGCCGACAAGGCTCCGGTTACCGCCGCCAACTTCGAAGAATACGTAAAGAGTGGCCACTATGACGGCACGATCTTCCATCGCGTCATCAATGGCTTCATGATTCAGGGTGGTGGTTTCACCGCCGACATGGAGCAGAAAGACACCCGCGACCCGATCAAGAACGAAGCCAACAACGGGGTTTCCAACACCAATTACACCGTTGCCATGGCTCGCACCATGGACCCGCACTCCGCTTCGGCACAATTCTTCATCAATGTCGCCGACAATGACTTCCTCGACTTCAAGTCGGAAAGCACCCAAGGCTGGGGCTATGCCGTGTTCGGCGCCGTCGTGGAAGGCAAGGAAATCGTTGACCGTATCAAAACGGTTCGCACCGGTCGCAACGGCATGCATCAGGACGTTCCGGTCGACCCGGTCGTCATTGAAAAAGCCGAAGTGATCTGATCCGCACCCACGTACCCTGACGACGGTCTGCCGCTGGCAGGCCGTCACCGACATCATGCCTATTCATTTCATTTCAGACCTGCACCTGTCGGGGGACACCCCCGAACTCAACCGCCTGTTTGACGAAACACTGGAGAACTGGCGCGGTGCCATCGACGCTTTGTACATTCTTGGCGACCTGTTCGAATACTGGATAGGAGACGATGACGATGCGGCGTATCTGGAGCGCCCGCTGGCGACACTGAAACGCTTTGCAGCCAGTACGCCCGTGTATGTCATGCACGGTAACCGGGACTTTTTGCTGGGCAGCGGCTTTGAGGCGCGCAGCGGAGCAACCCTGCTGGCTGACCCGACGCTGATCATGGCCGAAGGGCAGCGCATTCTGCTCAGCCATGGCGACGCCCTGTGCACCGATGACACCGCTTACCAGACGTTTCGCCAGCAAAGCCGTCACCCCGACTGGCAAGCAGCACTGCTGGCACGCTCACTGCAAGAGCGCCGCATGATCGCCGAGCATGCCCGCAACGTGTCCGAGGCCAACAAGGCCGCCGTCGGCATGAGCGAGATTTCCGACGTGACCGACAGCGCGGTCTGCGCCCTGCTGGAGCGTTTTGACTGGCCAACCCTGATCCACGGCCATACTCATCGCCCCGCCAGTCACACCCACAGTGCCGACGGCCATAGCGCGCAGCGCTGGGTGATTCGTGACTGGCACGGCCATCAAGGCGGCTACCTGCGTCTCGACCAGCACGGCATCAGTGCCCATCTGCTGGGCTAACTCAACTGGAGCAACTGACCGTCAGGTCTTTCGCCCAGTCTGGCGGCAAGGCGGCCAGATCCTCATTACCGGGCTGTTCGTCGAACGGCCGGGCAAGACAGTCGATCAGGCGCGTCAGCACGCTCACATCGCCAGTATCGCGAACCGCACGAATTGCCATCTCGCACAGATGATTGCGCAGCACGAACCGGGGATTGACCCGGTTCATTGCGGCAACCCGTTCGTCCACCGTACTCCAGCCCGGTGTCGCTCGCTGCTGCCAGAGACGCTGCCAGCCCCGCGCTGCCGCAGGGTCCCGGAATAACGCTTCCCAGCGCGCCAGCCCATCCGGATGATGGCTCGCGGCCAATTCGCGGAAAAACAGCGTGAAGTCGACGGACTGCTCCTGCATCAGGTCGAACATCGCCTGCAGCAGGTCGACATCGGCCGTCTCTTCCCCCTGCCAGCCCAGCTTGCGGCGCATCCGCTCGAGCCAGGCTGATTCATAGCATTCCCGATAGCTGTCCAGCACCCCGATCAGCTGTGCTTCACTGGCCAGCGGCAAAAAGGCCGACCCCAGGCAGTGGAGGTTCCACAGGCCGACCTGAGGCTGTAGCCGGTAGGCATACCGGCCGGCATAGTCGGAGTGATTGCACACATGACCGGCATCGAAGGCATCCATGAAGCCGAACGGCCCGTAGTCCAGCGTCAGACCCAACACCGACATATTGTCGGTGTTCATCACGCCATGACAAAAACCGACACTTTGCCAGTCGGCCATCAGCCGTGCGGTACGATCGACGATCGCCTGAAACAGTGCCAACGCCGGGTGTTCCGCCTCGTCGTACTCGGGGTAATGGTGTTCGATCAGATATCCGGCCAGCGCCCGGGTCGCGTCGACATCGCCACGATGATAGGCCAGTTCGAAATGACCGAAACGCAGAAAACTTTCGGCAATGCGCGTCACCACCCCGGCGGTTTCCGGCTCCTCACGAAGAATCTGCACCGGAGAGGCAGTCAATGCCAAGGCCCGGGTGGTCGGAATTCCCAACGCATGCATGGCCTCGGAGCACAGGTATTCCCGGAGACTGGAGCGCAGCACGGCCCTGCCATCGCCCATCCGGGAATACGGCGTCATTCCGGCGCCTTTCAATTGCCACTCGGCGCGAACCTCGCCCCAGGGCGTGTCGCCCAGCAACAAGGCACGTCCGTCGCCCAGCTGCGCAACATACTGGCCGAACTGGTGGCCGGAGTAACAGGACGCCAATGGCTGCATGCCGGGCAAGACCCGGTTGCCGGCCAGCACGTCGAGGCTTGCCGGGACGGCAAGACTGGCCGGATCCACGCCCAGTTCAAGCAGCAAGGGGCGATTGACGGCCAATAATTCAGGCTGAGGGACGGATTGCGGGTCCACACGGCGGTGGAACAGCCGGGGCAACGTCGCAAAACGCTGCCCGAAGTCGAGCGAGGCAAAGGGTTTCATGCCCCGATTCTAGAGGGTAGCCGGCGGAATTTACACCCGATGGCGAGTGGGGTCATTTACCCCGACAGGAAGGATGGATGGCCCGACGCAATTGACGCGTGGCATTCACGGTCGCCTGAGAAAAGTTGGTTGCCGCAAAATGACCGATCTGGCGCGACATCCGCGACATGGCACTGGACGATGCCTGCCCGACTTCCAGCGCCGAGCGCACCAGCTGGGGAGATCCGGGCGGAGCAGACCAGTGGGTCAGCATCTGGCACTGCAGCTCGGCCAGAGTCTTTTCGACCAGCAGCATCAAGTCCCGTTGCGCATCGGCCTGGGCCTGCAGCAGTTCATTGCCCGCCGTCAGGCCGCCGTCGAGATGCCGGCTCACCGCGTCCTCGTCCAGAATCATTCCCGACGACCACGCGGCGGCCAGCGTGCGCATCATGTCTTGCTGCGCATCCAGCCAGCGCTGGTTGGTATGGCGAAACGCCTGCAGGTAGGTTTGCCAACTCTTGTCGAGTCGCGTGGTATCCATCATGCCATGTGCTCCGGCAGATTCAGGTCGTCAGATCCCAAACCCGTCCAAGTTCTTCTAGAAGGATATCCAGCACCGGATCGCCTTCGCGCTCCGCCGGATAGACAAAATGCAGATCAGATTCACGCTGGTAGCCCGGCACGATGACCAACTCGCCACGCTGGGCCCGCACCTGCGCTTCGTCTTCTCTCACCAACGCAAGCCCGACCCCCGCCACCACCAGCGCCTGAATGGCGGCGAGGTGATCGCATTCGACCACTTTGCGTGGCGAGATATTCATCTCCCGCCACAGTTCGGCGGTAATACGCGACAAGCTGGAAAACTGCGAGATTCCCACCCAGGGCAATTTACCCAATTCCTTGGCACTGGCCTGCGCAACCCGCTCCTGCCAACCGGCCGGCGCAACCAACTGCCAGCGCAAACTGCCCAACCGGACGGTATGTACGTTGACATAGGGGTTTTTGCCGAGGAAGAACCCGCAATCCAGCTCTTTCTTGCGCACCAGATTGAGAATGTCCCCCGTAACACCGTGCTGCAAGGAGAGATCCAGCAAAGGGTAGCGCTCGATCAGCCCCGCGATCCAGGGTCCTATCCGCAGGGTTTCCGGCGTCAGGGCAACCCCGATACGCACCTTGCCGGCGACCTGCCCCTTGAGCCCTCTGGCGTGGTTCAGTATTTCCCGTGCCGCGCCCAGAATGGACTGTGCCCGTGGCAACAATTCCTGTCCGGCCAATGTCAGGGTCACTCCACCGGTGGTGCGTTCGAACAAGGGCATGCCGATTTCTTCTTCCAGCGCCTTGATCTGGGCTGTCACAGCCGGCTGGGAGAGGTGCAACAATTCAGCAGCCTGAGTCAGGTGCCCTTGTTGGGCAACCGTGACAAAAGTGCGCAACTGATAAATTTCCATCCCGACTCGTGTCCTCGAAGCCTCGGCAGAGTTGACTGGCTCTCCACCGTTATTGTGTTTGTCTCGGCACCATTCTCTGCTCAATACCCTGACGCTTACAAGCCCCCCCGGCTTTTTTACAGGGCAAAACAGGCTTCATGCTAAAGGCATTATAGAGCACAAACACCACTGCATAGCATTGAATATGCTGGTTTTTTGCATCGCATCATTACAACGACAAATTATTCCGATCAAAAAATGCGATTAGCCAGTTTTTAATCGGATCGCTTATGGTTTATGCAGGCGACACTCATTGACGCTGACTACAAAGGAGGAGATGCAATGAACGAGGACATACTTAAAAAGGTACAGTCCAACCCGAAGTTCATCGAGCTTGTCCACAAGAAGACAAGTCTGGGTTGGATGCTGTCCATCATCATGCTGGTGATCTACTACGGTTTCATTCTTACCCTGGCCTTCTCGCCAAAATCGCTGGGAACCCCGATTCATGAAGGGTCCGCCATTACGGTCGGCATTCCGCTCGGGATCTTCATTATCGTCTCTGCATTCGTCCTGACCGGCATCTACGTGCGCAAGGCCAACAGCGAATTTGACCAGCTCAACAAGCAAATCATCGAGGAGTCGCGCTAATGAAAACCCGCTCCCTGTTCCTGCCGTTAATGGCGCTGCTGCCGGGGCTTGCCTCCGCGGCTGACGCCATTGCCGGCGAAGTGAAAAAACAGCCGGTCAACACCACGGCCATTGTCATTTTCCTGTTGTTCGTGGCCGGCACGCTCGCGATTACCTACTGGGCCGCACGCCGCACCCGTTCCGCCAGTGACTTCTACGCAGCGGGCGGAGGCATCACCGGTTTCCAGAACGGTCTGGCGATTGCCGGCGACTATATGTCGGCTGCGTCGTTCCTCGGGATTTCCGCCATGGTTTACGAAAAGGGCTATGACGGCCTGATCTACTCCATGGGCTTTCTGGTGGGCTGGCCGATCATTCTGTTTCTGGTAGCCGAGCGGCTGCGCAACCTCGGCAAGTTCACCTTCGCCGACGTCGCGTCCTATCGCCTGCAACAGACTCCTGTGCGCAGTTTCGCTGCCACCGGTACGCTGGTGACCGTCTCCATTTACCTGATCGCGCAAATGGTCGGTGCCGGCAAACTGATCCAGTTGCTGTTCGGCATGAACTACTCGACCGCCGTAGTAGCCGTCGGCGTGCTGATGGTGATGTATGTGATGTTCGGCGGTATGCTGGCCACCACCTGGGTACAAATCATCAAGGCGATCATGCTGCTGTCGGGTGCAACTTTCATGGCCTTCATGGTGCTGAAGAGCGCCGGTTTCAGTCTGGAAACCATGTTCAAGACGGCGACCGACCTGCATCCGAAACACGCTGCGATCATGGCGCCGGGCGGACTCGCCTCCAACCCGGTTGATGCTATTTCGCTGGGTCTAGCCCTGATGTTCGGTACCGCCGGCTTGCCGCACATCCTGATGCGTTTCTTTACGGTGGCCGATGCCCGTGAAGCGCGCAAATCGGTGTTCTTCGCCACCGGTTTCATCGGCTACTTCTACATTCTCACCTTCATCATCGGCTTTGGCGCCATCATGCTGGTACTCAACAACCCGGGCTTCACCGAAACCATCATGAAAGATGGCAAGCAGGTCACCCAGTTGATCGGCGGCAGCAATATGGCGGCGATTCACCTGTCTCATGCGGTGGGCGGCGACTTGTTCTGGGGCTTCATCTCGGCCGTGGCGTTTGCCACCATCCTTGCGGTGGTTGCCGGTCTGACCCTGTCGGGTGCTTCTGCGGTATCGCATGACCTGTACGCCTCGGTCATCAAGAAAGGCAAAGCCAACGAAGCCGATGAAATCCGCGTCTCCAAGATCACCACGCTGGTACTGGGCGTTATCGCCATCGTGCTGGGTCTGGTGTTCGAGAAGCAGAACATTGCCTTCATGGTAGGTCTGGCCTTCGCCATCGCGGCGTCCGCCAACTTCCCGGTGCTGTTCCTGTCGATGTTCTGGAAAGGCCTGACCACCCGCGGCGCAGTGATCGGCGGCTTCATCGGTCTTGCCAGTGCCGTACTGCTGATCGTGCTGGGCCCGACGGTCTGGGTCGATGTGATGCACAACAAGGCCCCCTTGTTCCCGTACAAAAACCCGGCCTTGTTCTCCATGACCCTGGCGTTTGCCACCACCTGGCTGTTCTCGGTGCTGGATAACTCGCGTCAGGCCGAAGAAGAGAAAGCGAAGTTCGATGCCCAGTTCGTTCGTGCCATGACCGGCATTGGCGCAACCGGAGCCTCCAAGCACTAAGTTGCAAAGCCTGCCGGGCGCGTGTCCGGCAGGCGGTTCCATCTATGAGTTGAAATAAAGGAGATGTGCATGTCCACCATCGAGTCGATCCTCAAGGAAACCCGCAGTTTTCCGCCGTCCGATGACTTCCGCCGCAAAGCCCAAATCTCGGGCATGGATGCCTACAATGCCCTGTGCGAGCAAGCGGACGATCACTACCTGTCGTTCTGGGGAGACCTGGCCCGCGAGCTGATCACTTGGAAAAAGCCCTTCTCCCGGGTGCTGGACGATAGCAATGCACCGTTCTTCAAATGGTTCGACGATGGCGTGCTCAATGTTTCCTACAACTGCCTTGATCGTCACCTGCCGGTCAACGCCAACAAGATTGCACTGATTTTTGAAGCGGATGACGGCGAAGTCACCCGCGTCACCTACTCCGAACTCCACCGCCGGGTATGCCAATTCGCCAATGGACTGAAAAGTCTGGGCGTCACCAAAGGCGACCGGGTGGTCATCTATATGCCGATGGTCATCGAGGCCATCGTTGCGATGCAGGCCTGCGCCCGGATCGGCGCCATTCACTCGGTGGTTTTCGGTGGTTTCTCCGCCGGTGCCCTGCGTGACCGCGTTCAGGATGCCGGCGCCAAAGTCGTGATCACGGCCAATGAAGGCATGCGCGGCGGCAAGACCGTACCGCTGAAAGCCACCACCGACGAAGCCTTTACGCTGGGTGGTTGCGAGTCGATTTCCCATGTCGTGGTCTACCAGCGCACCAATAACGGTGCCGCCCAATGGACAGAAGGCCGCGATGTCTGGTGGCACAAATTGATCGAAGACCAGTCCGAGGACTGCGAACCGGAATGGATGAATGCCGAAGATCCGCTGTTCATCCTGTATACCTCGGGCTCGACCGGCAAACCGAAGGGTATCCAGCACTCGACCGCCGGCTATCTGCTGGGCGCGTTGAACAGCTTCCGCTGGATCTTCGACTACAAGCCGAATGACGTTTACTGGTGCACAGCCGACGTGGGCTGGATCACCGGCCACTCCTACATCACCTATGGCCCGCTGGGACATGGTGCCACCCAGGTGATTTTCGAGGGCATTCCGACCTACCCGAATGCCAGCCGTTTCTGGAGCATGATCGAAAAACACAAAGTCTCGATCTTCTATACCGCACCGACCGCGATTCGTTCGCTGATCAAACTGGGCGCCGACCTGCCGACCCAATTCGACCTGTCCAGCCTGCGCGTGCTGGGTACGGTGGGCGAGCCAATCAACCCGGAAGCCTGGATGTGGTACTACGAAGTCGTTGGCGGCGGCCGCTGCCCGATCGTAGACACCTGGTGGCAGACAGAGACCGGTTCGGCGATGATTGCCCCGACCCCGGGCGCCGTTCCGACCAAACCGGGCTCCTGCACCCTGCCGCTCCCCGGCATCATGGCCGACATCGTCGACGAGTCCGGCGCTCCGGTAGAACCGGGTAGCGGTGGCTTCCTGGTCATCAAGAAACCGTTCCCGAGTCTGGTTCGCACTATCTGGGGTGACCCGGACCGGTTCCGGAGCACCTACTTCCCCGACGAATTCCAGGGCAAGTACTATCTGGCCGGCGATTCGGCGCACCGCGACGAAAACGGCTATTTCTGGATCATGGGGCGTATCGACGATGTGCTGAACGTGTCGGGTCACCGTCTGGGCACCATGGAAATCGAATCGGCGCTGGTGGCGAACCCGCTGGTGGCGGAAGCCGCCGTGGTCGGCAAACCGCATGAGATCAAGGGGGAATCGGTCGTGGCCTTCGTCGTCTTGAAGGGACCGCGTCCGAATGGCGATGAAGCCAAGAAGATTGCCGACAACCTGAAACAATGGGTGGCGCACGAGATCGGCAAAATTGCCCAACCGGATGAAATCCGCTTTGGTGAAAACCTGCCGAAGACCCGCTCCGGCAAGATCATGCGCCGCCTGTTGCGCTCCCTGGCTCGCGGCGAAGAGATCGTGCAGGATGTTTCCACCCTGGAAAACCCGCAGATCCTCAGCCAGCTTCAGGAATCCGTCTCCTGAGCAACGATTACCTTGAAGACCTGTTGACTCTCGCCCGGCCACGCGCCGGGCATTTTTTTGCCCGCAAGGTTCCCCGCACAGCCCGTCTTTGAGCGTTTTTTGCAAGTCGGAAAACGCTATCCGCCCGACACTGCCTGCCCCGCGTCACTTAATGGAGATTTACCATGAACGTCATCCGCGCATTCGTTCACTTTGTTGATCGCAAATTCTCCTCGCCCCCGCTGATAAGTTATGAGGAGCACAATAATAATATCCTCCGACAGGTACTCTCACGAGAGATCAAACCAAAAAGCTACCCACCAAAGCAGCACCGCCAAAATTGTGGGCCGAACCTCGTGCGGGCAAGGGGGGACGACACCCCCGGCAACGTTACCTGCCGCCACCCTGACTGTTACTACCACGTCAAAAGAGACCACTTCGGAGATCACCGACGCCCACCCCGGCATTAAGTATGCATGTGGTTTTAGAACCCAATCAATCATGACTCGGCGTTTGGACAGGAAGAAACGATTCACCGAAGAGCCGCTCCCCGGCTGTCTGCGCGAGTGGAAGCCAGTCTGACAGGAAAAAGCCCGAGTCCGGTACATCAGGACTCGGGCTTTGCCCGACGTTGCGAGAACGGGGGCTCCAGATCCACAAAATCGATCTAGTCCGCATTCCGGTGGAAACGAATATTGTTTCTATCCAACAAGCCTTTGGGCAAACGCACGCCATCATAGCCTTTCACCGTTGTCCGCGGATTCAAGCTCCGCAGCTCATGGCTCAACGATGTGGCCATGCCATGGTCGCCAATGGCACTATCGTCGGAATGAAGCTCAACCACGCCATCGGTCAGGTTGAATGTTTTATTCAGATCCTCGGCAAGTTGCTTCGCAGACACAGACCATCCGGAAGAGTGAACTTCGGGCACGTCGGCAGCGCCCTTGCTGACGATATGCACAGAGACTGGCTTACTACTGATGCTGGATGCCGTCACGATAGGCGTATTTTTATAGGTTTCCAGAACTTCGGCAAGGTTCGACAGGAACTCTCTCTCGAGCTGCTGATTGCCAGGTAAAGGTTCAAGATAATGCTTTAAATCTTTGAGATGCTTAGTCGCGAGCCGGGCTTTGTCCTTGAATTCCCATTGGGAAATCCATTTTAGCAACTTGTACTCTATTTTCTTAATCAATTGCAGTCGCAGCTTCGCCATGCGCCCACTCACCACGAAGGGCATCGGGAGCGCTTCGGGATCTGTTTTGGCACGCTGGGCATTCAATAAAACACCCCGCCCAAAATCACCTGCCGTTGGGCCTGCGGAATAGATGATCTCTTGCAGGGAAGTCGTCGGGCCAATGGACTGATTGGTGGCAGCAACAAGTCCGCGACTCATGGTCGTGCCAGAGTCAAAGACGGTAGCCTGACGCGAGACGCGAATGCCTACCTCCTCGTTAATTCGATATGTCATGATGAGTACTCCAAAAAGCAAAGGTAAATAATTCACCCCGGGGGTGCCTCCAAGAGCCAACCTCGCCGCGATGGATCCCCACTGTAGTCACCCCGTGGTTCCATCACATTCACTTTTCGATCTCACGATGTGTCGAGCCGCCGGCACGACTTACCAAACAAAATAACCGCCGGAACGGTACAGCGAGCGCCAACAGGACTATACTGGTGCTGCACGGACATGCCGTGCATTCCATGGAGTACCGTTATGAGCAAGACACGACACAGTACCAAGGAAGCGAAGAAACCGGCGCTATTGACCCCGAAAGAGAAAAAAGCCGCCAAGCACCTGAAAAAAATGTCTCCTGTCGCACCGATCGTCATTCCGCACTGACCTGATAGCTCAACTGAACCGACCTCCTGAACCGTTTTGCCCTTTCAGGGGGTTGATGACCTGATTTCCATTCCCGCGCCTTTCACCTCCCGTCGTCCGGCTATACTCCAGTCTGGAGAGCGCTTCTTGTCGCCAACCCAAGCTCTCGCGATACCCTGGAGCCCATTCATGATGACATCCCGCCTCGCCCGCTTGATTGCACCGCTACTGCTCTGTCTCGGCCTGACGCAGTGCTCCGCCAGCGAACCTGCCATCAAGGACGGGCTGGCCTCTCCCTATCCAGCACCGGAATTTGCCGGTATCAAGGTCTGGTTGAATAGCCCGCCCCTCAGCCTCGCCTCCCTCAAGGGGAAAGTGGTGTTGATTGATTTCTGGACCTACTCCTGCGTGAATTGTGTTCGTACCTTGCCCTGGATAACCCGCTGGGATGCCAGCTACCGGGACAAGGGACTGGTGATCATCGGTGTGCACTCTCCGGAGTTCGACTTTGAAAAGGTCCCGGACAATGTCCGCGCCGCGTTGTCCCGGTACGGCATCCGCTACCCGGTGGCGCTGGACAGCGATATGGCGACCTGGGGGCAGTACAACAACCGCTTCTGGCCGGCACACTATCTGATCGATCAACAAGGCCGCGTGGTCTATACCCATTTTGGCGAAGGCCATTACGACGTCACAGAAAACGCGATCCGTTATTTGCTGGGCATCAAGGCCCCGGTCAAGGCAACGGAGACACCGCTGCCCTTCAAAGCCGGACAAACGCCGGAAACCTATCTGGGACTGGAGCGCACCGAACGATTCGGCGGCAAGAAGGGCGGACCAGACAGCGTCGCAACCCGTTACCAACTGCCCGATACGCTGGATAGCGACCACTGGGCGCTGGGCGGCGACTGGAAAGCCGGTCGCCAGAGCATCACGGCCACGCGATCCGGCAGCGTTTTACGCCTTCATTTCACCGCCCGCAAGGTATTTCTGGTCCTCGGCACCGCCAACGGCCAAGCGGCCCGGGTCGCTTTGACGCTGAACGGTTTTCCGGTCGGCGCTAATGCCGGACATGACGCTCCCGACGGAAAACTGTTGGTCAGGCAACACGCTCTCTATGAGTTGATCGACCAAAAAGCCGTTCGTTCCGGCGTGCTGGACATTCGTGCCGACACACCGGGGCTCGAAGCGTATGCCTTCACCTTCGGTAGTTGAGGGGTATGCACAGGTTTACGGCTTTTGCCACGACTGGCTATGATGAAACCATCTCCTCACGCAAGGATCACTCATGACCCTGGCAAGCGATAGCGACATTCACCCGGCCTGGCGGCGCTTACTGACGCCCCATGAACCGTTCGCCAGTCTTCCGGAGCCTGCTCTGGCCGCCTTGTTTACCGAATTGCGGGAGCGCCGCGTACGTGCCGGCGAGTGCATCTTGTCACCGGACAGCGGTGTACCGGACACCGTCTGGATTGTGCTGGATGGCGTCATTCAGGCCGAGGATGCCTTGCGCCATCAACGTTTCGCCACACTGACCGGGGGAGAAATGTTCCCGCTGGGGGCAATACTGGCCGAGCGGCCGGCCTCCAACCGCTATCTGGCCGAGTGCGACACCCGGCTGCTGGGCCTGTCGCGGGAAGCCTTCGACCGGATGATGCGCGAAAGCCTGCACTTCAATGACTTCTGTACCCGCCGGCTGGCCAATCTGTTGACACGGGCAAGAGATCTGTCTCGCCCCGGTGCCGTGCTGCAAGCCGCCCTGCAAAGTCCGCTGAAACAGTTGTTGAGCCGCCCGGCCACCTGTCTCAGGGCTGATGACACGTTGGGTAGTGCCTTGAAGTTGTTCAAACGGGACCGCACCGGTGCCGTCGGCATTGTCAATGCCGAACGCCGCCCCATCGGGCTACTCTCTCAGGAACAACTTCCCGACCTGATGTTGTCGACCACTCCGCTGAGTACACCACTATCGAGAGTGATGCGCCGCGAGATCACGGCCGTGCCGGACGAGATGCTCGCCTCGGAAGCCGTCCTGCATTTCGCCAGCGGACAGGAGCGCTACCTATTGGTATGCGCCGATGGGGTACTGACCGGCATTGTGACCGAGCAGGATCTGTATCGCCTGACCCGGCTGGATCTGCATGAATTGCTGGCACGCATGGCCACCTGCAAGGATCATGATGAACTGGTCGCCATCGCCCGCGACATCCGTCAACTGGCACTGGTGCTGTTGCGACAGGGCATGGATGCCGATGCCGTCACCCGGCTGGTCGCCACCCTGACCGACCGGCTCACCGGACGCTTGTGCGAATTGACCTTCCGTGGCGCACCGGCAGCGGGCATCCGCCTCTGCTGGCTGGCATTCGGCAGCGAAGGCCGTCTGGAACAAACCTTTGCCAGCGACCAGGACAATGGGCTGATCATCGCGGTCGACGACCCGGAAAAGCTCACCGAACACCGCGGCTGGGTCATGGCGCGGGCCCGGGAGGTCAATGCCACGCTGTCCCGGTGCGGCATTCCACTCTGCCAGCTTGGCACCATGGCAGGATCAGACAATCATTGCCTGACCGTGGACGAATGGCAAACCGCCTTCCGCGACTGGATACACGCCCCCTCCTCCGACACCATCGACACCGCCAATGGCTATTTCGACCTGCGCCCGGTATGGGGTGACACCACCCTCGCGGCCACCTTGCGAGATCGCATCCAGGCCGACTTCCACCGTACTACCCGCTGCATCCGCAGCATGGCCGATCTGGTACTGCAACACCGTCCCCCTCTGGGTTGGATGGGGCGAATCCAGTCCTCACGCGGCACACTGGACCTGAAAGAAGACGTGGCACGTTTTTTTGTCGATGGTGCGCGCATTCTGGCCTTGTCGGCCAGTTGCTCGGCCACGCACACCCTTGACCGGTTGACCCAGTCGGCACGCATCCTCAATCTTGCCGAACGGGATGTCGAGTCCTGGGCCGACAGCTTCCGTTTCGTTCAGGAAATGCGCCTGCGCCACCAGATCGAACAATTGGAAGCCGACCAGCCCCCGGACAACCTGATCGACCCGGAACAGCTCACCACCCTGGACCACCGCATTCTGCGCGAAGCCTTGCGTCAGGCGCGCAAACTCCAAACCCATCTGTCGCAAACCTTGCTGGATTGAGCGCACGGGGCAGGACAGCCTGCCCTACCGCATCAGCTCTCGTCCACCACACGGCGCAAGTCGGCGGCAAAGCGCCGTGCCAGCGCCTCGTCCATGAAGGTCGCAGTCAAACGCAGGGCCGGCCGGGCATCCCCCAGAAAAAATACCCCACCCTCCCTGACCTGCCAGCCGCAGGTCGCCAGTGCCTGAACCAGCGGCTGGCCTGGCTTGGTCAGCGGCAACCAGACATTCAGCCCGTCACAGGGCTGCAACGGTTCGAATCCTTCGTCCTGCAACGCACCAATCAGACTGTCGCGGCGCTCGCGATAGGCATCGCGCGCCGCACGAACCTGCCGGGCCACCGGTTCCGACTGCATGGCGGCCAGCACCATGTCCTGCAGCACGTGGCTGACCCAATGGGTTCCGGCGGCCAGGCGGCGTTTGAGCCGCTGGGCGGTCTCGACATCGCTGCCCAGCAACGCCAGACGCAAATCCGGGCCATAGCACTTCGAGACCGAGCGGATTACCACCCAATGACGGGTTTCCGGACTGGCGATGGAATGAAACGG
>JAGLBD010000148.1 GCA_018260425.1 Pseudogulbenkiania sp. | reverse complement strand
GCTGGAAGCGTTGACCTTGCGCCTGGCGGAGAGTGCCGCCGACAACGAGCGCTTGTTGAATGAGGTGACGGCGCTGCGCGCGGCAACCCGGGAACCTGCTCCCACCCTGAAATAATGACAGCCCGGCATGCCTGTGCCGAGTCTGTTGAGCTGGCCTCTGGTTCTTTGGATCAGGGGCCAGTTCTCTTGTGTTGGTCCGCTAATTCTTGTTTATCTGAATAATGTGATATTTCCAGATTGTTCCAGGGGTTTCAGCTCTTCTTCTGTTTTTGGATCATCGTATTCAACAATTCCCTTGACGCCATATGATTCAAGTTGTGTTTTTGTGGGGAACCAAAATGTATGCTCAATCAGGTCGTCTTGGTATATCGTGACATACTCCATGTTTTTCATGGCCAGGTAGTTTTCGATATTTTTTTCTATGTTTGTAGTCATGGCGAATTTAACTATTTCGCCATGTTTGTTCTTATACTCAAGTACTAGAGCAGGATTTTTTCCGTTAGTTGTCTTTTTCCATGTGTCCATGAATATCTGCTGATTTATCCCGCTTTTTATCATCATCTCGTCATGTAGCTCTCTAGGGGTTGAGTGATTCGAATCATGTCTTACCCTTCTCGCTGCCGCTATCATTGCATCATTGATATCAAAATGCGGTGTTCCTGAATGGAGTCCAAGTACGGCTCCGCGTCCGAGGTGCTTTTCTATGGCAGGCAAGAAAATCCAAAAAGCGCATGCGGAAAGACATTCGTGGGCAACAATAACTGGTAAGTTGTGGCTATGAATTAAATATGCTGTGGATATGGCCTCATTCATTTCGCCCCCGCCAGAATCAATGATTAGTTTTTTGATTTTACTAAAGTCGACTGTGCTGATTCTGCGCGTGTCTCCATATGCAAAATTGCCATATATCACCAATGTGTCTGTGCCGTATGTCCAAAATTTAATGGCGCTAGCCTGAGATGACAGCATGGCTATGCAGAGTGCCAAGAGTAGTGTACGCATTGTTTTCCAAATGGTGAGTCAAGCATTCCGGGGTGGGGCTCGGTCGACCTTGGTTGGTGAGTGCTTGTAGGGATTAGTGCTGATCGCGCTGCCGCTCGGGTGCTTTCGACAAAATTCCGGCAATGTTGAGTGTGGCCAAGATTGGTATTACCGCACCAATATTAACCCCATGGGCTTTCCAAGCAACCTCAATTCGTTATCATTTTTTGGATCGTCATATTCAACAATTCCCTTTACTCCATATGATTCAAGTTGGGCTTTTGTGGGAAACCAATACCTGTGTTCTATCAAGTCATCTTGATAGTTGGAGATGCGTTTCATTTTGATTGTGGTTAAGAAGCTTTCAACGTTTTTGTCAACGTCAGTAGCCATTACAACGTGAACCGTATCGTTGTTTTCATCGGCAAATTCAAGTATGAGTGCCGGGTTTTTGCCATTCGTGGTTCTTTTTCATGAATCCATAAAAATCTGCTGGTTGATGCCACTCTTTCCCATCATTTCATTGTGCAGATCCATGGGGGTGATAGATTTTTCTTTGTTTTTAATTTTATGTCTGGCGGTGATCATTGCTTCATTAATGTCAAAATGCGGTGTGCCTGAATGAAAGCCAAGAATGGCCCCGTGCTTTAGGTGTTTCTCGACGGCGGGTAAAAATATCCAGTTTGCACACGCCGAAAGACATTCGTGAGTCTCCGTGACGGGTATGTTGTGACGATGAATGAGATAGGATGCCAATATTGTCGCGTTGATTTCGCCGCCACTAGAATTTATGACTAAGCTCTTGATTTTTCTTAAATCTATGTTTTTGATTTTATTTAGGTCGCCGCTGGTGAAGGTGCCATGCATCACTAGCGTGTCGTTATTGTTTACCCAGAGGTTAATGGCATTGGCCCGAGATGAAATCACACCAATGAATAGAGCTAAAAGGATTGAGCGCATGGTTGTCCAGGTGTTTTTATTGGGTATATGCAGTTGGTCACGCATTCATCGTTGGTCAGCCGGCCCGGCATAGCATGTTCGCCATTGTGCAAAGCCTCTCTACGGCTAACGTTGATGCACCGGTATCACCCAGCAGGTTTATGATTGCCGTTCAAATGGTAGGGTGCATAACGTTTGTTATGCTATACAGATAGCGTGACAGTTTTGCTAACCATGGGTGGCATTGGGGCCTTTGTCAGGCTGTGCTTTCTGTGGTCGGTGGTGTGAGATGTGACGGATCAGTGGTGTTGATGGAGAGAGGGGGCAGAAGTCTTCATGATCAAGCCCACGGCTATCCATGGGCTTGTTGACATCCCGGCATGCCGGGCTGTTTTGTTTGATGCGTTCAGAACAGATGGGACAGGTGTTGGGCCAACTGTTCGAGATAGCGTGCATCCACCTCATCGAATTGCGCCAGTTCATCGGCGTCGATATCCAGTACC
>JAGLBD010000060.1:16357-20882 GCA_018260425.1 Pseudogulbenkiania sp. | reverse complement strand
GAAAGTCCCCCAACCCAACGACTGAGTCCAGATAAAAGCCGCCCCACTCTTGCCGCGAGAACGCGCGGGTCTTATCGATCGAGACCGATGCGATCAAACCATTCTCGGCAAACAGCTCAAAACAGCTCTTTGCGTTGCCAATCGTCAAACCGATCAATGACAACACCGGTTGCAAGGCCGTGATCTCCGCAGCACCAAAATCGAGTGGCAAACTGATCTCGGTGCATCGCACATGCCCGGAAGATTTTCCGGACGCCAGGTCATCAAAATTGACCTTAATTTGGAAAGACTTACCGTCCCTTACACGCAGAAAAATGCCTTTTATAAAAAGATCGGCATTTGGCGTATCGTAATAAACATCCACCTGATTGACTGCACCCTCAAAAGTAATGTCCAACAGCTCTTCCAGTTCAGCCTTTACAAGGGACACTTGAAATTTTCTTTCGAACTCCTGAGCGATTTCCATGCAGTCTTTCTATTAACTATTCGATCATCACGTTAAGAACCAATCACTGGATAGCGGCGTTTCATGGTGTAGCCCTGCCAAGCTGACAGCGTCAACAGCACGATTGTATCGAGGTAGGCTACAACAAATTTATTCAATTATCATAACGTTTTTTGTGACGGATCGCCATGCAGACGCCGCAGTACCGGCCAGTCGGCTTGCTTGTGTGGGGGAACGGTTTATTTGAATGTTGGCACACCGAGGGTGACGGTCTAAACACCAGCACCCTGCACTTCTCTTTGGCAGCGCCTCTCCGCCAGCAGGCAGGGGCGACGGGATGAAGGTATCGCGCAACCGATGCGTCTGCACGACACCTTGGGGAATTGTATTAAGGAGCAAGGACCCGGCGCCCGCTATTGGTTGGGCGCCCCTGACAGTCCTGCCCGGTCACTAGCTCACTGTTCCCAGTATTCCTTCTCACGCCCACGCGAGCCCGGGTCTAGCTGTTCACGCAGCTTGCGCAACGCTTCCGGTTCGCCTCGTACACGGAACCAGCTTCCGGCGTCCTCGGCACGCTCTTCCAACACCTGGCAGTGCTGAAAGATTTCCCCGCGCAACTGTTGGGCCGACCATGGCAAGAGCAGTTCGGTTTCCTCCAGATCCTGCCGGAAAAAGTCCACAATGGTGGCATGCATGGCCTGCACGTCCTCGGGACGGCGCGCACTCATCACCACGCAGCCCGGATAGCGTTGCTGCAGCTCGGCACGCCAGGCCGCTTGCTCCGCTTCGTCGCCCACATGGTCGATCTTGTTGAACACCCGGATGCGCGGCACGTCGTCGGCACCAATTTCCTGCAACACCGTATCGGTCACTTCCAGCTGGCGCTCGAACCCCGGGTCGCTGGCATCGATCACATGCAACAACAGGGCCGCATCGAGCGCTTCTTCCAGCGTGGACTTGAACGACGCCACCAGACCGTGAGGCAGGTTCTTGATAAAACCGACGGTATCGCTGACCAACACGCGCGGCACACTTTCCGGGTACAGCGCCCGCACCGTGGTGTCCAGCGTGGCAAACAGTTTATTGGCCACCAGCACTTCACTGCCGGTCAGAGCCCGCATCAGCGTCGATTTGCCGGCATTGGTATACCCGACCAGCGAGACGCCGCAGAGACCATGCCCCTGCCGCTCCAGCCGGCGCGCACGCTGGGTCTTGCGTTCCAGCTCCATGGCGATGATTTCGCGCTGCAGCTCGGCGATACGGTCACGCACCTTGCGGCGATCCAGCTCGGTATGCGACTCACCCGCACCACGGCCCCCGGTGCCACTACGTTGCCGGCCTTGCGGACCGGCCAGTTTGGCGGCTTCGCGCAAGCGCGGCGCCATATAGCCCAGGCGGGCTATTTCAACCTGGGCGCGCGCGGCGCGCGAGCGGGCATTGCGGTGAAAGATCTCCAGAATGACCATGGTGCGATCCATTACCTGGCACCCTACCGCCAACTCCAGATTACGCGCCTGCGACGGGGAGATTTCGTGATCCACCAGCAAGGCATCGATCTCGAAGGTACCCTCGCCGGGCGCTTGCGCCGGCTCGTCTTCGGCATCGCTGCGGATACCGTTTTTGACGAACAGGCTGATTTCTTCCAGTTTGCCGACACCCAGATAGGCGGTACGGTCAAAACTGTTACGTTTTTGCACAAAGGTATGCACCGCCTGAAACCCTAGCGTCTTGGCCAGTTCGCGCAGTTCGGCAAGCGAAGACTCGAACTCGGTATCGCTGACATTCGGTAACTGGACCGCGGCCACCAAGGCGTAGCGGGGCGTCTCTTTGACTTCTGTTTGCATGGGCAGAGTGCTTTACGGAATCTAATGAGCCCAGATAGTACCTGCAAACGCGCTGCCCCGCTGACAAACCGGCACGCGCGGCCCCTGCCAACGACGGTCGTTCTTGACCCCGCGCCGCACTCGGACGATACTCCTGCGGCTTGTGGCCTTACGGCCTTCACCCATCGTCACCGGGCCTTTCATGCCATTTACCTCTCTGGGCCTGCAGCCCGCCCTGGCCAAGGCCGCTCTGGACTACGGCTACCTCGCGCCCACCGCCATTCAACGTGCGGCCATTCCCGCTATCTTGCAGGGCAGCGACATCCTGGCCACCGCCCAGACCGGCTCCGGCAAAACCGCCGCCTTCTGCCTGCCCTTGCTGAACGACTGGCTGACGCAACACCCCGCAGGCTCCCGTCAGGCTCAAACCCTCATTCTGGTGCCGACCCGCGAATTGGCCGTTCAGGTCGGCAACACCCTGCGCGATCTGGCCGAACGCCTGCCCGGCCGCCTCAAGGTCAGCGTGGTGTATGGCGGGGTCTCGATCAATCCGCAAATGATGGCACTGCGCGGCGGCACCGACATCGTGGTGGCCACCCCCGGCCGTTTGCTGGACCTGCTCGAACGCAATGCCCTGACCCTCGGCGCCATCACCCGGCTGGTGCTGGACGAAGCCGACCGCTTGCTGGATCAGGGCTTTGCCGACGAATTGCACCGGGTGCTGGCGCGGCTGCCGCCCTACCGGCAAAACCTGTTGCTGTCGGCGACCTTCCCGCCCGCCGTCCGGGCCCTGGCGGAACAGCTGCTGCACCAGCCGCTGCGCATCGACATCGCAGCGGATGACACCCCGCCACCGGACATCCTGCAGCGCGCCATTCTGGTCGATGCCCCCCGGCGCACCCAGCTGCTGCGCCACCTGCTGCAAGACCCGCGCCGGGATCGGGTACTGGTCTTCGTCGCCAGCCGCCATGCCGCCGAGCGGGTCACCGACAAATTGCAACGCGCCGGCATCCGTGCCGCCGCCCTGCACGGGGACTGCAGCCAGGGTCAACGCGGGCAGGTACTGGCCGACTTCAAATCCGGACAGCTGCAGGTGGTGATCGCCACCGACCTCGCGGCGCGCGGGATTGATATCGTGCGCCTGCCGGTGGTAGTGAACTATGACCTGCCCCGCTCCCCGGTGGACTACACCCATCGCATCGGCCGCACCGGCCGGGCCGGCGCCCACGGCGAAGCCATCAGTTTTGTCAGCGCCGACTGCGCCGCCCATTTCGCCCTCATTGAAAAGCGCCAGCAGCTGCGCGTGACCCGCGAGCAGATTGCCGGCTTCGAACCGACCGAACTGCTCGCCGAGCCGACCAGCGCGGCGCCCGGCAACGGCGGCATCAAAGGCAAACGCAAGAGCAAGAAAGACAAGTTGCGCGAAGCCGCTGCCCGGCAAACCGACGCCTGACCCTGCCACTCCCCTGCCGGCCAACACGATTCATCTACGCTGGCCGTGACACATCACATATGACGTATGGTACAGTTGTCGAGGTCTACCGGCAGGGGTAGCCACGTCCACGGCACCTGCCTTGACTACCCGACACTTCCCCGAGAGAGACGGGGTAATAACAAGGAAAACCATGTCTACAACGAAGACCCTCACGCTGGCGCTGATTGCCGCCGGCATGCTGTCGCACGTCCAGGCGGCAGGCTACCAGCAACCCCCGGCCAACATTCTCAAGGTCATGCGCGCCCCGGCATTGCCGACCCCCAGCATCAGCCCGGCCAAAAACGCCATGCTGCTGGTCGCCTGGCAGGAACTGCCCTCCATCGCCCGCGTGTCCACCCCCTTCCTGCGCCTGGCAGGCAGCCGTGTAGAACCGCGCAACCACAGCAAGCATGACACCCCGGGAGGCTACGGCATTCCGCCTTGCGCCGAGAGCTTCAAGCTGGTCGGCATTCCCGACGGCCGTGAAACCGCCGTGGCCTTGCCGGCCAATGCCTGCCCGGGTGCACCGCTCTGGTCTGCCGACGGCAAGCGCTTTGCCTTTGCCAACACCACGCCCGACGCCGTCGAACTGTGGGTCGGCGATGCGACCAGCGGCGCGGTCCGCAAGATCCCCGGCATCAAGCTCAACCCGATGATGGACGATGAGCTGCGCTGGATGCCCGATCAAAAGACCCTGCTGATCAAGGCCGTTCCGACCAAACTCGGCCCGCCGCCGGCCAAACCGGTCACCCCGGAAGGCCCGAGCATTCAGGAAGCCGATGG
>JAGLBD010000060.1:0-16257 GCA_018260425.1 Pseudogulbenkiania sp. | reverse complement strand
CTGAATCTCACCACCCTGCAAACCGAACGACTGTTCCGCAGTGACCGGAATGCGCTGGAACGCGTGGCCACCCTGACCAACGCCACCACCCCGACCCTGCTGACCTGGCGTCAGTCGCCGACCGAAGCCCCCAATGTGTTCCTGCGCACGCTGGGTCAACCGGTCAGCGCCGCGACCGGCGAAGCGACAGTCAGCTCGACACCGAAAGCCGTCACCCATATCGTCGACCCGACCCCGGAACTGCGCCAGATCAAGAAACAGCTGGTCAAGTACAAGCGTGCCGACGGCGTCAACCTGTCGTTCACCCTCTACACTCCGCCGGGCTACAAGGAAGGCACCCGCTTGCCCGCCATCCTCAATGCCTATCCGCTGGATTACGCCGATGCCGCCAGCGCCGGCCAGGTGAGCGGCTCGCAGCAAACCTTTACCCGCCTCTACCAGTACAAGTACTTGTTGCTGGCAGGCTATGCCATCATCGATAGCGCATCCTTCCCGGTGGTCGGCGACCCCAAGGCAGCCTATGACACCTATCTGGAACAACTGACCGCCAACGCCAAGGCCGCCGTGGATGAAGCGGTGCGCATGGGCGTGGTGGATCCGGAGCGGATCGCCGTCACCGGCCATAGCCATGGCGCCTTGATGACCGCCAACCTGCTGGCACATACCAACTTGTTCCGTGCCGGTGCCGCCACCAGCGGTTCCTACAACAAGACCCTGACCCCGTTCGGCTTCCAGAGCGAACGCCGCTCGGTATGGGAAGCCCCCGAGGTATACCGCAAGGTCTCGACCTTCTTCTATGCCGACAAGCTGAAGACACCGCTGCTGATCGTGCACGGTGCGGACGATGCCAACCCGGGCACCACCCCGCTGCAGGCCACCAAGCTGTTCGAAGCAGTACGCGGCAACGGCGGCACCACCCGTCTGGTGATGCTGCCGCATGAACCGCACTGGTATGCGGCACGCGAGTCCAATGAGCAACTGGTTTACGAAATGCTCAACTGGTTCGACAAGTATGTGAAAAACGCACCACCACGCGCGGCTGCCCCCGCCGCCAAGCCGTAATCCGCCCGATGTCCGGCCCGCCCTCGACGACCGCCCGGTCCTCGGGGGCTTTTTCTTGCACTGGCCATAAGGTCAGGTTTCACGGCGCAGGGCGCGACCCTGTCATACAGTTCCACTAGCGCTTGATGGCACCGGGCCGTGAGCCTGCCGTGTCGCCGCCTACCCTTTGCCGAGGAACGCCCCATGCCCGTCACCCCCCATTCGATGAACCCGTCGACCCACCTGCCCTATACCGGACGCGTCAACCGGCCCTGTACCGACGGGCACCTTGCCTTGCTGGCTAAAATGTCGGCGGCCCTGACGGCCATGCAGGCCACCCTGACCGAGGACGACTTGACGCCGGCGGTGCTTTACCCGCACTCCTCGCACTATCTGAGCAATCTGCAACGGCTGCACATTTCGCCCGTGCCAACCGACGGCTTCTACGACATCAATCTGATCGAGGGCTATGTCCGCTTCGGCACCGCCATGCTCGACGCGATCCAGTTGCTCAAGTCCGATGACGAACTGGCGCGTTTCACCCAGGAGTTCCTGCTGCACGAAACCCTGCACATCGATCAAGGACTGTATTCATCGAACTGGTATGGCGTGGAATACGCCTCGGTGGTGCTCGAGCAGATGGACTATTACGCGGATGCCTTTGCCACCTCGACCCTCATCACCTGGCAGGCCCGCATTCACCCCGAACGCAGCTTGCAAAAAATCGTCGAGCACTGCGGCTATATCACGGTGCGGGGACTGGAGATCTTTGACCAGATGGATTTTCCGGAGGGGATGACTCAAATCAGCGACGCCCGGCTGCGGCGCTACCTGATCTGGTATACCCAATATGAACGGCTGCTGGCCGCCCGCACCCTCGATCAGGTGCTGGAGACCCTCTATCCGCTGGTGGCGGTCGAGCTGGCCACCCTGTCCGGCACCCTTGACGAGTATGGACAAAAGCTCATCAGCACCTGCCCCGACACCGTGCAGTATTTTTTGGCCAGGGACGGCATGCTGGTGCGTCAGGGTGACATGCCCGGCTTCAGCACCACCACCTTGTTCAACGCCATTCTGGCCTACGACAGCCTCACGGCCCTCGACCAGATCCGCTATGTGGTGATGGAGCACCGCCGCCTGCTGCTTCCGGAACTGTAAGCGTGGTGCCCCTCCCGCCGGCTCAGCCTATCTGGCGCCGGTGGGTGGTCACCGACGGATTGCTGATGGCCGTCACATGGGCATCGATCAAAGCCCACTCGCTGCAGGCACTTTCGAACCAGGCATTGGCGACAATGGCCTCGCGGGTGTCCATGGCCTGCCCCAAACGGGTGACGATCGTCGCCAGTTCCCCGCCGAACACCGTCCAGGTGGTGCGCAAGGCATCCAGCGCCTGGGTGATCGCATTGATGTCATCCAGCACATAGCCGGTGCTCAGCGTCAGGCCATTCAGGCAGGCAACGGTTTTTTGGTCATCGGTCAATGTCCCCTGATCGGCAACGATGTCCTGCTGGTAGGTGCTGATCTGCGACTGCATGCCGGCCACTTTGCCTTGTGCATCAGCAATCGAGGCCGCGCCGATGCCGGCGAGAATCAGCGAGGCCCCGCCGGTGAACGGAGCCAACACCACACCGAAAATGGTTTCGACGATACCGCGCGTCTCGGCAGAGCGGGCCGCGGCGATGGCCTGGCGATCCACTTCGATTTGCTGCTTGAGTGCCGCGATATGGGCATTGATGGCAGCGATCTCCGCGGCAATCTGCTGTTCCTGCGCCTGCACCTGGCCAATGGTCGTCTGCATGGTTTGATGGCTATCGAGCATGGCATCTTCGAAGGACTGCAATTTGCCGCAGTAGGCCCGGGTTTGATCAGACAGGTTTTGCACCGGCGCCTGCAGTGCGACCAGATTGGCCACCACGGCATCGCGCAGCGCCACGGAAAAAGACTGTTCCAGCTCGGCGAACTGCCGGGCAATCTCGTCGTGACGGGCGGTGAAGGCCCCGCCGCAAGCGCCGATGGCGGTCAGGATATCTGTCTGAAAATACAAGGTGCCGCTGCGCCGCCAGCTCACCACCAATTCCTCGGCGGTGCCCAGTTCCCGGTCCAGCGTGGCGTACCACGGGGAGTCAAACGGGGCAATTTCGGCCTGAATCACGGCCTGGCATGAGGCGTTCAACATGGCCATGGCACTTTGCGAGGTATCGATTTGGGCATTGCACCCGGCGGCATTCAAGGGCATGACACACCTCCCGATAAAAAGGTGCCCCCACCGGAATCGTCCGGCAGGGGCACTGACTTCACCGTCAAGCAACCAGTTTCAGTGTCACCTGAGTGACCTTGCCATCCATCGGCATTTCGGCCGTGGCCACTTGCACGCTGGCACTGGCGAGTTGCTGGGCAAAGGCGGTCGCCTGATCCCATTCCTGCGACGCCGCCGCGGTAAATGCCCCCTGCACGATGGTGCTCAGGCTGGCCTGGGCTTTGCTCAGCTTGTCGGACACCCCTTGCAACTCGCCCTCGAACACCGCCCAGCTGGTACGGAAGTCCGACAGTGCCTGAGTGGCCGTGGAGGTATAGGTGACCGCCTGAGTGGTCGAGGTCGCCAGCCCCTGCAAGGCCACCATCTGACGATTGTCGTCATCCAGTTCTTTCTGGTCCTTGGCGATTTCGTCGAACTGCTCGTTGATCTGGTGTTGCAGCACCCCCCAGGCGACCGCACCACCTATCACCAGCAAGCCGCCGGTTCCGGCCACCAGCCACGCCGAAGCGCCCCCGGTTTCCGGGGCCAGCGCGATACCGACCACGGTCAGGATCAAACCCAGCCCGATGGCGCCGGCCGAACCGGCAATCGCCTTGTTCTCTGCCGCAATGGTGTCATTGAGATTCTTGATGGCGGTGTTCATTTTGTTGATGTCGGCCTGCAAATCGGTCTCGGCCGATTGGATGGTCGCCGCGCCGCTGGACAGATCGTCATGGGATTTCTGCATCGCATCCCCCCACACCACCAGTTTGCGCGAGGTGGCATCGGCATTCGCCAGGATGGACTTCAATTCGCTCTGCAAGGCCGCCACCAATTGCGCCACCTGTTTGACATAGGGATTATCGGCGCCAGTGGCATCCGGGTGGGCATTGACGATCTGCATGATCTGGGCCGAAATCGCCGAATAGGTCGTGCCATAGTTGATGACTTGCAAGGGCACGCCCGCGGTCACCTCGGGCGCCAGCGAATCAATCCAGGTCCGGGCATTCACCTTGGCCACATCCAGTTTGGCAGACAATTCGTCAAACCAGGCCGGCTTGGGGGTCGGCGCGGTAAAGGTGGTGTTCAGTATCCCGTGGGCCGCCTGGGTAATCAGGGTCAGGCTCAGGAACGACGCCTGAGTCTTGGCCTGAAACTCCGGGAGGGGTTGGGTTGCCAGGGTTAGTGCCATGTCTCTCTCCTTGTTGCGCCACTCAGGCGGCGGTAAGCGTTGCTTGCTGCGGATCGAGCGTGACCGGCGGGCCGGCCTGATCGATCCGGGTGGGAATGGCCGTGGCGAAGCGGGCCAGGCTTTGCCAATTGGCATTGGCGGTCGGGAAGGTCAGCAAATCAAAGTAATTGGCCGGATCGGCACCCGCCGACAAGGCACTGATGGCGTTTTGCACCTTGTCGCGTTCGGTTTGCCAAAGCGTGACGATTTGCGGCATCACATCGCCGATGGAGGCAAAGCTCAGTTCGAGGTTATAGAGCAGTTGCAACACCATCTTGGTGCCGGCGGCCGCCTGGGCTTCCTCGGTGGCCAGCACCTGCAGGGCGGCGATTTTCTGCAAGGTATCCGCCACTTCGCTGCTGGTATGGATGATGTCGTAGAAGTACTTGCCGACGGTGACGGCAGAACCCGCCATGCCCAGAAACGAAAAGCTGCCTCCCGCCTCGGTGGCAATGTTGTACAGCGTCTTGACCGTGGTGAGGATGACACTCTGGCCACTGCTGATATCGGAACTGGTCACCGAGTCCTGCAAGGCATTGACCAGATCCTGCAAACGCTGCAATTCCGCGGCAATGCGCACCATTTGCTGTTCTTCGCTGGCCAGTTCCACCCACCCTTCGTTGATGCTTTGCTCGAGCAAGGGCTGGATCGCACTGAAGGCATTGCGATGGGTGATGATGGCCTGACTGGCGGCATCGGTCGCTGAGACCGCCTTGTCCAGCTGGGCAAGCAGCACGGTGTTCAACAGCTCGATCCACTGCGCCGCGGTGGTGATCCCCGGCTGTTGCTGGAGACGCGCAACGCCGGCAAAAGCACTGGCATAGTCGGCAAATTGCAGCAGGATGCTGCCCCAGATCTCCGGCTTGTCACGGGTCCAGCTCGCCCCGGCCTGCCCGAGCAGCGCAACGCGGCTCCGTACCGACGCCAGCCAGGCCGGATCGATCGGCAATTTGCCGACCTGGAGATTGCCGGTGGACAGGGCGTAGTTATCCAGCTGTAGCACCTCGTTGAATCCCCGGGTCAGCAGCGACATGGAGGCATTGACAGAAGGACTCAGCATGTCAGCTCACCACCAGATAGGGGTCAAAGGTCATGGCACGGCCATCGATGGAGACCACCACCGAGTACTGTTGATTGCCCTTGGTGCCCTGCGCCTCGACCCGGCCCTGCCAGTAAGGACCATCGACCGAGGTCACCGGAATCGGCACACACACCTTGTCGTTGATCATCTGCCCGGTGTACTGGGTAATGACCACATCGCTGGAGGGCGAGACGCCGGTGATGCGCCAATTGATGACTTGCCCGTCCTTGCACACCGTCATGAGTTCCTGCTGCCCCTCATTGCCGGAGCCGACATGTTTGTTGGAATCGATCAGGTAAACATTGGCGCCAAGGTCACCCGAGGCCAGCGCACCTTCGGCATCCACCACAATCAGGACATCCACTTGATTCATCGCTTTGCTCCCTTATCCATCACACCACTTTCACTGCGGCATTCAGCGAGAACGGCTTGCCGCCCACCGAAACCGTCAGCACATAGGGAAAAGACGCGAACTGTCCACGCGCCTCAACCCGTCCAATCCAGGGATGTCCATCCCCGTCCGTCATCGCCGGCTGGCACACCCCCTGTGCGACCATGGCGCCGGCAAAGCCGGCAATCGCCACGTCGCCGGAGACGCTGACGGCGGTGACGCACCATTGAATGAGATTGCCGTCCTGGGCCACCGTGGAGAGCATGGCGGTGCCCTCATGCCAGGAACCGAGAAAACCGTTGCTGTCGACCAGATAGGCGTTATCGGCCAGCGAGCCCGACGCCAGAGCTCCGGCGCTATCAATCACGATCAGGATATCGATGGTTTTCATGGGGTCATTTCCCGCGGAAACGGGAAGCAGTCAGGTACGACGAAAGGATAGTTGCTGCACCGCAAGGACGACCTGACAGAAGGGACAGTCGACATTTCCCATTGCAAATCAACAGGATAACGCGCGACAGCGCGATATTTTTAGACCCAATTCACTAAAAATCCACCCGCACTGGCATTTGGTTCAGGTAGCGCGGTTTCGCGCCATATCAAAGCAGGTAATTTCAACTGTCATGACTAGACTCGACAAACAGCCCCGCATAGCCCAAAGGGATTTTTCGATGTCTACTCCACGCAAACCGGCTTCCGCCAAGGCAGGAAGTTGCGCCACGACCCCGATCGAATTGCCACCGCTGCTGCCGCCCAGTCCGTGCTGCTGCGACACCGACCCGGTGGCCGGCCTGAAACAGCTGTTTGTCGACTACTATCAGGGGCGCGGCATGGCAGCAGGCCGGAACCCGGCGACCCGACCGGTCTTCCTGCGCCTGCACGGCGCGGCCTACGGCAAACTCACACTGGATCCATCGCTGCCCGACAACCTCAAGGTCGGCGTGTTCGGCCAGGCCACGGGTTACGATGTCTGGGTGCGCTTTTCTGCCGACCTGCAACCCGGTCTGCCTGATCTGAAAGGCACCACCGGTATCGCCATCAAGCTGTTCGGCGTGGCAGGACGCAAGCTCTTGCCACCCGATGAAGAGGCCCTCACCCAGGACTTCATCCTGCAGAACCACGACGTGTTTTTTGTCGATACCGCCAAAGACATGTGCGAATTCACCTGTCAGTCGCTACATGGCGAAGGTGACGCCTACCTGAAAACCCATCCGGTCACGGCACAGATCCTCGACGACATGGAGAAAGTGGTCGATTCGACATTGACCACCCCGTATTGGAGCGTCCTGCCTTCCCGTTTCGGTTCCACCCGCTACATCAAGTACAAGCTCGAACCGCTCGACGCCGCCGCGCCCGACGCACCGCCTGACTTTGCCGACCCGTTCTACCTGCGGACCGACCTGCATTCACGGCTGCGCAACGGCCCGGCGCGCTTCCGTTTCATGGTGCAATTCCGGACCGATGACGCCACCATGCCGCTGGATGCCGCCACGGTGCGCTGGAGCGAAACCGCCAGCCCGCCGGTGCAACTGGGCATTCTTGAATTGCCGAGACAGGATCTGGATGCCCGAGGGCAGTCCACCTATGCAGAAAACCTTGCCTACAACCCATGGCACTCGTTGCCGGAACATGAACCGGTCGGCAGTCTCTCCGAGGCCCGCAAGGTGGTCTACCGCGCCTCGGCTGCCAATCGGCGCAATGTCAACGGCGTCCCGCAGGGCGAACCGGTGGTGCCGCGCCCGGCCGACTATGCCCCGGGGGTGCCCTATCCGGCCGCCAAAGACACCACGGTGGTCAGGGCAGCCATTCACCCGGCCATCGGCATCGCCCGGGTCGGCAACAGCGAGCAGGACTTCTTCATCGGCCCGCAAGTCATCGAACCGCCACCGCGTGCCCCCGGCTTCTATCGGGACAGTCGCGGCGCGCTGAAACGCGAAGCCGCCCAATTCCGGGTGTACGGTTACAATGCGGCCGGCGAGGTGGTGAGGGAACTCACTTCGGACTGGGCCGAAATTGGCTGGACGGTGCATCTTGCCAACAAAAAAGCCGCCTGGTACCAGTGGCAAATCGCCATGGATATCCCGGAAGCGGCCACGACCGTACTGCCGCGCCGCAACCCCAAGGTCATGGCCAGAGACACCCTGATCATCGATGCCGGCCCTCGCCGGATCAGCGGCAATCAGGCCGAGCCGGTACTCTGCGCAGGCGAGTTCACCGGCGTCGCGGTCACGCTGGGGGAATTGCACACTGATGACAAGGGGCGCTTGCTGGTACTGGGCGGACATGGCGTGTCTGCCTCGCCCAATGGTGCACCGATCTTCAACCCCGCCGACGGCAACAGCTTCATCAATGCCGACGACTGGTATGACGACACCGGTGACGGTACCGTCACGGCGACGGTCACCATCGAGGGCCGCGCCATTCCCGTCGAGTCAGCCTGGGTGGTCAGCGCACCGCCGAACTATGCCCCGCAAGTCAAAGGGGAACGCAGCCTGTATGACTTGCTCTATGACCTGTATGTCCAGGCTGGCTGGCTGCCAGCGCCTGCGACGATTTCCTTTGTCAACGATGTCTACCCGATCCTGCACCGTCTCAGCGGCTTGCAATGGGTGAATCAGGGCTTCGCCACCCAGTTTGGCCATAACGGCCGGTTTGACTTCAATTCCCCCGCCCTGCTCGAACGGCTGGCGACCTTGCCGGCCCCCGGCAGCTACGACCCCAATACCGAACTACGCCGGCAAATTTTCACCAGCTTTCGGCCACCGCAGGCGGCAGACGGCAATCAATTGCCCTGGCCCTGGCTGTATGGCGATGCGATGGACGTGCCGGCCGGCAACAGCCCGCGCCAGAATGCCAGCATCAGTCAGACCCAATATGACATCCTGCAGCGTTGGGTGGACGGTGACTTCGTCGATGATCGCGCCAGTGCTCCCGCGCCGGCACAAGATATCGACGCGGTGCCGGTGGCGGAGCAACCCGCCATGCTCGATCGCGCGGCGCTGGAGTTCTGCCTGGCCGATGCCTTCCACCCCGGTTGCGAAATGACCTGGCCGATGCGTCACCTGACCCTCTATGACAAACCCTTCAGGATTCGGCAACGTGCGGCGGACACCCCCGAACCGGACTATGGCGCAACACTGGACCAGAGCACGGCGCTCTCGGCACAGGGTCCGCTCTATGCACAAGGCCCCGGCGACATCAACCGCTGGATGGGCTTGCCATGGCAGGCCGATACCGCCTTCTGCCGGGCCGGCTACGACACGGCCTACGACCCGTTCGCCCCGACCTTCTGGCCGGCACGGGTGCCTAACCACGTCTTGACCGCCAGCGACTATGAAGTCGTGGTCAATGAATCCCAACCACTGGCGAGGCGCATCGAGGCCTTCGGCAACCGCACCAGCTGGAACAAGCCGCTGCACGGCAGCACCGCAGCGCAGATGGAACAGATGGTCAGTCATTTCGGTTCGATGGGATTGCTGGAAGTGTGCCCCGGGGTGACCGGCAACCCGGCGTTCCCGGCCATCATGATGGTGGCCAGCTATGGGCCCGACGTCGCCGCAGCCGATACCACCAGCCTGAGCAGCCCGGCAACCCTCGCGGCGGCCACCGCCAGCACCCCGGCCACCAGCGAAACGCGTTCACTGCCACACGGTGCCAACTTCGCGTCGCATGAAGAGGCTCGCTCGGCTCCCCTGCCGGTCCGCCATGGCAAACGACCGGGTTGACGTGGCCATTGCCGGTGGCGGTCCGGCGGGAGCGGCGGCCGCTATCCTGCTGGCCCGTGCCGGCTTGACGGTGCTGCTGGCCGAGGGACGGGAGCCGGCCTTTCGGCCTGGCGAAGGCTTGCCCCCGTCGGCTCGGCTCTTGCTGCACGAGCTTGGCGTACTGGAACAGGTGTTGGCAGACGGCCACCGGGCCAGTCCGGCAACGCTGGCGTATTGGGGCAGCCAGACACCACACTGCAACGACTATCTGTTTCAGTTGCATGGCGCCGGACTGCAACTGGACCGGCTGCGTTTCGATACGCGCTTGCGTGACACGGCCCGGACGCACGGCGTCACGGTCAGGGAGCGGTGTCGGCTGACGCTGGAACAGGCCGCCAGACTCACGGCACCACACCAGCTGCAGCTCGCCAGCGCCGACGGACAACAGCAGACCCTTGAGGCGCGCTGGGTCATCGATGCCGGAGGCCGTCCGGCGACACTGGCACGCGTCATGGGCGCACGGCGCATCAAACATGACCGTCTGGTGGCGTACTACCAGCGTCTGGTCAGCCCGGCCGGGACAGATCGTGACGCGCGCAGCTGGGTGGAAGCGGAAGAAACGGGATGGTGGTATAGCGTGTTGCTACCGGGTGGGGAGCGCTTGATCGCCCTGTTCTGCGATGCCGGCGCAACGGCTCCGCAACGCCACGACAGTTTGTGGCAGCGCTTGCCGCAGGCACCAAACCTGTACGAGTGGTGTGTGCAGCATGGCTATACGCCACTGGAAGCACCGCGGGGCGCCGAGGCCGGCAGCGTGCAGCTTGATCACGCCGCCGGTTATCGTTGGCTGGCGGTTGGCGATGCGGCGCTGGCCTTTGACCCCTTGTCGTCCAAAGGAATATCCAATGCGCTCTATACCGGCATGCAGGCCGCCGGCGCGCTACTGGACAGCGAACGTGGTGACCGTGAGGCAGGGACGCGTTACAGTGCGCACCTGCAGGCCATCCATCAGGTATACCGGCAACAGCTCGGGGCATTCTATGCCATGGAAACCCGTTGGCCGCAGGCGGCATTCTGGGCGAACAGACACGCCCCGGCCGCTCGACGAAGCCGGGACGCTACTGACAGGACTAGCGTTTGGACGGGTCAATGAAGGGAAGCAGTTGCTTGCGCAAGCCACGTTTGATCGCGGCGTAGGTAGTGCGGTCCTTGGTGGCCAGTTGTCCCGCCAGTCCCAGCGATTGATCGAGCAGCAACTCCTGCGGGAAAGCCGCATCGACAATGCTGCCCTCAGCCGCTTCGGTTCCGCCGATGGCACGTGCGGTCATGGCCAACTCGAAACGACTGCGCGTATCCGGCAGCAACTTGACGATTTCCAGCATGGTCGGCGTGAACGCCAGCTTCAGATCCACTTCGGGAAAGCAGAAATACCCGCGGTCGGCGCGCATGGTACGAAAATCGCAGGCCGACGCCAACAGCGCACCACCACCGTAGGCATGGCCACCGATCACGGCCACCGTCGGGGCGTTGAGCAAGGCCACCCGCAACAGCAACTGGTCGACACGGAACACAAAGTGGTTGACCAGATAGTCCATGCCACGGGTCTTGATGTACTCCAGGTCAATCCCGTTGGACCAGAACTTCGGGTCATCGCTGACAATCGCCAGCGCGGTATTGCCCTCGCTCCCCTCGACGTCATCGAGCGCCGCATGATACTCGTCGATCACGTCGTCGTTCATGGTATTGGCGCGTGCGCCATTGCACAGATGCAGGACAAACACGCCATCCTGTCGTTCCAGTTTGAGAGCACTCATGATTTTCCCTGATCAATGAATCGTTGCCGGTCGGCACTGCCTTACACTCGGTCAAAGTATAAAACAAGCGTTTGATTTATTGAAGTGGAATGAACAGCGCCCTGTCACGACACCCCCGCCACGCTTACCAAATACGGTATTTGCTGTCTTCGTCGTCGAACAACTCTTCGCCACCGGCCTGATAGGCCCGGTGCAGGCATTCCCGCGCCGCGTCCAGATCGCCCTGTTCAAACAGCACCTGGCCAAGGCGCAGGTCGACATACGGGTTACCCAGACCGCCCGGACAGGTCATGGCAAACTCCAATGCCTGCTCGGCCTCGTCGAAACGTCCGGCAAAAAAACAGGCATCCGCCATAGCGATCTGGATCCAGGTCGCCGCCTCCCAGGCGCGTTGCGGGTCAGGCAGCAAGGCCCAGGCCTGCCGATACTCGGCCAGTGCCAGATCGCACTCGTCGGCTTCGGTATGGCGGTCACCTGCCGCACAGTGCTGCTCGATGGCCTGATACACCGCATCATCCAGTTTGAGATCCGAGGACATTCGCCTTCTCCTTGGCAGTGTCAGTGAAAACGCGACATGATACACGTCTGCCGCGTCTCCCTGACACTCTTGCGGCACCTCACTCGCCGGCGCGCTGCGGAACAATGGCGTTGGTGTACTCGTCGATCAGGCGCATCAAGCCTTCCGGCGGGTCGGTCGTGACGAATTCGATGGCGATATCCATGGCATTGCGCTCACGGTCATCCGTCTTGCTGCCGGCGCTGCGCGGCGTCATGGAAACGGTGAACTCGCCGCAACGGTGCATGCCCGAATCAAAATGATGGTTCTGGTCGATGGCGGACACGTCATCGGCGCGCACCGCCAGTTCGATGCGCATGCGCTCCAGAGCAATGCCGCGTGGCGTCATCAAGGTAATCAGCGGCAGGTTCAACCGTTGTCCGTCCGGCGTTTCCAGCACCACCACTTTGGCGACCAGTTGCCCTGCCTCGTTCCGATCAAAAAACTGGTCGAGCATCGAGGTATATTGATGCGCCACCACGGCATTGGCCGAGGCCGCGGCATGCTGCAAGCCGCGAGTCAACTCGGCCAGCGACACGCCGTCGAAACGGATATCGCTGTCGTCCCCATCCTCCCCGTCGGCACCACTCCCGCCGCCCGGGGCACGTCCTCCCCCCGCCGGACTACGTTTGTCGAATGGCCACATGACCTCTCCCTGATTGACGGTTTACAGTGGGGAATCCGGTCCGATATGGCCCGGCACCAAGGGTTTTGGGGTGTTTCCCGCATCGGCGGCGGGATGGGACGGCTGGGGAAACTCGCCCAGCTTGTCCACATTGGCCGGCAGCACGACCGGCTTGGTGGCCGCATCGGTCAAAAAGTCGATCACCCGCATCAGGGCTTCCGGCGGGTCCTGGCGTTTCACCTGGGTATGGATCGAATATTTGGCACTGGTATCGGTCTTGCGGGTTTGTTCGGACTTGTGGGTGACCCGGCCGGACACGGCAACACTGAACGGTCCCCAGCCCAGCTTGGCATCGAGATTGCCCTCGTCGGCCGTCTCGGTCTGGGTCATACCGGCCTGGGACACCTGCAACTCGAAATCGATCCGGCCCTCTTCAATGGTGATGACCGGATGACTGATCGCGGCGATCAGCGGGATACGCATTTCCTTTTGCTGTACGCCGCGCACCGTGCCATTGGCGTCCACCAGTGTTTCGTCATAGCTGAATTGCACATACACCGCCTTGCCGTCCTGGACACACACCGACAACAAAAAATCGGCATACGCCCGGGAAGCCTGCACCTGGGCCTGAATCATGGCCTGTAGCGGTCCGGCAATCATTTTGTCCATCGGCAGGGCATTCAGTACCGAGCCGATCAGCGAGGGATCTTGCGCCATGAGAGGTTCCTTTCAAGAATCAATAGTCGAGACTGCCTTGGGCAATGAAACTGCGTGCCCGCACATACGGCGCGGAGGAAACACTGATATCGCCCTGAAACGGGGTGTCATAGATCATGATCACCGCCAGCACAATGGAAATGGACACCGATAAGGCCATCACCAGAAACACATGCAAACCCCGGTGCTCCAGCGGCATCAACAAAGCAAACAGGATGATCAGCAACTCGCCAACCAGACTCACCACCCAAATCTCTCCCGGCACGGTCATGTCCTGCAAGGAAAGCCGTGCGTGGCGGGCATCGTAGAGATCGACCAGCGTTGACTGCACTAGCCGCAACGACTCGCTTTGCCGACTGTCAGCCGGAGTGAAGCGCCGCAGTTCCGCCGAAAGTTCGCCCAGCGCCGAGGAGCCGGCCGACACCGCCTCACCCCGTCCCTGCCGTGGCCATTCATCCTGGGTGACACGGTCAAGATAGCTCATCAGCTGCCGGCGCACCGGCGCACCCAACAAGGGCGAGGTATCCACCGATAGACGGTAGACCGCCGCGGTCAAGCCGGCTTCCCGTTCGGTGACGGTCACCGCCGCATCGAAATGGGTGATGGCTCTGACCAGTAATGCCGCCACAATAAGCCCATAGAATACTCCGACCACCGCGATGATGATGCCAAGCTCGTCACTGTGCGAGCCGACGACATGGCGTGGCACCCAGCGGCGCGTGAGGCGGTAGGCCAGCCAGGTCAGCAGCGCCCCGAACACGGCCCAGGCGATGATCTTGACCGACGATGGCAGACTGATGAAGCGGATCAACATGACACACCTTTTGGCAACGAAGGGAGACAGACAGAGGAACGTTGGCGGTAGTCGGGTGTGAAGGGAGGGAGGAGAAGACAGGACAACAGATACGACAACGGCCCGCCATGGCGAGCCGCGTGTCAGTCGGGCAGCAACGCTTACGCCAGCGCTTCGCGTGCTGCTTCTTCTGCCGTCAGTCCATCGAAGAAACGATCGGTATACCACTCGGCCTGCTCTTCGATGTGCTGTTGCGCTTCGGCCACTGTGGCGCCGGCGGCGACCAGATGGGTTTCCACTTCAGCACACCACTCCAGCAATGCCAGTGTTTCTTCATCGAGTTTTTCGACAGCCTGTTTCTTGCTCATGACCATATCCTTGCAAATCAATACGTTAAATTCTGCCGCGCATTGTACGCGTCTTTTGCCGTGACGCAATGAAAATCACCGCCCCGCCAGGTACATGGCGCCATGCGGTCACGGCTGCTAGCATACCGGCACCGTATTCCGTTCCGACTGCCATGAACGCCATCGACCTCTACAATCTCGGCACCGAGTGCATGCAGCGTGGTGACACCAGCGCGGCGGAAAACTATTTCACGATGGCACTGGCCCAGGACCCGCAACTGGCCGAAGCCCATGCCAATCTCGCCTGGCTGCTGGAAACCCTCCAGCGCGCCACCGACGCCGAGCACCATTATCGCGAAGCCATGGCCTTGCAGCCGGACGCCTTGCCGATCGCGCTGAATCTGGCCGCCTTGCTGCGCACTACCCAGCGGCTGACCGAGGCCCATGCGCTGTACCGCACGACGCTGGCCCGCCATCCCGATGCTCCCGAAGTCTGGTCGAGTCTGGGGGTGGCCGAAGCCGATCTGGGCCATGACGCCCGGGCCGCGCAGTGTTTCCGCACCGCCCTCACCCTGGCGCCCGACTTTCGGGCCGCCCGCTACAATCTGGCCTGTCTGCTGCTTGGCCAGCAACGCTGGGAACAAGGCTGGCATCATTTTGAAGCGCGCCAGACCCCGGCGGCACTGGCGGAGCATTTTCAGTTTCCGCGCTGGGAGGGCGAAGATCTCAGCGGCAAATGGCTGCTGATCGGTGTCGAAGGCGGCTACGGCGACTTGCTGCAATTCTGCCGCTATGCAAGCTTGCTCAAGGCACGTGGTGCGGCACGGGTCACCCTGCTCTGCCATCCGCCATTGAAACGCTTGCTGCAAACCCTGCACGGCGTCGATGAGGTCCTGGACTGGAACGACGCAATTCCCCGCCGCGGGCCGGACTACTGGACCCTGCCGATGAGCTTGCCACGGCTCTGCCAGCCTGACCCGACACCTCTGGCGGCAGCCATCCCCTATCTGTCGGCCGACGCAACGGCACTCCAACACTGGCAACAGCGCCTGCCCGGCGGCAAGCCGCGCATCGGCATCGCCTGGCAAGGCAATCCCCTGCACGCCAACGATGCCAACCGCTCCTTGCCGACAGCCGACTATCTCGCGCCACTGGCCTTGGCCGGAACGTTCCAGTTCGTCAACCTGCAGAAACCCGCCGACAACGAAACCACGGTCTTCCCCTTCACCGACGGCGTCGACCCGATGCCGGAAGTCGAGGACTTTGCCGATACCGCCGCCGTGCTTGCCACGCTGGATCTGGTGATTTGCGTTGACAGCGCCATCGCCCATCTGGCCGGTGCGCTCGGCATTCCCTGCTGGGTGATGCTGCCTGCCATCCAGCCCGACTGGCGCTGGCCATCCGGACAGGACACCACGCCGTGGTACCCCGGCACTCACCGGCTATTCCGGCAACGCAGCCCCGGCGACTGGCACGAGGTGGTGCAAGCGCTGTGTCGGGAGCTCATGACGCTGGATACCGAGAGAAGCCCGCAGTAGGCAACGTGAGCCGTGACTTCCGGGTGCTTCATGCGCGCTGTGGCATTCTTCATGGAAGATCCGTTTATAAGTCCTCCAGTGACACCTCGATCAACATCTTGCCATCCATCAAGCGTAAGTTGGCCATCGCGGCCAGCTCGGCATCGTCCAGTCTGTCAGTCATGGCCTCCCAAACAGCAGGAC
>JAGLBD010000147.1 GCA_018260425.1 Pseudogulbenkiania sp. | reverse complement strand
TCGGCATAGGCGCTGTGCCGCAAATGCTGGTTGGCATCGATGTCGGCCCAACGGATTTCGTGGGTTTTGGTAAAGAGGGTCATGGCAGGATGTCTTGTTGTGTCAGCCAGAGGATAATCAATTCGTCATAGCGTGACAAACACGACAGCTTCGCACGACATGCCACCCGGCATCACGCTGTCCATGTAGTAGCCCCCTACTACCCGCACAGGGATGTCACCCCCTACAGTCATGACTCCGACATAAGGAGTCCGTCCATGAGCAAACGAATCCTGATTATCTGTGGTGATTACGTGGAAGACTATGAGCTGATGGTGCCCTTTCAGGCCCTGCAGGCCATGGGACACACAGTGGCGGCCGTCTGCCCGGGAAAACAGGCCGGCGAACAGATCCGCACCGCCATTCATGACTTCGAGGGCGATCAGACCTATAGCGAAAAGCCCGGCCACAATTTCACCCTCAATGCCTCATTCAACGACATAGACCCGGCCCGCTACGATGCTCTGGTGATTCCCGGTGGCCGTGCGCCGGAATACCTGCGACTGGATGAACGGGTACTGGCCATCACCCAGCATTTCTTTGCCCAGTCCAAACCGGTGGCGGCCATTTGCCATGGCGCCCAATTACTTGCCGCGGCCGACGTGATTCGCGGCAAAACCGTTTCGGCCTATCCGGCCTGCGCACCGGAAGTCCGGCTGGCCGGCGGCCACTATGCCGATATCGCCGTTACCGCGGCGGTGGTGGATGGCAATCTGGTGACCGCACCGGCATGGCCGGCTCATCCGGAATGGCTGGCAAAGTTTCACGCCCTGCTCGACTCTCCAGCTGCCGCTGCACGTAGTTAAGGCACACCACCCGCAGCAAAGAGGCGAGATTACCGACCTCGCCTCTTTCCCTCAACACCTCGTCATGCAATGTACTGATGAACCGTGCCGGCGACATGGACGATTCCGCGGCAATTCGTTCGACAATCTGCCAGAAGCGCTGCTCGAGACGCACACTGGTGACATGCCCCGACAAACGGATGGAACGCGCCTGGCTGCGGTAGGCCCCGGGGTCCGTCAACGCGTACAACTGACACATTCGGCATACCCTCCGGTAAATGGCAAGAACCCCACTATAGCCTGACAGCCTTGGCGGGCGTCAATCACCACCGATATCCGGAATGATTGCAAACATCATCGACACCACCTATATTGCCAATGTCATTATTTGGTCTCCTTCCATGAAAACGGCTCTCGCTCCCCGCCCGGATTACGGGCTCGATGCTCCCGATGTTGTCCGCAACCTGTTTATCGCCGGCGTCGCCGGTGTGCTGCTGGCGTTTGCCACGTGGCGCGGGCTCGTGCCAGCCACCTTGCGGCTGCCCTTGCCTGGGGTTCAGCTGCTGTTCCCGCTGTTGTCCATCGGCATCATCGTGGGTATCAGCTGCGCGGTCATGGGCGGGGTGATGCTCTGGGGCAGCCGGATCGGCAAACTGCGGCGGCGTGAATGGTTGCTCGACCTGCATCACTGGACCGGCCATGAACAGGTGCTCGATGTGGGTTGCGGTCGCGGCCTGATGCTGATCGGCGCGGCACAGCGGCTCTCGACCGGCAAGGCCTGCGGCATCGATATCTGGCGCGACGGGGACCTGTCCGGCAACTCGGCGCAAGCCACCGGTGCCAACGCCCGGCTGGCCGGCGTGGAGCAGCGGGTCGCGGTCACCACCGCCGACATGCGTGAAATCCCCTTCCCGGACAAGCACTTCGATGTCATCGTCTCCCGGGCTGCCATCCATAACATCGATACGCAAGCCGACCGGGAGCGGGCCATTGCCGAACTGGCCCGGGTGCTGAAACCCGGGGGCGTCGCCTTGATCGATGACATCCGCCATCACCGCCACTATGCCGCTGCGTTCGCCCGGCATGGCTGCAGCGAGATTCACTATCCGGACAGCCGGCTGATGCGCCTGCTGTTTACCGTGTTGAGCTGGGGCCAGCTGCAACCGGCGGTGCTGCAGGTCCGTAAACCGGCCTAAGCCCCGTGCGCTATACTGAGACGAGACTATCCCGCCGGCGAAACCGATGAAAAACCCGCTGTCAGTCCTGATCGTCGATGACGACCCGATCACCCGACAACTGTTGCGTGCCATTTTGCGAGAAAGCGATTACGATGTCATCGGCGAAGCCTCCAACGGTGACACAGCACTGGCGCAATGTCTGGCCCTGCATCCCGATATCGTGCTACTGGACATCTCCATGCCGGGCATGAACGGGCTCGATATTCTGCAGGAACTGCGCCAAAGCCAGCCTGACTGCGTCGTTGTCATGCTCAGCGCCACCGCCACGGCGCAGCGTGTTGGCGACGCACTGCGACTCGGGGCTCGCGGCTTTATCGTCAAACCCTTCACGGCGGGAAAGGTAGTGAATGAACTTGGAAAAAGCCGGTCCTTCTGAAACAGTCCGTCCCGCACAGGACATCATCGACATTCAGGGCATGCTCGACCTGTTTCCGC
>JAGLBD010000059.1 GCA_018260425.1 Pseudogulbenkiania sp. | reverse complement strand
GACTAGGCGATCTAGTCGGTGCAATTATAGACCGCCAAACAAAAAAGGGGTTAGCTTGCGCTAACCCCTTGAATTCTGTGGTGGCGAATCAGGGATTTGAATCCCTGGCCTGCGGCACCATTGACAAGTTGGGTAAGTCTCACAATAGTTCGTAACTGTTTGACATAAGTGCTTGACGAAGGCAATTCCCATGCTAGATGCTTGGGGTTATTTGCTATAAATCCACATAAAATATGTCTTCAATAATTCAACTTCACTTTGACGGTACGCTCTGCACGGAAGAGCACAAGGTCACTCTCAGGACTCTTTCAAGTGCATTGGATGGTATACAGGGGGCAATAGACCGAGCTTATCTCGATGTGCGATTCGGAAATGTCTATAAACATGCCCGACTTCCCTACGATGCCTATGATGAAACTGATTTCATCGTCGGAGATCCTCGAGAGGGAAGTCTGATCCTTGATTTTACCTCGTTAGGGACAATGAGAGATGTCCTGAAGAGAGTAATTTCTGCAATAAATGACCCATATGCAAGTGCCAGAGAAAATGGTGTTGAGCAGCTTGCTAATATCCAAAATCAAATTGAGAGTAGGCAAGCTCAGATAGTTGCTGGTATTTACGAACCTAAACAATTGAGTGAGTTGTTACAAGAAAATGACCCCGCAGTGATGCGTAGGTATGGCGATAAATCTATTTCGAAAGAAATTGATCAGATGTTGGCTATGGTTCGCAGAGATCCAGGCGCAAGACTGGATGTTTCAATTAAGCCAAGCCAAATTGATTCTGTTGTTCATTATGAATTTAATCAAGATGTTTCTAAAAAATTCTCTGCTGTTTTAAAGCAAAGACAGTTAGGTCAACCTGTTATATGCACAGGGTCTTTGCGTGAGCTAGATCATGGTGAGAATAGACGGGCAAATTTCAAAGGGAAATTTATTAACTCCGATAACGGTAAAACTGTAGTAATACATATCGATAGTGAGGATCGATTTTCTGCAATTAAACCGCATCTTGGTGGTGGTGAATTTAGGATCATCGCCTGTCCGATCATTGAGTATAAATCTTTTGATCCAGTTGCAGGTGATATTCAATTTATAGCGATTTTGTAATATGGGCGATGATATCATAAGTAAAATTAAGGATAGGTACGTAGAGGCAATATATAAGGTTCTTCCGCCCTGTCAGATTGGTTTTTTTATTTTGATGTCTGTGGCGCTTAATCATGTGGCTGATCGAAAATCTGGATCGCCTTTGGATTTTGTTAGCAAAGTAGGGGTGCGTGATATTGTTTGGTTTGATGGTGGGCGTTTTTGGGGGAGTGGCGTGGTATGGTTATTTTTAGCTATGGCAATGGTGGCTCTAAATAAATTAGTTATTGGGTATTTTATAAAAAAATCATTTTCCCATGGGGCTAAAAAGACATATATAGAGAATGTTTATAATTCTTCAGTTGCTACTGCAAAAATGCTTGGTGAGCATGAGGATAGAATGGCTGTTGCTGTATCAATAAAGGAAGAAATTGATGGGCGGTTAAAAATTTATTGTTCTATGAGATTGATTTGTGAGCTGTTTTTCTGTGGGGCATCGTATATTTTGTTTTTTTCTATTTCATCATTTTTTTGTGGAAAAGTTAACTTTTATTGGAATGATTTTTTTGCCACGATTGTTTTGCTAGTACTGTGGTTGTTTGTGCATCACAAATCCATAGCATATTCGATCTCCAGCATTGTTCCCCTACAGTTGATGCACGGAGCCTTGACTGGTGAAATTGTATTTATGATGGGGCGCGTTGAGTGAGTTGATATCTTTGTGGGCATGAAGATACGTTTTTCATAGTGCGTGCCCGAAAAGATCTGTGGAATTTGAAAGGCCAGCAGAATTCTTTGCAGTGCTGGTTGTTGAAATATTGCTTAACGTAAAATTGTGACCCGCGTATTTGTTCAGTAAATCGTGAAGTTTAATTGTTTTTACACCAAGCCAAGCTGCAGCATCTGGCAATTTGATGTCAGCCTTTGCTTCGGGCCGGGATACTTCATTAGTAACTATCACAAAGTCACCATTATGAGCTGAATGAGAAATAAGCCAAGCATCTGCCTTGTCAACGTCCAAGAATTTATTTTTAGCAGAGGTCTTATAATTTCTGACTGGATCATTGGCGAAGGCAGATAGTACTTTCCATTGCCCTATGGACGGCAGGCTGGTTTGAAAAAAATCTTTGAGTCTTTCAGTATCTATCCATTGTGATAGTGGATCATCGTCACCGTCTAGTAGTTCTTCTTTTACTTTATCAATGCTAAAAAAAATTCCTGCCTGGTGGCCAGCAGTTAACCAGTCCCAAAAAGCTTGGCAATAGGATGGTGAGTAATGAAGTCGTGCTGATGTGATTAAAACATCAGAATCAAACAGATATCGAGTTCTGCTTGGCATAGAACTTTACCACGTGGTTTGGGTTAGTATTTAATAGCTTGCCTGCCTGCCCAAGCGTAATGTGACCAGCAATGGCAAGATTTGTTATTTCCATCGATAATTTTTTACTATTGCGAGTCGCCAAAGTTCGGTAAAAATCACCACCCGAGCTTCCTCGCTTTCGATTCAACCGCATTGTATCGTACAGATCTTTGTAAAGCTGACGATCTATCACTCCAAGCTCTAGTCCTCTACGGGCGATTACAAGACGGCTGACCTTGAATGTTATTCTTAGTTTTTCTATTTTTGCGACTTCATTAAGATCGCCTGCGGAATTCCATTCGTCTAAAAAAATATCGGCAGGTACAAGAAACTCTGCTGCAACTGCGTTGCAATATTTTTCAATAGAGTGCTCTGCGCTAGGTGCTGCATCAGATATCCCAGAAGCCCCTATCCAAATATGGGCAAGTTCATGTGCGAGAGTAAAAACCCATGCTGCAGGAGCGTCCGCTCCATTGATGAAAATCACAGGGGCAAGGCTATCAGCTATTGCAAAACCTCTAAACTCATTTACAGATATTGGTCTTTTTGTATTGTTGCCAACAACCCCATTTTTGAATACAAGTATGCCGACTTGTTCGCATTTCCCGGCAAGAAACGAAAAAAGTTCATCAGGAGTTCGGAGTTGTAGTGGGTCGCTACTAGAGAAGTTGAGTACTGCTCTAATTTCTTTGGCGAGCTCAAATGTAGCTGGACGATTGTTTGTAAATTTTCCTACAAACGGTAAAGGTTCGACTCCATCAGCCTTTAGGATCTCTTTGTACCAAGATTGTTTGTATTCGATGTCGTCATACGTATCAAAGAAATCTCTTCCTATAGGCTCTGCAAACTGAACCGTTCGAAAGTCTGCAATCGGGATCTGTCTAGCAGGTGGTGGTACTTCTAAGAAGAGATAGCCAAGGGGAATCCTGGATTTTTTGGCAAATTTAACGACCTGAGCGTTCGTTAAAATTCCATCCAGAATCTTGTCCACATTTCGTTTCGAGATCGTCTTGGCGAATTCATACAGCGATTGACCTGCCTGGGACGCAGCCCAGTCAAGTACGGCAGGGGAAAGCTGTATGGTATCCATATTGCGTGGCATTTTAGCAGTCTTGTTTGATGTTGTCATAACATTGGCTGCGAAGCAATAGTCAATGGCTTTGTTCTGCAACCTGCATGCTAAACCGTAGACAAAAGTGCACCCAAAAAACAGGCTAGGCTATCTCGTTTACGTCTCGTTGGCTATATCAAGCAAGAGTTGAACGTTGTACAAGATACCTTTGCAAGCAGCAATGTTTCGCATGCGAAACTCTCACTGAGAGCATGGCTGGGCAAGGTCACCAGTGATGATTCATTTAAGCGCTTTCTGAATGATTTGTATGGTTTTTTCTGCCTTATTGGCGGTCCCGCGTACAGCACGAACAGCGCGAATAGGGAAACAACTAGCCCAGCATCGACTCAGTCGGCACGTGTCCTCCGATCCTTATCGTTGCAACAGCTTGCGCTTGGCTTCCACCAAGGGCAGGTATTCGATGCGATATCCTTCTTTGTCCCATACCGGGCGCTTTTCTGCAAGGAGCGGGGCATTCGCCTTGCCGTCCCGAACAATCATCAGGTTTTGGCCATCGGGTAACCCGACGAGGTAGGCATGGATGGCATCGGTGTATTCGTTCAAATTCACCGGGCCATCCGGCGTCGGTATGATCATCGGTTCTTGCTTGTGGTCTGACATGTCATGCCTCCAGGATGAAACGACGAATCTGCCAGAGCGCGGTTGCGTAGACCCGCCAGAAGTAGAGGGTTTGCCAGAAGATACTGCGGTGACGTTTGTCCCATGCCACCAGAATCCAGTTCAAAAGCATGATGATTCCTTTCTGTTTGTCGATGTGTTTCTGCATCGAACTCGGTCCTCCGATGTTGCAACCGTGGCATGCTGTCCTCGACTTGAACCAACACCACAATTTCGCTGTATTTGGGTGTAATTCGCCATCACGAAGTCGCTGACCAGGATAGGGTCAAAGGTCATCGAAATAGCGGATATCGGTTTGCCAAATGCTGCCGTCAGACCCAGCAAGGACAGAATGGCAAGTGGGCGCGAGACATTCATTTGGGTAACGCCTCACCGAGCGACGAAGAATCGCTCTTGGCCAAGCCAGATGAAAACGTAAGCGCTTTGCCATCCATTTCGGCTGTGCTGATTGAGTTGGGGGGCAGGGGGCAAGCAAGACCTGATGCGCGCTGCCGAGCATCGTAAATCGCAGGTTTGGAATAGTATAATTAAACTAGTGCAAACTAGGTCCGGCAAGGCACGGGCTGCTTGGTCTGCATTCAGGAAGGGAGTCTGCGGTCGGGTCTGAAGTTGACCGAGGGGCTGATGACCATGCGCAATACGCAGTTGTCACCGGACCATCTGCTGGAAATACGAGAGTTGAACCGCTGGAATGGAAAAAGGGGTTAGCTTGCGCTAACCCCTTGAATTCTGTGGTGGCGAATCAGGGACTCGAACCCCGGACCTGCGGATTATGATTCCGTCGCTCTAACCGACTGAGCTAATTCGCCACGGCTTCGTTGCATTGCTGCGTTGAAGTGGGGCGAATATTAACGTGCCTGTTTTGAGCTGTCAACAGGTCTGGCAAAGTTTTTTTGAATTTGTGCTTTTTCTCACATTGCCCGGTCACAGCGTATGGCAGCGATCCCCGCTGGCAAAGCCTGTCCAGTCGATATCGACCCCGCGGCCAAACCCGATCACCTTGAACAATTCTCCCATTTCGGCCGGCGACATGAGTTTTTGTGCCGCCGAGACGTTGGGCAGGTAGCGTTCGTGGTTGGATGGGTCCAGTGCCTGCAATTCTTCGGTGATGCCGGCATTGACCAGAAACTGGGCTTGCGTGGTGTAGCCGATCAAATCCAGTCCGGCTTCGGTTCCGGCGACGGCAATCGCGGTGAAGTCGACGTGACAGGTGAGGTCCATCAATCCGGGCAAGTAGAAGGGATCGTCAATGGTATGGTGGCGATAGTGGCCGATCAGCGTGCCCATGTGCCGTTGCGGGTGGTAGTACTCGCGTTCCGGGAAGCCATAGTCGATCAGCAGGATCGCTCCCCGGACCAGTCGGTCCGCGAGACTGCGCATGAAGGCCTGATTGGCCAGGCTGATCTCTGTCACGTAGCCGTCCTGCGGCGGGATACGTTGCTGTGCCAAGGCATACAGTGCCGGGTCGTCAATGCGGCGGTTCTCGAAAACGAAGGCTCCGTCGCGTACCGTGACCCCGCGTTGCAGCCAGTCCTGTTGGTAAATCACCAGTTCGCAGGGCATGGCGTCCAGCACTTCATTGCCGATCACGATGCCGTCGAGCTGTTCCGGTAAACTGTCCAGCCAGACAATGCGTTCCATCAGGTGGGGAACACGCTGGCGCAGGGTGGCTTGCTGGCGCTCGATCAGGTCCGGCGAGAGATCGAGGATCGCATAGCGCGCCGGCAGGCAGTCCATGGCTTCGAGTGCATCGAGAATGTCGGCGGCCAGCACACCCGAGCCAGCGCCGAACTCATACAAGGTACCGCCGGTCTGAGGTAGCAAGCCGGCAAGCTGGCGGGCCAGTGTCCGGCCAAACAACGGGGTCATTTCCGGGGCGGTGGTGAAGTCGCCACTGCCGCCCAGCTTGTGGCTGCCTGCCGCGTAGTAGCCAGCGCCCGGCGCATACAGCGCAAGTTCCATATACCGGGAAAAGGGCAGCCAGCCGCCGGCATCGTCAATGGCGGAGGCAATGCGCTGCGACAGCATTTGACTGGTGGCCAGTGCGGCGGCAGAAGGTTCGGGTAGGTGGGTCATGTCAGGCATCCTGCTACAATGTGATGCGATTCTGGGCGAAACCAATGCGAAGGAGAAGAGGGTGAAGCGAATTACTGTGATGTCGGCGGTCTGCTTGCTGTGTGTCAGCGGGTTGGCGGCGGCCGATGAGCCGGCTCGTTGGGTCGTGACCGATCCTGTGGTTGGCAGTCCGTTGCGCCGGGCATCGTTGGCTGGAACGGGCAAAGCCGGCAAGGCCGAATTTCCTGCCACCTTGCAATTGACCTGCCGCGCCGACCAACCGGTCATGCATCTCCAACTGGAAATCCCGGATACGATCCCGGGGTGGGATGTCAAACCTTTCGAAGGGCCGACCGGCATCGGTCAACGCCGCAGCATGTTGTCGGTACTGATCAAGGGCAGTCGCTATGTCGCGAACCATCGCGTCAGTGGCTGGTACAGCGATGGCGGTAAATTCAATTTTGCCTGGACCCCGGATCAGGCCTTTCTGGAGCGGGTGCCGGTGACCGGCACACACCTGCTGGTAAAAATCGAGCCCTTCAAACGTCGCTCCCCGGTGCTGGAAACCCGGTTTGATTTCCCGGGCGATGCGACAGCCATGCTTGAGGCGATGTCCGCATGTCGTGCGGAGGCAAAATGAGCGGAACGGACTTTGCTGGCAAGGTCTTTCTGATCACCGGGGCCGCGCGCAGGGTGGGGGCGGGCATAGCGCGTTGCCTGCACCAGCGTGGCGCCCGTCTGGTGCTGCATTACCGTGGCTCGCGAGCCGATGCCGAGGCCTTGGCTGATGAATTGGACACGATGCGTCCCGGGTCGGTGGCCTTGCTGCAAGGGGATCTACTCGATGCCGGGCAATTGCCGGGCCTGATAGAGCGTGCCGTTGCCTGCTTCGGCCAGCTGGATGGTCTGGTCAACAATGCGTCCAGTTTCTTTCCGACCCCGGTCGGCGAGATCGATGAGGCGGCCTGGCATGACCTGATGGGGAGCAATCTCAAGGCCCCCCTGTGGCTTGCGCAGGCGGCGGCGCCCTTTCTGGCTCGCCGGCAGGGTGCCATTGTCGGTATTGTCGACATTCATGCCGAGCGGCCGATGAAGTCGCATGTGGTCTACAGCCTGGCCAAGGCAGCTCATGCGCAGTTGATTCGTTCTCTGGCGCTGGAGCTGGCGCCCCGGGTGCGGGTCAATGGCGTGTCTCCCGGAGCCAACATCTGGCCCGAGGATGACGGTGGTGTATTTACGGCCGAGGTGCGCAGTGCCATCGAAGCCACCATTCCGCTTGCCCGGGTTGGTGTGCCGGAGGATATTGCCCGTGCCGTTGCCTTCCTGTTGTCTGCCGATGCGGCCTATATCACCGGCCAAATCCTGGCGGTGGATGGCGGGCGCAGTATTGTCCTGTAGCAAAAAACCTGTGCGAGGCTTCTCCTTGTGCCGGGTTTCGCGCTAAAATCGACCGTTTTTCAATCTGTTACGGTCGCCATGCAAGATACAGCACCAGTTACCGACGCCAAGGTCCAGAAAGCGGCCTTCGAGAGCAACAAGCTCAGCAAGCGTTTGCGTCACCATGTGGGCGATGCCATCAATGATTTCAACATGATCGAAGAGGGCGACCGCGTCATGGTATGCCTGTCCGGCGGCAAGGATAGTTATGCCCTGCTGGACATCCTGCTCGGTCTGCAAAAATCGGCTCCGATCGACTTCTCTATCGTTGCCGTTAATCTCGACCAGAAACAGCCGGGCTTCCCCGAGCATGTTCTCCCCGACTACCTCAAGAGTATCGGTGTCGAGTACCACATCATCGAAGAAGACACCTATTCGATCGTCAAACGCGTGGTGCCCGAGGGCAAAACCACCTGTGCGCTGTGTTCGCGTTTGCGTCGAGGTATTCTCTACCGGGTGGCTTCCGAGCTGGGTGCGACCAAAATCGCCCTCGGCCATCACCGCGACGACATCCTGCAGACCTTGTTCCTGAACATGTTCTATGCCGGCAAACTCAAGTCGATGCCGCCAAAGCTGGTGTCCGACGATGGTCGTCACGTGGTGATCCGTCCGCTGGCCTATTGCCGCGAGAAGGATCTGGAGCGCTATGCGGAAATGCGCGCGTTCCCGATCATCCCGTGCAATTTGTGCGGCTCGCAGCCGAACCTGCAGCGCCAGGTGGTCAAGGAAATGATCAATGACTGGGATCGTCGCTTCCCGGGCCGGGTCGAGACGATGTTCAGGGCATTGCAGAACGTGGTGCCCTCCCACCTTGCCGATACGACCCTGTTCGATTTCGTCGGTCTGACGCCGGGGCAGGTGCCTGCCGCCGGTGGCGACACGGCCTTCGACAAGGAAGAGTTTCGCGACCCGGTCGCGAGTGACGAGGATGACGAAACACCGGTACGCAGAACCATCAGTATTCTGGATTCCCGTCCCAAAGAGCCGGGGTGCGCATGAGCAAGGCACGACACCCCTTTCGCCGCCGGGTTCGCCCTGGCGTCGACGCGATGCCGGAAGTCGAGATCAGCGAGCTGGACGGCATCCGCTCCCTGCATCTGGGATCGGAAACCATCCAGAGCTCGATGAACCTGGAGGATCCGACCGATCTGGTGCTGTCCTACAGCCGGGCGATGATGGGTTTTCTGTTGTTCAACGACTCGCCGCAACACATTTTGCAGATCGGACTGGGGGGCGGTTCGCTGGCGCGCTATATCGATTTTTATCTGCGTGATACCAAAAGCGTGGCCATCGATATCAATCCTCAGGTCATCGCCGTGGCGCGCGCCTTTTTCGAGTTGCCGGAAGAGGGCGACCGCTTCGAGATCGTCGAGGCTGATGGCGCCGAGTATGTCCGGATCTTCAACGGTTCGACCGATGCGATTCTGGTGGACGGGTTCGACGGTTTGCAGATCGTCGATGCGTTGACCACCGAAGAGTTTTTTGAAGATTGCCGCCGTGCCTTGTCGCCCGATGGAGTGTTTGTCACCAACTGGTGGAGTGGCGACAAACGCTACCATCAATTCCTCGAGCGTTTGTGCAACGTGTTCGAGGGAAGGGTGCTCGAGCTGCCGTCGGCCAGTCATGGCAATGTGGCGGTGCTGGCCTTCCGCGAGACGCCGGAAACCATCGCCTGGGACGAGCTGGAAAAGATTGCCTTGGAACGGGAAGACCGTTTCGGGCTGGAGTTTGTCGATTTCATCGAACGGCTGCGCCTGACCAATCAGTCATCCGGGGGCAAGTTGCTCCTCTAGCGGCTCAGGCCAAGCGGCGTATAATGGCGCCGAAACCTCGCCCGATTGAGCAAGATCAGCCGGTGCATCGCGCTTTTGCGCGAGACTGTATCTTTTTGTAGCGCTGGATAAACCGGTTCGCCCGTGCAGGGCAGAATCGACGAATTTTTATTGTTAGGACTGTCATCGTGATCAAGCAGCAACTGCTTAACCGCATTGCGGACAAATCTGCCGTCATCGGCATCGTCGGGCTGGGCTATGTCGGCCTGCCGCTGATGTTGCGTTTCGCCGAAGTCGGTTACAAGGTTATCGGTTTCGATATCGATCAATCCAAGGTCGATGCCCTGATGGCCGGCCGTTCCTATATCGAACATATTTCCGGTGAGTCGATCAGCGAAGCGCTGGGCCGCGGTTTTGAAGCGACCTCCGACTTCTCCCGTGCCCCGGAAGCCGATGCGCTGATTCTGTGTGTACCGACCCCGCTGAACAAATACCGCGAGCCGGATCTGTCGTATGTGATCAACACCACCGAATCGCTGGTGCCTTACCTGCGCGAAGGTCATCTGGTCTCGCTGGAGTCGACCACCTACCCGGGAACTACCGACGAAGAGCTCAAGCCGCGCATCGAGTCGCGCAATCTGACCGTGGGTGAAAATGCCTTCCTGGTGTTCTCGCCGGAGCGTGAAGATCCGGGTAACCCGAATTTCACCACCCGCACCATTCCCAAGGTGTGCGGCGGTGTGACCGAGGCCTGCCAGGAAGTCGGTGTGGCCCTGTACTCTGCGGTGATCGACAAAGTCGTGCCGGTATCGTCTACCCGTGCGGCGGAAATGACCAAGCTGCTGGAAAACATTCACCGTGCCGTGAACATCGGTCTGGTCAATGAGATGAAGATCGTCGCCGACCGCATGGGTATCGATATCCATGAAGTGATTCGTGCGGCAGCGACCAAACCGTTCGGTTTCGTTCCTTACTTCCCGGGCCCGGGTCTGGGTGGGCACTGCATCCCGATCGATCCGTTCTACCTGACCTGGAAAGCGCGTGAATACGGTGTGAATACCCGTTTCATCGAGCTGGCCGGCGAAGTGAACTCCAATATGCCCGACTACGTGGTGAGCAAGATTGCTTCGGCGTTGAACGAGCGCAAGAAATCCATCAACGGCAGCCGCATTCTGGTGTTGGGGATTGCCTACAAGAAGAACGTCGACGACATGCGTGAAAGTCCGTCGGTGATCCTGATGGAGAAACTGCGCGATCTGGGTGCCGAGATCAGCTACTCCGACCCGCATGTTCCGGTGTTCCCGAAAATGCGTGAACACAGCTTCGATCTGTCCAGCGTGCCGGTCAATGCCGATACCTTGAAGTCCTATGACTGCGTGGTGCTGGCGACCGATCATGACAAGTTCGACTACGTACTGCTCAAGGAACATGCTCCGCTGATCGTCGATTCGCGCGGCAAATACCTGGAACCGGCCGGCCATATCGTCAAGGCCTGACCGGAGCTATTACGGCGAGGGCGACCCAGTGTCGCCCTTTGCCGTTCACCGACTACAGAAAACCGACCATGCACACCGTCCATCACACGCCCATTACCGATCGCAAGATCCGTTTCGCTCTGGCAGGCTGCGGCCGTATTGCCGCCAACCATTTCGGTTCCCTGGAAAAACATGCCGAGCGTGCCGAGCTCGTGGATGTCTGCGATATCGACCCGGTTGCACTGGCTGCCGCTGTCGAGCGCACCGGCGCCCGTGGCCATCGCTCCCTGACCGAGATGCTGGCGGCTACCAACGCCGACATCATCATTCTGACCACACCGTCCGGTTTGCATCCGCGCCAGTCGATCGAATGTTCCGAGGCGGGTTTCCATGTGCTGACCGAGAAGCCGATGGCGACGCGCTGGGAAGATGGTCTGGAGATGGTGCGGGCCGCCGACAAGGCTGGCAAGCGCATGTTCGTGGTCAAGCAAAACCGCCGCAATGCCACGCTGCAACTGCTCAAGCAGGCCATGACGGAAAAGCGTTTTGGCCGGATCTACATGGTCAACGTCAACGTTTTCTGGACTCGCCCGCAGGAGTATTACGACGCAGCCGGCTGGCGCGGTACCTGGGAGTTCGATGGCGGCGCCTTCATGAATCAGGCCAGTCATTATGTCGACTTGCTGGATTGGCTGATTGGCCCGGTGGAGAGCGTTCAGGCCTATACCGCGACGCTGGAACGGAATATCGAGGTCGAAGATACCGGCGTTGTCAGTGTGAAATGGCGCTCGGGCGCGCTGGGCAGCATGAACGTCACCATGTTGACCTATCCGAAGAATATGGAAGGTTCCATCACCATTCTGGGTGAAAAGGGCTCGGTACGTGTCGGCGGTGTCGCCGTCAACGAAATCCAGCACTGGGAATTTGCCGAACCGCATCCGATGGATGACACCATCGGCAGCGCCAGCTATGCCACCACCAGCGTGTATGGTTTTGGTCACCCGATGTACTATGACAATGTTATCAAGGTGATGCGCGGTGAAGCCGATCCGGAAACCGATGGCCGCGAAGGACTGAAATCGCTGGAATTGTTGATTGCCATGTATCTGTCGGCACGTGATGGCCGTCGCGTCAGCCTGCCGCTGGACTACTGAAACAGGAGCGACCATGAGCGAATTCAACGCCCATCCTACAGCGATTATCGACGAAGGTGCCGTTATCGGCGCCAATACCCGTGTGTGGCACTGGGTTCATATTTGTGGCGGAGCCACGATTGGCGAAGGCTGCTCGTTCGGGCAGAACGTGTTTGTCGGCAATGACGTAAAGATCGGCAACAACGTCAAAGTGCAAAACAATGTCTCGATTTATGATGCCGTGACCCTGGAGGACGACGTGTTTTGCGGACCCTCCATGGTGTTCACCAACGTCAATAATCCGCGCAGTCACGTGAACCGCAAGAACGAATACCGCCGCACCATTGTGCGCCGCGGTGCGTCGATCGGTGCCAATGCCACCATCGTCTGCGGCCATACCATTGGCGAATTTGCCTTCATTGGCGCCGGTGCAGTGGTGACCCGCGACGTCCCGGCCTACGCCATGATGGTCGGCACCCCGGCACGCCGTCTGGGTTGGATGTGCAGCTGCGGCGAGCGTCTTGACGACAGCATCGGCGAATACGCCTGCACGACTTGCGGTACGGAATACGAAATCGGCGGCAATCATTGCACCCCGTTGTGAGACAGGATACTGACACCATGAGCATTAACTTCATTGACCTGAAGGCACAATACCAGCATCTGAAAGCCGATATCGATGCACGCATCCAGAGCGTGCTGGATCATGGCCAGTACATCATGGGCCCGGAAGTGGCCGAGCTCGAGGGCGAACTGGCCCGCTACGTTGGCGTGAAACATGCCATTGGTATTTCGGACGGGACGACGGCGCTGCAAGTTGCCATGATGGCGCTGGGCGTCGGCCCGGGAGATGAAGTCATCACCACGCCGTTCACCTTTATTGCTACCGGCGAAATGATTGCCTTGCTGGGTGCAACTCCGGTCTTCGTCGATATTGACCCGGTGAGCTGGAACCTCGATCCCGAGCGTATCGAAGCGGCGATTACCGAGCGTACCCGCGCCATCATTCCGGTCAGCCTGTACGGTCAGTGCGCCGATTTCGACCGCATCAATGCCGTGGCGGAAAAGCATGGCATCCCGGTGATTGAAGATGCCGCACAGAGTTTTGGTGCGCGCTACAAAGACCGCAAATCCTGCGGCGTGTCGACCATCGCCACCACCAGTTTCTTCCCCTCCAAGCCGCTGGGCTGTTACGGGGACGGTGGTGCCTGCTTTACCAATGATGATGAACTGGCACGCAAGATGCGCCAGATCCGCAGCCATGGCCAGGACCGTCGCTACCACCACCCGGTGATTGGCCTGAACGGCCGTATCGATACGCTGCAAGCGGCCATTCTGCTGGCGAAACTTCCGACGTTTGACGAGGAAGTGGCGGCGCGCGCACGCATTGGTGCACGCTATATCGAACTGCTCAAGGATGTCGTGCAAGTGCCGGTGGTGGCAGAAGGCTCGTCGAGTGTCTTTGCCCAGTTCACCATCGAAGTCGACAACCGCGACGCCGTGCAGGCCAGCCTCAAGGAAGCCGGCATCCCGACGGCAGTGCATTACCCGGTACCGCTCAACTTGCAGCCGGCCTTTGCCCACCTGAACCTGCCGGAAGGCAGTTTCCCGATCTCCGAGGCGGCGTCCCGCCGGGTGATGAGCTTGCCGATGCACCCCTTCCTTGACGAAGCGACGCAGGATGCCATCGTTGCTGCTGTCAAACATGCGTTGAGATAATGGTGCCAGCCCGACGTCTGACCACGCTCATGCGTGGGGCTTTCTTGCGCAATGTCCTGACCCTGGCCAGCGGAGCAACGCTGGCCATGGCCATTCCCTTGCTGTTTTCTCCGCTGCTTACCCGCGTGTACAGCCCGCACGAGTTTGCCTTGCTGACATTGTTCGTGTCCTGGTTGTCTAACCTTGCGGTGGCAGCGGGTGGTCGCTATGAACTGGCGGTGGTGTTGCCGGCCGAAGAACGTGATGCTGCGCATTTGCTGGCACTGTCGCTGGGGATCTGCACCCTGTTGTCCTTGCTGGCCCTGATGCCGGCCCTGGTGGCGCGCGATGCGATTGCCGCATGGCTTGGTGCGCCGGAACTCGCGCCCTGGCTGCTATTCCTGCCGGTCTCGTTGTGGTGCGCCGGTGCGGCCCAAATCTGGGTAAACCGCAATAATCGCTTGCGTCGTTACGATGCCAATGCCCAGGGGCGCATCGCACAGGCGCTGACCGTGACGGCCGTGCAGTTGGCTGGCGGTTTTGGCGGGCTGGGCGTGGCCGCGTTGATTATCGGTCAGACCGCCGGTCAGGCGGCGGCACTGATGGGCGAGTGGCGCCGCGATCTTGCCGCACGGTTTGCCTGCTTCAGCGGGCTGTCGTCACAGCAGATGAAAACACTGGCCTGGCAGTATCGGGAGTTCCCGACCGTCAACACTCCGCATGCCTTTGTGGTGGCCTTGCAAGAGTCGCTGCTGTTGTGGTTGATCGCCCGTTTTGCCGGCACCAGCATCGTCGGTCATTACGGTTTGGTGTTGCGGGTGCTCAAATTGCCGGCCGCCATTGTCGGTCAGGCGGTATCGCAAGTGATCTACCGTGATCTTGCCGAAGCCCGTACGGCCGGCAAACCCTTGCTGCCCATCCTGAAAAAAACGGTTCTGCTGCTCGGTGCACTGGCCATTCTGCCCTTTGGTCTGTTGATGGTGCTTGGCGAGCCGCTATTTGCTCTGGTGTTCGGTCCGGACTGGGCGATGGCCGGTCATCTGGCCGCACTGTTGGCCCCCAGTTTCTATTTGTCTTTTGTCTGCGCACCGGCCTTCATGGTGCCCATGGTGCTCAAGCGCCAGCACACTTCGTTCGCCATTGTGCTTGGCTGGCTGAGCGTCAACCTGCTGGTCTTTGCCGGAGTCATTATCCAAACCCGTCATATTGCCTGGGCCTTTGCCGCGATGAGTCTGGTGATGTCGTTGTATTTGCTGAGTTATACCGTCTGGGTGATGCGCTTGTGCCGTCGCGAAGATCGTGAGCTTGGCCGGGAAGGGACGTCATGCTGACCTGCAATTCCTTGTCTCCCGCTACCTTCTTGCGGCGCGTGCTGGCCCTGCCGGGGCGTTCGCGTGACGCGTTGGAGGGGCAACTGACGCGTAGCGTGGCCGAGTCGGTCGGTCCGGCATGGCAGGTGATGTGGTTCGATGCCGGGCGCAGTGCCCTGAGTGCCTTGTTGGCGGCCTATCGCATCGGTCATGGCGATGAGGTGATCCTGCCGGCCTATACCTGCGTGGTGGTGCCCAATCAAGTAGCGGGCTGCGGTGCCCGTACCGTATTCGTCGATGTGGATGCCGCAACGCTCGGCTATGACTGGATGCTGGTTGAGCGCGCCATTACCCCGGCAACCCGAGCCATCATCGTGCCGCATAATTTTGGCCGTCCCTGCCGGGTTCCTGACGATCTGCGCTCCCGCTACCCGGCGATCCGCTTCATCGATGATGCGGCCCACGGACTGGGTACCTTGGTCGAGGGGCAGTGGCTTGGTACCCGGCACGATGGTGCATTCTTCAGCTTTGAATATTCCAAGAACCTGACCGGGGGAATCGGTGGCCTGGCGTTGCTGCCGGCTGGGGGGGGTCTGCCCGATGTGAAAACCGGTCATGTTCCCGTTGTCGATCAGTTGCGGCTGGCCGTGACACTGTGCGGTCATTTGCTGGCGACCCGTTCGGCGTTGGCCGGGCGGATCTGGATGGCATTGGCCCGGCGCTGCAAGCTGGTTTACCGTTCCGGCGATGATCAGGTTCACGGTGGGGTGGCTCACCTGCCGCGCCATCTGGCGCGCTTGTCTGCCACGCTGTTGGTGCCGCAATTGACTGCCATGGCGGCGATTCGGGCCCACAAGGCCGTTTTGGCCCGGCGCTACCACCAGAAGTTGTCAGCCTTGCCCGGTATCTCGCTGTGGGAAGGTGACGACAGTGTGCACTGGGTGCGCTTTCCCTTCCGTATCGCCGGTGTCGCGGGGAACAAGGCCGACATGGCCCGGCAACTCACTGCCGTCAGCGGCCTGCCGGTTGGCGTGTGGTTTGATGACCCTATCCATCCGCTAGGCTCCTTCCGCCATGGCTATCATGCCGGACAGTGCCCGGTGGGCGAGCAACTGGCGGCCGAGGTGTTCAATCTGCCGATGAATTGTGCCCTGCAACCCGGACCCGCGCTGGACGCGAAGCTTGATCGTCTGTGCGAGGCCCTCGGAAAACTTTTATGATCAAACGACTCCTGTTGATCGGCTCTGCCTCGGTGCATACCTGGCGTTACCTGGCCGGAATTGCGCCACATGTCGAAGAAGTCTATCTGGTCTGCAATGGCGAAGTCCCGGCCGATCGCCGACCGGCCAATCTTGCCGGCTCCCTGTTAGTGAATTTCAGTCTCGCCCGGTTGGGCACGGCGGCCCGCATCCGGGGATTTGTTGACGCGTTGTCCCCCGATCTGGTGCACGTGCATCAGGCCAATAGTGTTGCCTGGCATGCGACCCGGGCACTGAAGGGACGCAATATCCCTATGGTGCTGACCACCTGGGGCTCGGATATCCTGTTGTTGCCCCGTAAAAACGCCTTGATGCGTCACATGGTGGCCAGCAATCTCAAAGCGGCAGACGCGATCACGTCCGACTCCTTGTACATGGCCGCGGTGATCCGCGAGATGGCAGGGGATCAGGTGCCGGTGCAGGTGCTGAATTTCGGGATGGATGCCATGCCGCCGGCGCCGGACTTCACCCAACGGCCACGGCAGGTCTTGTCGTGTCGTTTGCACAAACCCTTGTACCGCATTGACGCCATCCTGCGCGCCTGGGCCGAGGTCGAGGCCAATGCCCGTCATGATGACTGGTCATTGGTGGTGGCCGCCAGCGGTGAACAAACTGCTCAGCTTCAGGCGCTGGCCGGACAGCTGTCGTTACGTCGCGTCACCTTTACCGGTTTTGTCTCCTCGGATGTCTTGGGTCGGCTGTATGCCGACAGCCGGGTATTTGTCAGTGTGCCGCGCTCTGACGCGACCAGCATCAGCCTGCTCGAAGCCATGGGGCATGGTTGCCTCCCGGTGTTATCGAATTTGCCTGCCAATGGCGAGTGGGTGATCGATGGCCTCAACGGCATGATTGTCGAAAATGTTCAGCAGCTGGCTCAACCGCTGATGCAGGCGATGGATCAGTCCGAAGACAGTGCTGCCTTGCAGCGCGTGGCTGACATTAACCGCGAGCTGATTGCCAATAAAGCCTTGCATCAACCGAATATGCAGCGATTTGCCGCTATTTACGCACGTTTAGTCGATGGTTCACTGCAAAACCGGACAACATCATGAAAATTGCTCACCTCACCAGTGCCCATCCGCGTTACGACATTCGCATTTTTGTTAAAGAGTGCCATGCTCTGGCCCGTGCTGGTCATGACGTAACCCTGATCGTAGCCGACGGCAAGGGCGATGAAATCCGCGACGATATTCGCATTGTCGATGTCGGCGCCCGCTCCGGAGGCCGTTTGGGGCGTATGACCGGGACGGTGAAGCGGGTCTATCAGGCTGCGCTGGCCTTGGCTCCGGATGTCGTTCATTTTCATGATCCGGAATTGTTGCCGGCCGCATTGCGTCTGAAGCAGGCCGGCATCAAGGTGGTGTATGACGTGCATGAAGACGTGCCGCGTCAGGTGATGGCCAAGCACTGGATTCCCGGCTGGTTGCGCCCGGCGGTTTCCGGCTCGGTAGAAACGCTGGAACATTTTGCGGCACGGCGCTTTGATGCGATCGTGACCTCGACGCCACATATCCGCAAACGCTTTGCCGCGCTGAACCCGCAGACAGTGGATATCTGCAATTTCCCCATTCTTGAGGAATTGGTGCGGCACACTCCCTGGGATAGCCGTCGCAACGAAATTTGCTATATCGGCGGTATTTCACGGATTCGCGGCATCGAACCCATCATCGCCGCCTTGCCGGATACCGATGTCCGATTGAATCTGGCCGGCCCCTGGAGTGAACAGGATCTGCGCGGGGTTCTCGAAGGCATGCCCGGCTGGAGTCGTGTCAATGATCTCGGCGTGGTGGACCGTGCGGGCGTGGCCGAGGTATTGGCCCGCTCCAAGATCGGTCTGGTGACCTTGTTCCCGACGCCGAATTACGTGGATGCCCTGCCGATCAAGCTTTTCGAGTATATGGCCGCCGGCATGCCGGTCATTGCCTCCGATTTCCCGGTTTGGCGTGAGATTGTCGATGCGGCAGGATGCGGGATTCTGGTGGACCCCTGCAATCCAGCGGCCATTGCCGAGGCTATTCGCTCTTTGCTCGACGATGAAACCCGTGCGGCAGCCATGGGGCTTGCCGGACAGAATGCCGTACTGGAGAACTACAGTTGGACCGTTCAGGCCGACAAGTTGTGTGCTCTATACCAGTCGCTTGAAAGCGCTTCCCAATGAAAATTCTCTATATCAACCACTATGCCGGTTCACCTGAACACGGCATGGAGTTCCGCCCTTACTACCTGGCCCGGGAGTGGGTTAACGCCGGCCATGAGGTCGTGATCGTTGCGGCAGACCAATCGCACCTGCGGCAGAAGAATCCGGTGCTGCAAGGCAAGACACTGGAGCAGGATATCGACGGTATCCGTTACCTGTGGTGCCGGACCCCGCGCTATGACGGCAACGGAGTGGGGCGCGTCATCAATATCTTCGGCTTCCTGTTCGCGTTGATGCGCCGCTGGCGCGTATTGAAGAAAACCTTTACCCCGGATCTGGTCATTGCCTCCAGCACCTATCCGCTGGATACCGTGCCGGCACGGTGCATTGCCCGTGACAGCGGGGCACATTTTGCCTATGAGGTGCATGATCTCTGGCCGTTGACGCCGGTCGAGGTCGGCGGGATGTCGCCGCGCCACCCCTTCATCATGATGCTGCAGTGGGCGGAGGATTTCGGCTATCGCAATGCCGATACTGTCATTTCCATGCTGCCCTGCGCTCGCGACTATATGCATGAACACGGCATGGCACATGACAAGTATCATGTCATTCCCAATGGGGTGGTGCTGAGCGAATGGGAAAATGAGGCTCTGCCCTTGCCTCGCGAGCATGACGAGCTGATCTACCGCCTGAAAAGCGAGGGACGGTTTTTGGTGGGCTATGCCGGGGGCCATGGTCTCGCGAATGCCCTGGACTTCCTGCTGGAAGCCGCCGCTCAGCTCAAGGGCTTGCCGCTTGCCTTTGTGCTGGTGGGGGATGGCCCCGACAAGGGCGCGCTGGTTTCGGCCAGTCGTGCTCTTGGGCTGACGAATGTGCATTTCCTGCCGGCCATCCCCAAGCGTGCCGTGCCGTCGTTTCTGGCGCAGATGGATGCTTTGTTCATTGGATGGCGTAAACTGCCGATCTATCGTTTCGGCATCAATCCGAACAAATTGTTCGATTACATGATGGCAGCACGTCCGGTCATCCATTCGGTGGATGCCGGCAACGATATGGTCCGCGAGGCGGGTGCCGGGGTCTCGGTGGTGTCGGAAGACCCGACAGCGATTGCCGACGCGGTAAAACAGATGATGGCTTTGCCTGCCGAAACACGGGTGGCGATGGGTGAAGCGGGCCGTGAATATATTCTTGCCCGGCATGATTACCGGGTGTTGGCGCGTCGTTTCCTCGAAGCTTGCAGGCGCGACGCTGGTCATAATGATTGAAAGAGAACGAGATAGTCATGAGCCAGGATTTTCTGCCGTTTGCTCTTCCCGATATCGGTGAAGATGAAATCAATGAAGTTGTCAGTGCATTGCGTTCCGGCTGGGTCACCACCGGTCCGAAAACCCGTCAGTTCGAGACTGACTTTGCGGCCTATATCGGCGAGGGCGTCGAAGCGATTGCTGTCAACTCGGCAACGGCCGGCCTGCATCTGGCCCTCGAGGCCGTCGGTGTACGGGAAGGCGACGAGGTGATTGTTCCGTCCTATACCTTTACCGCAACCGCCGAAGTGGTGCGCTATCTGGGGGCGCATCCGGTGGTGGTCGATATTGACCCGTCCTCCTTCAATATCGATCCTGCGGCAATTCGTGCGGCGATTACCCCCAAAACCCGCGCCATCGTGCCGGTGCACTTCGCGGGTCTTGCCTGCGATATGGATGCCATTCTGGCCATTGCGGCCGAGCATGGCATCAAAGTGGTGGAAGATGCGGCTCACTCCTTGCCGACGACCTGGAAAGGCAAGCGCATCGGGACTCTCGATAGCGATGTGACGGTATTCAGCTTCTACGCCAACAAGACCATGACCACCGGTGAAGGCGGCATGGTGGTCTCGAAAAATCCCGAGATCATCAAGCGTTGCAAGATCATGCGCTTGCACGGTATCAGCCGTGATGCCTTCGACCGCTATGTGTCGAAAACGCCGGCATGGTTCTACGAAGTGGTCGAGCCCGGCTTCAAATACAATATGCCGGATATCGGCGCGGCGATCGGTATTCACCAGTTGCGTCGTCTCGAGGCGTTCCACGTCAAGCGTCAGGCCATGGCCGAGCGTTTCGACAAAGAGCTGGCTGACCTGCCGTTGATTCTGCCGCCCCGGCCGGTACATGCCGGAGATCTGCACTCCTGGCACCTCTACCCGGTACGAATCAAACCGGAAGCCGGTATCAAACGTGATGATTTCATCATCGCCATGGCAGAAAAAGGCATTGGGTGTTCGGTGCACTTTATCCCCCTGCACCTGCACCCGGTATGGCGCGACGGCTATTCGCTGACGCCGCAGATGTTCCCGCATGCCCAGGCGGCGTTTGAAGCCGAGGTCACCTTGCCGCTGTATACCCGCATGACCGAGGCGGACCAGACGCGTGTGATCGCCGCTGTTCGGGAGATTCTCGGCGCATGAGTCAGGTGTCCCTGAAAACCGCTCGGCCAGGCTCCATGCCGGCCAAGCGGTTGTTTGACCTGATCGCCTCGCTGGCGGGTCTGATCGTGCTCTCTCCGCTGCTGATCGGATTGGCGCTGTGGATCCGTCTCGATT
>JAGLBD010000146.1 GCA_018260425.1 Pseudogulbenkiania sp. | reverse complement strand
TCAGTGTACGCTCGTCATTCTGCAACATCACGCGGAACGCCAGACTCTTCTTGCCGTCTTCCACGCCTTTGCCACGGTAAACGTCGAACAGCGCAACTTCCGTTACGTTATCTGCCTTGGCCCCGGCAAACGAAGCCAGCATCGCACCCGCCTCAACCGACTCGTCAACCAGCAGAGCCAGGTCACGACGCGCTACCTGGAACTTGCTGACACCACGCGCCTTGACCAGCTCGATCGCTTCCACTGCGGCGTAGTCCAGTTCAAATGCAACGGGCGCCGATGGCAAATCGTAGGATTGAACCCAACGCGGATGCAACTCGCCAATCACCCCGATAACCTTGCCATCCAATACGACTTCGGCACAGCGCCCCGGGTGGAAGGCGGAATGTTCAGCTTTGCGGTACTCGGCAACACGCGGGTAGAGCAGCGCTTCGACATCCGCCTTGATGTCGAAGAAGTCGACCCGCTCGTTACCCAAATCCCACTGTTCGGCAGCACGCGGTCCCCAGGCCAGTGCAGCAATGCGCTCCGGCTGATCGACGACGCCTTCAGCCTGTTTCAGGAACACCCGGGCTAGTTCGAAAACACGAACGCGAGGCTGTTTGCGGTTCAGGTTGGAACTCAGTACATTGACCAGACCGCCGATCAGCGACGAACGCATCACACTCATATGCGATGCAATCGGGTTGATCAGACGCACCGGATCGGTATTGCCGGCGAAGTCAGCTTCCCAGGATTCCGACACGAAGGCATAGCTGACCACTTCCTGATAATCACGGCTAGCCACCTTGCGACGAATCGAGGCACGCGGCAGGCGATCTTCAGCAATTGGCAGCATACGCAAACGGGTCACCGGCGCATCGGCAGGAATCGCGTCGTAACCATGCACGCGGGCCACTTCTTCGATCAAGTCTTCTTCAATGGCGATATCGAAGCGGAACGACGGCGAGACCACCTCATACGACGTGCCGCCATCACGGGCGTCCAGACCCAAGCGCTGGAAAATACCACCGATGGTGGCATGGTCAAGCTCAATACCCAGCACACGGCAGACCCGCTCGCTACGCACGGTAACCGTGGTCGCCTCAGGCAACTCGCCAACCGCTTCGATCACAGGGCCGGCTTCGCCGCCACAGATTTCAGTGATCAGGCGGGTGGCACGCTCAATGGCTTCACGCTGCAGCTGGTAGTCCACGCCACGCTCGAAGCGGAACGACGAGTCCGATCCGAAACCCAGTTTACGGGAACGACCGGCAATGGCCTCCGGCGCGAAGTAGGCGCTTTCCAGCAAGATGTCGCGACTGGTGTTGGTGACGCCACTGGCGTCCCCGCCCATGATACCGGCGATAGCCAAAGCCTTGGCATCATCGGCGATCACCAGCAGGGACGGATCGAGGGCAACCGTCTTTTCATTCAGGCACAGCAAGGTTTCGCCTTCGCGCGCATGACGCACGGTGATACCCCCTTCGAGGGTGGCCATATCGAAGGCATGCATCGGCTGGCCCTGTTCGAGCAGCACGTAATTGGTCACGTCAACGACAGCACTGATCGAACGGATGCCCGAGCGTTCCAGACGCTGTTTCATCCAGTCAGGCGTTGCCGCTGCCGTATTGACGTTGCGCAGCACGCGACCGACGTAACGGCCACAGGCAGCCGGCGCGTCGATACGAATCGGCAAAACGGCATCGTGTGCCGGCGCCACCGGTTCAATGACCACGGCCGACAGCGGGCTGTCCGTCAACGCCGCCACTTCACGGGCGATACCGCGGATCGACAGGCAGTCGGCACGGTTCGGGGTAATTTTCAGGGTAAACAAGGCATCATCGAGATTCAGGTAATCCCGGATCGATGTCCCTACCGGTGCATCGGCCGGCAGCACCAGCAAACCATCGACTTCGTCGGGGATTCCCAGCTCCTTGCCGGAGCACAGCATGCCATTGGATTCGACACCACGCATTTTGGTCGGCTTGATGCGGAAATCACCCGGCAGCACCGCACCCGACACCGCGCACGGCACCTTCAGGCCCACGGCGACATTCGGTGCACCGCAAACAATCTGGATCAACTCGCCGGTACCCACATCGACACGGGTCACGCGCAGACGATCGGCGTTTTCGTGGGGAACCACTTCCTTGACTTCGGCGACGACGACCCCGGTGAAAGCCGGCGCGGCACGACCCACTTCTTCCACTTCCAGACCGGCCATGGTCAGCAAATAGGACAGCTCATCCGTACCGAGCGACGGATTGACCCAGCTACGCAGCCATTGTTCAGAAAATTGCATGTTTCATCTCCGCCCGGATATCAGTTGAACTGTTTAAGGAAGGCCAGATCGTTCTCGAAGAACAACCGCAGGTCATTGACCCCGTAGCGCAGCATGGCGAAACGGTCGAGGCCGATACCAAAGGCAAAACCAGTAAAACGTTCCGGGTCGATTCCGACGGTACGCAGCACATTGGGGTGAACCATGCCGCAGCCGCCTACTTCCAGCCAGCCACGCTCGCCCAGCACATCGATTTCAGCCGAAGGCTCGGTAAACGGAAAGAACGAAGGACGGAAGCGCACCTGCAAGTCATCACGTTCGAAGAAACGACGCAAGAAGTCGGTCACCACCGATTTGAGGTCGGCAAAACTCACGCCCTCTTCCA
>JAGLBD010000145.1 GCA_018260425.1 Pseudogulbenkiania sp. | reverse complement strand
TCAGTGTACGCTCGTCATTCTGCAACATCACGCGGAACGCCAGACTCTTCTTGCCTTCTTCCACGCCTTTGCCACGATAAACGTCGAACAGCGCAACTTCCGTGACGTTTTCCGCCTTGGCCCCGGCAAACGACGCCAGCATCGCACCCGCCTCAACCGACTCATCAACCAGTAGAGCCAGGTCACGACGAGCCACCTGGAACTTGCTGACACCACGCGCCTTGACCAGCTCAATCGCCTCGACAGCGGTATAGTCCAGTTCAAATGCAACGGGAGCCGATGGCAAATCGTACGTTTGTACCCAGCGCGGATGCAACTCGCCAATCACCCCGATCACCTTGCCGTCCAATACGACTTCGGCACAGCGCCCCGGGTGGAAGGCAGAATGTTCAGCTTTGCGGTACTCGGCAACTCGCGGGAAAAGCAGCGCCTCGACATCCGCCTTGATGTCGAAGAAGTCGACCCGCTCGTTACCCAAATCCCACTGTTCGGCAGCACGCGGTCCCCAGGCCAGTGCAGCAATGCGCTCCGGCTGATCGACGACGCCTTCAGCCTGTTTCAGGAACACCCGGGCTAGTTCGAAAACACGAACGCGAGGCTGTTTGCGGTTCAGGTTGGAACTCAGTACATTGACCAGACCGCCGATCAGCGACGAACGCATCACACTCATATGCGATGCAATCGGGTTGATCAGACGCACCGGATCGGTATTGCCGGCGAAGTCAGCTTCCCAGGATTCCGACACGAAGGCATAGCTGACCACTTCCTGATAATCACGGCTAGCCACCTTGCGACGAAACGAGGCACGCGGCAGGCGATCTTCAGCAATCGGCAGCATGCGCAAACGTGTCACTGGCGCATCGGAAGGAATCGCGTCGTAACCATGAACGCGGGCCACTTCTTCGATCAAATCTTCTTCAATGGCAATATCGAAGCGGAACGACGGCGAGACCACATCATAGGACGTACCACCATCACGGGCGTCCAGCCCCAAGCGCTGGAAAATACCGCCGATGGTTGCGTGATCAAGCTCAATGCCCAGCACGCGGCATACCCGCTCGCTACGTACCGTAACAGTTGCCGCCTCCGGCAGTTCGCCAACAGCCTCGATGACCGGGCCGGCATCGCCACCGCAGATCGACATAATCAGGCTGGTGGCCCGTTCAATCGCTTCACGCTGCAGCTGGTAGTCCACGCCACGCTCGAAGCGGAACGACGAGTCCGATCCGAAACCCAATTTACGGGAACGACCGGCAATGGCCTCCGGAGCAAAGTAGGCGCTTTCCAGCAAGATGTCGCGGCTGGTGTTGGTCACGCCACTGCCCTCCCCTCCCATGATGCCAGCAATAGCCAAAGCCTTGGCATCATCGGAGATCACCAGCAAGGACGGGTCGAGGGCGACCGTTTTCTCATTCAGGCACAGCAAGGTCTCGCCTTCGCGCGCATGGCGCACGGTGATACCACCTTCCAGCGCGGCCATATCAAAGGCATGCATCGGCTGGCCCTGCTCGAGCAGCACGTAATTGGTCACGTCGACCACAGCACTGATCGAACGGATGCCCGAGCGTTCCAGACGTTGTTTCATCCAGTCTGGCGTTGCCGCTGCGGTATTGACGTTGCGCAGCACACGGCCGACATAACGACCACACGCAGCCGGCGCATCGATACGGATCGGCAAAACACCATCATGCGTCGGGGCTACCGGCTCGATAGCAACCGGCGACAAGGGAGTGTCGGTCAACGCAGCGACTTCGCGGGCAATACCACGGATCGACAGGCAATCGGCACGGTTCGGCGTAATTTTCAGCGTAAACAAGGTATCATCGAGATTCAGGTAATCCCGGATCGATGCGCCAACCGGAGCATCGACCGGCAGAACCAGCAAACCATCGACCTCGTCGGGGATTCCCAACTCCTTGCCGGAGCACAGCATGCCGTTGGATTCAACACCACGCATTTTGGTCGGCTTGATGCGGAAGTCACCCGGCAACACCGCACCCGAAATGGCGCAAGGTACCTTCAGGCCCACGGCAACATTCGGCGCACCGCAAACAATCTGGATCAATTCGCCGGTACCGACATCGACACGGGTCACGCGCAGACGATCGGCGTTTTCGTGGGGAACCACTTCCTTGACTTCGGCGACGACGACCCCGGTGAAAGCCGGCGCGGCACGACCCACTTCTTCCACTTCCAGACCGGCCATGGTCAGCAAATAGGACAGCTCATCCGTACCGAGCGACGGATTGACCCAGCTACGCAGCCATTGTTCAGAAAATTGCATGTTTCATCTCCGCCCGGATATCAGTTGAACTGTTTAAGGAAGGCCAGATCGTTCTCGAAGAACAACCGTAGGTCATTGACCCCGTAACGCAGCATGGCGAAACGGTCGAGGCCGATACCAAAGGCAAACCCAGTAAAACGTTCCGGATCGATTCCGACAGTACGCAGCACGTTGGGATGAACCATGCCGCAGCCGCCTACCTCGAGCCAGCCACGCTCGCCCAGCACGTCGATTTCAGCCGACGGTTCGGTAAACGGGAAGAAAGAAGGACGGAAGCGCACCTGCAAGTCATCACGCTCGAAGAAACGGCGCAAGAAGTCGGTCACCACCGATTTGAGGTCGGCAAAACTCACGCCCTCTTCCA
>JAGLBD010000144.1 GCA_018260425.1 Pseudogulbenkiania sp. | reverse complement strand
AATGGGTGCAACTTCCAACTGGGCACCGCCATGTCGTCTACGCTTTTGGCCGCGTTGAGCGCCGTCAACTGCGTGCGAAGCCGTGCTGCATGATCGGGCCGGATACCGGCTTTGCTGCCCGTCGTGAAAAAGGCTTCAAGCCCCTTGTGACAGAACGTAGTGATCATGTGTGTAGTGTATAGTTACGCTGCACAAACATCAAGCGGAACTGGAAGTACGGCCTAGCCCGCTCTTTGGCGCGTTGCCCATTGGCGTTCTGTGTTGCATGTCATCTAAAGACGGGGAGCTGGGCTTGCGAAAGAGCCGTCCGAAGACGGTTGTCGATGTTGTTGAATCAGGTGGCACGCCGTTTCTCGATAGGTGGAGGCATGATTTGTCTGAGCTTCCTGTAGTCCAGTGGATCAGGTTAGTGCTGCACGGTCGGGTTCGGCCGAAGTTTGCCCGCCAGACGTCGGCCTGCCACAAAATTCTTGCCCATCAATGTAAGCTGTAACAATCCTACCAGTAGTTCCATGCACTGTACGGTATAGAACCACAGGTCAAACTGCCCGGCGGTCGCTTTTGAATACAGAAAGAAGGCCGAGGGGATCATGATCAGCACGCCATTGCCGGCGATGAAGGGCATACGTCGTTTCTTTTGCTCCAGAATGAGACCGTTACGGCTTTTGCCCAGCAACGCACCGGATGCCCCCGTGATCGCCATGGCCACCACTAAAACTGGAATGCCGATCGTGGCAATGGCTTGCTTGACCATGCATACCGCTGCTGGACCCAGCCATATCTCGGCGATCAGCGTGCTGCTCCAGAATGTGGCAATGCATAGCAAGGCTAGCGTTCCGGCCATGCCGTGAATGATGCTTTTGTTCATGACGCACTCCTCTGCGAAGACCGGGGACAGGAATGACTGTTCCGGCTAAAATGGTTTTGTATGTTTCCATATTGACATCATGATGTCAAATTGGTGTTATGAATTAACTGAGGTCATGAATGAAAACCTTGCCTGATGAACACACTGCCGCCGGAGCCGCCCTGTCCAGCGTTATTCTTGATCTGTTCCGGGTCAGTAGCAGCTTGTTGACGCAGGGAGATCGATTGGTCGCCCCGTTGGGGCTCACCAGTGCCCGCTGGCAGGTGCTGGGTACCATCATCAAGGCGGAACGACCCCAGCCCGTGGCATGGTTGGCACGTGATATGGGCGCCAACCGGCAAAACGTTCAACGGATCGTTAACGATCTGGCCAAGGAGGGGTGGGTCGAGTTTGCTGACAATCCTCATCATCGCCGTGCTGCGCTGGTGGTGTTGACCGAAAAAGGTCGTGCCGTATTTGATGCGGCCATGGCACTGGAAGCCCCTTGGCTGAATGCCTTGGCGGAAGGTCTGGCGGTGGAGGACATTGCCAGGATTCAACAGTTGCTCGGGATTCTGTCATCGCGACTGGATCGTGATGAGTCATGATCGGGGGTAACAGGTGACTTCTCGTGAAATGACGACCTCGCTTGAGGATATCCGTGCCTGCGAGTATTTCTATCTTCACTCCATTTCGGAGCCAGAAGAAAACTCGTTACGGGTGATTGTATTCGAGGGCAGGGTGGGAGGGCCTCCAACTGCCAGACAACTAACAGAAAACCCGTATTTGCCGGCAGGAGTGCGAGCCATAACTCATGAACCCGGATGTGTGGTCTTTGAGCTGGTCTGGGAGAGCTACATCGGCTATTCGGTAGAGAATGAGAGCTATGCTTTGCCAGAGCCGAAAGACTCGGTTGGTGAGCGTCGTCTGTTGTCCGTCTACACCGCATCGGGGTATCTGGATTATCTGTCCAAGGCAACATGGGCATCATCCGACTATCCCGGTCCATTCAAGCATTGGGCATTATGCTGCCTCAATCACGTGGTCAACGTGGTGTCTGTCGATGAACCGGTTATCAGGATTTCAACTCGCCTCTATGCCGACCCGGTTCCCTGCCTTTGAAATGCAGGGTAGCCAATGTTATGGTATTGGCATTTTGCATGACTGTTCAAATCGCTGCCGACTCTGGCCGCTATCCAGATCAGGACGGTCCATGATGGGGGAGAGGTAATGAAAACGAGATGGATGACGCTATTCTGGATGATTTGCCTGTCAGGATGCGTTTCGCAGCAAGAAACCCGAATCCCGTCGTTCCCGATGTTCGTGAATAACTACCAAACACCGGGCAACCTGCGCGCCGCTAATCCGATTGGCTGTATTGACCTTGCCAAGGCCAGCAATCTTCTCTCGCCCGCAGATATTTACCCGGGAGTGCGGGCATGCATCAACGAGGGTGACTACACGAAAGCCGTTGATCTGTTAGCTTTGGCCGGGGTTTACGGACGCTATGACATATCCCGCGTTTTAGACCGGACAGCCCATCAAGCGGTCTTTGTCATCAGGCTGAATACGCTGTCCTCCATGACCAAAGCCCAGGAGGCCGCTTTAAATAGCGCCAAGGATGTCAGATTTAAAAAAGACTCCAAAGAGCTGTTGCAGCTGTGTGATCAAGTCAAAAGTATCGGGGCGCCGGCGTATAAACCGGTATATATGCTTCAGCATGGCATGAGTGCCTTTCACGGGATCAATGCCGAGGCGGTTAATTTTGATGCCGCCAAGGCGTGGAATACCGCGCTTGACGAATATCTGCACTGCCCGAAGTGAGCGT
>JAGLBD010000143.1 GCA_018260425.1 Pseudogulbenkiania sp. | reverse complement strand
CCGGAGACTCTTCTTCCGACCGAGCCGGAGTACGATGACCTGTATGAGGTTGCCGATGGCAAGAGGTTCGTCAAGAAAGTGTATACCGATGAAGCGGCTAGGGTGTATGCCGCATCGCAGGAAGCGACGCGCAAGCTGAAGATCAAGTAAAGGCGCTTTCTACACGCTATCGGGCTGAATCCTCGCTGACTACTGCCGCAGTGTTCGACGTGACCGGTGCAGCCGATCCTTTGCCCGATAGCGTGCGTGTGGCCTGCATGCTCATTAATGATTGGGGTACTTGCAGGGAGAAAGGTCCCGGTTTCGTTCAATGGCCATCGTGGTGATGAAAATAGCTAGCGAGAGGGCGCCTAGTGCAACGATCGAATGAGCAATGTCGAATGTCTCGATCAATAGCGCAGACAGATAGGTCCCCACCAGCATCGCGGCTAACGTTAGTGCATCGAATGCACTAAACACCCGAGCATAGGCGCTTTCGTCGGTTTCCTTCTGCAGGATTGTCCAGCAGGGTGCCTCGAATATATTGGCAAAGACGCCAAGGAAGAAACAAATAATGGCTGTGCCAATGAAGCTGCTTTGAAGAAACGTCCAGCCCAGAACAGTGAGTGACAGCAGGAGAATGGCCATTGCCGTTTGCCTTTTTTGCGCACTACCGCGCGTCCCGCCCCCAATGAAGAGACCTAGCACGGATCCCAGACCAATCGCCGATGACAAGTAGCCAATCCCCGGGCCGTCGCGACCAAGAGAGAACGCGATCGCTGCGACAAAAATCCAGGTGGATCCGACGATCAAATGTGAAGAGCACGCCAAAAGCGTGATGTAGCGTGTTTCCTTGTTTTGCATCAGCTCTTTTACGCCGAACAGGCAATCGTGAAGCCAGTGAGTGGGGTGCTTGGGGACGTTGTCGCTGGAGTGTTGCGTCGTGTTGGATGGGATAGCGGGGGACTTCATCAATACGATCAAGAATGCCGAGATCAAGAATCCTGCGCTATTGATGGCAAAGATCGCTCCATCGTCGAGATACGAAAGTAAAAACCCTCCGATGGCCGGGGCGATTGCTAGTGTGGCTGTGCCGATAATGCCATCGAGAGCATTAAGTGTTGTTCTGTGCTGTTCTTCGACCACTTTCGGCAAGACCGCCCGTCGTGCCGGTGCAAAAAACACGCCGAAGAAAGCGGTGGCAGATGCCAGTCCGGCCAGTGCGACCAGATTGCCGGGGCTTAAGGCTTCCGTGACGATCAGCGCGAGCATCATGGCGAATCGCAGCACATCTGCCCAAATCATGACTTTGATTTTGTTGCAGCGCTCGATCAAGGCCCCGCTGATCGGCATCAAAATGATCATGCAGGCAAAGCGAAAACTGGTAATGAAGGCCAGTGTTCCCAAACCTCCGGCTTTGGTCACGAGAGCCGACAGAGCGGTGATATAAAACCAATCACCGAATCGAGAGGTAATCGAAGCAATGAGCAATAAGGCCGCATTGCGCGACTGTAAAATCGCGTTGAAATGATTCAGTATGATTTTGTCGCCTGTCAGAGGTGAATGAGATGTTGCTGCGCGTTGCGGCGAGCACTGGTGGCGTTGTTAACTTGGCGATTCGTTAACGCCGGGCATTCCGGGTTTTTCAAATACATCCCTTTGGCGTGATGATATTGTCATGGTATGTGAAGGTGAAAAATCATGTCAAGGGAGGAAATTGGCGCGTCTGAACGCATCTGCGGCTTAGCCGGAGCGTATCTGGAAATAGTGGTGTACCGGCGACCCAGTATGAGCAGCTCGACTGATGGCTTTGCTGGTGTCTGATCTGGCCTGGGGCAGGCCGACATTGGCAGAAAAATGGGAAGGTTGCGAGGGCGGGTTGGCTCACGGCCTTTCATGGCCGTCCACCTGTGGTTTTTATCCTTACTACCAGATAGGATCAGGCGGGCGGCCATGAAAGCCCTCGAGCGCCTGCAGTATGCGCCTCTCAGCCTGATCTGGCTCCGTTAATATGCACATTCAGAACAGTTCGTGATCCGTCGGGGTGTGCCGTCCGCGTTCATGATCGAGTAACCATTGCTTGCGTTGTAGCCCGCCGCCGTAGCCGGTCAGACTACCGTCTTTGCCGATGACACGATGGCAGGGCACGATGATGGAGATGCGGTTCTGGCCATTGGCGGCGGCCGCCGCACGCACGGCTTCCGGCTTGCCGAGGCGCTCGGCGTGTTGCTGGTAGCTGACGGTTTCTCCATACGGGATTTGCTGCAGTGCCTGCCAGGCACGTTGCTGGAATGGCGTACCCGGCATATGCAGCGGGACGCTGAAACGAGTGAGTTTGCCGGCAAAGTAGTCGGTGAGCTGTTGCACGGCCAGCCGGATATGCTCGTTGTCGCCGGCGATGATGCGCGAGTCCAGGTGGAACTGCAGCTCTTCGAACTCCGTCTCCAGTCGGCTTCGGCAGGCAAATTCCAGCAAGCAGACACCCTGAGCGGTCGCGCAGACAAACATTGCCCCCAGCGGTGTGGTGAAGCGATGAATCAGGATCGGATCATTGGCGGTGTCATTCATCGGTGCTTGACCTCTCAGTGTCTTGCCAGCTAGTCGCCATAAGCGCATGGCGAATCATCGTCCGGCAGGCAATGAGAAGAATACAACCTAAAATGGCGGTTTCGTGCTTTTGCTGCTTATTTGGGCAACTGGCGGATATCGCTGCCCCAGCAGTCGGAGACCGGTGCCGCT
>JAGLBD010000142.1 GCA_018260425.1 Pseudogulbenkiania sp. | reverse complement strand
AAAGTGAATTGGACGCGAAAATAAATGTTCTGAAAAGGCAACGCGGCACGCATGCTCTATTGGATTTAAAGAGCAAATTCATTTACGCCCAGCGAGTGCGGAAGCTCTGGTAATTATCCCGCCTATCGGAGTGTCCGAAATTATTAGACCACCTTGACGGACGCTATCACTACCATTGCAGTGCCGCCATTTGCGCAGTATGGCCGAGGCTGCCGCCGTCATTGAGTTCAGTCCTGAGGGTCATTCCTCTTGCTTGGTCTTTTCTTGGAAGTTTCTCGGCTCATCTTGATGCATCTTAAGATTTTCTTCATACGGAGGTGCTTCATACCCGATAAGGACTTTGTTGCATAACCCGATTTTGTATCGGCAATTGGCGAAAAAAACCGACTCGGTTGAGAAGGTTTGTCCTCGATACAGCCATGTTTCGGCATGTTCTTGAATTGTGTAACAAAGTCGGTGCAATCAATGAAAGCAGTATAACTCCATCTTGAATGAATTTAAACATACCCTAAGTAACCAATAAAGATTATCGAACATGAACATCAGCGTTAATTACCGCGGTCCGTTTTTATCCAGCTACTCTTCGGGGCAAACGCAGACTGGTACTCAATCTGCCACACCCACTCCCGCAATCATGCAGCCACAAGAGATAGCCCTCCATGAGCTGGCCGAATTTTACAATGGCATGTCATTGGATGATGAAGTTCTGGTTGTCGCCGGGAGGGGAACGGCGGCGCTTACCTACCTGTCGACGGTTGATCTAGAACCCAAATTTACGCATGTTGTGATGCTGGGCGGCCTAGGTTACTGGGAAAAATCAGCACACCGACTGGCCCAGCCAGCACATATTCTTGAATTACCTCATCAGACTGGTGCTGATTTTGTCGATCCTGCGGCTCACGATAAAATCCTGGGCATCCTGCCGCATGAGTCGAATTCTGCATACGTACATTCACTAGATTACCAGACGAGTCTGCGGCAATTACACGAGGAAACGCTTGACAGTCTGGCGCGAAGGAATATCAAGGTTCATATTGCCAATGGGCTGAATATGGAGCAGGTCAGTAGAGACAGTCTGCAGTATTCTTTTACGACCGCACAGGCCGGGGCTATGTTTCCCGCACACAAAATAGTGATAGCGACAGGTGCTGCGCCTGCAAGAGCTTTGCCAAAAGAATTATTGTTGGGAAGTGCTTCAACTGGCTATAAGGCTGATCAAATTTTGGATTATAACGACATCTTGAGCCCGAGCCTTGGTGATAAGCTCAAGGATCAAGATGTGTTGATTTATGGTGGCGGCGCCACTGCGGCCTGGGCTGCCGAAGTAGCCAGGCTGCCAGGAAAATCGGCTGGCACAATGATGTGGGTTGCCCGCAAAGGATTTGATGATGCAGAAAACGCCGGCCCGCGGGTAGAAGCTATTATCAAGGATACGCGTAGCGCGCAAATAAAGGGGGAAATTGATACCATCCAATGCTTGGATTCCACGCCTGATTATCAGAATAAAAAGGCACTGGTGACTGTAAACAAGGAACAGTCGGATGGGTCAAAAACCAGGGAGTCATTTTTAGTTGATTATGTGGTAAATTGTATCGGTCAGGATGCCAATGAACTAGGTGGCCTGCACCATGTGTTATCCGGTGGGCTCAAAGCAGATCTCCAGCAACTGCTGGACATAAACCAAATGACCGGAAATCCGGAGGCGATGGTGGGCTTTGCTTCTTCCGATGGAACGTTGGAAATCATTGGCCCGGCTGCAGCCAGCTTTAATCTCAGCAAGCCGGATTTCAAAGAGCGGGCATTTCCCAGTGACAGCCTGCCGCGCAGTGCCAAAGTCCCGATTACCGCAGGAGGCGCCGTCTCTACGGTTGCAGTGCAGACAAAATATATGCCATTCTCTCAAAATATGAGTACTCGCGAAGTGCTCATCACGGGCCTCAATCCGCATGTTATGAATGCAACGCAACTGGCCGTCTACTTCACCGCTCGTTACCCGCAGGCAGCACCCGAACAGGTCAATGTTGCGGTCCAGGGTTTTATTCAGGCTCGTATGAAAACCGAGTTTGGCCTAGATAAGCCCGGTCTGAATGATTTCCTGAACCACCATTTTGGTTATGTGTCCAAAGAACTGGAGCGGGCTGCCAAACGTTAAGCGCCAACACCCGGGCAAGCCCGTCTTGCCCGGTAGGGTTTCCATACTCTGAGGGTGTAACTGAAGAACGGGCTCTTTAAACCCAATAACGCTTGCGTGTAACGTTGGTTTTTAGTGCATTTTTCGCGTTGAGTCCATTTCTTGCGGCCTCGACGGTCAACCCGTGCTCCCTGCTGGAATCCTGCAGATGCAAGCCCTCGGTAACGTTGTCGATTCGGTTAAACCCGGTAATGGCGCGTCGCATGATCTGCAAGAGATTTAGTGATCGCCATTTGCGTCATCCTGTCGAATGACGACCCCATCGAAGACCGTTTTGAAGGGCTTAACCCCGTGTCGAGGTGATGAAAGCGAACGGCATGAAGGTGGCCTTGGGTGCCCTGAAGGGAATGGCTGGAATGCTAGTCATCTAGCCCACGGTTGTCCTTGGGCCAGATTAATAACCCGGCATGCCGGGCTGTTTTGTTTGGTAGCTTAGCTCAGAACAGATGCGTCAGACGTTGGGCCAGCTGTTCGAGATGGCGTGCATCCACCTCATCGAATTGCGCCAGTTCATCGGCGTCGATATCCAGTACC
>JAGLBD010000141.1 GCA_018260425.1 Pseudogulbenkiania sp. | reverse complement strand
GCCGGCGAACAAGGGCGTGGCTTTGCCGTCGTGGCCGATGAAGTACGCAAGCTGGCAGAACGCACCGCTGTCGCCACCAACGAGATTTCCGGCAAAATCCAGGCTGTACAGAGCGATACCGGACGCGCGGTCGACAGCATGCAGTCGGCGGCAGGCAAGGTCACCAGCGGCGAAGCCTTGACCCGGAGTGCACGGGATACCTTGACCGAAATCGATGCCTTGTCGGCCCAGATGCTGGTCAAGATCAAGGAAATCGCGACGGCCATGCGCGAGCAATCGACGGCCAGTCACGATGTGGCGCGCCATGTCGAGCAGATTGCCGGCATGAGCGAAGACAACGCCGGCGCGGTGCATGAATCCGCCGAACTGGCAGAGGGTCTCGACGCACTGGCAGGACAACTGACCCGCTCGGTAGCGACCTTCCAGATCTGACGACCGCTCAGGCGGCCAGCACGGCTGACCTGTAGTAACGTCGTGAATGCATCACGTTGGCGAGGCGGGACATCAGTCCCGTCATCGCTGCGGCATGACTGGGCACACAGGCGGCGGCGCAGGCATTTTCAATGACCGTCACCCGCAAGTCACGGTCATGCGCCTCGCGCACCGCCGACTCAACGGCATGATCACTGCTCACGCCGCACAGCAGCAAATGCCGGATGCCGCGCTGTCTCAGCCAGTCCTCCAGATCAGTCCTGAAAAATATTCCGACGCGCGGCCGGTCAATGATCAGGTCATCCTGCACCACGTCCAGTTCCTCGACAAACCGGCTACCCCACGTTTCGCGCCGCAGCGCGCCAAGGGTCGCCAGGCGACGGGACGGCGTCGAGTCGCCATCCAGCACGGTACGGGTATGGGCAACCGGCATACCGTGCTGGCGCGCATGCCAGATCAAGCGATTGACCTCCTGCACCACGGCACGCTCGCGCATCATGCCGACGCATGATGCAATCGCCCCGTCGGGGTGACAGATATCGTTGACCAGATCAATGGTCAGCAGCAGGGTATCGGAATGACTCATGGCAACTCGGCAAATAAAGGATGAGCGCCGAGTGTGCCCTGCCCTTACCGCGATTCCAGTAGGACGACTCTTAAATGCGCAGCAGCAGGGTACGTTGCCAGACTCAGCATTGACGCACCATCAGCCAGTCCTGGCGGTGGATGGGACGTTCGGACGCGGGCAGCGTCTGCCGTGGCGCAGCAAGCTGCCACAGGCTGACGAAGCCATGGTCGAACACGGGAAAAAGACGAGTGAGATACCTATCGTCAAGACAGTCGCGCAGCAGATGACGCGGCGCATGAATAAAGATCGATGCCATGGTGGCGGTATTTCCTAAAGAGCATGGCGGCCATCGCGGCGCGCCGGTATGAGTAAAGAACACGAGTGCCGGTCTACGCCGGCGCCGCCATTCTGACTGCCACTACCAGCAATGTCAAATGAATACTCCATCCACTGTCGCCCGTCACGCAACACCGGAACCACACACCATACCCAAATACCATAAGCATTTGACGGCATAAATCCGTGCTCCACCATCCAAAGCCATGGGGCTTTGTGATATGGTTATAGAGATCGACTCGTAAAGGAGATATGCAGTGTTCGAACACGTTGATGCCTATGCCGGAGACCCGATTCTCTCGCTGATGGAGGCCTTCACCAAGGACGCCCGTGCCGAGAAAGTCAATCTCAGCATTGGTCTGTACTACGACGAGGCAGGTCGCCTGCCACGCATGAAGGCGGTACAGATCGCCGAGGATGCCATCGCCCGCAACCCGCAACCTTGCGGCTATCTGCCGATGGATGGCCTTGCCAGCTACCGTAGCGTGATTCAGCACCTGCTGTTCGGCGAGTCCCATGAAGCCGTCACCAGTGGCCGCACCGCCACCATCCAGACCCTGGGTGGCTCCGGTGCGCTGAAAGTCGGCGCCGATTTCCTCAAGCGTTACTTCCCTGCGTCGCAAGTCTGGGTGTCCGATCCGACCTGGGACAACCACGTCTCGATCTTCGAAGGTGCCGGTTTTACCGTCAATCGCTATCCCTACTTCGATGCGGCAACCCGCAGCGTGGCGTTTGACGCGATGCTCGACTGTCTGGGCTCGCTGCCGGCGCGCAGCATCGTACTGCTGCACCCGTGCTGCCATAACCCGACCGGCTCCGATCTGAACCGTTCCCAGTGGGACCAGGTGATCCGTGTGGTGCGCGAGCGCCAACTGATCCCCTTCATGGATATCGCCTATCAGGGCTTCGGCGACGGGATCGAAGAAGACGCCTATGCGATCCGCGCCATGGCTGACGCCGGCGTGGCCTTGCTGGTTTCCAACTCGTTCTCGAAGATTTTTTCGCTGTACGGCGAGCGTTGCGGCGGCCTGTCGGTCGTGACCGAATCGAAGGACGAAGCCGCCCGGGTACTGGGCCAGCTGAAATTCACCGTGCGTCGCAACTACTCCAGTCCGCCGACCCACGGCGCCCGCATTGTGTCGAGCGTCCTGTCGGATGCCGAACTGAAAGCGGCCTGGATTGCCGAAGTCAACGAAATGCGCGCCCGCATCAAGACCATGCGCCAGTCGCTGTTCGATGTCCTCAAGACCGAGCTGCCGCAAATGGACTTTGCCCATCTGGTCAACCAGAAAGGCATGTTCAGCTACACCGGTTTCTCCGTTGAGCAAGTCAATGCGCTGCGCGACCGCTTCGGCATCTATCTGGTCGGCTCGGGCCGCATGTGCGTCGCCGGTCTCAATACGGGCAATGCCCTGACCGTTGCCAAGGCCTTCGCGGCCGTACAATAAGTCCGGCACGATTGCAC
>JAGLBD010000140.1 GCA_018260425.1 Pseudogulbenkiania sp. | reverse complement strand
TCGCCGGCGAAGCCCCACAGGGCAAAGCGCGCCGCCGCCCGCAAGGCCTGGCCGGAGGCGCCGGACGGGGCGTGGGCCGCGACAAAGGCATCGCGATGCCGGCGTTGTTCGGCGTCGATGGCGTCTCGCTCCTTCACCAGCCTGGCCAGATAGGCGCGTCCCGCGACGCCGTAGTGCTGCAACGCGGCTTCGCGCAGCCGGCGCGACAGGGCGGCGCCGTCCGCTTCTCCCTGCAGCACGTCGAACAGGCCATGTCGCGTTCCGGCGTCGGCGGCGATGTCGAGCAGCCGGATGTCCTGACCGGCGCGACAGGCTTTGCCGGCGGCGCGCATGTGCTCGGCCAGACTGATCTCGCCGGCCGACAGCAGCAGCACCCGCCAGCGCAGCGCCTGGCGCAGTCCGCCTTCGCGGTGGGCGCGTAGCTTGCCCTGGCCGTTGGCGATCAGGTAGGCGGCTTCGCCGGCCTCGAGCGGGTCGATCTGCGCCAGTTCATCGAGCACCAGCAGCAAGTCGCAGCGGCGCGCGCAGATCCCCTCCAGGCCGTTGAGAGTGCTGCGCCACGGGGCGATGAACTCCGCCGGCGTGCCCCACACCGAGGCCGCCACCGCCAGCGCGGTGGATTTGCCGCAGCTGGACGGGCCGACCAGATGAAAACCGCCCGACTCCTGCGCGGCGTCGGCCAGCGGCGCGGCGAAGGCCAGGGACAGCACGAACACCAGCCGGCTGTTGTCCTGCGCCGGCAGGGCGATGGCGGCGCGCCAGCCGGGCAGGGTGCCGGCGGCCGGCCGGCGTGCCGAAGGATCTTCGTCGTCGCTTTGCAGGAACACCGTTTCGCCCTGCGGCGGACCGATGACCTGATCGGGCAACACGAAGGTGGCGCCGCGCCAACCGGTGCGCGAGGTGCACCTCACCAGCCGTTGCCCGCCGCCGACCATCAGGTAGGCGCACAGCTGGGCGCGGGCGGCCCGTCCCGAAGCGACCAGCAGTCCACCGCGGGTCAGCACCCGGGCGATCTCCAGCCCATCGCCGCAGGTCAGTTCCGCCGGCATCGCCCACTGGTGTTCGCACCCCTCGCGATCACGCCACACCAGCAAGCGTCCCCAGCGTCCGCCGTCATCGTCGCGGGTGTGCGCCAGCAGGGTCAGCGGTCCGCACAGCCACAGCGGCGGCTGATTGGCCGGGCGGGCGTAGACCCCGGGCCGTGGGCCGCCATGGCGCACGGCGAACCCGGCCGGAACCTCCGGCTCCCGTTCCGCCCCGGGAATCCGTGCCCGGGACGGGAACTTGCCATGGCGCCGGTTGGTCTGTCGATACAATGACTTGTCGTTCATGTTGGCGGGCGATCCCGGATTTCCCGTGATTCCCGTGCCTCTCGCTCGGCCAGGTCGTCAGCGTCGCGCCAAGGGGCTCCACACACCTGGGCACGCACCGCCGCCGCCCCGGCCAAGCGCTGCAGGTCGTTGAAATCCGAAGGACACCCACCATGATGTTGTTGATGCTGCTCGCGCTGGGACTGCTGGAACTCCGGCACCCGGACGCGGGCATAGGGCGCGAGCAATTCTGCCGCCTCGCATGCCCGTGCCAGTCCGACCCCCGAGTCATCCCGATCCGCACACAGCCAGATCTCGCTCCAGCGCGCCAGCCGCTGCCGGAAGCGCCGTGCGACGACCACCAGGTTGGCGGCGCTGAAGGTGATCACCACCGGCAGGGCGCAGGCCTGGTGAAGACTGCAGCCGGTGGCCCAGCCCTCGCAGAACAGTAACGGTTCGCCGGGAATCACCACCCCCAGCGTCAGCCAGGCGCCGCGGGCGCGACCACCGGTCAGAAAACGTTTGCTGCCGTCGGCATCGATGATCTGCAGGTTGACCAGCTCCTCGTCGACCGTCACCGGCACCATCAGTTGCGACTGCCATTGCCGGGCGCCGCAGGGAACGATCTGTTTGGCGGCGACATAGCGGTGGGCCGGGTCGACGCACTGCCCGAGCGCCCACAAGCGCCGGGCGGTATCGCGGGCGGCGCGCTGGCGAGCCTCCGAGACGCGCCGCTGCCGGGCGTTGGCCGCCTGCCGCGCCACCTCGCGCCTCAGCAGTTCGGCGGGATCGGGGGCAAAGCCGGCGGTGATGCGCGGACAACCGTTTTGCCGGGCCAGCGACACCAGACTGGCGATGGTCACGCCGCCCGAAGCGGAAATGCTGCGCCACACCGCCCGTGCGGTGTCTTCCTGATAATTGCCCGCCGTGCGGCTCCAGACATCCCAAATAGAAAACCCGTCCTCGCCCAGCGCCGACTTGACCGCCATGGCCATGCGCAGCCAGATGTCGCGGTCCTGGGCGTCGATCCACGACAGGGCGTTGCCGATCTCGGCCGGACTCAGCAGTGTTGTGCGATCCATGATTGAACCTCCGCAGCGTGCCATGCAGTGATATTGGCCGACAGTTTGACCGGCGCCGGAAACCGCCCCTCGCGCACCAGACGCCACAAGGTGGTGCGGGAAAACGGCAGCAGGCCGCGCTGGCCGGTGCGGGGATTGCCGATCAACTCGGATTGGCGGAGGAAGCCCTGCGCCGTCCCGGCGAGGTCCGGGACGGGATACAGGGGAGAAATGAACTCGCTCATGGCGTGCTCCAGTGGGTGAATGACCCGTTCAGACTGCGCGGGAGCGGGCCGCAGCGACAGGGCGGAGGTTGGCTGCAAGCCGGGACAGGAGACCGCGCCGGAGCGCGCTGAAACAGGGCGGACCTGTGACGGAAAGGCTAACGCGGCACAGTGGATTTATCGCGGCATCCGCGGGAAACACGGCCGCCGGCAAGCGGGCGGTTCCGGGGCGCACGGCAGGGCCGCTGTCGCAGGGTGATGGTCGATCGCCCGA
>JAGLBD010000139.1 GCA_018260425.1 Pseudogulbenkiania sp. | reverse complement strand
GCCAAGGCGTGGAATACCGCGCTTGACGAATATCTGCACTGCCCGAAGTGAGCGTTATCGACTTGCTTCAATACCGAGTTGCCCGGCGATCTGGCTCAACATGGTTTTCGCTCCCCGAAAGTCGTAGTTCGACACGGCGATGCACAGCGGGGCAAGGAACACCTCGGGCAATTTGCCGGTCAGGTCGGAGAGCACCGCTTTAATCAGCGTGACGTCGTCAGTCTCCAGTGCGTGGTGGAGGCGACTGAAGTCGGGTGCCAGTGCCTCGGGGTTATCCAGCGCAAGGGAATCGACACCTCCGGATGCCGGGTCGTCGGGGGCGAACTGGTTGATGGCATCCAGCGCAGTATCCATAGCCGCTTGCAACTGAGCCATGAAGCCGGCGGCTTCGTGGCCTGCGTTTACCCGCTCTTCAATCACGGCCGCCAACATGGAGACTTGCTCGAGTCCGAGCAACGCTGCCGTCTCCCTCAGCTTGTGGGCCAGTTGGCTCGCGTGTTCCGGAGCTACCTCTTTCACCATGCCCGCCGTGGGCTCATGGTCTTCTGCAAACTTGCGTAAAAACTGGCCATAGGCGGCGGGGTCCTTCCAGATGCCGGGTGCGTGCTCTATGTTCATGATCGCCCCCGGGGGGGAGTCGCTATCCCCCTGGGGTGGTGGGGAGGTCGGCAATGCTGTGGGTACCGGGCGTTCGCCGCCGCTGCCGGCAAGCGCAAGAATAGGTTGGATAAGTTGATCGACTTCAAATGGTTTGGCGACAAAGGCATTGACACCGGCCCCGATCGCCTGATTGCGTTGAGCGGCAAAAGCACCGGCCGTCAGCGCGATCACCGGGATGTGTGCCAGGCCGGGCGTCGCGCGGAGTTGTCGGGTGGCCGCATACCCGTCCATCACCGGCATCTGCATGTCCATCAGCACGACGTCGAAGGAAGCCGGCCGGCGGTTGAGTACCTCCAGGGCGATACGACCGTCTTCGGCAAGTTCAACCTGCGCGCCTTCCCCCTCGAGAATCCGTTTGGCCACTTCACGGTTGATTCCACTGTCGTCGACGACAAGGATACGCACCCCCGTCAGTCGCTGTGTGTTTTTTGGGGGAGTCAGGGGAAGTATCAAGCTTCCCCTGCATTTTTTGACATGTTGGACGGCGTTGTACAGGCTTGAAGCGGTGACGGGTTTGGTCAAAACGAGATCTACAAGGGTACTGCCAGGCTGGTGTTGGAGCAGATCGCGATCGAATGCCGTGGCCATGATGATGATGGGAGTCGTTTTGTGGGGCCAGGTCTCACGAATCCTCTGCGCCGCCTGCAAACCATCGATATGAGGCATGCGCCAATCGAGTAGCAGAATGTCGTAGGATTCTTTTGCCAGACAGACGCGCTCGATAACCTCTTCACCCGATGCAACTGTTTCTGCATGCCCCCCCAGACTGCCGACGGTCTCTGCCATAACGGCACGGGCCGACGGCTGATCGTCGGCGATCAGGACGCGTTGGTGGCCTATCTCCGACGCGATGTTGGAATCCGGATCAATCCGGTCCAGTGTTATCTCGAAACTGAACTCGCTGCCTTGCCCGGGTTCGCTGCTGACCTGTAGTGTTCCGCCCATCAGGGCAACGAGCCGGCTGCTGATGGTCAGTCCCAGGCCCGTACCGCCATAATTACGCGTGGTCGAGGTATCTGCCTGACTGAATGCCATGAAAATCGCTTCTTGCTTGTCTTTGGGGATGCCAATGCCGGTATCTCGTACACTAAAACGCAGTCTGGCTTTATTCGCTACGGCATCCAGACGAGTGATTTTCAAAACGACCTCGCCCTCGGTGGTGAATTTGATGGCATTGCTGACCAGGTTGATCAGAACCTGCCCAAGCCGCGTGCTGTCTCCTTTCAGGAAGTCGGCACCTGCCGGCGGAGGCGAAATCACGGTTTCGACGGGCTTGTCACCCACGGCAGACGCCATGATGCTGGCCAGGTTGTCCAGTACATCGCTTAGTCTGAAGGGGGTCGTCTCGATATCGAGCCGTTTTGCTTCGATCTTCGAGAAGTCGAGGATGTCATTGATGATGCCAAGGAGAGCGTGACCGGCACTATGGATAGTGTCGACCATGCGCCGGGATTCTTCTGGCAATGCCTGTTTTTGCAGCAGGTAGGCAAACCCCAGGATGGCGTTCATGGGGGAGCGGATCTCATGGCTCATATTGGACAGAAACTCCGATTTGGCCTCGTTGGCACGCTGCGCCACCGCGACGGCTTGCCGCAATTCGGCCGTCCGTTGTGCTACCTGACCTTCCAGATTGGCATTGAGTTCAAGGATGCGGGCTTTCGCCAGTGTCTGTTCGGTGATGTCAAGACTGGTGCCGACCATACGTAGCGGCTTGCCTGTGTGGTCGCTCTCGATCGTCGCTGAGGCTTGTATCCAGCGAATGGCACCATCGTCATGCACGATGCGGAATGTCGCATCATGAAACCCTTCGCCGGCAAGGTGCCGGTGCAGGGCCTCCTCGACCTTGGCGATATCGTCGGGATGGACGTGCGATTTCCAGACGTCGTAATCGAGCTTTCCATCCTTCTGCGAGTCCGGCGTACCATACAGTTCGAACATGCGCTGGTCCCAACTGAACCGGTTGCTCTGCAAATGCCAGACCCACACCCCGACACCTGCCGCATCGACGGCCAGGCGGAACCGTCTTTCCTTGCGATTGTTTTCCGTGATGTCGCGGACGGTTTTCGATGCGCCGATGACGCGGCCATCGCTAGCCCGTATCGGGGAAACCGTGATGGATACGTCGATCAGGCTACCCTCCTTGCGGCGACGCACGGCCGTGTGATGGGGCACGCTTTTGCCTTGGCTTATCAACGCCAGAATCTCGTGTTCTTCCTG
>JAGLBD010000003.1:21886-104947 GCA_018260425.1 Pseudogulbenkiania sp. | reverse complement strand
AAGTCTTTCGGCGCGCCGGGATCGGTGGCGATCACCTCCAGCACTGCCCCGCTCGCCAACTCGGCCAACGCCTTTTTGGCACGCAGGATGGGAAGCGGACAATTGAGTCCGGACAAGTCGATATGTTTGTCAGGCTGCATGTTTGGGTATCCCTCTGCCGTTCACGTTACAATACAGATCATATTGTACCTAGCATTGGGCTCCGAGATGTGTGTGATTGCCTTTGCCTACAAAACAAGCCAGCTTGGCCAACTGGTACTGCTTGCCAACCGTGACGAGTATCATGCCCGTGAAAGCCTGCCGCTGGACTGGTGGCCGGATCATCCCGGAACGCTGGGCGGACGTGACGTCAAGGGTGGCGGAAGCTGGATGGCGGTGGACTATCGCGGCCGGTTTGCCGCCGTCACCAATATCCGCGACGGTTATCAGCAGCCCGGCCGGGTGTCGCGAGGCAAACTGGTGGAACGCTTCGTCACCGGAGACATGGAAACCCTGGCGTTTGCCGAGGAATTGGCCGGCAGCGTAGCGGATTATGCCCCCTATAACCTGTTGTTTGGCCAGATCGATGACCTGTTTCATTTCGACAGCCGGCTCCAGCGTCTTAACCGTCTGACCCCTGGCATTCACACCTTGTCGAATGCCACATTGGACACCCCCTGGTTCAAATGCCGCAAACTCGCCGAAGCCCTGGGCGAAATGACGCGCCCACCGCTGGAAGACAGTGCGTTCGACCTGTTGTTCGACCGCGAAGTCGCCCCGCCGGGGCAAATGCCCAATACCCGCATCGGTACGGCACTGGAACGCCTGCTCTCGCCGGTCTTTGTCGAAGCCCGCGACTATGGCACCCGTGCCTCGATGCTGCTCACCGTTTCGGCTCGTGGCGATGTCCAGTTCGCCGAGCGCAGCTTTGGTCTTGCTTGTCGGGAGACCGGCCGGCGCCGTTATACTCTTCGTCCCGGACAGCTTCCTCCGGGCACCAACCGCTAAGGAGTCGTTCTTGAAAAAGTTACTCGTGCTGGCCTGCCTGGCCACCCTGTGCGCCACAGCCCAGGCGCAACAAGACTACAAGCGCCGCTTCAACACCAATGCCAACGTCCCGGATGATACGCCATGGGAAGAGTCTTCCTATGACATGCCGGCCTTTCCGGGTAACGACGGTTTCATCGGCCTTGACGTGCCATTGGCGGCCGGCTACCGCTACCAGTTGGAAGAGAAGAGTCTCTCCATCACCCCGGATGGCGTACTGCACTATGTGTTGAAGGTCACCAGTCCGAAGGGCGCTGAAAACATCAGTGTGGAAGGGCTGCACTGCGCGCGCAAACACGTGCGCAGCTATGCGTTTGGCGATACGGTGAACAAACGCTGGATTCTATCGATGAATTCCCAGTGGCGTGACTGGAATCCCTTTGACAAGGTGAAAGTGACACTGCGCGACACGGTATGCGATATCGGTGTACCGCCGCGTGATGCCGAAGACTTCGCGATGCGACTGAAAAAAGCCGCACCCCGTCAGTGAATGGCGTGAAACACCAGTAGTCCGGTTTTCAGTACCAACAAGAGCGCAGCAAGGCCGACCAGTACGCGGATGGCCTTCCCGCTCTTTTCTTTTGCCGGTTGATTGCCATAAGGCGCGAACTTTACCAGCGCCAGCGCCATGACCAGCACGGCACTCCATGCCGCCAAGCGAACCAGAACAATCATGGTGTCAGACAACCTCCGGAATACGGTGGAAACTGGACGGAACATCCAGCGGATCGACAAAGCTGACAAGCTCCCAGGCTTCCGGTCTGGCCAGCAAAGTACGCAACAACTGGTTATTCATGGCATGCCCGGACTTGTGACCCGAGAAGTGCGCGATCAAGGGATGACCCACGATATAGAGATCGCCGATGGCGTCGAGGATCTTGTGCCGCACGAATTCGTCAGGGAAACGCAAGCCCTCCGGATTGAGAACGTACTCATCATCAATCACGATGGCATTATCGAGACTTCCCCCCAGCCCCAGTCCATGGTTGCGCATGTACTCGACCTCGTGCATGAAGCCGAAAGTGCGCGCCCGACTGATTTCCTCGATGTAGGAGCGATGTGAAAAGTCCACATCGACCTTCTGCGGGGCCAGATTGAAGGCAGGATGGTTGAATTCGATGGAGAGTGAGACCGTAAACCCTTCATGCGGGTCCAGACGAACCCACTTGTCACCGTCCACGATCTCGACCGGTTCGAGAACACGAATGAATTTTTTGGCAACCGCTTGTTCGACGATGCCCGCCGTCTGAACCAGAAACAGGAAGGGGGCAGCGGACCCATCCATGATGGGGATTTCCGCTGCCGTTACCTCCACGACCAGATTGTCTATGCCAAGACCCGCCAGAGCCGACATCAAATGCTCGATCGTGCCGACACGCACACCGGTCTCGCTGACCAGTGTTGAGGAGAGACGCGTGTCGTTCACGAGTTCGGGTAACGCTTTTACCGCAACCGGCTCGGGCAAGTCGGTACGGATAAACGTGATGCCGGCATCGGGTGGCGCCGGGCGAAGGGTAAGACGCACCCGTTCGCCGGAGTGCAAACCCACACCGGTTGCGCTAATCGCTTCTTTCAGCGTGCGCTGCAATATCATGGCAGACTTTCTGGATTTCGCAGGGACAGGAAGATTCTAGCACAGCCTGAGGCTGTCCTTTATTGATTGCTTCCACGACCCTGATAGTCGTTAACTATCAGTCTGCCTGTTTACGCAAAAATGCCGGAATATCGTAAGACTCGCTCACCTCGGGGTTAGAGAAATCCAGCGACTGTGCACCACGACGCGGGCTCTTGCGAATGATGGCCGGTGTATCGAAATCATCGTAGTTGAGCACGTCTACCGGGCGATTGTCGGTACCGGTTTTCACGACCTTGATGTATTCCGGACGCTCTTCGCGGCCACCACCTTGTTTGCGCTGGCCAAGGCCGGTCGCAATCAGGGTCACGCGAATGGTGTCTTCCGCCATGTCTTCCACTTCGGCGGTACCGAATTTCACCTGGGCATCTTCGTCCGCATATTGGCGAATAATCGCCATCACTTCGCGGTACTCGCTCATCTTCAGGCAACCCGGTGCGGTAGAGATGTTCACCAGCACGCCGCGGGCACCTTCCAGGGTGATATTGTCGAGCAAGGGGCTCGCTACCGCCTGTTCGGCCGAGACACGCGCACGGTCGATACCGGAGGCATAGGCCGAACCCATCATGGCCAAGCCCATTTCACCCATCACGGTACGCACGTCGGCAAAGTCGACGTTGATCAGACCCGGGCAGGTAATCACTTCGGCAATACCGGCTACGGCGCCCTTCAGCACATCGTCGGCAGCGCGGAAGGCTTCGCGCATGGTGACATCTTCACCCAGCACTTCCATGAGCTTTTCATTCGGAATCACGATCAGCGAATCGACGTGCTTCTTCAGATCGTCGATACCGGCTTGCGCGACTTTCATGCGCTTGCCTTCGTGGTCGAACGGACGCGTCACCACACCGACGGTGAGAATGCCCATTTCCTTGGCCACTTCGGCAAAGACCGGAGCCGCACCAGTGCCGGTGCCACCGCCCATACCGGCCGTAATGAACACCATATTCGCGCCACGCAGCAATTCGGCGATGCGTTCACGATCTTCCAGGGCCGCATTGCGACCCACTTCCGGGTTGGCGCCGGCGCCCAGACCCTTGGTCAGGTTGGTGCCAAGCTGCACCTTGACCGGGGCCTTGTTGCGCTTCAGGGTTTGCGCATCGGTATTGGCGCAAATGAAATCCACGCCCTGTACCTTGTTATCGATCATATTGTCGATGGCGTTGCAACCACCACCACCCACGCCGATGACCTTGATAACGGCTTCCTGAGCCGTTTCCTGCATGACTTCAAATACCATTCCGCTCATTTTCCTCTCCTCATTAAAAGATGAGCATCAACCGTGTACTACGCCCGATAAAACCCGGCTTTTCTCAGAAATTGCCGGCAAACCACGTCTTCATCCGCGAGAACAGGTGTCCCACTCCCGCGCTTTCACCCTTCGGACCCACATGGGTCTGGAACTGCTCCTTGCCGAACAACATCAGACCCACCCCGGTCGAGAACCGTGGTGTCTTGACCACTTCGGCAAGACCTCCCACATACTTCGGCACACCGATGCGCACCGGCATATGGAACACTTCTTCGGCCAGCTCCACCATGCCCGGCATCAGGCTTGCGCCGCCGGTCAGTACGATGCCACTGGACAACAACTCTTCAAATCCGCTGCGGCGCAGTTCTTGCTGCACCAGCTGGAATAACTCCTCGACACGCGGCTCGACCACTTCCGCCAGCGTGGCGCGCGACATCTGGCGCGGACCGCGCTCGCCCACTCCCGGCACCTCGATCATCTGCCCCGGATTGGCCAGGCTCACCAGCGCGACACCGTGCTGGATCTTGATGTCTTCCGCCTCTTTGGTCGGGGTACGCAAGGCCATGGCGATATCGTTGGTGATCTGGTCACCGGCGATCGGAATCACCGCCGTATGGCGAATGGCACCGTTGGCATACACCGCGATATCCGTTGTTCCGCCGCCGATATCGATCAGGCAGACCCCCAGATCTTTCTCGTCTTCCGACAAGACCGCGATGGCCGATGCCATCGGTTGCAGTACCAGATCGGCCACTTCCAGGCCGCAGCGACGCACGCACTTGGTGACGTTCTGCGCGGCAGACACCGCACCGGTCACGATGTGCACCTTGGCTTCGAGGCGGACTCCGCTCATGCCCAGAGGTTCGCGAACCCCTTCCTGACCGTCGATGCTGTATTCCTGGGTGAGGATGTGCAGCACCTGATGGTCCGGCGGGATCGTCACGGCACGCGCCGTCTCGATGACCCGGTCGATATCCATCTGGGTGACTTCACGATCCTTGATCGCCACCATTCCGTGCGAGTTCACACTCTTGATGTGACTCCCGGCAATCCCGGCGAACACCTCGTGAATCTTGCAGTCGGCCATCAGTTCGGCTTCTTCCAGGGCGCGCTGGATCGCCTGCACGGTGGACTCGATGTTCACCACCATGCCGCGCTTGAGCCCGCGCGAAGGCGTCTGGCCCATACCGACGATATTGAGTTGGCCATCCTCGAGGACTTCTGCAACGATCGCCACGATCTTCGACGTGCCGATGTCCAGGCCAACCAACATGTTTTTGCTTTCCTTCGGTTTGCTCACCTGTCGCTCCAACTGCTTACTTTTTTACCGAGGCCGGCGGAGTCCGGTAATCAGGCATCCGCACGGCAAATCCGTTAGGGTAGCGCATATCCACATACTCGATATGGTAAGGCAACGCACCCAGCGTATCTTTCCAGTACGAGGCAAAGCGCGTTACCCGGCTCTCCACCTCGCCCCGCCCCAATTCGAGGCGAATTCCATTGTTCAACTCGACCCGCCATGCGCGACGATCCGACAACCACAGTCTGGCAGGCACCAGACCCGCGACATCCAGCTGATGCCTCAGCCGCTCCAGCATCTGGCCCATATCCTTCTGGCTGCCTGCCGGGCCGTATAGTACCGGCAGATTCTCATCGCTGGCGGCATCAAACCACTCGCCCTTGACGCTGATCAGGCCATTTTCGCCCCAACGTGCCAGCGCCGCATGTTCGTCAACCTCGATATCGAGGGTGTCCGGCCAACGTCGCCTTACCTGTGCATCGCGAACCCAGGGCAGCTTGCCGAACGCCGCCCGGGTCTTGTCGATATCCAGCGTAAAGAACGTTCCGGACAATTCGTGCTCGGCAATGAACCTGAGCTGTTCCGGTGTTACCCGCTTCATGTGGCCGGTGATCTGGATGCGCTTGACCGGAAAGACCGGAGCGTGCGTCACCCAAAATACACCAGCATACAAAATCATCAGCAACGATGCAAAAAGCAATAGATCCGCCAGCCCCTTCAATGCCTTGTGGTTATCCCACATGCGCCATTTCCAGGATGGCGAGGCATAAATCCTCGTAACTCATCCCTTCGGCACGGGCAGCCATCGGCACCAGGCTGTGACTCGTCATTCCCGGCGAGGTATTCACTTCCAGCAGATAAGGATTGCCATCTTCATCCATCAGGAAGTCTACCCGACCCCATCCGCGCCCTCCCAGCACATGGAAGGCAATACGGCACAATTCACGTAATTCCGCTTCCTTTTCCGGGGTAAAACCCGCCGGGCAGCGGTAAACCGTGTCATCACGGAAGTATTTCGCGTCGTAATCGTAAAACTCGGTCGCCGGTTCGATCTTGATGGTCGGCAGCGCACGACCGGCCAGCATCGCACAGGTATACTCGCCACCACCGATGTAGCGCTCGGCGATCACCAGCGGATCGTATTTGGCGGCCTCTTCCCACGCGGCACGCAAGGCACCGGGGGTTTTCACCTTGGTGACGCCGATGCTCGAACCCTCGGTGGCCGGCTTGACGAAGATCGGCAGTCCCAATTGACGTTCGATCGCGTCGAAATCACTTTCTGCGTCCAGCATGACGAAGTCGGGGACCGGCAAACCGGCACCTTTCCACAGCAGCTTGGTACGCCATTTATCCATGCAGATCGCGGAAGCCATCACCCCCGGACCCGTGTACGGAAAACCCATGTTTTCCAGCACGCCCTGCAAGGTGCCGTCTTCGCCGAACGGACCGTGCAAAGCGATGAAGGCGCAGCTAAAGCCTTCGCTCTTCAGGGCGTCCAGCGGTTTCTCGGACGGATCGAACGCATGGGCATCCACGCCTTTGGAGCGCAGGGCGGCAAGCACCCCGGTTCCGCTCATCAGCGAAACTTCGCGCTCTGCCGAGCTGCCACCCATCAACACCGCCACTTTGCCAAACTGCTTCATTGCTGTTGTCCTGTGATTGCCTGGGCCTGTGCCACCACCTTGGCAGGCACCGCACTCACCGAGCCGGCACCCATGGTGACCAGAACATCGCCGTCTTCGACTGCGGCCAGGATCGCCTCAGGGAAATCGGCGATATTTTCAATAAAGAGAGGTTCTACCTTGCCGGTTACACGCACGGCACGCGCCAGCGCACGTCCGTCGGCCGCCACAATAGGCGTTTCGCCGGCGGCATAGACTTCGCTGAGAATCAGGGCATCGACCGAACCGAGCACCTTGACAAAGTCCTCGAACAAGTCGCGGGTACGGGTAAAACGGTGCGGCTGGAACGCCAGCACCAGACGCCGTCCCGGGAATGCGCCACGCACCGCAGACAGCGTGGCAGCCATTTCCACCGGATGGTGGCCGTAATCGTCCACCACGGTAAACATTCCACCCTTCGGTGCCGGAACATCGCCGTAACGCTGGAAACGACGCCCCACTCCGGCAAACTCCGCCAGGCCCTTCTGGATCGACTCGATATCGGCACCGCACTCCAGGCCGATGGCAATCGCCGACAACGCATTCAAGACGTTGTGACGCCCCGGCATGTTCAGCACCACCGGGAAGCGGATATTCCAGCCATTTTGCGCAACGACGTCGAAGCGCATGCGCCCGGCGTCGGCCACAATGTTTTCGGCATAGATATCAGCCGACTCATCCAGACCATAGGTCGTGACCGGCTTGGAAATACGCGAGCGGATTTCACGCACATTGGGATCATCGACACACAACACCGCACGGCCGTAAAACGGCAGGCGATGGGCAAAGTCGACAAAGGCCTGCTTGAGCTTGTCGAAACTGTGCTCGTAGGTATCCATGTGGTCAGCATCGATATTGGTCACGACGGCCATCACCGGTGTCAGATGCAGGAAGGACGCATCCGACTCGTCGGCCTCGGCCACCAGAAACTCGCCCTGACCAAGCCGGGCATTGGTCCCGGCTGCGGTCAGACGGCCGCCGATCACGAAGGTCGGATCGAGCCCTGCTGCCGCCAATACCGACGAAACCAGACTGGTCGTCGTGGTTTTGCCATGGGTTCCGGCAATGGCGATGCCTTGCTTGAAGCGCATCAACTCCGCCAACATCATGGCACGCGGGATCACCGGAATATGGCGTTGTTTGGCTTCCATCACTTCCGGGTTGTCCGCCTTGACCGCCGTGGAGGTCACCACCACGTCGGCGCCTTCCATATAGGTGGCATCGTGGCCGAAAAAGACCCGGGCCCCCAGATCCATCAGGCGGCGCGTTGTGGCCGTATCGGCCATGTCGGTACCGGATACGGTGTAACCGAGGCTCAGCAACACCTCGGCGATGCCGCACATGCCGACACCCCCGATACCAACAAAATGGATATGTTTGACTCTGTGTTTCATTTCAATCCAATCAGTGCTTCGCATTCATCGGCTACCCGGCGGGCAGCGTCAGGAATGGCAAGGCGCCGGGCGCGCCGGGCCATTTGCAGGCACTCGTCGCGCGACAAGGTTTTCAGGAGATCGGCAAGACCGGCCGCTGTCAGCACGCTTTGCGGTACCAGGCGGGCGGCGCCTTGGTCCGCCAGATAACTGGCATTACCGGTTTGGTGATCATCCACCGCATGCGGATACGGCACCAAAATGCTGCCGAGTCCCGCTGCGGCCAGTTCTGCCACCGTCAAGGCGCCGGCACGGCATAGCACCAGATCGGCCTCGGCATAACGAGCCGCCATATCATCAATAAAAGCCAGGCAATCAGCATCAACAGCGGCCTGACGATAGTTTTCTTTCAAGGCATCGATTTCGCGCGCCCCCGCCTGATGCACCACCAACGGGCGCTCTTCGGCCGGGATCAAGGCCAGCGCTTCGGGCAACAAGGTATTGAATACCCGTGCGCCCAGACTGCCCCCCACCACCAGCAGGCGGATCGGTCCGCTGCGGCCGGCAAAGCGCAGCTCGGGAGCCGGCAAGGCCGCGATCTCGCTGCGCACCGGATTGCCCACCATGCCGCTTTGGCAAGGGAAGGCGGCCGGGAAGGCGAACAAGGTCCGGTTAGCGATGTGCGACAGCAGGCGATTGGTCAGGCCGGCCACCGAGTTTTGTTCATGAATTACCAGCGGGCGGCCGGTCAAACGCGCCATCAGCCCGCCGGGGAAGCCGGTATAGCCACCAAAGCCGATCGCCAACGCCGGCTGGTGACGGCGCAGCACGGCTGCGGTGCGCCACAAGGCGCGCGCCATCATCCATGGCAGGGATAGCCAGCGTTTCAGTCCATTGCCACGCATACCGGCGATGCGCAATGTTTCAATGGCATAGCCGTGCTGTGGCACCAGGCGTGTTTCCATACCGCCCTCGGCCCCCAGCCAGATCACCCCCCAACCTCGTTCTTCGAGTTCGCGGGCAACCGCCAGCCCCGGGAAAATGTGTCCCCCGGTGCCACCAGCCATGATCATCACGGTTTTGCGTGTCATATCCTCAAACCTTGTAGCCGCGCATGATGCGGCGATTTTCGTAATCCACCCGCAGCAGGACGGCCATGGCAATCAAATTCATCAACATGGCCGAACCACCAAACGACATCAGCGGCAGGGTCAGGCCTTTGGTCGGCAGCACACCCATATTCACACCGATGTTGAAAAATGCCTGCACACCCAACCAGATTCCCAGTCCCTGGGCAACCAGCGCCTGATAGTAACGCTCCAGCTTTTTCGACTCGACACCGATGTGGAAGGCGCGCCGCACGATCCAGGCATACAAGCCGATCAGGATGCAAATCCCGGTAAAACCAAACTCCTCGGCAATCACCGCGAGAATAAAGTCGGTATGTGCCTCGGGCAGGTAAAACAACTTCTCCACACTGCCGCCCAGTCCAACGCCGAACCATTCACCCCGTCCGATGGCAATCAGCGAGTGGGACAGCTGATACCCTTTGCCGAACGGATCATCCCAGGGGTCCATGAAACCCAGCACCCGCTTGAGACGGTAGGGCGACGAGATGATCAGCAAGGTCACAGCCACTGCCGCCATCACCGCCAGCCCGGAAAAGATTCGCATATTGATGCCGCCCAGAAACAACAGGCCCATCGCAATGCTCAGCACCACCATCAGGGCGCCGAAGTCCGGCTCGCGCAGCAGCAGGAAGCCCACCACGATCATTGCCGCGAACATCGGGGCGAAACCCTCCTTGATGCTGTGCAGCAGGTGCGACTTGCGCACCGTGTAATCGGCGGCGTACAGCACCGTGGCAAACTTCATCACTTCCGAAGGCTGCAGGTTAAGCACGAACAAGGAAATCCAGCGTCGCGAACCATTCACCACCCGGCCAATGCCGGGGATCAGCACCAACAACAGCAGCACCAGACCGATCAGGAACAGTTTTCCCGAGTACTTCTGCCAGATCCGGGTCGGCACCTGAAACGCGGCATAGCCGGCCAACAGTCCGATCGACATGAAAATCACATGCCGGATCAGGTAGTAGTAACGGTTCTGTGTCGCCGCATCGCCCTCGGCATAGGCAATCGATGCCGAGTACACCATGACCAGACTGATCGACAGCAATAGTGCCAGCGCCCAGGACAAAGCCTCATCGATCGGCGCGATCGCAGCGTAGCGGCGTGGTCCGTGCACGATCACAGCGAGGCCTCCCGGGCCAACTCGTTCACCTCGGCAATGAACACCTCGGCGCGGTGTGCATAATTACGGAACATGTCCAGACTGGCACAGGCCGGCGACAGCAACACCACATCACCCGGACGTGCCAGCGCCGCCGCACGGCGTGTCGCTTCCTGCAAGGTGGCGCAATGCTCCACCGGCAAGGCATCGCCAAGCGCGCCGGCAATCTTGTCGGCGTCGCGGCCGATCAGCACTACGGCACGGGCAATCCGGCGGCACGCAGGCAACAAGGGGGCGAAGTCCTGCCCCTTGCCATCGCCACCGGCAATCAACACCACCGGACGGGTCATGCCGTTCAGCGCCGCTTCGGTCGCGCCGACATTGGTCCCCTTCGAGTCATCGATGAACACCACGCCGCCGACGTTTCCGACTTTTTCTACCCGGTGCGGCAAGCCCTTGAAGGTGGTCAATCCTTCCAGCAAGGTCTCGCGACCGATACCCAGCGCTTCGCACAGCGCCAGAGCGGCCAGAGCATTGGCGGCATTGTGCAGGCCTTCCAGCTGAAGCTTCGCGACCGGCAACACGGCGTTACCGTCCGCCGCCAGCCAATGTGCTCCATCACTCTCCAGCACGCTGTAGTCTGCCGCGCCGTTCAGGGAGAACCAGCGGTGACGGTGCCCCGGTCTAACCATCGCACGTACCAGCGCGTCGTCCCGGTTCAGCACCTGGGTGCCGCTGCCATTGAAGACGGCGGTCTTGGCATGCGCGTAGTCCAGCAAGTCCGCGTAACGATCCAGATGATCTTCGGAGATGTTCAGCACCGTTGCCGCATCGGCATTCAGGCTGAAGGTGGTTTCCAGCTGGAAGCTGGACAACTCCAGCACCCAGACGTCGGGAACCTTGCCGGTCGCTTCGCGTTCTGCCAGTGCTTCAAGCACCGGCAGGCCGATATTGCCAGCCACCACCGTATCCAGGCCGGCGCTCTGGCACAGATGCCCGACCAGCGACGTTACGGTGGTCTTGCCATTCGAACCGCTGATGGCGATCACCTTGCTGCCGGAGCCGGCAATGGCACGCGCCAGCAGCTCGACATCGCCGACGACCTCGCCGCCACGACGGCGGAAGGCGGCCAATGCCGGGGTCGACAGTGGCACACCGGGGCTGGCAACCACCAGATCGGCATGGGCAAAGGTCAACTCGTCAAACGGGCCAAGCAGCAGATCGACACCGGGCAGCGCCGCCTGAAAACGATCCAGATTCGGAGGCACTTCCCGGCTGTCGGCAACGGTCACGCGGGCCCCGTGCGCGGCAAGCCAGCGCGACGTTGCCAGCCCGGTGTCTCCCAGGCCGACGACCACAATGTGACGATTGGCGAAATCCATCGTATCGTTCCTCAGCGCAGCTTGATGGTGGACAAACCTGCCAGCACCAGCATGATGGTGATGATCCAGAAGCGAACCACCACCTGGGTTTCCTTCCAGCCCTTCAATTCGTAATGGTGATGCAGCGGCGCCATGCGGAACACCCGCTTGCCGGTAAGCTTGAACGACGTCACCTGAATCATCACCGACAGTGCTTCGATCACGAACAGGCCACCCATGATGAACAGCACGATTTCCTGCCGGACAATCACCGCAACCGCACCCAGTGCCGCGCCCAGCGCCAGCGCGCCGACATCACCCATGAACACCTGTGCCGGATACGCGTTGAACCACAAGAAGCCCAGACAGGCACCGCACACCGCCGCGCAGAACACCGCGACCTCGTGAGCCCCCGGAATGAACGGCAGCCCGAGATAACGGGAAAACACCGCGTGACCGGCGATATAGGCAAAGATGGCCAACGCGCCCGAAACCAGCACGATCGGCAGAGCGGCAAGTCCGTCCAGACCATCGGTCAGGTTGACGGCGTTGGAGGTACCGACGATCACGAGGTAGGTCAGTACACAGAAGCCCAGCGCCCCGAACGGATACACCACGTTCTTGAAGAACGGCACGATGAACTCGGTCGAGGCCGGCAAACTGGCGGTACCCACCAGAAACACGCCGGTCGCGATGGCGATGGCCGACTGCCAGAACATCTTGCCGCGTGCCGACAGACCTTTCGGATCGCGATACACCACCTTGCGCCAGTCATCATAAAAACCGATTGCGCCGGTGCCGAACAACACGCCCAACAGCAACCAGACATACTTGTTGCGCAAGTCGGCCCACAACAGCACGGTGATGCCGATCGCCAGCAGGATCAGTGTCCCGCCCATGGTCGGTGTTCCGGTCTTGACCAGATGGGTTTGCGGACCGTCGGAGCGCACCGCCTGACCGACTTTCAGCTCGGTCAGTTTGCGAATAACCCAGGGGCCCATGGCAAGGGAGATGCCCAGCGCCGTCAGCGACGCCAGTACCGCTCGCAACGTCACATAGTTAAAGACGTTGAAAGCTCGGATATGATGAGCAAGCCATTCGGCCAACCAGACAAGCACGTTACACTCCCTCTTTGCGTTTACCGCTCAAATGCTCCACCACGCGTTCCATGCGCATGAAGCGCGACCCCTTCACCAATACCGTGGTGTCGGCGGTCACATGATCATCCAGCCAGCGGAGCAAGTCCTCCAGCGTGTCAAAACTCGTTGCGCCCGGGCCGAACGCCCTGGCCGCATTGGCACTCAATTCGCCCAGCGTCGCCAACGACTCGATGCCGACGCGGCGGGCATGCTCACCCACTTCGGCGTGCAGGGCCGGTGCACCGTCACCCAGTTCACCGATGTCGCCCATCACGAACAACCGCGGCGCGCTACTCCGCACCAGCACATCCAGCCCGGCTTTCATCGAGTCGGGGTTGGCGTTGTAGGTATCGTCGATGACCGTGGCGCCGTTCACGGCCCGGACTCGCATCAAGCGTCCCTTGACCCCTGCAAAGCTTCCCAGACCGGCAGCAATCGCCGCGCAGTCTACGCCCAGTGCGTGAGCCAGTGCCGCCGCCGCCAAAGCGTTGCGGACATTGTGTGCGCCGGCAGCCGGCAAGCAGACTTCGGCTTGCCCGGCAGGCGTCAGCAGGGTGAAACGACTCTCCGTCTCACCCAACGCGACATCGCGGGCGCTCACATCGCCCTGGTCCAGCCCGAAGGTCAAGCAGGTGTGGCCGGCCGCCTCGCGGGCAAACAGCGCAGCATTGGCATCATCCAGGTTGATCACGGCGCTACCGCGGTCACTCAGGCCGGCAAAAATCTCGGCCTTGGCGCGGGCAATGCCTTCAACACTGTCGAAGCCCCCCAGGTGGGCGCGCATCGCATTGTTCACCACCACGGCATCCGGGCGGGCAATACGAGTCAGGTAATCAATTTCCCCCGGGTGGTTCATCCCCATCTCGATTACCGCATAGCGGTGCGAGTCGTTGAGCTCCAGCAGGGTCATCGGCAAGCCGATGTCGTTGTTCAGGTTGCCACGCGTTGCCAGAACGGCCTCCTGACCGGCCACATGGCGCAACACGGCCGCGAGCATTTCCTTGACGGTGGTCTTGCCATTCGAGCCGGTGATGCCCACCAGCGGAATGTCGAAGCGTGTACGCCAACCGGCGGCAAGACGCCCCAGCGCCAGACGGGTATCGTCAACCGACACCAGATTGGCACCGGGTAATGCAAAACCTTCGTTGACGAGGGCAGCGGAAGCGCCTTGCTCCAGAGCGCCGGCCACGAAGTCATGCGCGTCGAAACGTTCGCCCTTCAGCGCCACGAACAGATCGCCCGGACGTACGGCGCGACTGTCGGTCACCACCCGCGCGATGGTCAGGTCAGTACCGGACAGGCGTCCGCCGGTCAAGCTCGAAACCTCAGAGAGCGTCAGCATCGTGTGCCCTCCCCCAGACGGTCAACGCTTCTTCCGCCACCCGGAAATCCGAGAACGGGCGCTTCACGCCATTGATGTCCTGATATTCTTCATGCCCCTTGCCGGCGATCAGTACGATGTCGCCGGCAAGGGCAGCACCGATCGCCTGATGGATCGCGGCTTCCCGATCCATTTCGACCATGGGATTGGTGCCCTGCATGCCGGCCACGATCTGGTCGATGATGGCGGCAGGCGCTTCACTGCGCGGGTTGTCGCTGGTCACCACCGGCACATCGGCCAGACGCGCGGCGATTTCACCCATCATCGGGCGCTTGCCGGCATCGCGGTCACCACCGCAGCCAAAGACACAGAACAACCGGCTGCCCTGCGGACGAATGGCGCCGAGGGTTTCCAGGGCCTTTTCCAGCGAATCGGGAGTGTGGGCGTAATCGATCACCACCAGCGGCTCATGTGCGCCACCGATGCGCTGCATACGACCGCGCGCCGGCTGTATCATCGCCAGAACCCGGGCGGCATCAGCCAATGAGATACCGTTGACACACAAGGTGGCCAGACAGGCCAGCAGGTTGGAGGCGTTGAAATGTCCCAGCAGCGACGAGCGGATATCCACCTCGCCCCACGGCGTGGCAACCCGCATCGACAATCCGTCGAGGGAGGCCAGCAAGGACAGCGGGCGCACATCGCCACCGTTCAGACCGTAGGTCACTACTTGAACCGAGGCATCCAGCGTACCGGCCAAATGCGCGCCGAAGGCATCGTCGACATTGATGACGGCATGACGCAGGCCTTCCCAGTGGAACAGGCGCGCCTTGGCTTCGCCGTAGGCTTCCATGGTGCCGTGATAGTCGAGATGGTCGCGGGTCAGGTTGGTGAACAGCGCCGTACCAAACGGCACACCATTGGCACGCCCCTGGTCCAGCGCATGCGACGACACTTCCATGGTCACGACATGGGCGCCCTGACGACGGTATTCCGCCAGCTTTTGCTGGATCACCACTGGATCCGGTGTGGTATGGGTCGAGGAGGTCAACTCGCCATAGAAACCGCTACCGACAGTGCCGATCAGCGCCGCCTTCTGCTCCAGCAAGGAAAACGCCTGGGCCAGCCAGTGCGACAGCGAGGTTTTGCCATTGGTGCCGGTGATGCCGATCATCACCATGTCGCGCCCCGGGTAACCCAGTACATATCCGGCAATTTCGCCGGAACGTTCGCGCAATTGCGGCACCGCCAGATTCGGGACCTGCCAGGCAGGATTCCACGTGAACCCGTCAGCCGGATCCCACACCACGCCAACCGCCCCCTTTTCGAGCGCCATCGGAATGAAGTCGCGACCATCGGTCTGTCCGCCGGGGAAGGCCATGAAGACATCGCCCGGAAGAATGCGACGGCTATCCACCTCCATGCGGCGGAGGGGGATTCCGAGGGTTGCCAGCTGCTCCGGACTCCAGTCCGGCAGGGGTGTCATGCGGCTTTTCATGTCCTGTTTCTTCAATAATCCACCGGCACCGGAACAGACTCCGGCACCAGCGCGTTGTTGAACGGTTCGTCAGGCTGCACATTCAGTACGCGCAGCGCGCCCCCGGCAATGCGGGAGAATACGGGTGCCGCCACGGCACCACCGTAATATTTACCGGCCGTCGGTTCATCGATCATCACCGCAACGATGAGGCGGGAACTCTTGCCCGGCGCAAATCCCATGAACAGCGCACGGTGCTTGTCGGCAACATAGGTCCGGCCTTCCAGTTTGCGGGCGGTACCGCTTTTGCCGCCGATGCTGTAGCCGATGATGCGGCCCTGCTGGGCACCACCGCCTTCGCCACTATTGGCGATCAGTACGTCGCGCATGTCTTCGGCGGCCTTGCTGTTCAGCACGCGGCGGCCACTGGCCACCGTTGGCGACTTGTAGAGCGACAATGGCAGCAACACGCCATCGTTGGCAAAAATGGTGTAGGCCCGCGCCATTTGCAGCAAACTTACAGACACGCCATAACCGAACGACATCGTGGCCTGTTCGATAGGCCGCCAGTTTTTGTAATCACGCAAGCGACCGGAAGCCTCGCCGGGGAAACCGGTATTCGGGCCATGCCCAAAGCCCAGCGAGTCATAAAAACTCCAGAAATCCTTGGGTGGCACCATCAGCGCCAGCTTGCTGGCACCGACGTTGCTGGACTTCTTGATGATGCCCTCGATGTCCAGCGAAGCCGACGGCGCCACGTCGCGGATTTGCGCCGGGCCGATCATGTAGCTGTGCGTGTCGAGCACGGTATGGCGATTGGCCTTGCCTTCTTCCAGCGCGATCGCGATCGACAGCGGCTTCATGGTGGAACCTGGCTCGAACAAATCGATCACGGCGCGGTTGCGCATCATTTCCGGCGTAACCCCGACACGGTTGTTGGGGTTGAACGACGGGTAGTTGGCCAATGCCAGCAATTCGCCGGTGTGGGAGTCCAGCACCACGACGCCACCGGCACGGGCCTTGTTTTCTTCCACGGCATTCTTTAGCTCCCGGTAGGCGAGATACTGGATGCGGTAATCAATGGCCAATTGCACCGTCTGGCCGTCATGCGGAGGCTGAATGGCGGCGACATCTTCGATGATCTGGCCGCGCCGGTCTTTCAGCACGGTGCGACGACCGCTGATGCCGGCCAGCATCTTTTCACGGGCGAGTTCAACACCTTCCTGCCCTTTGCCGTCCACGCCGGTAAAACCGATGATGTGGGAGACAATCTCGCCCGCCGGGTAAAAGCGGCGATATTCTTGCTGCTTGGCAATACCGGGAATGCCCAGCGCCATGACCTTGACGGCGATTTCCGGATTGATCTGGCGCTTGAGATAGACAAACTCGCGCTTGCGGTCGGCCAGCTTGCTGTCCAGTTCTTCAGGCGACATTTCCAGCAGTCGCGCCAGTTCGCGCAACTTGGCCGGCGCTACCGGTTCCATGTCGGCCGGACTGGCCCAAATAGTTTGCACCGGGGTACTGATCGCCAGCGGCTCGCCGTTGCGGTCGGTAACGAGGCCGCGATTGGCCTCCAGCGTCATCTCGCGACGGAAACGTGCCTCGCCCTGATTAACCAGAAAATCCTGCTGCACGACTTGCAGATAGACAGCACGCCCCACCAACACCAGAAACATCGTGCCGATCACCGCCAGCACAAAACGGACACGCCCTGGCGTCATACGCAGGGCGGAGCTGGCTTGGGGAATTCTCTGATTCAAGGGGTGGGAGCGCATCACGTCCCTCCTCTTGGCGTCACCACCTGAACCTGGCGAGGATCAGGGGTATGCATGCCCAGACGGGTGCCCGCGGCTTTCTCGATCAGCGCGTGAGCCCCCCAGGTACTCTGTTCCAGCATCAATTGTCCATATTCGACATCCAGGTCATGCTGGGACTTCTGCTCTTTTTGCAGGTCGCTGTACAGCTTGCGCGACACGTACTGCGAGGTCACCACGGACCAGGAGCAGAGCACCAGAATGAACAGCAGGACGGCGTTTAGACGATTCATGCCGAGATCTCCCGCCACGGACCCGTGGTGCGCTCGGCAACGCGCATGATGGCACTGCGGGCACGCGGGTTGTCCCGAACCTCTTCGTCAGACGGCTTGACGGCCTTGCCAACCACTTTGACCGGCGCCTCCGGCATATCGCTGGCTCGTACCATGACCCAGGACGGCAAGGTATCGGTCGTACCGGCCTCCCGCAGGAACAACTTGACGATGCGGTCTTCCAGCGAGTGGAAGCTGATCACGGCCAGCCGCCCTGCCGGGGCAAGACGCTGCACGGCCTGCGGCAATACCGCACGCAGCTCGTCGAGTTCGCGGTTGATAAAAATCCTTATCGCCTGGAACGTTCGCGTCGCGGGGTCCTGACCCGGTTCCCGAGTACGGACGTTTTGCCCAACGAGCAAAGCGAGCTCACGCGTGGTCGTGATGGGGCCGATGTCCCGTTGCGCAACAATGGCTGCTGCGATCTTGCGAGCAAACCGCTCTTCACCATAAGTCTTGATGACCTCCCTGATATCGGCCTCGTCAGCGGTGGCCAGCCATTCCGCAGCAGTCATGCCGCGGGTGGTATCCATGCGCATGTCCAGCGGCGCATCGAAACGGAAACTGAAACCCCGCCGGCCGTCGTCGATCTGCGGCGAGGAAATGCCAAGGTCCATCAACACGCCGTCGACCAGCGCGACGCCGAGACGATCGAGCTCTTCGCCAAGGGTTTCAAAGCCGTTGTGAACCAGGGTGAAACGGGAATCTTCTTTCGCCAGGGCTTCCCCGACGGCAATCGCCTCGGGATCTTTGTCGAAAGCAATGAGACGCCCGTGCGGACCCAGTTGCTGCAGGATCAGGCGGCTGTGGCCGCCACGACCGAACGTGCAGTCGACATAGGTTCCGTCGGGACGGATAGACAGGGCAGATACGGCTTCGCCCAGCAGCACCGTGCGATGAGTGAATACAGCGGTGCTCACAGCGTGAAATCTCCGAGATGCTGGGCCAGATCATCTTGATCCAGCTCCAGTGCGGCACGGGTCTGGGCTTCCCATTCCTCGCTGTTCCACAGCTCGAAACGATTGCCCATACCGACCAGCGCCACTTCTTTGTCGAGGCCCACCAACTCGCGCAGGCGGGATGGCAGCAAGATACGTCCGGCGTTGTCCATTTCCAGGGTTTCGGCATGCCCGAGCACCAGACGCTGGTAGCGCTTGAGTACCGGATTGCCGGCCGGCAGGGTCAGCAACCGTGCCTCGACAGGTTTCCAATTGGGTTCGGGGTAGATGAGCAGGTGGTCCTGGGATTCCAGTGTCACGACCAGACGGTGGCCAAACGCAGACAACAGTGTCTCGCGGTGCCTGGCCGGAATGGCCAAGCGACCCTTGCTATCAAGAGACACTACGCTGACACCACCAATCATGATCTTCTGGTCTGACCTCTCGCCGGGTTGGAATTCCCCACATTGCCCCACTTTTCCCCACTTTCCGCCACTATAAGAAAGAACCTGCACGGGGTCAATATCAGCAAGATCGAATTCACCTTTTGCGACAAAGACTTAGGCAAACAGTCAAAACCCAATAACCTTGTCAAATCAGGGGCTTAAAAACAGGAGTCAAAGTGGGATGTGAAGCAGGATAGTCACCAGATATGCAACAAATCGGCAAAGAAGGGGAAATAGACCATTCATCAACAACAGCAACGAAATAGGCCATTAATTTGCAAGCAAAAGTCTACCAAAGACAGACAACATTATACTCCCGCAGTCCGTCACCACGCCACCCGCCAAGCCGGGCGAGCTGCCGCATGAGCGATTTTTGAAAGTGACCGGTGTCGAGGCTGCCTAGAGTCGTGACACGATCCATGCCGACAGGAAAACCAACCCATGCCGCAAGCATCCAACATCACCAGCAGCAGCACCAGAACGCGTGCCAACACCTTCACCTCGTCACAGAACCCCGCCCCCGGCGCAGCCGCCGCACAGCTGCAGCGAGCTTCCGCCAGTCATGAGCGACTGACCAAACCGGGCGAGCCCAGCAAACCGAAGGGGCCTGGCTACCTAAAGCCTACCAAGAGTTCGACGCTCAAACAGAGAGACCGCCACGATTCCACGCAGGTGGACGGCGCTGCGGCTACAAAGAAGCAAGTTGTCAGAAAAAAAGTGACCTTGCACACGGCACCCACCCCGGCTCATTCCTCGCACCAACAAACCGGGCAATTCCCGCTCCAGACCCGACTGGAAGTGAACGTGCAGCACATTCTGACGGCAGCCCTGCCTCAATTGCACGACGGCTCGGACGCGACACTTTCCGACACACAGTTTGAACAGATTTTGGGAGAGCGGTTGTCCAAAGCCATCAACGACTATGCCATAGCGGAAAAAACAACCGATCCCCATGATTCCAACGTAGAACGGCAGCAGACCTGCCATGGGGTCGACGGGTTCATCGAGAGCTTCAAGCAATACATCAAACCGCTACTGGCCATTCGCGATAAACAGCAACTCATCAAGGCCATCCAGAACTATCAGGCAAACGGCAAACTCCCGCAAACCGTAGCCGCCAGCACCAAAACGGTAACCAAACGAACGGCCGCTGATGAATTCGGAGAACAAGCAACAGCCTACGGCAAGTACCTGGAAACCACTCAGGACAAGCCGAAAAAGACAATGTCCCAATGGATCAATCAGGGAAAAGCCGCGGCCGATCCTCAGATGCTCCAGCATGAAATGGCGCCTTCGCCCATCACAGACAATGCAAATAATTGCTCTGATCTCCGTCAGTTGAATAACGGTGAAGAGGCCCCTTCCTTGCAGAGCGGGCACACGACTCACAGCGCCCGCGACGCCGGTCAGACCAGCCCTGCGGAAATAACATTCACTGTCGAGCAACATCCAAAAATCGAATTGAAAAAATTTGATTTCAGTAAGTTCCTCAACCGTCTGGACGGAGACTCATCAGATGAAGAAGGATTTACCCCCGGGGATGAAGACGGGTATATCTTCGACGATTTCATCGGCACAACGATCGGTGACGAACCGAAGACCGGTTTAGCGATAACAAGGGACATCGCGACTCAAACTAACCAGCCGCAGGAAGTGTCATCCGCGCTTAAGCACAAGCAATTTGGCTATTTAATGAAGAATGTCGACAGGATCGTCTCCAATTTCGGGGTTATCCTGCGCACCGCAAAAACGGAGCAGGACATTGACAAGTCCTTGGCAATCTCCGAGGCATCACTTGTCGGCATTGAGCGCAAACTCGCATTGATACGCCCCGATCTCTTCGTACGACGACTGGCAAAAGTCCATATCTTGGCCGCGACCCCCAAACTTGCCGAAATCGCCGCCCAAGCAAAGGTTTTACTGGAACGCCGGGCACTTCCGGAACCGCCGAAGTCCGTAGCGACGCCCATTACCGAGCCCTCCATCCGCGCGGAGCCCATCGCCAGGCCGGCCCCGACCGGCTACGACCCGACCGCGGTGAATCAGGCCGGAGCCATCCGCTTCCAGCGCAATCAAACCCTGGATTTCATCCGTAACCACGCAGGAGGCAACTCGGCCCGTCGTGCGGCCAATGCCCTGGCCATTGCGCAGACCACTGCGGCGGACATCGCCCGCATTCACGGTAGGGCAACCCGCTCCAGCCCTCTCGTCACGAACGAGGTCAAAGACAGCATCGAGGCCATAATGAGCACTGCCTCCCATATGCTGCAGGAGCTGGGTGACCTCCGCCCGAGCCGCTGGACACGCTTCAAGGATCGGGTACGACATGTGTTTGGCCGCCCCCGTGCCAGCGACATCATCACGGCAGCCAAACAGGACCTCGTGCAACTCGAGCGCTTCCTGGCAATCCCCGGCAGCACCTTGGCCCCGTCGACAATCCCGCTACGCAGCGACATCGACATCTACCTCATACCCGACAGTGAGGCAGGCACTGTCAACCTCAGACAACAGCTGAAAAAGCGTGTCCACGAAATCAATGAGAAGATTGCCCGCAAACGGAACAAGTCCCGCTATCTTGATCAGCTCAAACAGCACGTAATCGCTATTTCACGAAACTACGATCAACTCGACCAACACCTACTCGACATGCTCCAGAAACGGGCGACAGTGGATAACACGCTGAATCAGCTGAAACTGTCCGACCAAGAGAAAGGCGCGGTGACGCAGGCATTAAACCGTCTTGCGCAATTAAATGACTTGCGTGACGACCGGGCCTGGCGGCAGAACTACGCTGCGATCAAGAAAAGCTACCGCACGCTACCCGCCCCCTTCCTCACCGAGCTCGAGAAGGTGGTCGACTTGCAGTCAAGCATCAGGAAGGTTTTCAGGCGCAGCAACAAGCAATTCAATGCGCTAACCGGACGCGAATTTGACTGGCGTACTTCGCGGTAATTTCGCAACACACCCGCCATGCCCGTCCCGCCACACAAGGCAAGACGGGCATGGCTGGTTTTTGCAAGCGGGGCGGCAACGAGACGGAGTAGAGTTTAACCATCACCACTCTGTCAAACGTGAAGCACCATGAAACCCGCCAGCACTAAACCCTATCATTCTGCCGCAACAAAACCTCACACCCATAGCGGCTGGCTCCAGCGTATCGCAAGGCTTTTCCGCCGTGCCGGATCAACGCAGGACCAACCGGTGAAAGCCGGCGGTGACCAACACCAACAGCACCTGGAGAGAAAATACTCCGGTCATGCACTCAATCCGTTGGAGACACAGCGACCTGCCCCAACGCTAGCTAGCGCTCTTCCCCCAGAACAGGATAGCGGGAATACCGCCCTATACACTCGCGTTAAACCTAAAAACGAGCGAGATCTCACCCAAACCCAGCATCAGGAGCCGGTTCAGGAGCAGGAGCAATCGGCAGAGAAAACCCGTCCCGAACCGGCACCTCGCAAGTGCAATCAACAAAAGCTAGTTAAAACGCCTGATGACGATGCCACTTTGCAGCAAGAACAGCAACCCGACCCGGTCAACAGCGCTCAACAAGTTGAAACGTCAGACGACAACGCCACTTTGCAGCAAGAACAGCAACCCGACCCGGTCTGCACTCTTGCCAAGTTACTCACCAGTAGCGGCGTGAAGCTCACCTCAACCGACAATGCCAAGGGAATGATCTGCAAGTTCGCATCGCACGTTAAGGCAAAACTAACACCCATGGAATCCCTTGCCGAGAAGAAAAGGTACCTGACCCATACCAGACTGCTACTCGGCAGCATGAGTTCCCGTCTGAACGCGCTCCCGCCTGACCCGGTTACCAAGCCATCTCGTGACGAAGCCCTGCAAGCCATCTCGACTTACACATCCAGCATCGATAACGACCTGGAGGGTCTGGAACAAGTGTTGAAGAAGCAGAAAAACGTGCGAAAGTAAGCCGCCACCCCGTCAACGCTTCATGGCTGGCTCCTCGCCAGCCATGAATGCCCTATTCCCCCACCACGGCACTCTTCCCGCATACCCCGACCACCCGGCAAATAGTCGATATTCGAAAGTCTCTCGCCAACGCAAAAGATAGTGTTGAACAACACCTTTTTAACAGAGAGCACCCTCATGCATTTAGCTAATAAAAAACTTCCTGTCACCACGACGGGCAAAACCCCGAAAACCGTCAATACGGACAACACACCCCAGCGATCCACGATCCGCGTGACCGCCGTGGTCAATCATCCCGTCACACCCTCTGGCGCCAAAAAATCAGGGGACACGGCTACCCCCCTGCGTCCTTGCCCTCCCCGTCAAGCGGCCCTCGAAGCCGCAAAGCTGCGCCGCACGCAATCGGCAAATGCGCAGCAAAACCCAGGCACGGTTCCCGCCACAATGGAAGAGCGCATCAACGCGATTAGGCAACAACTGCCGAAAAACACGGCTGGAGTGTCGTTCACCGAAGCGGTGCAGATGATGCGAAAGCTGGCCAACCTTGGCAATGAGTTACACCAGGAAAAAAAAATAATCGGAAACAGTGACCCCCGATACGGTAAGAATATCCGCGAAGGGGGTGTCATCCTGGGCATGATGGACACCATCATGAATCGTGCCAAAGAGCAACTCTATGTGGAGCAGCGATTGAATATCAAAAAATCGTCAAGCCTGAAATACCGCCTGTTTGCCAAAATCCCGGGTACCCGACAGTTCGAGGTAGAGCTCAGCCTTAAGTACCTCGACAACATCAGACGAAAAATGGCCATCGGGAAAAAGTAGGGTGAACCCAATAAAACGGGCCACTTCCCTTGCGGAAAGCGGCCCGTTTGTCTTGCCGGGGAAAATCAGGCCCCGAGCTTTTTCTTGAGAATGTCCTGGGCCTGGGCCGGGTTGGCCTTGCCTTTGGACGCCTTCATCACCTGGCCCACCAGCGCATTGAGCGCTTTTTCCTTGCCGGCACGGAACTCTTCCACCGACTTCTGGTTGGCCGCCAGCACCTCGTCGACAATGGCTTCGATGGCGCTGCTGTCGGTGATCTGGCGCAGCCCCTTGGCATCAATGATGGCATCGGCGCTGTCGCTACCCTGCCACATCGCTTCGAACACTTCCTTGGCAATCTTGCTGGAAATGGTGTTATCCACGATGCGTGCAATCAATCCACCCAGACGCTCGGCCGAGATCGGGCTTTGTGCGATACCCAGTCCGTCGCGGTTCAACGCAGCGGCCAGTTCGCCATTCACCCAGTTGGCGGCCAATTTGCCCTGCCCGGAGACTTTGGCCAGTGTTTCGAAATAGCCGGCGATATCGCGACTGGCCGTCAGCAAATTGCCGTCGTAAGCCGAGACACCATAGTCGGCAATGAAACGGGCCTTCATCGCGGCAGGCAATTCCGGCATGTCGGCTTTGACCGCCTCGATCTCGCTCTCCGGAATCACCACCGGCAGCAGGTCAGGGTCCGGGAAGTAGCGATAGTCATGCGCATCTTCCTTGGAACGCATCGAACGGGTCTCGCCGCGATCCGGATCATACAGTCGCGTTTCCTGCACCACCCGGCCGCCGTCTTCGATCAACTCGATCTGACGCTCGACCTCGTAGTTGATCGCCGCCTCGAGGAAACGGAACGAATTGAGGTTCTTGATCTCGCAACGGGTACCGAATTCAGCCTGACCGAACGGACGAACCGATACGTTGGCGTCAACACGGAACGAACCTTCCTGCATATTGCCATCGCAAATACCCAGCCAGGTCACCAGGGTATGCAAGCCGCGGGCATAGGCCACGGCTTCTTCGGCAGAACGCATGTCCGGCTCGGAGACCACCTCCAGCAACGGCGTGCCGGCACGGTTCAAGTCAATACCGGTCGCCCCGTGAAAATCTTCGTGCAACGATTTGCCGGCATCTTCTTCAAGATGGGCACGGGTGACACGAATGACCTTCTCTTCCTCGCCGACCTGGATCGTCAGGGTACCCGGGCCGACAATCGGCAGGTCCATCTGGCTGATCTGATAGCCTTTGGGCAGATCGGGATAGAAGTAATTCTTGCGGGCGAACACATTCTTGCGATTGATGTGCGCATTCAGGGCCAGACCAAGGCGAATAGCCTTGTTCACCGCCGCCTTGTTGAGCACCGGCAAGACGCCGGGGAACGCCAGCTCCACGACCGATGCCTGGGTATTCGGTTCGGCACCGAAGGCGGTCGACGACCCGGAAAAAATCTTCGAAACGGTCGAAAGCTGCACATGCACTTCCAGACCGATAACAACTTCCCATTTCATGGTGTCAGCTCTCTTAATCTGATGACAGTGCCGGTGCGCGGGTATGCCAGTCGGTAACCTGCTGGAAACGGTGCGCGACGTTCAACATCTTGGCTTCGGCAAAATAGTTGCCGATGATCTGCAGCCCGACCGGACGGCCCTGACCGTCGAAACCGGCCGGCACACTCATCCCCGGCAAGCCGGCGAGGTTGACCGACAAGGTATAGATATCGGACAGGTACATCTGCACCTGATCACCGGACTTTTCACCGATATTGAATGCCGCCGTCGGTGCAACCGGCCCGAGAATCACGTCGCACTCGCGGAACGCATCCTGGAAATCGTTCGACACCAGACGACGGATTTTCTGGGCCTTCAGGTAGTAGGCGTCATAGTAACCATGCGACAGCACATAGGTACCGACCATGATGCGGCGCTTCACTTCGGAACCGAAGCCTTCGGCACGGGATTTCTCGTACATGTCAGCCAGATCGCGGTATTCGCTGGCACGGTGACCGTAACGCACGCCATCGAAACGGCTCAGGTTCGACGAAGCTTCTGCCGGCGCGATCACGTAATAGGCCGGGATCGACAACTCGGTATTGGGCAAGGAAATCTCGACGATTTCGGCACCCAGCTTACGGAATTCCGCCACGGCGTCGTCGATGACACGTGCCACGTCGGCCGACAGACCCTCGGCAAAGTATTCGCGCGGTAAACCGATGCGCAGACCTTCGAGCGACTGGTCCAGATCACGGGTGTAATCTTCACCGGCGCGCTCCAGACTGGTGGAATCACGGGCATCGAAACCCGCCATCACATTCAGCATCAAGGCGCAGTCCTCGGCGGTCTGGGCGATCGGGCCGCCCTGATCCAGCGAAGAGGCAAAGGCCACCATGCCGAAGCGGCTGACCACACCATAGGTCGGCTTGATGCCGGTCACGCCACAGTGCGATGCCGGCTGGCGAATCGAACCGCCGGTATCGGTCGCGGTGGCGACCGGAGCAAGACGCGCAGCCACCGCAGCGGCAGACCCGCCGGAAGAACCGCCCGGAATGGCCGTCAGATCCCACGGGTTTTTTACGGCGCCATACCAGGAGTTCTCGTTCGAGGACCCCATGGCGAATTCGTCCATATTGGCGCGGCCCAGCGTCACCAGACCGGCCTTGGCACAGCGCTCGACCACGGTCGCGTCATACGGCGAAACGAAGTTGTCCAGCATGCGCGAGCCGCAGGAGGTTTTCCAGCCTTGCTGGCAGAAAATATCCTTGTGCACCAGCGGCACACCGGTCAACACCCCGGCTTCGCCACGGGCACGGCGGGCATCAGCCGCACGGGCTTCGGCAAGCGTGCGTTCATGATCAAGGGAAATGAAGGCGTTCAATTGAGGATTGAGCGCGTCAATGCGTTGCAGATACTGTTTTGCCAGCTCTTCTGCCGACACTTTGCCGGCGGCAAGGTCACCGGACAGCATCTTGAGAGTGGAATTAATCATAATTTCGTATTTCCCGCGCACACTTACTCGATAACCTTGGGAACGAGGAACAAACCGCCCTCGACCTGTGGCGCCACAGCCTGGAAGGCTTCGCGCTGGTTCACTTCCGTCACGACGTCGTCACGCAAACGCAACGACACCTCTTGCGGATGAGCCATAGGTTCGATACCGTCGGTATTGACTGCCTGCATCTTCTCGATCAGGCCGAAAATGGTGTTCAGCTGAGCGCCGACAGACTCGATTTCGTCGTGAGTCACGGCGATGCGGGCCAGTTTGGCAATCCGCGCGACATCCTGATGCGTCAATGACATGGTGTCCTCGTCAAAACCTTTAATATTTCAAGTTTTATAGGGTATCATAGCCAGTTTGATTCTCCCAAGATTCACGATGCACAACGACGCTTTCAACGCACAGCCCTGCCAAGGGGCTCGCACTGACGGCGCCGGGGTGGTAAAAAGTGTTACCCGGGGTTTGCGGGCCCAAATTATGCCCAGCGCCTAAATAATGGAAACTGAACCAGGATCGCCCAATGTTTCGTTCGCTGACCGGATACTTCTCCAACGATCTCGCCATTGACCTTGGCACCGCAAACACGCTGATCTACATGCGCGGCAAAGGTATTGTGCTGGATGAACCTTCCGTCGTGGCCATTCACAATGATGCCCCGACCAACAAGAAATCCATTCTGGCCGTCGGCCTGGAAGCCAAAAAGATGCTGGGGCGTACCCCTGGCTCCATTCAGGCTATCCGCCCCATGAAAGACGGTGTGATTGCCGACTTCACCGTTACCGAACAGATGCTCAAGCAGTTCATCAAGAAGGTAACCCCCAGCCGCTTCTTCTCGGCCAGTCCCCGTATCGTGATTTGCGTTCCCTGCGGCTCGACCCAGGTTGAACGCCGTGCGATCAAGGACTCGGCCCTCGCCGCCGGCGCACGCCGCGTCGAACTGATCGAAGAGCCGATGGCGGCTGCGATCGGCGCAGGCCTGCCGGTGGAAGAGCCGACCGGCTCGATGGTTGTCGACATCGGCGGCGGCACCACCGAAGTCGGCGTCATCTCGCTGGGTGGCGTGGTGTACTCCAACTCGGTACGTGTCGGCGGTGACAAGTTCGATGAAGCCATCATCAACTATATTCGCCGCAATTACGGCATGCTGATCGGCGAAACCACCGCCGAGGAAATCAAGAAGACCATCGGTTCCGCCTTCCCGGGCGCCGAGGTGCGTGAAATGGAAGTCAAGGGCCGCAACCTGGCCGAAGGCATCCCGCGCTCCTTCACCGTATCGTCCAACGAGATCCTCGAAGCGTTGACCGAGCCGCTCAACCAGATCGTCTCGGCCGTCAAGATTGCCCTTGAGCAAACCCCGCCGGAACTGGGCGCCGACATTGCCGAAAAAGGCATGGTGCTGACCGGTGGTGGTGCACTGCTGAAAGATATCGATCGTCTGCTTGCCGAAGAAACCGGTCTGCCGGTATTCGTCGGCGAAGAGCCGCTGACCTGCGTGGTACGCGGTTCCGGCAAGGCGCTCGAGAAAATGGACAAGATCGGCACCATTTTCACCAACGTTCCCTAAATCGACTCTGGTACCGCCCCGCAAGGGGCGGCGGTGGTTCAGATGGACTTTGCCAACAATCCCAGCTTCATCCGGCAGGGTCCGAGCCCTGCCGCGCGACTGGCGCTGTGCGCCGTATTATCGGTTGCACTGCTGGTAAGCGACAGTCAGTTCGGACTGATGGAACGTGCCCGTCAGGGCTTGTCGGTGGTGTTTTATCCTTTGCAGCGTGCCGTCAACCTTCCGGTGACACTGGCACGCGACGTCGGGGATTTCTTCACCACCCAGGCAAGCCTGCAGACGGAAAACAATTCTTTGCGCAATCGCCACCTGGCGATGGCCGCCCGCTTGTCGCGTCTGGAAACCCTGGAACGCGACTACGATGCGCTGCGTCGCCAGAACCAGTTCAAGTCGGTTCGCCACGATGCCGGCGAACTGGCTGAAGTGCTGTACACCGGCCGCGACCCGTTTTCCTACAAGATCATCATCGACAAGGGTGAAGATGCCCACTTGCGCCCCGGCCAGCCGGTGGTCGACGACCAGGGACTGATCGGCCAGATCACCCGGGTCCAACCACTGACCGCCGAAGTGACGCTGGTCATCGACAAAACCCTGATGATTCCTGTGATGTTGCAGCGCACCGGCGCCCGCGCCATTCTGTATGGCTATGGCGGCGGCGTCGAAGTGCGCTACCTGCCGGTGCATGCCGATGTGCAACAAGGTGATCTGCTGGTGACCTCCGGCATCGACGGTCTCTATCCGGAAGGCTTGCCGGTGGCCCGCGTCAGCCGCGTCGAACGCAATGGCGACACGGCTTTCATCCGCATGGTCATTGTCCCGGTAGCCGGCGTGCAGCGAGGTCGTTACGTCATGGTACTGGAAGAGAAAAGCCATGTTCCGGCCCGCCCGGCCGAACCGGTCGCCCCCGTGCAGAAAACCAAGAAAAAGTCTGCCGAAGACGAGGATAATTGATGTCGTTCGACCGCCCGAAAGAAATTCTCAAGCCGGTGAAGCGCCGCATCATTCTGCTCAGCTTCATGCTGGCGATCCTCTTCGAACTGCTGCCTTTGCCGGACGGCGCGCAGGCTTGGCTGCCCGACTTCACCGGCTTGCTGGTGCTGTACTGGGTCATCAACCAGCCCCGCCGCGTCGGTGTCGGCACCTCGTTCATTGTCGGCATTCTCGCCGACATTGCCAGCGCAGGCCTGTTCGGCCAGCATGCCCTCGCCTACTCGGTCACCAGTTTCCTCGCGCTGCTGCGCCAACGCCAGTTGATCATGTTCAACCTTGGACAACAGGCGCTCAGCGTGATGGCACTGATGTTCATCAACCAGTTCATCATGGTGGTAGCGCGCATGGCAGCCGGTTCGGCCTTTGTCGGCTGGTCCTACTTCCTGCCGCCGTTGACTGGAGCGCTGCTGTGGCCATTGATCACCAAATTGTTGCTGCTTCCCTACCGCAACCTGAACGACTGAGCCCCCCATGCGCCGCCCTCAGCTGAAGAATCTTCAGGCAGAAGAAAGCCAGTTCCAGCTGCGGCTGCTGGCCGCCTATTCTTTCATGGTGCTGATGTTCATCGTGTTGATTGCACGGTTTGTCTGGTTACAGGTTTTCCAGCATGAACATTACAGCACCCTCGCCCAGAGTAACCGTATCTCGCTGGTGCCGATTCTCCCCAACCGCGGCCTGATCGTTGACCGCAACGGCATCGTCCTGGCGCAGAACTACTCCGCCTATACGCTGGAACTGACACCCAGCAAGATCGAGAATCTGGAAAAGACCATTGCCGACCTGTCGAAAATCGTCGATGTCACACCACGCGACCTGAAACGCTTCCGCAAACTGCTGGACGAGTCCAAAGGCTTTGAAGCCATCCCGCTCAAGGTCAAACTGAGTGATGAGGAAGCGGCACGGGTTGCCGCCAACGGCTGGAGTTATCCCGGCGTAGAGGTCAAGGCCCGCCTGTTCCGTGACTACCCTTACAAGGAAATGACCAGCCATGTGCTGGGCTATATCGGCCGGATCAACCAGCAAGACAAGGAAAAGCTGGAAGACGACGACAAGACCACCAACTATCGTGGCACGACCTATATTGGTAAAACCGGTCTGGAAGCCATCTATGAAGACGATCTGCACGGCACGGTCGGCTTCGAGGAAATGGAAACCGACTCGGGCGGGCGAGCCATCCGCTCGCTGAAACGCACACCGCCGGTCAACGGCAATACCCTCAAACTGGCGCTGGACATCCGCCTGCAGGAAATGGCCGACAGAATGTTCGGCGAACGCCGCGGCGCACTGGTGGCCATCGACCCGTCCACCGGCGGAGTGCTGGCCTTCCTGTCCAAGCCCGGTTTCGACCCCAGCCTGTTCATCGACGGCATCGACAACCAGACCTGGGCCGCGCTTAACAGCGACTGGCAGAAACCGTTGGTCAACCGCGCCTTGCGTGGTGTGTATCCCCCGGGCTCGACCTTCAAACCGTTCATCTCGATGGCTGCCCTGGAAAACAATGCCATCGGCAAGACCGACATCCGGCCGGCTCCGGCAACTTTCTATCTGCCCGGCAGTTCGCATGAGTTCCGCGACAGCCGCAAAACCGGTAACGGCATGGTCAATCTGGCACGTGCGATCACGGTATCCAGCGACACCTTCTTCTACCGCCTCGCCTGGGAAATGGGCATCGACAAGATTCATCCGGTCGTCGGCCAATTTGGTCTGGGCAGCAAAACCGGCATCGATCTGGATGGCGAAGCGATCGGGGTATTGCCCAGCAAGCAATGGAAAGCCAAACGTTTTGCCAAGTGGGGCCCACAAGCAAGCCGCTGGCTGCCCGCCGACGTGGTGAGCATCGGCATCGGCCAGGGCTTCAATGCCTACACTCCGCTGCAGATGGCCAATGCCACGGCCATCATGGCCAATGATGGCGTCGTGTTCAAACCCCATCTGGTACAGGAAGTCGTCGACACCCATACCGGCAAGACCCGTCGCATTGATGCGCAACCACTGCGCACGCTACCCTTTGCCAAAGACAATTTCGAGTATGTGAAGCAGGGCATGACCGGCGTACTCGGCCCGGGCGGCACGGCAGCTCGCATTGGTGCCGGGCTCACCTACAGCATGGCTGGCAAGACCGGCACGGCACAGGTGGTCAGTATCGCGCAGGGGCAGAAATACAACGCCTCGGCGCTGGCAGAACAAAAGCGTGACCATTCATGGTTCATTGCCTTCGCTCCGGTGGAGAAACCGCGCATCGCCGTTGCCATCATTGTCGAAAATGCCGGCTTTGGTGCCGCGGCTGCCGCGCCGATTGCCCGCGCGCTGTTCGACTTCTATCTGACCGGCAAGATTCCTGGCGATATGGGCCAGTTCAAAACCATCCCGCAAGAGGCACCGTCGACCGATGCAGCCCCACCTGATTAAACGCCTCTGGCAAGCGATCAAAGAACCGCTGGATGGCTGGCTGATGCTGTTTCTCGGCCTGGTTTTCCTGCTCAGCCTGTTGGTGCTGTACTCGGCCTCCAACCAGAGCTTCTACAAGATCGACAACAAGCTGATCTACACCTTCCTGTCGCTGGTTATCATGTGGCTGCTGGCGCGCGCCCGGCCGCAGGTAGTAATGAATTTCGCCCCGCCGATCTATTTGCTTGGCATGATCCTGCTGCTGGCCGTGCACTTCAAGGGGATCACCGTGAATGGCTCGACGCGCTGGATCTCCATCGGCATTACCCGCATCCAGCCGTCCGAGATCATGAAGATCGCCTTGCCGATGATGTTGGCCTGGTATTTCCAAAAGTTCGAAATGTCGATGCGCTGGTGGCACTACGCCGTCGGCGCCTTGCTGATGCTGTTGCCGACCGGGCTGGTATTGAAACAACCTGACCTTGGCACCGCCACACTGATCATGGCGGCCGGGTTTTTCGTGCTGTTCTTCGCGGGCTTGTCCTGGAAAATCATTATTGGCGGAGTCATTGCGGGGGCCTCTGCCCTGCCCATCATCTGGCCAATGCTGCATGACTACCAAAGAAAACGGGTACTGACCTTGATCGACCCGATGACCGACCCCTTGGGTGCCGGCTACCACATTATCCAGTCGATGATCGCCATTGGTTCAGGTGGCCCTTTCGGCAAAGGCTGGCTCAAGGGCACCCAGACGCACCTGGACTACATTCCGGAACGGACCACCGATTTCATTTTCGCGGTGTACTCCGAAGAGTTCGGCATGATCGGCAACATTCTGCTGGTAGTGCTCTACCTGCTTATCATCAGTCGCGGCCTGATGATCACCGCTCGGGCACCGACACTGTATGGCCGATTGATGGCCGGCTCGATTACCTTATCCTTTTTCGTCTACGCCTTTGTCAACATGGGCATGGTGTCAGGCATTCTGCCCGTCGTCGGTGTTCCGCTACCCTTCGTCTCCTATGGCGGTACGGCAACAGTGACCCTGTTCGTCGGCATGGGCATGTTGATGGGCATCGCAAATCAAAGAAAATAATCCATTCATTGCCAAATACCCATTCTGACATTTAGGATAATTGCTCGAATCAAACGATTAGCGCCGACTCAACAGGCGCAACACGAGGAGAGCAAGATGGGGTTTGACGTTGAATGGATACTACTGGCCCTCGGGCCGGTATTCGTGTTGTTCATTGCGCTGGAAGCCTGGCACTACCGTCGGCAGGGGGTGCTGGCCGAGCGCTTCGTGCTGAAAGACAGCCTGTGCAACCTGGCTCTGGCACTGTTGCATCAGGGCGCCGACAAGCTGGCCTGGCTGTTGGTGCTGCCGCTGTATCACTGGATCTATCAGTCACACCGACTGTTCACGTTTGACAACGGCTGGCAAAGCCTGCTGATTCTGTTCCTGCTGCAGGACTTTCTTTATTACTGGTTTCATCGCGCCAGCCACCGGGTTCGCTGGCTGTGGGCCGCGCATAGCGTGCACCACAGTTCGACATTGATGAACTTCTCCACCGCCTTCCGCCAGAGTCTGATGTATCCGGTCGCCGGGATGTGGTTATTTTGGTTGCCGATCGCCTGGATAGGTTTTCCTCCGGAGCAGGTGATCGCCATCGTGCTGCTCAATCTCGCCTTCCAGTTCTTCGTGCATACCCGGGCCATTCCCAAACTGGGTCCGCTGGAGTGGGTCTTCAATACGCCATCGATTCACCGCAGCCATCACGCCATGAATCCGCGCTATATCGACCACAACTACGCCGGTGTGCTGTCGATATGGGACCGACTGTTCGGCACCTATGTCGAAGAAATCACTGCGGAACCCTGCGAGTATGGCACGGTGAAGCCGGTCAATACCTTCAACCCGCTGCGCGTCAGCCTGACCGAGTGGTTCGACATGTTTGCCGATTTCCGCCATGCCCCGACACTCAAAGGCAAGCTGGCGCAACTCGTTGCCCCTCCGGAAAAGGCCGAGGCGCTGGCCAGAGAGAAAGACTGAGCCGCTAGCGACAGTTGCCGCACCCGCCCGGGCAGAGCATGACAGGAATGGTCTGCCCGGGTTTGTTCGACTCCCACCATAAAGCACCATCAAATGTCATTTAAAATACCGTATAGGTATAGTGACATCGGCGTGTGCACCATATCTCCGCGACTGCGTTAAGTTCGGATTCGACTTCCGAACAGCAACACCTTGCGGAGACACCATGTCCAAGAAAATGGGATTCTGGATGTGCTCGGCGCTGGTCATCGGTAATATGATCGGCTCGGGCATTTTTCTTTTGCCATCCTCGCTCGCCCCCTTCGGCCTGCATAGTCTGTGGGGCTGGGCGCTGGCCACGGCGGGGTCCGTGTGTCTGGCGATGATGTTCGCCTTTCTGGTACGTGCCGAACCCGCAGCAGGGGGGCCCTATGCCTATACCCGGCGCGCCTACGGCGACTTTGCCGCCTATCTGTGTGCCTGGTGCTACTGGAAGGCGGCCTGGATCGGCAACGCCGCGGTTGCGGTCACGCTGATCGGCTACCTCAAGGTGTTTGTGCCGGCACTGGCCAACCCGGTGGCAGGGTGTCTTGCCGGCGTCGCCTTCATCTGGTTCTTCACTCTGGTCAATTTGCTGGGCAGTCGTACCGCCGGTGCCTTTGGTCTGGTCATGACACTGCTCAAACTGATTCCGCTGCTGCTGGTCGGCATCGTGGGACTGTTCCACTTCGACATTGCCAATCTGCAGGTCGCCAGCACCAAGCCTGCCGATCCGCTCTCATTGGTCAATGTGGTCTTCCAGGTAGCGGCACTGACCATGTGGTCATTCGTCGGACTGGAGTCGGCCACCGTACCCGCCGACGATGTCGTCGAACCGCAGAAGACCATCCCGAATGCCACGATCTTCGGTACGGTCTTCACTGCGGTGATCTACATCGTGTCGGTCACGGCCATTCAAGGCATGATCCCGGCCGGCGAGCTGGCCAAATCCAGCGCCCCGTTTGCCGATGCCGCCCGCCTGCTGTTCGGCCATACCGGCTATCTGCTGGTCGCGGCCGGTGCGGTAATTGCCTGTATGGGGACCTTGAATGGTTGGGCACTACTGCAGGGACAAATCCCCATGGCGGCCGCACGGGACGGACTGTTTCCCCACTCACTGGCAAAACTCAACCGCCATGGTGTTCCGGCCAATGGCCTGATTGCCTCGAGCATTCTGGTGACGGTGCTGATGGCGATGGATTTCAACGAGAGCCTGGTCGGCATGTTCAATATCGTGGCATTGCTGGGCACCCTGACGGCGCTGATACCCTATGCATTCTGCGCAGCCGCGCAATTGCAGATTCTGGTGGATGGCAAGGTCGAGGCCACCCCCAGGGAAATCCGCAAGGCCGTGGTGACGGCCGTGCTGGCGTTCCTGTTCACACTGGGGGCGATTTATGGCGCAGGACGCGATGCGGCCTTCTGGACCTTTCTGGTCCTGATCGCCGGCATTCCGATGTATACCTGGCGCCAATGGCGCAACAAGGTTGAGTTGGCGACCGCCTGATCAGGAACCTGACATGAAGGTGCGCACACCGGAACCGATAAACTGCACACCGACACAGATCAGCAAAAATCCCATCAGCCGGGTCATGACCTCCCGTCCGGCATGACCCAGGCGCTCCGAGATCAACACCGAGGAGCGCAACACCAGCCACATCCCGAAACTGGTCAGTCCGATCGCCCCGATCGTCATGGCAAAGGCCAGCGACTTCTCGGTCAGACTGGCCAGTTCGGCAATCTCGGTCGAAATGCCGATCACCACCGCAATGGTCCCCGGTCCGCTGATGCCCGGCATGGCAATCGGAAAAAACGACACATCCTCACGCTGGCTGTCCGGGCGTGGCGCCATGCCCGGGTCCTGCGTCAGAAACAACATGCGATACCCCAGCACCGCCACCACAAAACCACCGGCAATACGCAAGGCGCCATAGGAAATCCCGAATACCGACAAGATTACATTGCCGGCCACCAGACACACCACCATGATCATGGCGGCATACAGACAGGCCCACTTGGCCTGGGTAGCCCGTCGCAAATCACTCATGTCACGGGTCAACGTGACGAACAAGGGAATCTTGGACAAGGGGTTGGTGATTGTCACGAGGCTGATGAGGCCGCCGAACAGGAACTGCAGCGACAGGGTCTTGAACATGAAAACAGTCCACACACGTAATCAAGCAGATTCTAATATAGATGTCATCACGCGGGTACCGCAACGTCGTCGAACCTTAAACCATGGTCGCCCCTGCGACAGTTTGTCACAGCACGAAATCCGCCATCTGTGCTAACGTCGCAACGTACCCATTTCTTCCATGCCAGGTAAATCATGAAACGTCTTGTTGCCGCTGTTACGCTGAGTGCCATTGCCCTTGCCGCCTCTGCCCATGAATATCATGCCGGCAAGATCCTGATTGGTCACCCCTGGGCCCGGGCCATGCCGGCCAACAGTCCGACCGGTGCGGTTTACTTTACTCTCGACAATCAAGGCAACAGCGACGACAAGCTGGTTCAGGTTGATACTCCGCGTGCCAAAAGTGCCGAGCTGCACAACCATATCAATGATCAGGGCGTCATGCGCATGCGCAAGGTCGAAGGCGGTGTCACCATCCCGGCCGGCGGCAAAGTGGTGTTTGCTCCCGGCAAATATCACGTGATGCTGTTTTCACCGACCGCGGAACTCAAGGCCGGCGAGCGCTTCCCGATGAAACTGCATTTTGAAAAAGCCGGTGATGTCGAGGTTCAGGTCGTGGTGGAGAAAGACGAACCCCACGGTCATTGACCCGTGTACCGCGAGCGCTACATCATGCAGCGCAGCATTCCATCCGGATTAGAGTCAATGCTTTACTTGTTTTCAGGGTTTGGGCACACTGGGCTCGTCTGAACAACAATCAGGCAATACCCAACCAGCAGTTAGACCGGTTTCCCGCCTGCAGCATGCGCCAAGTCTGACCTGACAACAAAGATAGAGATGGAGGAGAAAGCCGCCAGCCGGCTTTTAACGAACAACGGGATGATCGGCGGGAAACCGGTCCCTTTTTTTTACGTTTGACGATCGTCCCCCACACCCCACCCCGTCGGTTTTGACTGATTCACTCCCTCGCTCCGGCCATCCCGGAACCCTTATCGCCTCCCCTGTTCGAATTTCCCCGCACCACCCTAAACTCGAACACAGGGGAAGATACGTTGATTAGCAAAACAGCAACCATTACCGTCATTGCATTACTTGCCACCCTGACCGCCTGTAAGGGATGGGGAGGTGGCTCCACGGGCAAAGAGGCCGGCAAGGCCAGACTCCCGGTGACCCACCGACAGTCCGCCGAAGGTATCTGGTTCGCCAAGACCGGCAACACGTCACCCGCATTCGCACTGATTGCGCCAATGACCGGAGGACCGCAAGGGTTCAAATTTGCCCAGTCGAACAATGATTTCAATGACATGCCGCGTGCGACAGGCTTTGTCGCCAATGGCATCAAGACAGGAGCGGTGCGCTCGCACCGGGTGAAGGGCAGCAATGGCAAGCCCGTCGACACATCCACCATGACCTATAGCCCGCAATACGATGACTCCGGCGCACTCTCCCGGCTGGTCGGCCACTATAGTTCTACGGCCCGTAAGATCGGCGACTTGCCACACTACCAGCCAACGGCAACGTCAGCGTTGGAAGTCGATTCCAACGGAATCATTTCAAGCGGGAAACTGCCCGGTTGTACGATCACCCACGGCGCGATTACCGAACGGGGCCAAGGCAATAAAAATCTCTACCGGATCACCTTGACGGTGATACCTGACGGAGGGGTCTCTCGTTGCCTGCTCGGCAACAACCCGCCGGGAGAGGTCACGTTGACGGGACTCGCCGCACTGGTCATCTTGCCCGAGGACACGATGCAGAGTCTGATCTTCACGGCAAAAAGTGCCGATGGCCGCAGCCTGTTGGCCGGCAGCATTCCGAAGCAATGAGGCAACACGCCCGGCCAGTGCTTCACTGGTCGGCCAGAACCCGTGTCATACCCACTCGGTTTTTACTGATTCAGCTCCCAGCCGCGCGCATCCCGGAACCCTTATCACCTTTCCAGTTCGAATGTTCCCCACAACACCATAAACTCGAACATAGGGGTGATAAGTTGATTACCAAAACAGCAACCATTACCGTCATTGCATTACTTGCCACCTTGACCGCCTGCAAGGGAGGGGGCGGTGGCTCCACGGGCAAGGAGGCCGTCAAGGCCAAACTCCCGGTGGCCGCCCGCCAGTCCGCCGAAGGCATCTGGTTCGGCAAGACCGACAACAAGTCACCCGCATTCGCACTGGTGGCACCTCTGGCCAACGACAGACACGAGTTCCAGTTTGCCCAGTCAATCGGCGGCTTCAATTACACGCCGCGTTTAGCAGGGCACTTGCCCACACCACAGCCGTCATTCGTGGCCAATGACGTCAAGACAGGTACCGTGTTCTCCCACCGTCTGGAAGGCACCATTTTCACCCGGTACACTCTGAGCGCCCGATTGAACCAGGGCAGTAGCGGCCAACCCATCGACAAATTCTCCATGACCTATAGCCCGCAGTACGATGACTCGGGGGCCCTGTCCCGGGTAGTCGGTAACTATAGCGACACAGCCAGAAATATCCGCAACCTGCCGCACTATCAGTCAACGGCAGCATTGGTCATGAGCATTGACGACAACGGCGTCATCATGGGAAGGCTACCCGGTTGCACGATCAGCAGTGGCGTGATCAGAGAACTGGGCAAGGGCAACAAGAACCTCTACCGCATCAACTTGACGGTGATACCTGACGGAGGGGTCGGTCGTTGTCTGACCGGCAAAAACCCGCCGGGAGGGGTTTCCTTGATGGGACTGGCCTCACTGGTCACCTTGCCCGAGGACACAATGCAAAGCCTGATCTTTACGGCAAGCACTCTCGATGGCAGCAGCCTGTTGGCCGGCAGCATCCCGAAGCAATGAGTACTTAAGCCTTGCGCTGGCGGGACGCGATAAAGCGCTCGGCCAGCGTCTCGCGGTCGGCCAGAATTCGTGCCACCGTGGGACGCTGGCGCAACTGGGCGATATACGCCGCCAAGGGATGGTTTTCCAGCACATCGATACCCAATGCGGCCCGGCTTTGTGCGCCCAGCAAGGGCAGAATGGTCGCGGCGCTGACATCCGCTACCGAGTAGAAGTCGCCGGCCAGCCATGGCAAACACCGTCCACGGCGCAACAGGGCCGCCAGACAGTGTTGTATCTCGCTGATCAACGCTTCACGTTCGGGTAGCGGCTCGCCCCAGACCAGATGGCGCTGCAGGGGGGCACAGGCCGGTATCAGTGCCAAATCGATGAAGGAGGCCAACTCGCGGGCCAAGGCACGGCTATTGGGAGTAGGAGGTAACAGGGAGAGCGTCGGATAGGCATCTTCCAGCCATTCCAGTATCGGTGTGGACTCGGCCAGAAACAGGCCGTTGATTTCCACTGCAGGGATCTTGCCCAGCGGACTTTTGGCGAGAAATTCCGGGTCGCGTGACGGACGAACCATCACCTCGGTGAAATTGACTCCTTTCTCCAGCATGGCCAGTTTGACCTTGTTGTAGTAAGGGGACAGCGCTGCACCATAGAGGGTAATCATGCGAGCCGGACCTTTCGGAATGGATACCCCAAAAGCATGAACGAGAAATCCGGCTCGCGCAACCAATCAACTGCCGGCCATTACCCGGGTTTTTTCCTGCAACAGGCGACGCAAGGTCGGCAGCGCCTGGCGGGCAGCGGCCTCACCGGCGGCGATAGCCTGATTGCGTGCTTCGAAAGCGGCCGAACCGATATTCTGCACTTTGGGCTGAATCACCACGTCGGCTTGCTTGAGCTCCTGAGCCAGACCGGCCACGCTCATGATATTGATGCTCTGGTCCAGCGTGGACAAAAAGCCGGTGGCACGACCTTTGCCGGGACGCGCCGAAATATCCACGGCAATGACAAAATCCGCACCCATTTCCCGTGCAGCGCTCACCGGAACCGGACTGACCAGTCCACCGTCTACATAACGTTTGCCGGCAATTTCCACCGGCAGGAAGACATTGGGGATACTGGCCGAGGCACGCACGGCTTGCCCGGTGTTACCCAGACGGAACACCACGCGACGACCCGTATCCAGTTCGGTGGCAACGGCACCGAACGGCTTGGCCAGTTTCTCGATGGGGCGATTGCCGACTTGCTGGTTGACGAACGCCTGCAGTTTTTCCCCTTTGATGAAGCCACGGGTCGACAAGGTGAAATCGGTGAGGTTGCTCTCGTCAAGGGTGACGGCCTTGGCCTGCAACTGTGCCGGGGTATAGCCCGCCGCATACAGACTGCCGACGACACTGCCGGCACTGGTGCCGGTAACGATATCGGCGCTGATGCCATTGGCTTCCAGCACCTTGATCACGCCGATATGGGCAAAGCCCTTTGCGGCGCCGCCGCCAAGGGCCAGGGCAATTTTGGGTTTGGGCAGGACTTTGGGTTGAACAGACGGTGCCGGCGGGGTCACCTGTGTCGAGCAGGCAGCCATGACGAGTGCCAGCACGGGGGCCAGACGTTTTACTGAAAACATGATCTTCTTACGGTTTGGGTTTCTTGACGAATTCGATGACTTGCCGGCCATCCGGCAGGACATGGGGCTTGCCCGGTGTATCGATACGCCAGGCGTGCCCGTAAACGACCTCGTAACTGGCGGGAAGTTTCCCGTCGCGGCGAAATTTCTCATACCCGGCTTCGATAGCCGAGAAGGCATGACGCCCCATCAAGCCGCGAGGACGACCCGCCGTGGCATTATGCGCTCCTATGCCCTTCAGGTCGCGCATGACATCGCGCACCGAGGAATAGGTCATGACAATTTTTTCCATATCCATCACCGGTTCGGCGAACCGGCTCTGCAGCAAGGCGTCGCCAAGGTCATGCATATCAATGAACTGATTGACATGGGTCGCGCCATCCACGGCCTGAAACGCCTGACGCAACTCGCTCAGGGTATCCGGGCCCAGCGTCGAAAACAGCAACATACCCTCCGGCTTGAGCACCCGGCGAAACTCGGCAAACACGCCGTCCGGGATATTCACCCATTGAATCGCCAGATTCGACCAGATCATGTCGACGCTGCCATCCGCCAGCGGCAAGGCTTCGATATCGCCGCACACCTGCGAGGGCTGCTTGCCGAACCAGCGCCCCAACAGACCCCGCCCTTCGCTCTGTTTGTCGCGGGAACGGGCCAACATGCCGGGCGCCAGATCCAGCTCGATGACCCTGGCCTCCGGGTAGCGGCGACGCAACTCGGCCGACCCATCGCCGGTACCGCTGCCGGCATCGAGAATCACCGCTGGCTTGATCTTGATGTAATCCAGTCGCTCGGCCATACGCATGGCCACTTCGCGCTGCAAGACCGCTGCCGCGTCATAACTCCCGGCAGCTTTGTCGAACGAGGCGCGAACCCGGGACTTGTCGGTAAAAAAAGCTTCGGTCATGCAGTAGTTTCCAGATGATGGATCAGACGCTCGACAAACTCGGTCTCATGCGAGAGAAAAGGAGCGTGCGAGGCCTTGGGGAATTCATACAAAGTGGCAAAGGGTAACTGCTCACTCATCCAGCGCGCCGCACCAATCGGGGTAATTGCATCGCGGGCGCCGTGAAACAAACCGGTCGGACACAGAATCCCCGGCAGTAAACGACGGCTGTCGCATTCCAGCAGCAGGTCGAGGGCGCTATGCAAGCCACTCGGACGGCCATGCGCAAACAACTGCTCCCTGACCGCCCGCAAGGTTTCCCTGGCTTCGGGAGCCCCAAGCATTTGCAGGGCCAGAAACTGTTCGAGGGTTTTGTCGAAAGCGCTGTCCAGTGTGGCCGCAACGCTTTCGATCGCTTTGCGTTCCTGGGCATGCGGCCAGTCAGGACGACGCACAAAACAGGGACTGGTCGAAATCAGCGCAAGACTTTTTACCTGCTCGGGATGACGCAGTGCCCAGTGCTGGGCAATAAACCCGCCCAGCGACCACCCGGCAACCCGCACCGGCCAGGGAAATCGCCCGGCCAGCGCATCGGCAATCTTTTCAGCCGAGAAGGAGTCCAGAGCGGGTGATGCACCATGCCCCGGCAAGTCGACCAAATGGACGCAAAAGTGCCGGGCCAACGCATCGGCGACCCGGTCAAACACTCCGCCGTGCAAACCCCAGCCGTGCAGTAACACCACATCGGCTCCACGGCCACGGGTTTCGACAAATAGCTCCATGGGCCTTCAGATGGGGATGGCCGGAGGATTTCGCAAGGGGACGTCCTGCATGGACGGCCCCCGAGGCAAACGCGTCCAGTCGACGGCAGAGGCAGATACCGGGCGAGCAAAGTAATAGCCCTGCAGGCATCGACAGCCCATTTCACGCAACATCTGGCGTTGCTCCGCCGTTTCAACACCTTCAGCCACCACCTCCAGCCCCAGTGCCGCCGCCATGGCGAGGATGGCACGAATAATGGCAATCGACTCTTCCTTGTCGGGCAACTCACGGACAAAGGATTGATCGATTTTCAGGACATCGAAGCGGAAACGGTGCAAGTAAGACAGGGCGGAATAGCCTGTGCCAAAATCGTCCAGATCCAGCCGGATGCCCATATCGTGCAAGGCATGCATGACCCGCTGCGCGGTTTCCGGAACATCGATCAAGGCGCTCTCGGTGATTTCCAGATGCACCATATGACTCGGCAAGCGGCACGTCTCGATCAATTCCGCAATCCATGGCAACAGTTCGGAGTCATGAAAATTTCCGCTGGACAGATTGATGTGCAGTGAAATCGACTCATCCACCCGACCCTCGTCGCGCCACTGGCTCAATTGATGGCAGGCTGCCTGAATCATGTAGCGGTCGAGACGCATGATCAGACCACTCTCTTCGGCAATGGGCAGAAAGACGGCCGGAGCGAGCAAACCGCGGCTTGGGTGCTGCCAGCGAACCAGTGTCTCGAAACCCAGCAATTGCCCGGAATCGGCGTCGACGAAGGGCTGGTAATACGGGATCAACTGACCGGTTTCATCCAGCGCACGCCGCAACTCGGATTCCAGCGCCAATTGGTCGGCCTGATTGACCCGCAGTTCGTGATTGAACACCGTATACCCATGCCGCCCCTGCTGCTTGGTGCAATACATCGCATGGTCGGCATCGCGCAGCAAGTCTTCGGACTTGTGGTAATACTCCTTGTCGGCAATCACCAGCCCCACGCTGGCGGTGGTGAACACCTCCCGCCCGGAGAGGATGACCGGGCATTCAAACGCGCTGACGATATGCCGGGCGACCAGCTCGCAACTCGCCACGTCGGTGACGCCGAACAGCAACACGGCGAACTCGTCCCCGCCCAGTCGCGACAGAAAATCATAATGACGCAGACAGTTGCGGATGCGCGCGCCGGCTTCGAAAAGCAAATGGTCGCCGGCCAGATGGCCCAGCGTGTCATTGACCAGCTTGAAACGATCGAGGTCGATGAACAGTACTGCAAAACGTTCACCGGCCGACGAGGCATAGGCCTCCCAGGTACGGCGCAGGGTCTTGGAGAAATAGGTCCGGTTGGGCAGCTTGGTCAGCGGATCATGCAAACTGTCGAATTGCAGCCTGGCATTCACGGCGTCCAGTGCATGGGTCCGCTCCAGCACCCGTTCTTCCAGATCGCCGCAAGCACGTTGCAGGTCTTCCAGCGCCTTGACCCGGGCCAGCGCCGTGCCGATATTGTTGGCGATGAACTCCAGCACTTCCTGGTCGCGCCAGCCAAGACCGGCCGAGGCGCTATAACTGTGAATCGACAACACCCCGAGCAATTCACTACCGCAATACAAGGGCACCCCGAGCCAGCTCGTCACGTCGGGGTCCAGTGTGTCGTCCCCCTTGCGCAACATCAACGGGCGTCCGCCATGCAACACCCGTTCAACCGGCCCCTTGCCGGGCTTGCGCGCACGTGTGGCTATCGCCCGCTCGTCGGCACAATACGGAAAGGTCAGGACATCGCTGACCGGGTCATACAAGGTCACCAGACAATTCGGGGCCGCCACCAATTCTTGCAACAAACGATGCAAGCCCGCCAGAAAGGCTTCCAGCGATAAACTGGTATTGGATAGCTCGGCGATGGAATACAGGACTTTCTGAAAACGTTCGACGCGCTTGCGTTCCGCCACCTCGGCCAGTAGCCGGGCCTGCAATCCCTCCAGCTCACCGGTTTTAAGCCACAGCCGTTTTTCGATACGCTCCCGGTAAATCCACCGGTCCAGTGCAAAGCCGGTCTGGCGGGCGACAAACTGGAACACCGCCTGCTCACGGGCGTCGAAGGGCGGCAGATCTTCGTAACGCTGCAGCACCGCTGCACCGATGACCTTGCCGGAAACATTGACCAGCGGCACGCCCATCCAGCAGCCCGGCAACAGGCCCGGAGGTTCAAGGTCCTGCTCCCGCACCAAGCGCAATAGTGCATCGCGTCCCAAAACCTCCGCCTTGCCATGTCGTATCAGCCAGGCGGTCAGCGACCTTCGTGCGGTCCGCAACGGAAACAGCGCATCGGGCCGGGGCGGATCCGGATCCCGGCTGTCGGTATAGTAAGGATAGTAAACAGAGCTGTCGGTCTCGTCGCACAACGCTAGCGCCAGATTGCCGGACTCCATCAGCCGACCCAGCAACTGGTGTACACGGGGCAAATAGTGATTGAGGCTGGTCATCTCGTCACAGGCCCGCCCCATTTCCCGCAAGACATCGATGACCCCAGACGTCACCGCCGGTTCCGGATACAGCGGCGCGGCAAACCGGTCGCCGATCCACAGAGGTGCAACTTCTTCAAACCAGCCGGGCACCTCTCCGATCCATAGCAGAGCGCCAATCCGGGTCGCGCCTTCCGTCAGGAACAGTCGCCCCACCCGCGGCTCCGGGTCGGACTCTGCCAGGCCATCCGGTTCGGGCAACAACGCTGCATTGCCAATCGAGGCAAGGCACTGCCAGTCGTTGCCGGAACAGCGCCATAACGCCATGGCCTCAAGGTTGCCCAAGCGCGCCAACAGCGCCAGCGGTTGACGGGAATGCGATTCGGGAATAATGAAACCTTCAACCGTACGATTCATGATTATATGGTAGTCGGTACAGGTGACATTTGTGTCATTTTCCCGTACGACGCGTGCAATCATGCCACAGCTGCGTTGCGGATCAGCCCGATCAACTGCGCCACCTCGTCATGACTGTGTTCGGCCGTGAGCGACACCCGCAAACGGGCGCGACCTTCCTCCACCGTCGGCGGCCGGATGGCCGGCACCCACACTCCGGCGTCCTCCAGCCGGGCGGCGACCTGCAAAGCCCGTTCGGCACTGCCCAGCACCACGGCCTGAATCGGCGTTATCGATGGCAGCACCGTCAGGCCCGGTCCACTCAGGCGTTGATTGAAGTCTGCCGCCAACGCCAGAACATGCCGGCGACGCCATGGCTCGTCCTGCATCACCTGCAGGCTGGTGGTCACCGCGGCCGCCAGTGCCGGCGGCGACGCCGTGGTATAGATATAAGGACGGGCACGGCTCACCAGCCACTGGCACACCGCGGCCCGGGCGGTGACCACCGCACCGGAAACCCCGGCCGCCTTGCCTAGCGTCGCCATGCCGATCAGGCGTGGCGAAGACAGGCCGCTCGCCGCGAGACTGCCTCGTCCTTCGCCCAGCACACCGAAGCCGTGTGCATCATCGACATAGAGCCAGGCATCGTAACGCTCGGCCAGCGCCAATAACTCCACCAACGGCGCCTGGTCGCCATCCATGCTATACACCGCATCCACGGCAATCAGCCGGCTCTGTGCCGGGGTGGTCTGCAACAGGTAGTCAAGATGCTCCAGGTCGTTATGGCGAAAACGCCGGAACCGTGCGCGCGACAGCTGGCAGGCATCATTCAGCGAAGCGTGATTGAGCTTGTCGCCAAACACCGCATCGCCATGACCGGCCAGTGCGGTGATCACGGCAAGGTTGGCGAGATAGCCGGACGAGAACAATAAGGCCTCTTCACTGCCGATATAAGCCGCCAGGGCCTGCTCGGCATCGTGATGCGCCGTGAAATGCCCCGCCACCAGATGCGAGGCGCCGCCCCCAACGCCATAACATTGCATGGCCTGGGTTGCGGCCTCGATGACCCGGGGATGATTGGCCAGCCCCAGATAGTCATTGCTGGCAAACGCCAGACGACTCTGACCGTCCACCACCACTCGGGGCCCTTGCGGCGACGACAGCGTGGCACGGCGGCGACGCAGGAATCGTGCATCGAGTGACTGCAGGGCGGCATCCAGTTCATCGGGGCGCATCGGGGCGGCATCCTGTCTATCGAGGGGTAATCCTACGGAATCGCCGAGACCGTAGGTATATATAATGATAGCGTTGCAACTTAAGCGGGTTGCAGATCCAATTTTGCCATCAAATCACGATCGGCAATCGCATCGGGATTGTCCGTGGTCAACAAACGATCTCCATAGAAAATCGAGTTGGCACCGGCGAGGAAACACAGAGCCTGCATGGCTTCCGGCATTTCACGCCGCCCGGCTGACAGTCGCACGTAACTCTTCGGCATGGTGATGCGCGCCACCGCGATGGTACGGACAAACTCGGTCCAGTCCAGTTCTGCCGCGCCGTCCAGCGGCGTACCGCTCACCTTGACCAGATTATTGATCGGCACTGATTCCGGTTGCGGAGCCAGGTTGGCCAGCTGGGCAATCAATCCGGCCCGGTCACGACGGGTTTCATTCATGCCGACGATGCCGCCGCAGCAGACCGACAGTCCCGCTTTGCGAACCTTGCCAAGGGTATCGAGCCGATCTTCGTACTCGCGCGTCTGAATGATGTTCGTGTAGTTTTCCGGGGAAGTGTCCAGATTATGGTTGTAATAATCGAGACCGGCGTCGGCCAGCTTTTCCGCCTGGCCGTCTTTCAACAGGCCGAAGGTGGCACAGGTCTCCAGTCCCATCGCCTTGATTTCACGCACCATTTCCAGGGTTTTTTCCAGATCGGCATCTTTCGGGCCACGCCATGCCGCGCCCATACAGAAACGACCGGCGCCATTGGCACGTGCCACGCGTGCCGCCTCGACGACTTCGTCCACGGTCAACATCGGCTGGTCTTCCACCGGTGTGTCGTGGTGGGCCGACTGCGGGCAATAGCCACAGTCCTCTTCGCAACCGCCGGTCTTGATCGACAACAGGGTCGACAGTTGAATGCGGGTCGGATCAAAAAACTGCCGGTGGATTTCGGCGGCACGGAACACCAGCTCCATGAAGGGTAGCCCCAGCAAGGCTTCGATATCGTCGACGCTCCAGACGGAATCAGTCGGGTGCGGGGTAGCGGCGGGGGCAAAACGGATGGCAGAGGTTTGCATTGGGCTTCCTGATCGAGAGTCGGGACTCGAACCACGCATCCGGACACCCGACATTGAATGAGTCTATGGTGGCAAAGCAGGAAAAACTGTCCAACCATGTTGCGGGAGTGACGCAATGCTGTCAATTTTTTTGGATTACATATCTGACAACTGCACAATATTTAATCAGAAATGTGTGGTCTGCAGCGCAACGAATACCAGAAACGGCATCTGTCAACCCTGTCTCGACGAGCTTCCCGAGCTGACCGGCGAGCGCTGTCCGGTGTGTGCCGTCCCCGCCCCGGAAAACCAACCCTGCCTTGATTGTCGCGCTCGCGGCGACGCGCTGGACGCTCTACACGTTTCGTATGAATATTGCTATCCCCTAGCGCAAATAATTCATTCGTTCAAGTACCACAAGCACATCGAGCTGGCCGGAGTACTCGGGTTTGTAATGTGGCGGAAATTGGGTACAATCCCGCCTCGCTTTGATGTTGTCATCGCTGTTCCGCTGTCAAATGAACGACTTGCCGAACGCGGCTTCAATCAGAGCGAGTTACTGCGTGAAGAACTCCCGGGACCCGGATCCCGGCCTCCATCCCCCGATTGGTGTTGGCGAAAATACAACACTCGGCCTCAGGCAAGTCTCGGGCGAGATCGGAGGGCGCGCAATCTCGCCGATGCTTTTGGCGTAGAACATAGATGTGACGGGCTCTGTATTGCCATCGTGGATGACGTTTCGACAACCGGATCCACCCTGTTCGAGCTGGCTTCAGCCCTCAAAAACCAGGGTGCAAAACGGGTCGAGGCCTGGGTACTTTGCCAGGCATTTTCCACCTTCACTTGACCAACTTTTTGATTTTTTGGAACAATCCAGCTGCCAACGATGTTCACAGTAGTTCTTTTTCAGCCGGAGATACCGCCTAATACGGGCAATGTGATTCGTTTATGTGCCAACACCGGCTGTGAACTGCATCTGGTCAAACCGATGGGGTTTCCACTGGACGACGCCAAACTGCGTCGTGCCGGACTCGACTATCACGAGTACGCCCGTCTCGTCGTACACGAGAATTGGGAAGCCTGTCAGGCAACACTCCAGGGGCGGCGTATTTTCGCCGCTACCACCAAGGGCGCCATGCGCCATGACCAGACCCAATTCCGACCCGGGGATGTATTCCTGTTCGGACCGGAGTCGCGCGGTCTGCCGGAAGAGGTGCTTGCCTCATTCCCGACCGAGCGACGCATCCGACTACCGATGCAGCCCCAGTCACGCAGCATGAACTTGTCCAATGCTGTGGCCGTCACCGTTTATGAGGCGTGGCGGCAAAATGACTTTGCGGAAGGAATCTGACAGTTCACGAGTTGGCCCAACAGCATAAGGGAGGTTTATGAAGCCTGTAATCCGATGGCTGTGGCTTTTAATCGTCAGTCTAGTGCTTGTGGCCTGTTCCACCGTCAAGACGGCTAGTGCCACCAGCCAATCGTCGGCCAAGCCGGCGAAAAAAACCATCGCCCGCAACGGCGCCTACTTCCAGAACGATGGTCCGGCAGACCATATCCCCGTTAATCTGGATCTAGTGCCCAATGCGGTTCCTCAAGACGAGCCGCTGATCAGAGCGGCCAATCTGCCCTACACGGCAATGGGCATGAGCTTTCGCCCCGATACCAGCCCGGCTCCATACCGGGTTCGGGGCAAGGCATCCTGGTACGGCAAGCAGTTTCATGGCCGCCGTACCACGTCAGGTGAACGCTACGACATGTTCGCCATGACGGCGGCACACCCGACCTTGCCAATCCCGAGCTATGCCCGGGTGACCAATCTGGAAAACGGCAAATCGGTCGTGGTGCGCATCAATGACCGCGGGCCGTTCCATCGTGGTCGACTGCTGGACCTGTCTTACGCTGCGGCGCACCGTCTGTCCTTTGTCGGGCAAGGCAGCGCCAGCGTACTGGTCGAGCGGGTTTGGCCGGCAGCCGACAATGACGTCACTGCCGTCGCCCGAAACGAGGCCAACGGTCTTCGCCAGGATGAAACACCCAAGTATCTGCAATTGGGTGCCTTCACCACTCTGGCCAATGCCGAAGCCATGCTGAAACGGCTGGTCGACGAGCTGGACAAGGGCTACGACGACAAGCTGGGCATCGTGAACCAGCAGGGCGTGTACCGGGTACGACTCGGTCCGTTCACTTCCGATGCCGCTGTACGCAGTGCTGCAGAAACCCTCAATGTCGAAAACATTGTGATGGCCAACTGAGCACTGGCTTACGACTGACGACGCCACACGCCAAGGCGGGGGATCTACGGATCTCCCGCCTTTTTCATGCATAAAAAAACCCGGCGAGGGTATCGCCGGGATAAAAATGCCTATAGTGTCAGCTAGAGGCGCCCGCTCAGGGAGGCAAGCGGGTGGTGCGGAGGCACCAGCAACTTAGTCAGAAAGCCTCTGGCAAAGTTCCGTCCTCATTGTCATCCTGTGCCGGATCCAACGCGGCAAACCAGTTGGCCACCACCGTTTCGACCTCGTCGATACCGGTTTTCTTGAGGCTGGAAAACAGTTGCACCGTCACGCCCGGGTACACTTCCAGGTCGCGGCGTACCGCGGCAAGGATCTTCTGCTGGTCCTGACGCGACAATTTATCGGCTTTGGACAACAGGATATGGACCGGGCGGCCGGTGTCCTTGAAGAAGTCCAGCATGCGGACATCCAGCTCCTTGAGCGGATGGCGACTGTCCATGATCAGGATCAGTCCCACCAGACTCTTGCGGCTTTGCAGGTAACGCCCCAGCAGCTCGACCCAATGGCGGCGCACGGCTTCGGGGACTTCGGCATAGCCGTATCCCGGCAAATCGACCATGTAACGCTCGTCGCCGAGGTCAAAAAAGTTGATGTGCTGGGTACGTCCGGGTGTTTTGGAGACATAGGCCAGACGTGTCCGGTTGGCCAGCGTATTGATGGCGCTGGACTTGCCGGCATTGGAGCGGCCAACGAAAGCAACCTCCGCCCGGGTAGGGGGGAGATCCTTCATATGATTCACCGTAGTGAAGAAACGTGCGTTCTGAAAAATCGTCATAGTAGTAAGGGTCAATTCATTTCGTATAGAATAACAGGTTTGAAATTGCCACTTTTAGCGATATTTGCGAAATCCGTGTCAAGGAGCGACCATGAAACGAACGATGCTGTTGGCGATTGCGGCGGCAACCCTCGCTGGCAATGCGCTGGCTGAAGCCCCGGCTGGCAAGGGGGATCCGATCAAAGGCAAGCAGATCGCCGAAACGATCTGTGCCGCATGTCACGGCGCCGACGGCAACAGCGTAGCTGCCGCGAACCCGGTACTCGCCGGCCAGAGCCCTGCCTACCTTGTTGCCCAATTGCAGGCCTTCAAGGCTGGCAAACGCAATAACCCGACCATGCTCGGCATGGCGTCTACCCTGTCGCCTGGCGACATGCAAAACGTCGCCGCCTGGTTTGGCTCCCAAAAACCCAAGGCTCGCGAAGCCTCGGACAAGACCCAGCTCGAGCTGGGCAAAAAGATCTACCGCGTCGGCAACCCCGTTACCCGCGTACCGGCCTGTATGGCCTGCCATGGTCCGGCGGGTGCAGGCCTGCCCGACCAGTACCCGCGTGTAGGCAGCCAGCACGCAGGTTATGTGGCCAAGCAATTGGCTGACTTCAAAGCCGGCACGGATCGCAAGAACCCGACCATGTACGATATCGCCAATCGTTTGAGCGATGCCGAAATGAAAGCGGTAGCCGACTATATTTCCGGCTTGCGTTAATCGCAACTTTTGCATCATGCCTCACTCAAAAGGGAAGCCTTGAGGCTTCCCTTTTTGTTTCGAAGCGACACCTATGAAAAATCAGCGTCGTACCACTTCGTTTAAGCGGGCACTTTTCGAACTGCTCAGCTCGATGCGTTTCGCCATCGGCTTATTGACCGTACTGGCCATTGCCTCGATCATCGGCACCTGGATCAAACAAAATCAGGCCTATCCTGACTATGCGTTTGAATTCGGCCAATTCTGGTTCCAGATCTTCGAAACGCTGGGCATCTATGATGTCTACCATTCCGGCTGGTTCCTGACCATCCTGGCCTTCCTGATGCTCTCGACCACACTGTGTATCGTGCGCAATGGTCCGGGCTTCCTCAAGGACATCCGCTCGTTCCGCGACAAGGCCTCGGCCAATTCGCTGGCGGCCATGCATCATACCGAACTATTGGACGGTATCGCCGATCGTCAGGCGATTGAAACCCGCCTTGCGGCAGAAGGTTTCCGCTTCAAGGTCAACGAACGCGAAGACGGTTCCTTGCTCATTGCCGCCAAAAAAGGTTCCTGGAACCGTCTTGGCTACTTCTTTGCGCACATCGCACTGGTGGTGATCTGTATCGGCGGCCTGCTGGACGGCAACCTGCCGCTCAAGATCGCCGAGATGACCGGCCGCGTGGTTCCGGAAACCCGCAGCCTGCCACAGAGCCAGATCCCGGAGCAAAGCCGCCTCTCGGCCGGTAACCTGTCGTTCCGCGGCAATGCCGAAATTGCCGAGGGCCATAGCGCCGACGTGGTGTTCCTCAACGCCGGTCAGGGCTATCTGGTACAGGAACTGCCCTTCATCATTTCGCTCAAGAAATTCAGCGTCGATTACTACGGTAACGGCATGCCGAAATCCTTTATCAGCGATGTGGTGGTCACCGACAAGGCCACCGGCAAGGAAACGGCCGGCAAGATCGCCGTTAACCATCCCATGATAGTGGATGGCATAGCGATCTATCAGGCCAGCTTCGGCGACGGCGGATCGCGCCTGCGCTTCAAGGCCTGGAACCTCGAGCGGCCGGAACAGGCGCCAGCCGAGATCGAAGGGATCTCGATGAACTCGCAGCCGCTCAAGGCCAATGGGCGCGACTACACCCTCGAGTTCAGCGCCCTCAAGGTCTTCAATGTCGAGGACATGGGCAAAGCCAAGAGCACCGACACCTCGTTCAACCAGCGCTTGAAGGATGCCCGCGAGGTCCGTCACGAGAAGCAGCTGAAGAACGTCGGACCTTCGGTCAGCTTCAAGCTGCGCGATACTCAGGGACAGGCCCACGAATATCTGCAGTATATGTCGCCGATCCGGCAGGATGATGCCAACTACCTGATTTCCGGGATGCGTGCCAGAGTCGACCAGCCTTTCCAGTACGTACGCCTGCCGCTGGATGACGACTTTTCCATCACCACCTTCATGCGACTGCGTGCGGCGCTGGCCAATCCGGCCATCTATGACGTTGTCGCTGCAAAAAGTGCGGAAAAGGCACTGCAAGGCAACGCGATCAGTCCGGAAATGAAGCAACAATTTGCCGGTACGGTAAAATGGGTGCTGACCCTGTTTGCCCAGGGCGGTTTCAATGGTCTGGAGAAATTCCTGACCGAGAAGGTACCGGCCGACAAGCGTCAGGGTGTCGCTCAAACCTACATCAAGATCCTGCAAGGTGCCGTGATCGATGTGATGGAAGTGGCCAATGCCCGTGCCGGTGTTCCGGCACTGAAGAATGATGCCGAGCATTACCGCTTCCTGCTGGATGGTCTGGTCGGCTACAGCGCCCTGCGCGAATACGGCTCTCCGGTCTTCCTGCAACTGTCCGGCTTCGAACAGTTGCAAGCCACCGGCCTGCAACTGACCCGCTCCCCGGGGAAAAATCTGGTGTATCTGGGCAGCCTGATGATGGTCATCGGCATCATCCTGATGTTCTATGTCCGTGAAATGCGCCTGTGGGTGCTGCTCAGCGGCGGCACGACACGGATTGCAATGAGCGCCAACCGCCATAGCCGCGATCTGGCCCCACTGTTCAGCCGCTTCGTAGCGGCAGTCAAGACGACTGTACGAGGGAAATGATGGAACTTGCACATAGCGACTTACCGCGCTCCTGGACCCGGCAACTGACGCTGGCCGATGGCCTCTACGCGCTGTTCATCGTGCTGGCCACGGCGCTGGTGGAATGGCGCCTTGGCACCTTCATGGATGGTTACGAACATGCCATCCTGTTTGGCGCCGGTGCCGGGCTGATCGCCCTTGGCTGGTTCTGGAAAGCCTGGCGGATCTTCTTTCCGGTGGTGGGCGGGGTGGCCTTGCTGGCCGTCAATGCCTATCACGGCGACCTGACACGCGGCCAGCAGACGTTCTGGCTGAAATATCTGCTGTCCAGCCAATCGTCGATCATGTGGATGTGCACCTTGTTCTTCCTGGCCACCGGTGTTTACTGGGCCGGGACACTGGGTCGCTCGGAGCTGTTGTGCCGCATGGGCTCGTGGCTGACCTGGGCCGCGGCCACCATGGGGGCTGCCGGCATGTTCACCCGCTGGTATGAAAGCTATCTGATCGGCAGCGATGTCGGCCATGTGCCGGTGTCCAACCTCTATGAAGTGTTCGTGCTGTTCTGCCTGATCACTGCACTGATGCACCTCTACTATGAGGCCCGCTTCCAGGCGCGCCAGATGGGAGCCTTTGTCTTGCTGGTGATCTCGGCCGCCGTCGGCTTCATTCTCTGGTACACCTTTGATCGTCAGGCACACGAGATCCAGCCGCTGATCCCGGCCCTGCAGTCCTGGTGGATGAAGATCCACGTCCCGGCCAACTTCATTGGCTACGGCGCCTTCTCGCTGGCCGCCATGCTGGGCGTTGCCCAATTGCTGGTACTGGGAGGCCGCCTGCAAGGTCGCCTGCCGTCGGCCGAGCTGCTGGACGAGGTCATGTACAAGGCGATTGCCGTAGGCTTCCTGTTCTTCACCATTGCCACCATTCTGGGTGCCATGTGGGCGGCAGATGCCTGGGGCGGTTACTGGTCATGGGACCCGAAAGAGACCTGGGCCCTGATCGTCTGGCTGAACTACGCCGCCTGGCTGCACATGCGTCTGGTCAAGGGCCTGCGTGGCAAACCTCTGGCCTGGTGGGCGGTGGTCGGTCTGATGGTGACCAGCTTCGCCTTCGTCGGCGTCAATATGTTCCTCACCGGCCTGCACTCCTACGGCGGCCTGTAAACATTCCGGCAAGGAGCCCCGCAAGGGGCTCTTTTTCGTCCATGGACTGGTTTCTCTATATTCTCGAATGCCGTGACGGCAGCCTCTATACCGGCATCACCACCAACGTGGCACGCCGGCTGGCCGAGCATGCCGGCGGCCGGGGAGCCCGTTACACCCGCAGCCATCCCCCAAGGCGACTGCGGGCACTGGTGGTCTTCCCGGACAAGGGCAGCGCCCTGTCGGCCGAATACGCCTTCAAGTCACTGACCCGTGCCGCCAAGCTGGCTTTTTGTCTGGCGCATGCGGATTCTGTCAGCGACGACTTTTCAAGACTGCTCGCCCCGTGACAGAATCGGGGCTCTGACCGATCCGGAGCATCCGCCATGGCCCTGCAGTACCACATTATTCCTGTCACCGCCTTTGCCCAGAATGCCACCCTGCTGTGGTGCGATGTCACCGGGCGCGCCGCCATTGTCGATGCCGGCGGCGATATCGATGTTCTGGCCGCCAGTGTCGAGCAACGCGGACTGACCCTGGAAAAGCTGTTGCTGACCCATGGCCACATCGACCATGCCGGTGGCGCCGCCGAACTGGCCGCACGCTTTGGCGTCAAGATCGAGGGTCCGCAGCAAAGCGAGAGCTACTGGCTGGATATCCTGCCCCATCAAGGGCGCATGTTCGGTTTTCCGCCGAGTGACAAACTGGTGCCGGATCGCTGGCTGGAAGAAGGGGAGACCGTGACGGTCGGCAATGAGGTGCTGGAGGTATTGCATTGCCCGGGTCATACGCCGGGGCATGTGGTCTTCCATAGTCCGGCGGCCGGACTGCTGGTGGTGGGCGATGTGCTGTTTCAAGGTTCGATCGGCCGGACCGATTTTCCGATGGGCAATCATCAGGATTTGCTCGATGCCATCCGCACTAAATTATTCACGTTGCCGGATGAAACCATCGTATTACCGGGTCATGGACCACTAACCACCATCGGGGAAGAAAAGCAGCATAACCCGTTTGTTGCCGACGCCCGATACCGTTGATTTGCAATTATTTTTTTGCTTTAGGTAAAGACATTTCACATTATGCCAAAAATATGGCAAAAATGAGACGATTTGCTTACCAAAACTTTACAAGTCAACTTCCTATGCTTATCCTGCGCCCGAGCTTGCAAAGGCTCGTATAAAACCAACACAACAGAACGCAGGTCTTCCCCATGAAAACTAGCAAAATCATTCTGACCATGTCCATGGTCTGTGCTGCAGCCGCCGCTCAAGCTGACGGCTACTCCTTCGCCAACGTGTCCGCCAACTACCTCGACTGGTCGAGCAACACCACCCGCATCTCCCAAGGTGGCAAACAAGACTTCGGCTACCTGGAAGCTGAAGGCGGCATGGGCGGCAACTGGGGTGATGTTTACGGCTTCTTCGATATCGAAAACCCGGGTCAGAGCAATCAGAACACCGCTCCGGGCAAAGATCGTCGCTGGACCACCAAAGTGGTTGGCCGTTACAACCTGACCACCGTCGCCAACGTACCGGTACAACTGTACGCTCACGTCTACGACACCCGTGGCCACAACTTCTACGACCAAAACCGCGTTCTGGGCCTGGGCACCAGCCTGAGCTTCGGCAAACTGTGGGTCAAGCCGTTCCTGGGCGTTCACCAAGAGCTGAACTACTGGAACACCGCCCGCAACAACGGCTACATGGCCGGTTACGTTGCAGGCTACGACTTCACTGCCTTCGGTCAGCCGTTCTCCGTGACCCAATGGCATGAAACCGAATTCAATCGCAACGATCGCTTCTCCAACCTGAGCACCGATGGCAACGTACACGTACGCCACACCGGCCAGAACGGCGCGATCTCCCTGTGGTGGACCCCGGTCAAGTCCGTGACCACCGGTATCCAGTACCGCTACGCCGTGCACAAGCTGGGCGTTGCCGGTAACGAAAACGCCATGATCTACACCGTCAAGTACAACTTCTGATACTGACGGCCTGATCCGGCTTATGCCCCCGCCTTCCTGCGAAGCCGGGGGCATTTTCATATCGGCAGGCTCAGCACTCGTAAACGTCGGCGACCACGCCCGGCAAGGTCAGCACCAGCCCGATCGGCAGGGCCGCCGAGGGATGGGCCAGAGCAGCATCCAGCACGGCGCGCTTTTGCCCGCCCTGAATCGATAGATACAGATTCTCGGCACGTCCGAGACTGGCCAGCGTCATGCTCACCCGGCAATGCGGAGCGCTACCCGGGGTCGTGGCGATCAGGGCAGGCGCGTCGGACGCCAGACCTGCTGGCAACTCCGGCGCATCGGGGAACAGCGAGGCGGTATGACCATCCTCCCCCATGCCCAACACGACCAGATGAGGTTGGCGATACTGTGCGAGACTGTGCCGGACCGCCTCGTCCGGGCTTTCGCCATCACGCACCAACGGCAAGAAACGCGCCGCCGCGGCAGCGCCTTGCAACAAAGCGGCCTTGACCAGAGCGGCATTGCTGTCCGGATGCGATTCGGCCACCACGCGTTCGTCCACCAGACTGACAATAATGCGCGACCAGTCGAGCGAGGTGTTTTGAGCGAGGCGACGGAACAGCGGCAACGGCGAGCGACCGCCCGACACGGCCAGCACCACCTCGGCATGGCGCGATAACGCCCCGGCCAGATCGGCGACGAGACGCTCGCTCAACGCAGCAATCTGCGCCTCGCTGGAATCAAAACAGAAACGGTTCATGCAAGCTCCTTGGCATCAGACGCCACAGTCTGGCGATTGTAGTTTAATTACTTGTGACTTTCATCAAATTCTGGTGGATTGCCCGGCAGAAACGGCGTAAATGTAGTAAAGTTACTAACACCACCCTGAATTCAACGGGAGAGAATCCATGTCACTGCACCCTGTCCTCGCTGAGGTTACCGAACGAATCGTCGAACGCAGCCGCCCGACGCGGACAGCGTACCTTGCCCGTATCGATGCCGCCATCAAACGTGGCAAGCTCGAACGCAGCCAGCTCTCCTGTACCAACCTTGCCCATGCCTTTGCCGCGATGCCGGACACCGTCAAGATCCACTTGAAGGAAGAAAGCCGCCCCAACCTCGCCATCGTGTCGGCCTACAACGACATGTTGTCGGCCCACCAGCCACTGGAAGCCTATCCGGCCTGGCTCAAGGCGGCAGCACTGGAAGCCGGAGCCACCGCCCAATTTGCCGGCGGCGTACCGGCCATGTGCGATGGTGTCACGCAAGGTCAGGACGGCATGGAGCTGAGCCTGTTTTCCCGCGACGTCATCGCCATGAGTACCGCGGTGGCGCTGTCGCACCAAATGTTCGATGCCGCCCTGTATCTCGGTGTCTGCGACAAGATTGTGCCGGGCCTGCTGATCGGCGCCCTGTCCTTCGGTCATCTTCCCGCCGTGTTCGTGCCGGCCGGCCCGATGACCACCGGCATGGCCAATGACGACAAGGCGCACATTCGCCAGCTCTACGCCGAAGGCAAGGTGGGTCGTGACGCCCTGCTCGAATCCGAAGCCAAGTCCTACCACGGGCCCGGCACCTGCACGTTCTACGGCACCGCCAACTCCAACCAGATGCTGATGGAAGTGCTGGGGCTGCACCTGCCCGGCAGCGCCTTCATCACCCCGGGCACCCCCTTGCGCGAGGCGCTGACCCGCGAAGCCGCCCGTCGTGCGGCACAACTGTCCCGCCACGATGAGGCCTTCGTGCCGCTGGCGCGGATGATCTCGGAAAAGTCCATCGTCAATGCCATTGTCGGTCTGCTGGCCACCGGTGGCTCCACCAACCATACCATGCACATCGTGGCGATTGCCCGTGCGGCCGGCATCGCCATCAATTGGGATGACTTCGATGCCTTGTCGGCAGTGGTGCCGTTGCTGGCCAGGGTCTATCCTAACGGCAAGGCCGATGTGAACCATTTCCATGCGGCAGGCGGCATCGGTTTTGTAATCCGCGAGCTACTGGGTGCCGGTTTGTTGCACGAGGATGTGGATACCGTGGCAGGCCACGGTCTGTCCCGCTACGCCATGGAGCCCTGGCTGGACAACGGCCGGCTGGCCTGGCGAGCCGTACCGGCAAACAGTGCCGACGACAGCGTGCTGCGTCCGGCTGCCAACCCGTTTTCAAGCGATGGCGGCCTGAAGGTCATCAATGGCACGTTGGGACGGGCCGTGATCAAGGTATCGGCGGTCAAACCGGAGCATCGTATCGTCGAAGCCCCGGCACGGATTTTCCATGACCAGCAAGAGATGATCGATGCCTTCAACGCCGGGGAGCTGACCGGCGACGTGATTGCCGTGATCCGTTTCCAGGGGCCGCGCGCCAATGGCATGCCGGAGCTGCATAAACTGACACCGATCCTCGGCATCCTGCAGGAGCGTGGCCATCAGGTCGCGCTGGTCACAGACGGACGCATGTCGGGCGCATCGGGCAAGATTCCCGCTGCGATCCACATCACCCCGGAAGCGGCGGCAGGCGGTCCCATCGCCAAACTGCGCGACGGTGACCTGCTGCGGCTGGATGCCCGGCTCGGGACACTGGAGGTGCGGGTGGAGGCAAACGAATGGCAAGCGCGCGAGACGATTACGGTTGATCTTGCGCATAATCAAACCGGCTGTGGGCGTGAGCTCTTCGGAGTGTTCCGGGATGCAGCCGACTCGGCGGAACAAGGGGCAACCAGTTTCCGCCATCCCGAATGGAGAATGTGATTATGGATGCATTGACTCTGCTGCGTCAGGGACCGGTGGTACCTGTGATTGTCGTCAACGATGCGGCGGTGGCCGTGGACCTCGCCCATGCACTGGTGGCGGGCGGCATTACCGTACTGGAAGTGACACTGCGCACCAAGGCCGCGCTGGCCGCCATGCGCCGCATGCGTGACGAAGTACCGGGCGCCATCGTCGGCGCCGGTACCTTGCGCAACCGTGCCCAGGTAGAAGCCGTGGTCGATGCCGGCGCCCAATTCGGTGTCAGCCCGGGGCTGACCTCGGAACTGGCCGCCGCGGCACGCTCCTCGTCGCTGACACTGATTCCCGGCGTGGCAACGCCCTCGGAAGCGATGATTGCGCAGGATGAAGGGTTTCTGGTGCAAAAACTGTTTCCGGCCGAAGCGGTCGGCGGCATCAAATTGCTCCGCTCGCTGGCCGGTCCGTTTGCCGACCTGCGTTTCTGCCCGACCGGCGGCATCGACGTGGTCCGTGCCCGCGACTATCTGGCCCTGCCGAATGTCCTGGCCGTCGGTGGCAGCTGGCTGACCCCGGAGGACGCCATTGCCGCCCGTGACTGGGACCGTATCACGGCACTGGCCCGCGAAGCCGCCGCTCTGAAAGGCTAACGCCGACATTGCTTTTGTTCCGCCCTTGCCTAAGCTCAAAGAGCAGTGCGCCCAAAGACAAGGAGAACAGTCATGCAAGTGGCGGAAATTTTTGATAAGGCGACCGGACGACTGCCGATGGTTCCCAAGGTGGTCCAGGAATTGGTTGCCAGCTTTCACAAACCAGGGGTGTCGATAGAAGAAGTGGCCGACATGGTCGGCCATGATCAGGTGCTCACCGCCCGGGTGTTGCGTCTGGCCAATACGGCGCGTTTCGGCGGCAACCGCACGGTGGGGTCGCTGGACGATGCCGTATTGCTGCTCGGCTTCGACAATTTGCGGGTATTGGTGATTGCCTCGGGGGTCAGTGGTGCCAGCGCCTCGATCCCGGGCTTCGACATGAAGGAATTCTGGCAGCGTTGCTTCGAAATGGCCAATACCGCCAAGTGTCTGGCCAAACTGGCCAAAGCCGACTCCCAGCTAGGCTATACCTGCGGCTTGCTGGCCAATATCGGTGAACTGGTCCTGCATGTCGCCATGCCGGAAGAAGCACTGAAAATCGACAAGGTGGTATCGGGCGGCGCCGACCGGGCCGCCACCGAACGGATGGTGCTGGGTTTCGACCTGACGCTGGTCGGCGCCGAACTGGCGCGTCGCTGGAACTTCCCGGACTCGATCCAGAATGCCATCCGCAACCAACATGATCTGTCCAACCACACCCACGACTCGCCTTACGCCTTGCTGACCGGACTTTCCTCGTTTCTGGTGTCCGGTTTCAATAAAGGCATGACGGAAGCGGAAATGCTCGATATCGTGCCGCAGTCGCTGCTCGACACCCTGGCCATCTCCCATGACGGTTTGAGTGCGGCACTGCCGGACCTGAAGGCCGCCAGCACCACACTGGACGAATTGCTTTAAACCGTCCCTGCCGTCGGATCGTCTTCGCCAACCACACCGGCAAAGCGACATTCGATCTCCAGCATCGGCTCGTCTATCCTCAGGATGGCGAGCCGTATGCGTGCCCCCGGCGTCAGTTCCGGCAGACCTGGCACCCGAATCCGCATCGGTACCCCGTCGATACGCACCAGATCTTCCTTGATCCAGGTCGCGGTCGGCATGGTGATGCCTTCCTGACTGAACCAGCGCAGACACCAGAACAGCTCCATGCGGTCCTGGAAGCCGAGGTAGGCCGAGTAACTGGTATCAAAGTCACGCAACAGGGCGAACAACCGGGCGTCCGACTGGGCAAACGGCGGCCGCTCGCCGCGAATCATCGCCACCAGCTGACGCTGGTTGATAAAGTCGGAAGCACGGCGCAACGGTGATGTCGACCAGGCATACTGGGCCACACCCAAGCCGATATGCGGCTCGGGACGGGTGGTCATCCGCACCTTGCCCATGCTTTGCGCACGGTACATGGCGGGAATGTCCGCCTCGGCCAGCATGCGCCCCCATTCCGAGTTGGCGAGAATCATCAGTTCCGCCACCAGCTTGTCCATCGGCGCGCCGCGGCGGCGGGTGGTGATGCTGACCTTGCCGTCCACCACGTCGAAGTTGTAATCCTGTTGCACCGGACGGGTCGGGTCGTACTTGCCGCGCCGTTTTTCCAGTGCCACGGCGAACTGCCACAGCCAGGTCAATTCGTGCTTGAACGGGTAGTCCACCCCCGGGTCGTTAGCCAGGGTCGCCTCGTTGAATACCGCCTCGAGGGCGTCATGGCGCAGGTTGGCACGGATCGGCACGGCTTCGATGCGGTTTTCAAAGGACACCGGCTCGAACTCCGGGGTCACCACCACATACAAACTCAGGGCCGGGCAGGGGGCGCCTTCCTTGAGCGTGAACTGCTGCACCACGTCATCCGGCAGCATGGTGATCTTGTCGCCGGGGAAATAAACGGTAGACAGGCGGCTGTAGACGATACGCTCGATATCCGAGCCTTCGGCGATACCCAGGGTCGGGGCGGCAATATGGATGCCGACCCGCAGATTGCCGTCCGGCAGCGTTTCGAGCGACAGGGCATCGTCGATTTCCGTGGTGGCGGCATCGTCGATGGAGAAGGCCGCAACCTGTGCCACCGGCAGGTCGGTCACCGGCTCCGGCGGCGCGTAGTTACCGAATCCACTGCCTTTGGGGAAGTGCTCCATCAGAAAACCGGCCATCAAGTAATCGGGGACCGACGGAATACCGCCGGCTTCGATGGCCAGTCGCAACGGCGACAGGGACATCTCGCGGCTGGCCTGGTCAAAGGCCTTGAATTCCAGGGTGTTCTTGTCGGGGCGGAACAACAACTCCATCAAACGGTTGCGGACCGGTTCGGGCAGTTCGCGTTGCTTGAGCGTGGCCACCCAGGCATCGACTTGCTCCTGCTCGCGCTTCTTGCGCTCCACACCGGCCAGCGCGGCCTTGAGAGCCTCTTCCGGAGCCGCCTTGTAACGCCCCTTGCCCTTCTTGTAGAAGTACATGGGCGCGCCGTGCAGACGCAGCACGATGGCCGCGGTTTCGATAGCCGAGGGGGTATGACCGAAGTACTCGGCCACCAGCGTGTCGTGGCTGAACTCCTCGTCGCCGCAGCACTCCCACAGGAAGTCCAGATCGATATCGTTGACCAGCGCCTCGACGGCCGGCAGGAAATCGTGCAGTGACGAAGAAAATTCCAGCACTACACTGGCGCTTTTGAGTTTGGTGCGTTTTCCGTGCTGGGTGTCGATTTGCAGGCTGGCATCACTGCGCGACACAATGGTGCCGACCTTGAAACTACCACTTTCTTCGTAGAGGACGTTCATCCGGTATCAATCAAAATCTTGGATTCAAACGAAAATTATAGCAGGAGTCGCACAGCTCCGGATGGCTAGCCGCTGTAAGACAAACGGCCCCTTGCGGGGCCGTATCGATAGGCGATGTCAGGCAACTCAGACAGCGCGGCGCCGGCGCAGCAACACGGCGCTCAAGCCGAGGCCGAGCAAGGCCCAGGTTTCCGGTTCGGGAACCGGACTCACCGCGGCCGTAAAGCCGAAGGACGTCAGGTAATTCTGTGCAAGGCCCCGTCCTGCTGCTCCCGCCACCTGCACGGCAGTGGAAATACCGAAGTTGTTGACCAGCGCGGCGCCCCCGTTCAGGGACAGCGCCGTTCCGCTCGTATGATAGCTGAGCGGCACAGAGTTATTCACCAGCCAGTTGCTGCTGCCGGCATTGCTGACACTGGCACCGAGCTGCCCGGCGTAACTGCCGGCCGAAGCGCCTTGGGCAAACAGTCCGGACGAGCCGAGTGTGCCGTCACTGGCCTGAAAGTCGAAGGTGGTGTTGTAGCCAAGTGTGCCGCCGGATTTGAGCGTTACACCGGTCGTGGTGGTCGCCGTCAGGGTACCGGTCAGGCTCGCCAGCTTGAAGCCCTTGCTCGCTTCCACCACCACGGAAGGCAGTGAATTGGACAGCAGGGAAGCCCCCGATCCATTGCCGCGCAACAGGCTGGTACGCAAATAGCTGTTGCCGGCGGCCGGAGCAAACACCAACTGGTTTCCCACCACCGAAGCACTCATGCCGGCAAAAGCCGGGTTGGCAAGATCCACCCGATAACTGACCTGACTACCGGTAAACAGGGTGTAGCCCGAGGTATCCACCACGGAAACCGTCGCCATGGCCGGGGTGGCCACCGCAACGATCAGGCCGGCGAGCAGCCAGTGTCTTTTCAGTTGCATGAAAGACTCCCTCTGTAACATGGGTTACTGTTCCGCAATGGCTTGCGCCGCAACGGCATTCGATTTGCGACGACGCAGCAGCAACGCCGTCAGGCCCAGCCCCATCAACGCCCAGGTTTCCGGCTCGGGAACCGCCTGAACGGCAGCGCTTACGCCAAAGCCGTTCAAATCATGTTGGAATTGCGGATTACCCAGCGCACCACTGGAGTAGATTCCGGCGCCGATCGCCCAGCCATTCAAATAGACGGCACGACCGGCGATGGCCGGGACCTGCTGGTCACTGCCCGTCTGGGCCAGCAAGGATGAAAAGCTTTGGGTGCTGCCCGCGCTGTTTTGGTAAAGGCTGCCGGTCAGGTACAAGGCATTGCCCAGACTGGCGCCTTGTGTCCATGAACTGCCCTGAGCGATGGCATTGGCAAGAGAAAAGCCCTGTGCGGCGGCAAAGCGGGCGGTTCCGCCTGCGGCAAGACTGCCGCTGGCCGCGGAATTCGCTTCGAGAATGCCGGACAACCCTTTAAGGTTGTAGCCATTTTTAGCCACGATCAGCAATGATTCGGCGAAACCGTTGTCACTGATGACCGTGGTGGTGTCATTGCCGGATTGCAGGGCGCTCAGGATCGGTGTCGAGTCGCTGGCACGGAAAACCAGACTGTCGCCGTTCACCTGCGGAATCAGCCCCTGATAGAAATCCTGGCTGAGATCGACAAGGAAGGTCACGTTGGTGCCCTGCAGAACGGTGTAATCGGCGAATGCCGGTGCCGCGCCCAACGCCATGACGACGGCAAGCAGTGTACGGGTCAGTTTCATTGACGCTCCCCTGTGGAATCCCGCCACGGAGCGTGTGCGGAACAGTTGTTTCTGGGAGAGAGTAAAGCATGCCTGAGTGGCACTGAACTATCGGACAGGTAGCACAATGGAAAAATTTTCCCTATGGCTGTCGCATTTCCATCACACGCTGATAGATATCAATAGTTTGTGTTTAAGATAACAGGGCTATTAACCCTGCAAACCGCATGACCCGCACAACGGCAGACGCCATGAAAAAAGGAGCCGAAGCTCCTTGGTTCAGTGTTCCGACATCAGCAGCCGGACATTGTGCTCTTCCAGCAGCTTGGCCAGCGCATCGGGCGGTGGCGAGTCGGTGAACATGACGTGAAACTCGCTGATATGCCCCATCCGCACCAGGGCATTGCGGCCGAATTTGCTGTGGTCGGCTGCCAGATAGCGGTGACGCGCATTGGCCATCATCGCCTGGGCGACGCGGACCTCGCGATAGTCGAAGTCCAGCAAGGAGCCATCCATCTCGATGCCGGAGGCACCCAGAATCGCGTAATCCACCTTGAACTGGTTGATGAAGTCCAGTGTTGCGACCCCGGTAATACCGCCATCGGAGGCACGTACCACCCCGGAGGTGATCAGCACGGTGAAGTCGGGATTGGCCGAAAGAATCGACGCAACATGAATATTGTTGGTGATGATGCGCAGTCCCTTGTGGGACGCCGTCAACGCCTGGGCCACCGCTTCGATGGTGGTACCGATACTCATGAACAGCGAAGCATGATCGGGGATGCTGCTGGCGATCATGTCGGCGATATGGGCCTTTTCGCTCTGGAATTTGCCTTTGCGGGCAAAGTAATCTTCGTTCTCAACGCTGCTACCCAACGCCGCGCCACCATGATAACGGCGCAACAGATTGGCTTCGCAAAGCTGATTGATGTCGCGCCGGATGGTTTGCGGCGTCACATCGAGAATGCGGGCCAGTTCATCGATCGGCATGAAGCCGTTTTCTCGAACTAGCTGCAGGATTCTGTCGTGGCGGGGTGATCGGCTCATTTGCGTTCGGTTTCGAAAATCACGTTACTTTTAATTAACATATTTTCCTGCCCCGGGGCAAATACAGCCGTGTTTCCGGTGTTGATTTGCCCCAAATGGTGTTCAAACATGCTGCACGGAAAGATGTTTGCGATGGCGGGTGATTTCCTTCTTCACCCGTTCCGGAGCCGTACCGCCGACATGATTGCGCTGGGCAAGGCTGCCTTCCGGCGTCAGCACCGCGTAGACATCGGCCGCGATCAGGGCCGAGAAGCCTTGCAACACCGCCAGGTCCAGATCGGCGAGATCACACCCCTGCTGTTCGGCATGGCGCACTGCACGCGCCACCACTTCATGACTGTCGCGGAACGGCACACCTTTTTTCACCAGATAGTCGGCGAGATCGGTGGCGGTGGCAAAGCCTTGCAGCACCGCCGCACGCATCGCCTCCTTCTTCACGGTAATGCCACGCATCATGTCGGCGTAGATACGCAAGGTGTCCACCAGGGTATCCACCGTATCGAACAGCGGCTCCTTGTCTTCCTGATTGTCCTTGTTGTAGGCCAGCGGCTGCGACTTCATCAGGGTCAGCAAGGCCATCAGATGACCAGTCACCCGACCGGTTTTACCACGCACCAGCTCAGGCACATCGGGATTTTTTTTCTGCGGCATGATCGAACTGCCGGTGCAGAAACGGTCGGCGATATCAATGAAGCCCACCCGCGGGCTCATCCACAGAATCAATTCCTCGGACAAGCGCGACAGGTGGGTCATGACCAGACTCGCCGCTGCAGTGAATTCGATGGCGAAATCACGATCGGACACCGCATCCAGCGAGTTGTGGCATACCGCGTCGAAACCCAGCAGTTCGGCGGTGTAGTGACGGTCGATCGGAAAGGTGGTGCCGGCCAGAGCCGCAGCACCCAGCGGCAAATGATTGATTCGGGCGCGACAGTCGGCGAGACGCCCCTTGTCGCGAACCAGCATCTCCACATAGGCCAGCAAGTGGTGACCGAAGGTGACCGGTTGAGCGACCTGCAGGTGGGTAAAGCCGGGCATCACCGTGGCATGGTGTTCCTCGGCCAGATCCAGCAGGGCGACTTGCAGGTCGGTGACCAGCGCAATGATGCGGTCCACCGCGTCGCGCAGCCACAATCGGATATCGGTCGCCACCTGATCATTGCGGCTACGGCCGGTATGCAGGCGCTTGCCGGCATCGCCGATCAGATCGGTGAGACGGCGTTCGATATTCATGTGCACGTCTTCCAGATCGAGACGCCACTCGAACTGGCCGGAACGAATCTCGTCCAGCAGCGTCGCCATGCCTCGTCGGATTGCCGCCAGATCGTCGTCGGACAGCACGCCGCTGCGATTAAGCATGGTGGCGTGGGCCAGCGAGCCTTCGATATCGAATTCGGCCAGACGATGGTCAAAGCTGACCGAGGCGGTGTATTTCTTGACGAGTTCCGAGACCGGTTCGGAGAACCGGCCGGACCAGGCATGGTTGTCTTGCATGGTGATCGTATCCTGGAGGTGCGTCCGCTTCGCGAACGAAGCGGATTTAGGAAAATGGAATATCGATTATAAGCACAAGCCGGCCCTGACGGGGCAGCGAATCGCCCCGCCATACGGCCACGGGAAGGAATTCCCTAGCCACTGTTACGCAATCCAGCTGAAATGCCATTAATTGTAAGATGAATGGCATAAAGCGTGGCCTCGTCACTCGCCTCGTCGCGCAAGCGGCTAAGCAGCTCGACCTGCAACAGGCTCAGTGCGTCGAGGTAAGGCAAGCGAATGGTCAGGCTGCGAGCCAGGGTCGGATTGAAGTCCAGCAAACCACTCTGCCCGGTGATGGCAAACAGGGCATCCAGCGTTTTTTGCCACTCGCACTGAATGGCCTCGAACACACTGTCGGCCAGCGCCCGGTCCGACACCAGCGAGGCATAATGCCGGGCGATGCCCAGATCGGCCTTGGCCATGACCTGTTCCATATTGGACAGCACCACCTGGAAAAAGCCCGACTGGCGGTAGAGGGTTTTCAGGCGGGCGAGCCCTTCATCGCCATGCTTGACCAGAAACGCCGACACCGCGGTGCCGAAGCCGTACCAGCCCGGCAACATGACCCGTGACTGCGACCAGGAGAACACCCAGGGGATGGCACGCAGGTCCTTGATCGAGGCCAGGCTCTTGCGCGAGGCCGGACGGCTGCCGATATTCAATCGGGCAATGGCATTGATCGGAGTGGCTTCGAGGAAGTACTGCATGAAGCCCGGCGTTTCCACCAAAGAGCGGTAGGCGCGGTAAGCCGATGACGACAACTCGTCAAATACCGTCTCGTCCGTTTCGCAACTGCCGAAATTCGCCAGACTGGCTTCCAGCGTCGCGGCCACCAAGGCCTCCATATTGCGCAAGCCGATGTCGGGATCGGAATACTTGGACGCAATCACTTCGCCTTGTTCGGTGATGCGGATGCGACCCGCCACCGAACCACACGGTTGCGCCATGATCGCCTCGTAGGAAGGACCACCGCCCCGGCCTACCGAACCACCCCGGCCATGGAACAGCCGCAAATGCACGTCGTAGCGGGCAAACAGGCTTACCAGACGACGCTCGGCCTGATACAACTCCCACTGGCTGGTCAGATAGCCACCATCCTTGTTGCTGTCGGAATAACCCAGCATCACCTCTTGCACCCGGCCGCGGCTGGCCAGCAAATCCTGATACCACGGGTCGTCGAACAGCCCCGTCATCACTTCGCAAGACCGCGCCAGATCACCGATCGTCTCGAACAAGGGCACCAGATTGAGGCTGGACACCGGGCAACCGTTCACCTGCCGGATCAGCCCGCTTTCCTTGAGAATCACCGCCAGCGCCAGCATGTCGGAGACCTGCGCGCAGTTGGAGATGATGCTTTGGCCGATCGCGGCATCGCCAAAACACGCCTTGAGGTGCCGCGCCTCGGCGAACACCGCCAATTCCTTGCGGGTGGCCGCACTGTAGTCGATGAAGGGCGAGAACAATAACCGCGGAGTCGCCAACTCTTCGCGCAAGGCCAGGCAACGCCCCGCCTCGTCCAGACCGAGGTAGTCCCCCAGCCCGGCATGACGGAACAGCTCGGCCACCACCTCCTGATGAAACTCGGCATGCTGGCGCAAGTCGAGGGTCATCAAATGAAAACCGAACACGTCCACGGCCCGGATCAAGCGCGACAGCCGGCCATCGGCCAGCAAGGCACTGCCATGCTGCTCCAGTGACTCGGCAATGGCGACCAGATCGGCACGGAATGCCGCCACATCCGGATACGGCGTCGCGGCGGCATAGCGACCGGTGACCTCCAGCCCCAGCGCAACAGCCGTACCGGCCAACCGGGCTTCGATGTGCGCGAGGGCACGCCGATAGGGTTCTTCCTTGCGGCTCACCTCGCGGTCGGGCGAGTCGCTGCCCAACGCATTGACCGAGGCACTAACCGTGACATGCCGTTCCGACAAGGAGAGCTCGCGATACAAGCCGGCCAGTTCGTAGAAATAATGTTCGAAGGCCACCGTAGCCTGCCGGGTCAGCGCCTGACGCAATACCGAGGCATCGACGTTGGGATTGCCGTCCCGGTCGCCGCCGATCCAGCTCGCCACCTGGAAGAACGATGGCAGCTCGATCTCCTGCCCCCATTGGGCGGCGATCAACTGGCCAAGCCGTTCGTAGAGGCGCGGCATGGCCTGGAAAAAGGTCAGTGGATGGTAGGCCACGCCGTTCTCGATCTCATCGCGCACGGTGAGCGAGAAATGACGGATTTCCGAGGTTTGCCATAGCGCCAGAATGACGCGCTTGAGTTTAAGTTCCAGCTCCGCCTGTTCTTCCGGCAGCAGGTCCGGCGCATCGAGCTGAGACAGGAAGCGCCGTACCGCGCGGTGGCCATCCAGCACACTTTGCCGTTGCACTTCGGTCGGATGCGCGGTCATCACCGCCACCACCGAGGCTTCCGCCAACAGGTCGGACAGTGCCGACAAGGGCAAGCCGTCCTGACGCAAGCGCGTTACGGCCCGGGCGAGACTGCCTTGCTGCGGCGCCGAGCCGGCCAGACGGTGTGCGCGACGACGACGGGTGTGGTGCAGGTCCTCGGCGATATTGAATAATTGGGCATACAGGCCGCAGGCCCTCACCAGCGCAGCAAGCTCATTGCCGTCGATCGTCTCGGGAATGCCCTGCCGGCCGATATCGCGCATGGCCTGATAAATGGCCACGCCCTCCTGCTCGCCCAGCACCTCGCCCAACAACCTCTCCAACAGCGCAAGCGCACGCTTGAGAGGTAAATCCTTTTCCATTTCGCTCATCCTGACCGCCTTTATGGTTGAATTCGCACTATTGAGGATGACTTTGTGACACTTTGCGGCATGTGGTCAAGTCTGTTGGAAATTCCGCGACCGAGACGGTGAGAGCAACTCTGGCGTCATGTTAGAATCAGCCAAACCATTTTGATTGCGCGGAAACCTCTATGAAAAAGTTCGTCATCGCCAGCCGTGAAAGCCGTCTGGCCATGTGGCAGGCAGAACATATCAAGGCGCGTCTGGAAGGCTTGTATCCCGACGCCACGGTCGAGATTCTCGGCATGACCACCCAGGGCGACCAGATTCTCGACAAGACCTTGTCCAAGATCGGAGGCAAGGGGCTGTTCGTCAAGGAACTGGAAACCGCGCTGCTCGAAGGCCGTGCCGACCTGGCCGTGCACTCGATCAAGGATGTACCGATGACCTTGCCGGAAGGGTTTGCGCTGGCGGCCATTTGCGAACGCGAAGACCCGCGCGACGCCTTTGTATCCAACCAGTACGCCCATCTGGCCGATCTGCCGGAAGGCGCCGTGGTCGGCACCTCCAGCCTGCGGCGCGAAGCCCAGCTGCGCAACCGCTTCCCGCAACTGGAGATCCGCCCCTTGCGCGGCAATGTCCAGACCCGTCTTGGCAAGCTCGACAATGGCGAATACGACGCAATCATTCTTGCCGCTGCCGGCCTGAAACGACTGGAGCTGGGCGAGCGCATCCGTTACGAGCTTTCCCCGGAGGAAAGCCTGCCCGCACCGGGACAAGGTGCGCTGGGTATCGAGATCCGCGCCGATCGTCCCGAACTGTTTGCCCTGCTGGCGCCGCTGAACGATGCCGACACCCATGCCTGTGTCACGGCCGAACGTGCCCTGTCGCGAGCGTTGGGTGGTAGCTGCCAGATCCCGCTGGGCGCCTTTGCCGAGCTGGACAACGGCGCCTTGTCGCTGCGTGGTTTTGTGGCGCACCCGGACGGCTCGGTCATGCTGACCGCCAATGCCGTGGCCCCGCGCGAGTACGCCGATGCGCTGGGACGCAGCGTTGCCAGCAAACTCACCGAAGCCGGTGCCTTGCCGCTGATCGACGCGGTGCAAAAGGAAGCCCGATGAGTCTGGCGGGCCGCACTGTACTGGTGACACGACCCGCCGGACAGTGTGCCCGCCTGTTGGGCTTGCTCACCGACGAGCACGCCCGTCCCGTGCATTTTCCCGTGCTGGAGCTGCTTCCCGACCCTGACGCACTCGGGGCCCTGCCGGCTCGCGCAGCACAGGCCGACTGGCTGGTTTTTGTCAGCCCGGGCGCGATCGATCTGGCCTGGACGGTGCTCGCCGGGCAGCCCCTCACCGCGCAGCTGGCCTGTGTCGGTGCCTCGAGCGCCACCCGGCTCGCCGCCTTGAGTGGACGCAAGGTGCTGTATCCGACGGAAGGCAGCGATAGCGACGCACTGCTGTCACTGCCGGAATTCCAGTCGATGGCTGGTCGGCATGTACTGATAGTACGGGGACGCGACGGTCGTCCGACCTTGGCGGAAACCCTTGCCGGACGCGGCGCAACAGTTAGCTGCGCCGACATTTACCAACGCATCGATGCCGCTCCGGACTGGTCGCGCTTTGACAGCGACCACCCCGATGCGGTTATCCTGACATCCAGCGACATGGTGGAGCGTTTGTTCTACCTGGCTGGCCCGGCACGCGCCGGGCAGTTACAATGCTTGCTATATTGCGTACCACACCCGCGCATCGCCGAACGTCTGGCCCGGCACGGGGTGACGCGCATCGTGACAACCCGGGCCGACGATGCCTCACTGGTCGCCGGCCTCAGAGAATGGTTCTCAAGTCACCCATGAGCGAATTCAATATCATTGACCCCGTCAAACCCGCCCGCAGCAAACTCGCGTTGCTTGCGCTGGTGGCCGCCCTCGCCGCACTGGGCGTCTCGTCCTGGCAGCTGTATACCACCCGGATCGAAATGGATGCCCTGCACAGCGACACCCAGCGCCATGCCCGGGATGCCGGGGCACAAACCGAAGCCGGCAAACGCCTGCTTGATGAAACCCGTGCCGCCAGCCATCTGCTGGAGGCACGACTGACTGCGCTGGAAGCCCGTCAGGGCGATTTCGCCACCCAGATCGGCACCCTCAACAGTCTGTATCAGGATCTGACCCGCAACCGTTCCGACTGGTTGCTGTCCGAAGCCGAATACACGCTGACGATCGCCAGCCAGCAATTGCAATTGGCCGGCAACGTTCCGCTGGCCATTTCCGCGCTGGACCGCCTCAACAACCGGCTGGTCAAAGCCGACCGTCCGCAGCTGATCTCGGTGCGCAAGAAGGTCGCGCGCGATCTGGAGATCCTCAAGGGATTGCCGGCACTGGATACCGTGGGCCTGTCGGTCAAACTCGACGCGCTGGCAAGCCAGGTCGACCAGTTACCGCTGAGCATCGACCAGCACCGCCTGGCCGCCCAGGCGCAGCAACGCGCCGCCGTGCGAGCCGATGCCCCGGTCTGGGAACGTTTGTATAGCGATTTGATCGCCAGCCTCGGTGAACTGGTACGCATTCGCCGTCTGGACAAACCGGACGCCGTGCTGCTGTCGCCCGAGCAAAACCGCAACCTGCGGGAAAACCTCAAACTGCGTCTGCTGGATGCCCGGCTGGCCTTGCTGCAGCGTGACGGCAGCAGCTTCAACGCAGACATCGGCGCGGCCAACCGCTATGTCGAGCAGTATTTCGACACGCAGGCCCCGCAAACCCGTCAATGGATGGCAACGCTGGGCGAGACACGCAATGTGCCGCTGTCGCTGGCGCTGCCGGATCTCGCCGACAGCCTCAAGGCGGTACGTGACGCCCAGGGCCTGCAAGGGAGCTGAAGGTGAAATTCGTTCTGTGGATTACCGGATTGTTCGCTCTGGCCGTGCTGTTGGGCCTGCTCTCCACGCTGAACACCGGCTACGCGATCATGATCATGCCGCCGTGGCGCATGGAGGTGTCTTTCAACCTGCTGATCGTCCTGCTGGTCACGCTGGTCGCCGTGCTGTACGGCCTGGTGCGCGTAGTGGCACTGGCCACCGGCCTGCCGGGGCAGGTGCGCCAGTTCCAGCGGCAACGCAAGCTCAAGGCCTCTCGCCATGCCTTGCGCGAAGCGGGCATTGCCTTCTTTGAAGGCCGTTTTCAACGGGCAGAGCGGGAAGCCGGCAAGGCGATGGATGACGAGTACGCCCCGGAAAACCGGGCGCTGGCCTTGTTGATTGCGGCGCGCTCTGCCGGAGCGATGAAAGATAGCGAAGGCCGGGATGCCTATCTGGCAAAGCTGGACAGCTTGCCGGAACGCCTGCAACTGGCGCGCCACATGCTGGACGCGGAATTGAAGCTGGAAGCCCAGGACAGCAGCGGGGCACTGGCCGCCATCGAACGCGCCCGGGTGTTGTCCCCCAACCTGACCAGCGCCTTGCGCCTCGAATTGAAGGTACGCTTGTTGCAACGTCAGCCGGAAGCGGTACTGGCGCTGACTGAAAAGTTGCTCAAGGCCGACGCACTGGAACCGGCACAGGCGCGGCTCTACCGCCTTTCCGCCTATACCCAGCAGTTGTCAGGCATGGTGGACAGCAGTGAAGTGCGCAACTGGCTGCGCAAGGTGCCGGACGCCGAACGCCAGAATGCTCAATTGGTGGCCGCCGTGGTGGCACGCCTGATCAAGGTGGAAGACTTCGATTTTGCTGCCACGCTGCTGTCGACGGCTCTGGCCGATAGCGATCAGGCCACGCCGGAACTGGCGCGTGAGCTGTTCCAGATTGCCGAGCGACTGACCCGCGACACCCGCCTTGGCCTGCTCAAGTCAGCGGAAGGCTGGCTCAAGCAGCGCCCGCGCGACTCGGCCTTGCTGATGGCGCTGGGACGCCTCGCCTACGCAGAACAATTGTGGGGCAAGGCGCAAAGCTATCTGGAAGCCAGTGTTTCGATCCAGCCTTCGCTCAGCGCCCATGCCGAACTGGTGCGTCTGTTCGAAGCCACCGGCCGGGAAGACAAGGTCGAGCACCACTACCGGCAGTGTCTGGCACTGGCGCTCGAACAAGGGCTCTAATTACAGCACCTTCAGGGTAACGGCGATATTGCCGCGTGTGGCGTTGGAATACGGACACACGCGGTGCGCCGCCTCGACCAACGCCTCGGCGCGCTCGCGCTCCATGCCCGGCAGGGAAACCTGCAGCTCCGCTTCAATCCCGAATCCGCCTTCAATCGGACCGATTCCGACCCGTCCCGTTACCGCCACATCGGCCGGCAATGCCACTTTGGCTTGCATGGCCACCACTTTCAGCGCCCCGATGAAACAGGCCGAGTAGCCTGCGGCAAACAGTTGCTCCGGATTGGTGCCTTCACCGCCCAGGCCACCCAGTTCGCGCGGGGTGCTCAGTTTGATGTTCAATGCCTTATCGGAGGACTCGGCGCGACCGTCACGTCCGCCAAATGCGGTAGCTTCAGCGGTATACAGGGTTTTTTGCAGGACATTCATGGTGTTCTCCTAAAGAGACGGCGTACCGTCAACATTGTTCACTATTAGATAGCGCGCTACTTATTTACCAAAGTGCCGTAGCACACGTCATGACTTACTCGTGCATCAATTGATCGCGCAAGCGGTTCAACTCACTACGCAAACCAACAAGGTTGTCCACTGACAAACGGGTGCGACACAACAACCCGGCGGGAATACGGCTCGCGTCCGTGTGCATGGCACGGCCCGCCTCGGTCAGACTGACAATCACCACCCGCTCGTCGGACGGGCTGCGGTCACGGCTGACCCACCCCGCCTGCTCCATGCGTTTGAGCAAGGGTGTCAGCGTCGCAGAATCGAGAAACAACTGTTCGCCGATCTCCGATACCGACCGCTGATCGTTCTCCCACAACACCAGCAAGACCAGATATTGCGGGTAGGTGATGCCCAGTGGCTTGAGGGCCTCGCGGTAAGCCTTGTTCATCGCCAGCGATGCCGAGTACAGGGCAAAGCACAGCTGATCATCCAGACGCAACGAGGCAGATGTCGACGCGGGTTGGCAGGTATCGGTTGAGTTCATGGGCACATATTACATAGCGCACTATGTAATAGCAAGCTATTTTTATCGGCAGGCGCAAAAAAACCCGTCGCCGTTGCCGGCAGACGGGTTGTCGCGGGAAGCCGTGATCAGTGCGCAACGCACTTGAGCAACTCTTCCACCACTTTCTTGGCATCGCCAAAGACCATCATGGTCTTGTCCATATAGAACAGATCATTGTCCAGGCCGGCATAGCCAACGCTCATGGAGCGCTTGACCACCACCACGGTACGCGCCTTGTGCGCTTCCAGAATCGGCATGCCGTAAATCGGACTGGCCGGATCTTTTTGCGCCGCGGGGTTGACCACGTCGTTGGCGCCGATCACCAGCACCACGTCGGTATTGGAGAAGTCCGAGTTGATCTCTTCCATTTCCAGCACGTGATCGTACGGCACTTCGGCTTCGGCCAACAGCACGTTCATGTGACCCGGCATACGACCTGCCACCGGGTGAATCGCATAACGCACCTTGACGCCACGCTCTTCCAGCAATTCGGCGAATTCCTGCAAGGCGTGCTGGGCACGCGATACCGCCAGACCATAACCCGGCACAATCACCACCGAATCGGCATGCCCCATCAGGAAGGCAGCGTCTTCAGGCGAGCCACTCTTGTAGTGACGCGGACCACTGCTGCCCTGGCTGACTTCTGCCGGTTCAGCACCAAAACCGCCCAGCAAGACCGAGACGATCGAACGGTTCATGGCGCGACACATGATGTAGGACAGGATCGCACCGGAGGAACCGACGCAGGCACCGCCGATGATCAACACCGGGTTGTTGAGCGTGAAACCGATACCGGCGGCCGCCCAGCCCGAATAGGAGTTCAGCATCGACACCACCACCGGCATGTCGGCACCGCCGATCGGAATGATCAGGGTAACGCCCAGCACCAGCGCCACCGCACACATGGCCAAGAAGGCCGCATGGCTACCGGTCGCGAAGTAAGCGCAACCGAAACCGACCATGGTCATGGCCAGCACCAGATTGAGCAGGTGTTGTCCCTTGAAGTTGATGGCGCGCGAACCGAAGCGCCCTGACAACTTGCCGTAGGCAATCACCGAAGCGGTAAAGGTAATGGCACCGATGAACGCACCGATGAACAACTCGATTTTCTGGACGGGTGAATGACTGAGCCCCCCATGAAAAATCGAGGCCACGGCAATCAACACCGCCGACAAACCGACCAGCGAGTGCATGGCGGCGACCAGTTCCGGCATGGCGGTCATTTCAACGGTACGGGCCTTCCAGGCACCGATCAGACCCCCGCCGGCGATAGCCAGGGCAATCAGCCCCCACACCGGTTTGTCCATGATCAGGAAGGTGGTCGCAACGGCGATGAACATGCCGATGATGCCGAACTGGTTGCCGCGGCGGGCGGAGGCCGGTGACGACAGGCCCTTGAGTGCCAGAATGAACAGCACCGCCGCAACCAGATACAGAATCGCGGAAAGGTTTTGCATCATTGCTCCTTATCTCTTCTTCTTGAACATGTCGAGCATGCGCTGGGTGACGAGGAAGCCCCCGAAGATATTGATGCTCGCCAGAAAGATACCGATAGCCCCCAGCACCGATGTCAGGGTGAGGGTTTCGCCATTCACGTCGACCACCTGCAGCAAGGCGCCGACGATGATGATGCCGGAAATGGCATTGGTCACGGCCATCAGCGGGGTGTGCAGGGCCGGGGTGACATTCCATACCACGTGGTAACCGACAAACACGGCCAAGACGAAGATGGTCAGGCTGATGATGAAAGGATCTGCCATGAGTTGACTCCTAGGCCGACACGCCAAAACGCTGCACACCGTCGTGGGTCACGAGAGTGGCGGCGAGCAGGTCGTCGTCGAGGTTGATCGTAAATCCGTCTTTGCCCAGCATCAGCTGCAGGAAGGTCAGCAGGTTGCGGGCATACAGGCTGGACGCGTCGGCGGCGAGCAGACCGGGCACATTCACCAGTCCGACCACGCTGACACCGTTATCGCTCACCACCACTTCGCCGGGGCGGGTCAGCGCGGCATTACCACCGTTCTCCGCCGCCAGATCGATAATCACCGAACCTGCACGCATGGCCGCAATGGTTTCCTCGGAGAGCAGACGGGGAGCCGGTTTGCCGGGGATCAGCGCGGTAGTGATGATGATGTCGGCCTGACGGGCGTGTTTGTCGACCAGCTCGTTTTGGCGGCGACGGTAGTCTTCCGACATTTCCCGGGCGTACACGCCATCGCTGGCCGCTTTCTCTTCATCGCTCATCGGCACTTCGACGAATTTCGCCCCCAGCGATTCAACCTGTTCCTTGGTCGAGGGTCTGACGTCAAAGGCTTCCACGACTGCACCGAGTCGTTTGCCCGTGGCAATCGCCTGCAGACCGGCTACCCCTACCCCCAGAATCAGCATGCGGGCCGGTTTGACGGTACCCGCCGCGGTCATCAGCATCGGCATGAAACGCGGATAGTACTGAGTGGCCAGCAACACCGCACGGTAGCCGGCGATATTGTTCTGCGACGACAGGACATCCATCGACTGCGCGCGCGTGGTACGCGGCAGCAGTTCCATGGCGAAGGCCGACAACTTCTTGTCCGCCATGCGTGGCAGCAAGGGGTTGGCGTAGGGATTCAGCAGCGAAATAAGCGTAGCGCCGGTCCGGATTTCCTCGACTTCGTGGACGTCGGGGGCACGAACCTTGAGGACGATGTCGGCACTGGCCAGAACCGCGGCACGGCCGGCAAGCACAGTCGCGCCGGCATCCAGGTAATCGTTGTCGCTGAAGGCAGCCTTGCGGCCGGCACCTTCCTCTACCACGACCTGATGCCCGAGGGCGACAATCTTGCGGACCGTTTCCGGCGTCGCGGCGACACGTGTCTCGCTGGCCGTTCGCTCGGCCACTATGGCGATGAGCATGGTTTTCCTTTCCTGAATGACGTGAAATCAATACATGAAGACGTGATCCAACTCCCGTGCGGCGACGGATTCGAACGGGTGTTTGAAACCAATGTAATGCAGAGTTTTGATAAGGCGCAATATATTTACAGATTTGCGACATTATCCAATCAAAATCGTATGCTGCAACGCAACAGATGAATAAAGATCGCCCACGTTATCCTAACGGCAAAGTCATTCTCCCTGCCGTGATGTATATCAGATGCTACTCATATACCGAGAAAACATTACACAACGCGTTTGATGACACTAACCGTTATGGCAGGTGTAACACACCACGATGACCCTGCAATGAAACGCATTCGTGCCGGAACCGGCTCAACGGGAAGGGGATTCGATCGGAGCCAACAGGCGTTTGGGAACACCTTCATTGACCATGGCCCGCAAAATGGCTTTCAGTTGGGCTTTTTGGCCCTGAAACCGTGATTTTCGCGACAGGCCAAAGTAGCGGGGTTCATTCAGCACGACCCGATAGGGGCTTTCGACAATACGGGACTCGAGATGATTCCGCCTGATCAGCCACCACGCTTCGCTGCGATTGAATACCGCCGTGTCGATGCGTCTCGCCGCGAGCTTGAGCATATTGGACAGCGAGTCGGGAGCCATGTCTTTGGCCAGTTGCCGGTCTTCGTCGAAACGGGCGAAATAATTGCGACCGTCCACTACCCCGATATGCCAGCCACGCAAATCACCGTAGTGGCGCAAAGGGCGGGTTTCTTCGCGGTTAACAAAAAAACTCATGACCGCGGGCGGTGCATAGGGGGGATCAAGAAACTCGATGATGGTGCGGCGCTCCGGCGTCGGCGTGACGCCTAGCACCAAGTCGGCCTCGCCGGTTTCAAGCAGTGCCATGCAGCGTTTTACCGGACACACCCTGACCTCGAGCGGCAGACTCAGGCGGCGGGCAAACTCCACGGCGATGTCGTAATACGGACCCGATAGACGACCGTCAGCCTCGACCACCCGCCACGGCGGCAGTGGTGCGAAGGCCAATACCAGTGTCCCGGTCGCGGCCGACGCGGTCATCGGCAGCAGACATAGCACGAACACCACCCAACGGCATGCCAGAGATCTCATATGCCATGGCTAATTAGTGAGCAGAAGATCAGTTTCACATAGACGAACGTGGTGCGCCAAGTCTATGACGTGCCTTATGTGTGTAAAAGTGTGTCCGGCTCAGGCAAACCGTCGTTGCAACGCCACCCAGACCATGCTGAACGCCGCGACAATGGCCAATCCTCTAAAAAAGTCCTGGCTGGCCATCAGGGTCGCCTGCCGGGTCATCTCCTGCGACAAGCGCATCAGGGCAGCGGTCGAGGGATGGTTAAGCAGGTCCCAGGGATCCCCCCCTCCGGCCATCGTGCCGTAGCCCGGGGAGAGGTGCGAGGTCGACTCGGCCAGGCGGGCATAATGCAGATTGGTGCGCATCTGCATGACGATGGTCGCCAGCGAGATACCTACCGAATTGGCGACCTCGCGCATGGTATTCTTGACCTGATAGGCATGGCTGAACACTTTTTCGTCAACACGGCGGAACGTGCCGGCCGCCGCCGTCCCCAGCGCAAACGGCATGAACAAGGTGTTGAGCAGCAGCAAGGTCCAGCCGAGGCGCACCATGGTGACTTCTTCGCTTTGCAGGCTCATTGACCAGCCGAAGGCACCCAGCCACACCAGGCTCAGCAGCAAATAGGGCTTCAAGGAGGGCCAGCGCACCATCAAACCGAAATGCAAGGGGATGGTCACCATCCCGGCCAGACTGGTCAAGCCCAGCGCCCAGCCACTGGACTCCACGGTAAACCCCAGCCCCTGAATCATGTACACCGGCAGAATCACATTGCAGGCCGACACCACCAGATAACCAAACCCATAGATCCCCATGCCGAACCAATAGCCGTAACTGGAAAACGCGGCATAGGGAATCAACGGGGTCGGATGGCGCACGTCATGCCACAGATACGCCAACAACAAGACAACCGCCACCGCACCACTGCCCAGCAACACCAAAGGATCGCCAAACAGGTCGTAGCGGCTGCGTTCCAGCATGAACTGCAACAAGAAAATCCCGGCACACAGCAACAGGATGCCCCACGGGTGTAAGTGATCCGCCTGTTCGTTTTCTACCGGCTCGTGCTCCGGCACGGCACGGGCCACCACCTGGTCCACCAGCAGGGTCAGCGGCACCATCACCCAGAACAACGCCCGCCACCCCTCGTGTTCCAGCAAGGCCGCCCCCAGAATCGGCGCCAGCGCCGAGCCCAGCGTAATGCCAAAGGGCAGACATAACAGCGCAGGAATCCGTTCACGCCCCTTGTAGTGCAGGATCTGCACGCGTGATGCAGTAAAGAAGGCCGCGCCGCCCAGCGCCTGCACCATCCGTCCGGCAATGAACATCGGCACGGTATGTGCTTCGGCGCACAGCACCGCCCCGACCAGAAAGGCCAAGAGCGAGAGGCGCAACAAGCGCCGGTAACCTAACTGTTGCACCATCCAGCGGTGGGCAATGATCACCAGTACGGCCACCGAGGCGTAGCATGCCGCAGCGAGGCTGAACTCTTCGGGGGCCGCATCGATTCCCCCGGAAATGTCGCGCGAAGCAAACGACACCATGAGGGTCTGTAGGTACTCCAGACACACTATCAGTACGATAGCGGCATGGTGCAAGGTCAAGGCAGGGCGGGAGCGGGACATGATGGCGGGGGGCTAAAGTGGCTATTGTCCGTAAATGCGCGCTATCATGGAAATCGATTATCAAAATACCGATCATGAACGATTTCGATATTCATCACGGCGATCTGCGCCGTCTTGACCTCAACCTGCTGGTGGCCTTCGATGCGTTGATGCAGGAGCGCCATGTCAGCCGTGCCGCGGCCCGACTGTTTCTCGGCCAGCCGGCCATGAGCCATGTCTTGGCCCGACTCCGCGAAGCGTTGGGAGATCCGTTGTTTTTGCGTAGTGGTTCACGCATGGAACCGACGGCGCGCGCCATGGAGCTGGCCCCGCAGATACGCCAGTGGCTGGAAGACGCCAGCCGTTTTCTGTTTGATGCCACCGCCTTTGATCCGGCACAGACCCAGGCCAGTTTCAGCCTCTCGGCACCGGACGGACTGGAAGCCCTGCTGTTTCCCGGCCTGATCGCCACCTTGCGCGAAGAAGCGCCCGGCATCCAGTTGCGCTCGTTTCTGCTCGAAACCGACCAGCAACTCGGCGCACTGGACCGCGACGAGGTCGACCTGCTGATCACTGCTGCCCCCTATCCGGTCCGCGACTGGCACCATGTCCACCCGGTTATGGAATCCGGCTTTGTCGCCCTGTATTCACGCCAGCAGATGAGCCTGCCCGACTACCCGACACTCGGTGACCTGTCGGCCTGCGACCAGTTGGTCAGCAGCCACCGCGGCACGGCCGCCGGCGTCGTGGATCATGTCTTTGCCGAGCACGGCTTGCCGCGACGGATTGTGGCACTCTCGGCCAGCCTGATGGCGACCGGCCGCATCCTCGCCAATGCTCCGTTGATCTCGATCCAGCCGGAGCTGTATCTCCCGCTATTCGCCGATTACCCGGATCTTGCCCACGTCCCGCTGGCACCGGAAATCCATCTGCCGATCAGCCTGATCTGGCATCGCCGCAACGATGCCCATCCCTTGCACGACTATTTGCGCACCCTGCTGATTCAGCGCTTTGCCAGCCTGTCGGCAGAGAGCCGACCCTGACGGTGACAGGAAGAACCTTGGTCAACATGGCTGGATTGAATTCGAACGGAAACAGGTAAGGTCAAAAAGACGGCAGGGTCCAGTCCCCTCAACCATGCCCGGGCAGCCCAAGGTCTTTCAGATAGGGAGACAGCTGACTCAGCAGATCAGGGGTAGAGGAAGCATGCATTTTTTGCAGGATTTTGCTGCGGTATTGTTCAACGGTATTGAGCGAAACACCGAGTGTGTCCGCAATGTTCTTGCTACGTTTTCCTTCGACGATCTGTTCCAGCACCTCCCGTTCCCTGGGAGTCAGATTGGCCAGTCGCGCCCGCATGACGTCCATCTCGTAAAATTGCTGCCGCCGGCGTGGAGCCTCCTCGACACACCGTTGAACACAATCTAGAAAAGCCTGTGCCTGCAACGGTTTTTGCAGAAAATCCACGGCGCCTTCCTTGATCGCTTCAACGACCATGGGAACTTCGCCATGCGCCGTCATGAAGACGATGGGAAGCTGCACATTGTCTTTTTTCAGCCGGCGTTGCAGTTCAATGCCGCTCATACCGGGCATGCGCTGATCCAGCACCAGACACAGGCAGTTCCTCCAGTCGGGGTCGGCGAGGAACGCCTGCGCGCTGGCATAACCCTTCACGGTCAACTTTAAGCTGTGCAACATCAAACACAGCATTTCGCGCAGCATATCATCGTCATCAACAATAGCAATGAAATGGTCTATTTTCATTTATTTACCTAATAGCGAAGTACCTCTCCTTACGCCACACACTCCAAAAACCTGTCCTATACCCCAGTTTCCTTGGTATAGCACAAGGGTATTCCGCTATGGCATAGATCCAGTCATTTTTTGATACTGGCAGCAAGCCCGCCGATTCTCTTTCCATGGGCACCACACGGAGCTATGCCATGACCACTATGACCTTTCAGCACGAGACTCCCACCCAGCTTGCCATCGTCGGGCTGGCCATCCTGAACAGCCTCGCTGTCGTGCTGGCCTATTTCAGCCATGAGACAGCTACCCCTCTGTGGCTATACCTTGGCCTCACCAGCGCCTTTGGCCTGTTGCTGGCATCCGCCATCGCAGCCCGAACGGCGCAACGGCAGCAACACGAACGGGGACAACTCAGCGATCAAATCAACAGCATCGCTCAAGGAGACCTCGCGGAAGCACCGGGCAGCCGCCTGAAGGGCGACGTATTGACGGATTCAGTCAACTCCGTGCGTATCACGCTGGTCAAACTACTCGATGAAATGAACCGTATGTCAACCCAACACGATGCTGGCGACATCGACGTGCGCATTGATGAAAGCCGCTTCCAGGGCGCCTTTCGCTCCATGGCCACCGGGGTCAACACCATGGTGGAAAACCACATCAACGTGAAGAAAAAGGCTATGGCCTGCATCAAGGCCTTCGGCGAGGGCAACTTTGAAGCCGAACTGGACACCTTCCCCGGTAAAAAACGTTTCATCAACGATACCGTCGAACAACTACGCAGCAACATCAAACTGTTCATTAGCGAAATGAACCACATGTCGGCCCAACACGATGCCGGTGATATCGACATCCGCATCGATGAAAACCGCTTCCAGGGCGCTTATCGCACCATGGCCACCGGGGTCAACTCCATGGTGGAAGGCCACATCACCGTCAAGAAAAAAGCCATGGCCTGCATCAAGGCCTTCGGCGAGGGCAACTTCGAGGCCGAACTGGAAACTCTCCCCGGTAAAAAACGTTTCATCAACGACACCGTCGAACAGGTGCGCGGTAACCTGAAACGCTTGATTCAGGATGCCGTAGCGTTGGCCAATGCCTCACAGCAAGGTCAACTCGACTTCCGCGCCGATGAACAAAAGCAT
>JAGLBD010000003.1:0-21786 GCA_018260425.1 Pseudogulbenkiania sp. | reverse complement strand
ACCGAACAAGCCGCCAGTCTTGAGGAGACCACCTCGGCGATCGAAGAAATGTCGGCCTCCATCCAGCAGAACTCCGACAATGCCGTCGTCACGGATGGCATCGCCACCCAATCCTCGCAGGATGCCACCCGTGGCGGCGAGGCCGTCAGCCAGACCGTAGCCGCCATGCGGGCCATCGCCGACAGGATCCGCATCATCGACGATATCGCCTATCGCACCGATCTGTTAGCACTCAATGCCGCCATCGAAGCCGCTCGCGCAGGAGAGCATGGCAAGGGATTTGCCGTGGTGGCCGCCGAAGTCAGGAAGCTTGCCGAGCGCAGCCAGATCGCAGCCCAAGAGATCAGCAGTCTTGCCGACAGCAGTGTGGACACGGCCGAACAAGCCGGAGGGCTGCTGGCGGAAATGCTGCCGTCCATCAGAAAGACGGCCGACCTGGTGCGTGAAATCACCGCGGCATCCAACGAGCAAAGTGTTGGTGCCGACCAGATTAGTTGTGCAATGAATCAGCTCAACCTGACCACACAGCAGACCGCATCAGCCTCGGAGGAGTTGGCAACGACGGCTGACACCGTTGCCGCACAAGCCGGTGTACTCAAGAGCTTGACCGCGCAATTCACCCTGCCAGGCAAACAAACTGGCGGACATGCCGGTTTCCGCCATGAGTATGGCGTGAAGTGATGCCGGATATTGCCAGGGGATCATCATGAACCAAGACATCACAATCACGACATCGGCCGGCAAACTGTATCTTGCCTTTGTTTTGAGCGGAGAACATTACGCACTGGCGATCGAGTGCATCCGCGAAATCATCGAATACGATACGCCGACCCCCGTTCCGATGATGCCGCATGCGGTATGCGGCGTCATCAACCTGCGCGGAGCCGTTGTACCGGTACTGGATCTTTCGGTGCGATTCGGCGGAAGCCCGGTCCAGGTAGGGCGGCGCAGCTGCTACGTCATTATCGAAGTGTGCTGTCAGGGTGAACAACATACCATCGGCCTGCTGGTGGATCGAGTCACCGCTGTTGTCGATGTTGCCGACAAGCTGATTGAGCCCCCTCCTTCGCTCGGCACGAAGATCAATGGTGACTTCATCGTGGGCATGGCACGGCATGACGGGCATTTCATGATCATTCTCAATGTGGAAAAGGCGTTCTCCATCGAGCACATGTCGGCTGTCGTGAGCATTCACCCTCAGCCATCGGACTCCATGCTTGCGGCCTGAGCACTCATCGAAAGCACATCATGACTCTATCATTGACGCTATCGGACCGGTCTGCCGGTGCCAGCCATGCCATCGCCGGAGAGCTGGTGATTCAGACAGTGGATGAGGCAAGACAGATGTTGCTGCCGATTCTCGCCGAGACGCCCTGCATTGATCTTTCCGGGATTTCCGCTATCGACACCGCCGGTCTGCAGCTGGTGTTGATGGCCGGCCGGGCAGGCATCGGTTTTTGCCACCCCTCACCAGAAGTCGAGGCTTTGCTGCGATTTGCCCGCCTCGACCTGCCGACCCTCGCCATGGACATGGATGAGAAGGATGCATCATGAACAAAAACAGCTTGAACAGCGAAGCGCTGGCGGCCGGCTTACAGGTTTTCATGGATGAATCAAAGGACCTGATTAGCCAAATGGAAAATCTGCTGCTCAAGCTGGAAAGCGGCAGCGGCTCTGACGACGACATCTCGGCCTTGTTTCGCTGTGCACATACCATCAAGGGTTCAAGCGGCATGTTTGGCATGACCGAGGTTGAGCGCTTCACCCATGTTGTCGAAAGCGTGCTCGACCGGGTACGCAATCATGCTCTGGAACTGTCCAGCGAGCTAGTCAGTGTCCTGCTTGACTGTCAGGACCACATTGCCCGGTTAATTGATCAGGCCTGCAATGGACTGGAGGCCGATACCGCCTTCAGCGACCGTTTGATTGACCGGCTGTCTCGCTGGTTGCCGTCCCATTCAGCAGACGCCAAAACACCAATGGCGGCACCGGAAACCCCTCAACCGATTCAGTCAGCCTCCGGCTTATGGCATCTTTCACTGCGCTTTTCACCCGACGTCATGAGTTGGGGAATGGACCCGCTGCGCTTCATCCAGTTTCTGGAGCAACTCGGCCGCATCCACCATTTGATAACACTGACCGACGCGCTGCCCCACCTTCAGGAGAACGAAGCCAGCTCGTGTTTTCTGGGATTTGAATTATCGCTCGAGACCTCGGCAAGCCGTAGCGACATCGAAGAGGTATTCGAATTTTTCGGCAATGACATGCAACTGGGAATCCTGGAACCGGGCTGCCCGCCACTCGCCTTCCGTCATCTGATCGAGTCACGGCCGGAAGAAGAAGCCGCCATGCTTGGTTGGCTTGTCGAATGCGGCACGCTGAATGAGGGTGGTCTTGCCGCATTGGATGCTCCGGCCGAACAGTCCGTCGCAACGACCACCACGTCACGCCCGGCAGCCAATGACAACCGTGACAGCCGCCAACCGGAAAACAAGACGCTCAAGGTGGCGGCAGACCGGCTCGACAGTCTGATCGACCGGGTCGGAGAATTGGTGATTGCCGGCGCCGGCAATCAGGTCCAGGCAGAAAAGACCGGCCAGGCCGGCATGCTGGAAGCGGCGGCACACTTGCTGGCACTGGTGGAGGATATCCGCGACATGGCCTTGCAATTGCGCATGGTCGCCATTGGCGAGGTATTTTCACGCTTCCCGCGCGTGGTCAGGGATATCTCGGCAGAACTCGGCAAGGAAATCGATCTTGTCGTGCATGGCGCGGAAGCCGAGCTGGACAAGACCATGGTCGAAAAAGTTGCCGATCCGTTGATGCACCTGCTGCGCAACGCCATGGATCACGGCATCGAAACGGCGGACGAGCGTGTGGCAGCGGGCAAGCCGGTACGAGGCACCATCACGCTGAAAGCCTTCCACGAGTCCGGGGCGATCATTATCGAGGTCTCGGATGACGGACGAGGCTTGAATCCGGACACGATTCTCACCAAGGCCATTGAAAAGGGTATCGTGCCGGAAGGTGCCAACCTTTCGCGCAATGACATCAACCAATTGATTCTGGAACCGGGTTTTTCAACCGCGAGTGCGGTGACCAATCTGTCCGGACGCGGTGTCGGGATGGACGTGGTAAAGAGCAATCTCGAGGCCTTGCGCGGCAACCTGGAGATCCACTCCGAACCCGGTCAAGGCACCACCATGCGGCTGTGCCTGCCTCTGACACTGGCCATCATCGACGGTTTTCATGTCGGTGTCGGCGACGCGAGTTTCATTGTTCCTCTGGACATGGTGGTCGAATGTCTGGAACTCCCCTCCGGCATGAACAGCGTCGACGTGATGGAGCATCAACAAGAGGCGCTGCCCATCGTCAGACTGCGCGATCTGTTTGGCTCTCACGGTACCGCTCATGCACGTCCCCGTGTCGTCACCATCCGCTTTGGCGGCAAGTGCATCGGGCTGGTGGTGGATCGTATTCATGGCAAGTGCCAGACCGTGATCAAGCCGCTAGGTCCGTTATTCCAGCATGTTCCTTGCGTGGCAGGATCCACCATCCTCGGTGATGGGGACGTCGCACTGATTCTGGATGTGGTACAGCTGGTGCGCCATGTCATGACCCGGGAGCAACGCCGTCATGCCCTTCAGGAAGGGCTGGCAGCATGACAACCCGGCGAATCCGCGTGCTGGTCATTGATGACTCCGCCGTGGTCAGGCAGATGGTCTCGTCCATTCTGGGCCGCGAACCGGACATCGAGGTTATCGGTACCGCGTCCGACCCGCTGTTTGCCATGGGCAAAATGAAGGAGTCCTGGCCAGACGTGATTGTGCTGGATATCGAAATGCCGCGCATGGATGGCATCACCTTTCTGCGTCAGCTCATGGCAGAACGACCGACACCGGTGGTCATCTGTTCATCGCTGGCCGTTGATGGCGCGGAGACCACCCTGCAGGCACTGCAGGCCGGTGCAGTGGCCATCATCACCAAGCCCCGGCTGGGAGTGGGCGACTTTTTGCAGGATGCCGAATCCAGCATCGTCGCGACAGTACGCAGTGCCTCCATGGCAAACCACCGCAACTTGCGGGCCGTGCAGCCCGTCATGTCCGGCACAGCGACAACCACCACGCCCAAGTCCATGACCAAAACCACCGAACGGATTGTGGCCATAGGGACGTCGACGGGAGGCACCGTCGCACTGGAAGAGGTGTTGTCGGCCTTGCCGGGCGATTGCCCCGGCCTGGTGATTGTCCAACACATGCCTGCCGGATTTACTGCCGCCTTTGCCGCACGGCTGAACACAATGTCGCAACTGCGGGTGGAAGAGGCCCGCCACGGCCAGCGGGTGCTACCGGGGCTGGCGCTCATCGCGCCTGGCGGCAAACAAGCCAAAGTGATTCGCAATGGCGCGCAATATGTGATGGATATCCGTGAAGCACCCCCGGTCAATCGCCATTGCCCTTCGGTGGATGTTCTGTTCCGCTCGGTGGCACACAGTGCCGGCAGCAACGCCATGGGGATCATCATGACCGGAATGGGGGCCGATGGAGCCCGTGGCCTGAAGGAAATGCGCGAAGCCGGGGCCGTGACGCTGGCACAGGACGAAGCCACTTCACTGGTTTACGGCATGCCCAAAGAAGCGGTGAATCTTGGGGCCGTGTGTCGCAGCGTGCCATTGGGCAATCTGGCCGGCGCTATCCTGAGAGGTGGTTGAGGAGAACACCATGAATGCCGATTCCGATACACCGGATGCCGCAGAGACCGGGGCATCCCTTGCGGTTGCGCAACGCATGGAGGAACTGCGGAGCCAGTACCTCGATAACCTTCCCCGACAACTCCAGTCGCTGCAGGCACGGCTCGATACCGCCGGGGAGGCCGTTCGTGCAGTGCTGCCCGAACTTTACGAAGGACTTCATGCCATTGCCGGGTCGGGAGGGACCTTCGGGCAGGCCAGACTGAGCGTGCAGGCACATCATCTGGCCATGCAGGTAAGATTCTGGATGGCTCAACCTGACTCGGACAGCATCGATCGCGCAGGCTTGAGCGCTCAACTGGCGTTACTTCTTCAGACTGTCGCCAGTGAAGTTCCCAACCGCAGCGCCGGGACTTGAGTCAGGTTCTTGAGCCATACATCGTCTGCGAGAGCAATGTTGGCAAGATGACTGGATTGGATCATGGCAGGCTCTCAATCGATTTCATGTGTGAAAATGTTCGACTCCCCCATGTTCGGGGAAGAAGCTTGAAGATACGGGTACTGCATTGCCATCCCCCGCACCTGCCCCACCACCACCTCCCGCAATCCATCCGGTGCAAGCACGGTGATGTTCTCCCCTCCCGCCAGGATCCAGCGCAGCAGTTGTCCACTCGACGGCATCTGCACCGTCAGCAAGGAGCCTTCGCCGTCGTCCAGCGGAGTCAAAGTCTGGTTCGCGTTGAGCGGGCAGTCATAGACCAGTTGTTCGATATAACCACGTACCTCAGCTTTGAAGTGGATGACCTCGCCGTTGGCAAAGTCAGCGCGGCCGTCGTGGATGCACTGGTCGAGATCAAAGTCCGGTTTAGTTCTGGCCGAGATCGGCAGGCATTCGGCGCGGGTAATGCGGTCAAGCGCGTACATGCGCTCGCTGGATTCATCGTTTTTCATCGCATACAGGTAGACGCGAGGTCCGCGCTGCATCAGCCCCAGCGGGTGCAGCACCGGCTCTGTGCGCTTGCCGGTGCGGTCGCAGTAGCTCACCTTCAGCGCCTTTTCGCCGGCCAGTGCGCGCAGCACACAGCCCAGTACATGGTAGTCGAGCAACGCCGGGCGCAAACGCAGCGAATCGGGCAGGATGCGCAGCTTGCGCGTATCGAGCGCGGTGCCGTCGTCACGCAATTGCAATCGGCGCAGCACCTGAGCAAGCTGACTGGCGGACATCAAGCCCTCCAGATCCTGCTTGAGCTGCAACAACAGGAAATCCCACACCTCGGCATCAAACTCCAGCGGTTCCTCCTGGCGCTGGTACAGCGGTGCGCCGTCGGCATTCAGCATGCGGATGCGGCCTTCGTTGGCCATTTCCTGCAAATCGCGCTGTAGGGTGCGCCGGTGCGGCAGTCTCATGCCGGGCTCATTGCCCAGGCGCTGTTCGATCTGCGCCAGCGTCCAGCCGCAGCGTGCGCCTTGCCGCTCGCTCGGCAACAGGTTCTCGATCAGATTCATACGCTCGATGCGGTCCTGCATTCTGGCGGACATGCTGTTTCCTTAACTCGGTAAAAAGGGCCCACACGCCACACAGTAGCGCGGTCGTGCGACGGGCCTTGTCTCAGAGGCGACCGTCTCGCGGCGCAAGGGGGGCAGGAGCGAAGCGCGCCATGTGGTTGATCAGCGGACGATTGAAACAGAGGGATAACGAGAGCCCCATCACGCCGACACAATTGACCGCGTTGACGATGGCGTCGACATTTTCCTGCCGCAGCAGGTCACCGCGGGGGATCTCGATGGCCATGCCTTTCTCCTGAAGTGACTAAGCCAGCTTGACTGCATCAAGCTGGCTTAGTTCATGGCTCCCCCTGAGACGCTGCGGTGATTACTCACCCTGCGTATTCACCTCAGCAAACTTGGCCACCATGGTCGGGTTGCCCCGCGTCAGTTTCTTGATGGTGACGTCCTGCGCCTTGTCATTGGCCAGCCGCAGGTTGCGGTCGGTGCCGGGCACGACGGCATGGGTTTACTTCGGGTGGTTGATGTGTTTGTCGTCAGGTTTAAGCTGGGCAGAGGCCCGATGGGCCCTCCCGGTCAGTCTCAGGCCTGGTAGGAGAGTTCCCAGATGCATCCGGTCAGCGGGGCTTTAGTCAGTTTGTTCCCAGAGGGCCGGGTGTTGGTGTATTTTTCCAGTCCTTCTATCGGCACCGCTTTGACTTTGACCTTGGCGAGCTGTTTGTTTTCCTGTTTCAACCAGTCCGCCATGTCCTCTTCACGCTTATTGACGGTTTCTACATCGCGGGCAGTGATGGCGACCAGATAGTTTTTGCTGTTCCAGCCTTGTTGGCCGGAGAGAAGGCATAACTGGGCAAGCCGGATGGTGTCTTGTCGGAGGCTCTTGCTGTTGATCGAGCGTTTGAACTCGACGACATAACGGTTCTTTTGGCTGCTCAGTACCAGGTCTGCCTTACCGCTCTGCCGGCTGAGTTGAACCTCTTCTTTCTGGAGACCCATTTCGGCCAGAAGCATCTCCATGGGCACCTCAAAGCGCACTCCGAAGGTTGTCATGGCATCGTTAAGTTTTTCTGCCACCTTGACCACCATGTAATATTCCGGCAGCGCGTTCAGGCTTTCCTTGGTCATTACCCGCGCCTGTTCGGCGGTTTCCAGAATGGCATCTTTCAAACTTTGCGTGAATTTGCCAGCCATATTGCCTCCATGTATGTGAATGGGCTTGAATCAAGCTACCAACTTAACATGATGATGCGATTAACGCTCATCAAATATCATGCAAATCCGATCCTGCTGGTTTGCTGTTTATGCCGGCATTCGCGTTCCAGGTTGTCCAGCCACTGTGCGGCTTGCGGAGTGCCGCCCAACATGGCGCTTTGCCGGCTGACCACGGCGAAGTCACCGGGAGTCAGGCAGCGCAGGCTTTTGACGGCTTCTTGTGCCTGTTTTGCGGCCTGTTCGTCACCGCCGGCCAGCACGAAGCTCTGTACGAACAGCTGTGCGGCCTGTTCGGGCTTCAGGTAGTCGAAGCCGATTTTGAACATGAAGCGCCGCATGGCGGCCTGGTCGAGGTTGCCGATCAGGTTGGTGGTGCAGACAAACAGTCCCTGGAAGCTGTCCATGCGAGTCAGCAGTTCATTGACCTGGGTGACTTCCCAGCTGTTGCGTGCGCCGCGACGTTCTTGCAGGAAGCTGTCCGCTTCGTCGAGCAGCAGCAGGCTGTCTTGTGCCTCGGCCTGCTCGAACATGGCGGCGATGCGCTGTTCGGTCTCGCCGACCCAGCTGCTGAGCAGGTCGGAGGCTTGCCGCACCATGACCGGTTTGCCGGTGAGGGCGCCCAGGTGGTGGGCCAAGGCACTTTTACCGGTGCCAGGCGGGCCGTACAGACACAAGGTGCCGTGGCCCTGGCGGCTTAGCCCGGCGCACAGTGCTTCCAGGTCGGAGTCGGTGTTGAGCAGGGTCCGGTCGAAGCTGGGTTGGGCACGGTGCTGCACGGGCAGGGGGCGCTGTCCCAGCAGGCGCAGGCCGGCGCTGATGACGCGTTCGGCATCCTGCTGGCGTTGGGCGTCGTGCTGTCCGGACAGGGTGGCGATACGGGCGGCGTTGTCGAACAGGGCCGGGGTGATGTGTTCGCAGTCGCTGAGGTGCCCGATCCATTGCGAGTCGCGACTCAGCGGGACGAGGTATTGCCGGGCAATGTGTTGCCGAACGCTGGCGGGTGGTTGACGCAGGTGGATCGAGTAGTCGAAGCGGCGCAGGTAGGCCGGGTCGATATTGATGTCATTGCTGACCCACAGGGTGGGGACGGGGTTGCGCTCCAGCATGTGGTTGATCCAGCCTTTGCGATTGGACATGCCCTGGCTCATCCCCATCAGCGAGAACAGGTTGTCGCGGGTCATGAACACGTCTTCCATTTCATCGAACAGCATCAGGCAGGGCTGTCCCTGTGCCATGAGTTTCTGGCTCAGACAATAGGCGTCGAGCCGCTCTTCGCCGAGGGGGATGAATTTCTCCTTGCCGCGGGCGGGAACGGCGTAGAGGGGCAACCCCAGTGACTGGGCCAGGGCGCTGGCAAAGGCGGTTTTGCCCACACCGGGCGCGCCGTGCAGCAGGATGTTGATGCCGGGAGTGCCGGCCGCCATGGCAGCGGTCAGCAGCCGCTGCAGCAGGTCGGCGTCTTTTTCCAGATGGGGGAAGTGGCGGAGGTCGAGCGAGGTCGGCGCCATTGTCTGGATGAAGTGGTGCATGAGCTGCTGCGGGTTGCGAAATGGCAGGGTCAGGGCGTGGGCCAGTCCGCCGCTGACTTCCAGCAGGTTCTCCAGCCGAAAGGTGTTGTCCTGGTCAACTTTGATCAGGCCGGCGTGGTGCAGTGGGCTCTCGGGACTCAGGGCTCTGGCGATGTCCTGCTCATCGTGTCCGGTCATGCTACTGAGCAAGTCGATCAGTTCGGGCAGCTCGATGCAGGGGTGCCAGTCGACCACTTCGCTCAGGTGGCAAAGCTTGCTGACCAGGGCAAAAAGCAGAATGGCCTTTTCCACGGCTTGCAGGCCGAGCAGCTCGCCGAGCAGTTGGATGTTGCGCAGCAGTGCCTGGCGTGAATCGAGCTTGCGTGCCATCCATTCGCTGCGCTGTGCCAGGAGTTGCTGTCGCACATGCGGCCTCCAGCCACTGGTGTCGATATGACGTCGGTCCAGCTTGATGTTGCTCAGCTGGCTGAAGGCGCTGTCTTCTTCCAGCCAGTCGGCGGACCATCGCAAGGTTTCGCGGTTGCTCAGCTGGCGCAACGCCAGGTCGATGGCCCACAGGGCTGCCAGTGGGCGCAGGCGCGGATAGGGCAACTTGAACCTGGCGGGGCTGGCAGGCAGGTTCAGGTACGGAATGGTGGTGTGCATGCGCAGGCTCCGTGGGTGGGTGATGACATTGATTATCCGCACAGGTGTGACATTTTGTGTCACACCAGATGTGGGTTTGAATGTTTGCTGCAGGTTCTGCAGTGTCGGGCAGAACCACGGCTTCGCTTGCTGCTAAGCTAGTACTTTCCGTTTGTTTGCCGAGTGTTCCATGCCTGAACAAATCGCTATGGCCACCCAGCAGCGCCGCCTGCTGGTGCTGGCGGCCATCCAGCGTTTGAGCCGAACCCGCAGCTGGGTGACGCAGCGCGATCTGGTCGCGGATCTGCGCACTCAGGGTTATGAGGTGGCCAAGCATCATGTGCTGCGCGATCTGAGGGCCCTGATGCTGATTCACCCCGAGTTGAGTTGTCACGACGGACAGGAACCTGCCGGGCCGCGCAGGCGGGGGGTGGAGTATGGCTACCGCTGGGCCGCTCGCGATGCGCCGCCACCGGGTGGGCTGTCTTTGCCCGAGGCCTTGTCTCTGGTGATGGTGGAGAAGCATTTGCGCCATGCGCTGCCGGTGTCGCTGCAGGGTGCCTTGCAGCAGCTGTTTGATCGTGCTGCCTCGACACTGGCCATTCAGCGCCGGCATGAGGTGAGTCAATGGCAGGATAAGGCGCAGGTGGTACCGGTTGGGATGCCGCTGTTGCCGCCAACGATCCGGCCGGACATCCTGGCACTGCTGCAGGAGGCACTGCTGGCGGAAGAGCAGGTGGCCGCCAGTTATACCAACGCCAAAGGCGAGACGCGGACCTGTCATTTTCATCCGCTGGGCATGATGGCGCGCGGGCAGGTGTTATATCTGGTGGCACTTGCTGACGATCATGACAGTCCCTATTGGTACGCCTTGCATCGTTTTACCGGGGCCAGTCGTCTGCATTTGCCTGCCAGGCGACCGGCAGGGTTTGTCTTGCAGGATCATGTGGCTCAGGCGGGGCATTTTGGTTCGGGCAAGCCAGTTTGGCTGGAGGCACTGATCGCCCCGAAACTGGCGGCGATCTTGCAGGAAACGCCACTGGATACCTCGCAGCAGCTTGGTGAGTCGCAAAAAGATGGCTGGTGCACATTGCGGGTGAGGGTGCGGGAGAGCTGGCAGTTGAACTGGTGGCTCAAGCAGCAGGTGGATTTCATGGTAATTCGCAAGCCGCTGGTGCTGCGGCAGTGGATGGAAAAGCTGGCACGGGAGGTGCTGGCTCGTTACGCACGGGAGGATGCTGGGCGCCGCGGTAATCGGTTGCAAGACCGGCGCTGATCAATACCTGATGGTGATGGCACAGGGTATAATCACATGACAATGCTTTGAAACCTATGATTCGTTGCTTTCAGGAAAGCGTCATGTTATCTAAAGAATTGTATTGCTACCGGATTCTTAAGACTTACTCGTTGCTGGTCGATTTTGTGGGTGAGCCGCCAGGACGCAATGTGCCTTCCCCGGTGGAAGGGGAAACCTATCGCCAGTGGCAGGATCGGGTGCTGGGGAATAAGGTCAGCGATGTAGTGTTGTACAAACCGTATGAGCCAGCGCCTCAGACCCGGCTAAACACTCTGCAAAATCAGGCGTCAGCCTGCAGTCTGGAAAAGATGTTTCAGGCTTTTGCCAAAGAAAAGGACCGGAAGACTCGGGAGAAGGTGGAGGACGCGGCGGCGAGCACTGCCGATCGCTACCAGCATTTCCCCCGGGATACGCTGAATGATATTTGCGCCGAGCTGGCACCGGTGCTGGTGCCGTCTGTGAAGGAGCTTCTCGACCGGTTTCAGGAGGGGGCCACAGACCTGAAGACTGAGGCGTTGATTCGTCAGTTGATTGTGCAATACAACGACGCAGTGCTTGCCCTGAGAAAGGAAACGGCGCTCGCCAGGCCCGCTTCTTAGCAGCACTCCCCCCACACTAGCCAATGCTGTGCGGGGGTTTTTGCTGCTCATGACCCTGGTGAGCATGATCTGTTTGGTATGACGGCTCGTCTTCATCGATTTGTTCCGACGCGTCGGCAGCCGCCCTCACCATTTCCCGCAGTGCCGGGGTGTAGGTCGACAAGCGAAACCGCAGGCGACCGAATTTGCTTTTCACCTGCACGGCGACCGGCAGCTCGCTTTCCGTCCAGCCTTCGTCTCTTAGCTTCTGGCATTCTGCTTCGATTTGCGCCGATAATTGGTCGATCAGCGTGAACCAGCCATCGCCACAGGTGAAGCCCCAGCTCATGGCAGATTCCTGAAGAGAAAGGAAACGCCTCTGGTAGAGGCGCGGGTAGCGATCATAGAGGGTTTGTGTGTTGAGGTCGTTCATGTCTTTTCTCCTGCCCTGGCTAGGCATTTGACTGTCGTCTAATCTTACGCTGACACAGCGACATGGTTTGTCGTGCCAGCAAAAAACCCGCCGCTTGGCGGGTTCTGACGGTGTGATGGTGCGCCGTTCATTAAGCGCAGCGCTGCGGTGCTTTCTGTGCCTCGCTGAGTGCTTCTTCGCCATTTTCTGTGTCGTACGGCCGTGCTGTCGCAGCTTCGCGCAAGATCCGCTTTTTCTCTGCATCTGCGAATCGGGTCAGGATCTGACGAATCAGTGGTTGGTAGCCGATGCCGTTTAATGTCGCAATATGTTTCAAATCTTCAATCAGCGACTTTTGCAGGCTGTAGTAATGGAATGGACGCCCCCTCCTAATCGGCATCAATGTGCCAGAGTGGTAGTGTCACTAACCGCTCAAACAGAAGGAGCGTCCACCATGAAGATTTCGACAATCGGCCTTGATCTGGCAAAGAATGTGTTCCAAATCCACGGGGTAAACGAACACGGCAAAGTGGTTCTCCAGAAACAGCTTAGCCGTGATCGAATGGCTGTCTTTTTCGCCAAGTTACCTCCCTGCCTCATCGGTTTGGAGGCTTGCGGTGGGGCTCATTACATACCTTTACGTGCACCTAAAAACACAGGAATAGGCAGGAAGGGATTGGAACACACAAGAACAAAAAACCACCGACAGGCGGTGGTTTCAGGTTATTTATGGAATGGTCATGAACGCTCAGGAATGCAAATTACTTTCCGATGCAGAAGCGGCTGAAGATAACGCCCAACAAGTCATCCGGGGTAAATTCACCGGTGATTTCCGACAGGGCGTTTTGTGCCAGACGCAACTCTTCGGCAAACAGCTCGACCTGCTGCCAGATCTCGGCGGCCATCTCCAGATGATGACTGGCACGACGGATGGCATCGAGGTGACGTTCGCGAGCCAGATAGACCCCTTCGCTGGCGCCACTAAAACCAATCAGTGCCAGCAGGCGGGCACGGAGAATATCCACCCCCTGCAGGGTATGCGCCGACAGCCTGACGATGGTCTGGCCATTTTCTTCGCTCTCACCCGCCGCTTCGTTGGCCAGATCGATCTTGTTGAACACAAAGATTCGCGGCAAACCGACCGGCAGGCGTTCGAGAATGGCATTGACCTCGGCCGTCACCCCCTCGCGGCTATCCACCAGCACCAGGGCCACATCGGCACGCTCCACCGCTTGCCATGTACGCTCGATGCCGATACGTTCCACCACGTCGGTGGTTTCACGCAGACCGGCGGTATCAATGACATGCACCGGCACGCCATCGATGACGATTTCTTCCCGCACGGTATCGCGGGTCGTGCCGGCAATGTCGGTCACGATCGCCACTTCATCGCCCGCCAGCGCATTCATCAGGCTGGACTTGCCGACATTGGGTTGACCCACCAGCACCACATGCATGCCCTCGCGCAGGATAGCTCCCTGGCGCGCCGTACCTTGCACGCGCTCAAGCGAGCCCCGCAGCCGGCCGAGCTTGCCCACCGCGTCGGCCGCTTCAAGAAAGTCGATCTCTTCGTCCGGGAAATCCAGCGTGGCTTCGACCAGCATGCGCAAGGTGATCAACTCATCGGTCAGTTGATGAATTTCATGGGAAAACGCCCCCTTCAACGACTTCAGAGCCCCGCGCACCGCGCTCTCGCTGGCAGCATCGATCAGGTCGGCCACACTCTCGGCCTGTGCCAGATCGAGCTTGTCGTTGAGAAAGGCACGTTTGGTGAACTCGCCGGGTTCGGCCAGCCGCGCACCGAGTTCCACGCAGCGCGCCAACAGCATGTTCATCACCACTGGACCACCATGGCCTTGCAGCTCGATCACGTCTTCGCCGGTAAAGGAATTGGGCCCGGGGAAGTACAGCAGCAAACCGTTATCGATGGCAGAGCCGTCGGCCGCCACGAAATCGGTATAGGTCGCATAGCGTGGCTTGGGGGTCTTGCCACCGGAAATGGCCTGTGCAAAGGACAGCAGGGCAGAGCCGGAAATCCGGATCACGCCGACACCGCCGCGCCCGGGAGCGGTGGCAATGGCACAAATGGTAACGGGAGCGTAGGCAGGCATCATGGCGTATCACCACAAAAAACATGAAAAAACGGCCGGCACCCCGGTCACTGGACTGGGAGGCCGGCCGCCTGGTCTACCCGGTCATCAGGACTGGGCAGCAGCTTTCTTGCTGTTTTCGATCTGACGGTTCACGAACCATTGCTGGGCGATCGACAACAGGTTGTTGACCACGTAGTACAGCACCAGACCCGCCGGGAAGAAGAAGAACATGGCAGAGAACGCCAGCGGCATGATCTTGGCCATCTTCGCCTGGACCGGATCGGTCGGCGGCGGGTTCAGCATGGTCTGCACGAACATGGTGATGGTCATCAGTGCCGGCAACACGTAGAACGGATCCGGGCGTGCCAGGTCATGAATCCACATGATCCACGGCGCTTCACGCAGCTCGACGGCCGCCAGCAAGGCAGAGTAGAGCGCGAAGAACACCGGAATCTGGATCAGCATCGGCAGACAGCCACCCAGCGGATTGACCTTCTCGGTCTTGTACATCTCCATCACGGCCTGCTGGTACTTCACGCGGTCGTCGCCATGCTGCTCTTTCAGGCGTTCCAGACGCGGCGCCAGCGCCTTCATCTTGCCCATCGAGCGGTAGGAGGCGGCGGTCAGCGGGTAGAACACAGCCTTGATGATGATGGTCAGCAGGACAATCGCCCAGCCCCAGTTCTGCACGAAACCATGCAGTTTGACCAGCAGCCAGAACAGCGGAGCGGCAATCACGTGCACCCAGCCATAGTCGCGGGACAGCTCGAGGCCGTCAGCCACGCGGGTCAGGGTGTTGTAGTCTTCCGGACCGGCATACAGCGGTACGGTGAGCGAGGCAGTCTTGCCCGGGGCAATCGCACCCATGCCGACCAGTGCCGACGCCGAGTACAGGCCATTGGAGGACTTCAGCTCGAAATGGCAGCTGTTGGCATCGCGGCACACGCTGGCGCCATCCAGCGGCTTGAGAATCCAGGCCGACAGGAAGTAATGCTGCAACATCGCCACCCAGCCGTTCTGGGTGGTTTGAGCGTAATCGGCCTTGTTCTTGTCGATATCGGAGAACGACACCTTCTGGAACTTGTGCTCGGCAGAGTAAACCGCCGGGCCGGTGAAGGTGTTGGCAAAACGGGTCTGGCCTTCCGGAGCCTTGTCATCGCGCAGCAGACGGAAGTAGGCCGTCGGTGCCAGCGGATTACTGCCGGTGTTGGTCACTTCGTAACTCACACCGATCTGGTAAGAGCCCTTGGTGAACCGGTAGATCTTGGCCACTTTCACACCATCGGCGTCCGGTGCGGTCAAACGCACTTCCAGCGTGTCGCCGGTCATGGTGTAACTGGACTGGGCCGAGCTAAAGACGGTTTTGTGAGTCGGCAGGGAAGGACGGGTCGGATCCAGCAGACCGGTCTGGGCCACATACACGTGGCCGCCCTTGTCGCTCATCAGCTCGTAAGGCTTTTTCTCGTCGGTATTGGAGCCGTGCTTGATCAGATCCAGGGTGCGCAGATCGCCACCGGTGGTATCGATCTCGGCATGCATCACGTCGGTATTGACGGTAATGCGCTGGCCAAATGCCAGGCGCGAAGCATCGGCGGTCTTGGCAACCGCGCTCTTGGCGGGGCTGCTTGCGTCTTGTGTCTGTGCAACGGGTGCGACAGGTTTGGCCGGGAAGAAATGCTGCCACAGCAGCATGATGCCCAAAGACAAGACGATGAAGGAAATCAGTCGCTTGGAATCCATCTCTCGATTACCGGAAAGTTAGGGGACCGGGTCATAACCACTGCCGCCCCAGGGGTGACAGCGAAGAATGCGTTTCAACGCCAGCCACCCACCCCGCAGCGCGCCATGGCGGCGAACCGCTTGAATGGCGTAGTGCGAACAGGTGGGCGCGAACCGGCAGCGCGGCGCCAGCCAGGGGCTGATGGCGAGCTGGTAGAACCGGATCAGGATGACGAAGAGTCGCGACATCGGGCTAGTTTAGCAAAGAGTGTAGACAAAGCCATGACAGCTTCGGCACGGTTGCTCCGGTCAAGCGGAACTTTGGCGCGAACCACATAATCGATGCTCCCCAGCTCGTGTCGGTGCAGGCGAAACCATTCCCGCACATTACGCTTTATATAGTTCCGGCGTACCGCCCGCTTGGAGACCTTTCTGCCCACCACGAGACCGAGGCGGGCATGCTCAAGGCCGTTTGGCCGGGCGAACACCTGAAAGAAAGCGTTGCTGCGCGCTTGCCGCAAACTAAAAACGGATGAAAATTCATCCGTTTTTAACAGCCGGTACGCACGGCGAAAGCGGTAGCCCAACGTCGTTATACAGACAGACGTTTGCGACCCTTGGAGCGGCGCGCTGCCAGAACGGCGCGACCACCACGGGTCTTGGAGCGAACGAGGAAGCCGTGGGTACGCTTGCGGCGGGTAGTGGAAGGCTGGTAAGTGCGCTTCATGATGGGTATTCCTATTTCGAAACGGAAAATAAACACGTGATTTGACGCGATTTACCCTGCTTTGTCAACCGCTTATTTTTCAAGGACCTGTGGATAACTTCCCGGAAAACCATTAGAATAGACACGCTTATCCAAAGGTAAGCCTGTTTCCATGCCGAAATTTGCCTCGGCGCGGCTGATCCGAACAGTGGCGTCGTGGAACTCCCGCCACCCGTTCCCACCGGGATTACGGCGGGTTTTTTGCTTTTAATTGCGTAAACATTTAATGACCGACCTGGAACAATTCTGGCCTCAGTGCCTCACCCGACTCGAAGCGGAACTGTCGTCGCAACAGTTCAACACCTGGATCAAACCGTTGGCCGCCAGTGCCACGGAAGACGGTGTTGCCCTGTTCGCGCCCAACCGTTTCATCATGCAGTTCATCAAAGACCGCTTTCTCGCCCGCATCGAGGAACTGGCCGTTGAACTGATGGGCGAGGTGCCGGTTGAACTGCGCCTCGGCAACCCGGCCGCCCGTCCCGGCGCCGCACCGGCGGTGGTCGTGCCGCGCACCGTGCGCAGCGATGCCGAAGTCGCGGCCACGACGGCACCAGGTGTTGCCGCCCAGCAAAAGCAGTTTGCCGTGAAGGCGATCGGCGGCGGCCATGAGAGCACCCGCCTGAATCCGGCGTTCACTTTCGATACCCTGGTCACCGGTAAAGGTAACCAGCTGGCTCGCGCCGCGGCCATGCAAATTGCCGAGAACCCGGGCGACCCCGCCTACAATCCGCTGTTCGTCTATGGTGGCGTCGGTCTGGGTAAGACCCACTTGATCCAGGCCATCGGCAATCACGTCTATCAAAAGAATCCGCAGGCACGCATTCGCTACATCCATGCCGAACGCTATGTGGCAGACATCATGCGTGCCTACCAGCACAAGGCCTTCGACGAGTTCAAGCGTTACTATCATTCGCTGGACCTGCTGCTGATCGACGACATCCAGTTCTTTGCCGGCAAGAACCGCACCCAGGAAGAGTTTTTCTATGCGTTCAATGCGCTGATCGAGGGCGGCAAACAGGTCATCATGACCTGCGACACCTACCCGAAGCAGATCGAAGGCATGGAAGAGCGGCTGATTTCGCGCTTCTCCTGGGGTCTGACGGTGGAAATCCAGCCGCCGGAACTGGAAATGCGCGTGGCGATCCTGATGAAGAAGGCCGAAGCCGACAACATCAAGCTCGACCATACCGTCGCCTTCTTCATTGCCCAGAACGTCCGCTCGAACGTCCGCGAACTGGAAGGCGCGCTCAAGCGCGTGCTGGCCTATGCCCGCTTCACCAACCAGAGCATTACGCTGGAACTGGTCAAGGAAGCCCTGAAAGACATTCTCGCCGCCGGCAACCGCCAGGTGACGGTCGACGCCATCCAGAAAACGGTGGCCGAGTACTACAAGATCAAGCTGTCGGACATGCACTCCAAGAAGCGCAGCCGCGATATTGCCCGTCCGCGGCAGATCGCGATGGCGCTGGCCAAGGAGCTGACCCAGCTGTCGTTGCCGAATATCGGCGATGCATTTGGCGGCCGTGACCATACGACCGTCCTGCACGCCTGCAAGACCATCGCGGAAATGCGCACGTCGGATGCCGACATCGCGCATGACTACGAGACCTTGCTGTCGATGCTGCGTAACTGATTGACCTTATCGTGACTGTACGATCATTCATCCTTTATCGGGAGCCCGGAACATGCTGATTCTGCAAGCCGAACGCGATGCCCTGCTCAAGCCACTGCTGGCTGTGACCGGGATCGTGGAGCGTCGCCACACGCTGCCTATCCTGTCCAACGTCCTGATCGAGAAAAAGGGCGGCGAGGTAGGTTTTCTTGCCACCGACCTGGAAATCCAGATCACCACGGCCAGCGCCGAAGCGCTGCCGGGGGAAGACTTCCGTCTGACCACTTCGGCCAAGAAGCTGCAGGACATCCTGCGTGCCATTCCGGACAAGACCCAGGTGACCCTGGAGCAGCAAGACGGCGCCCGTCTGGTACTCAAGGCCGGCAAGTCGCGCTTCAACCTGCAAACCCTGCCTGCCGAAGACTTCCCGCTGTTGTCGGTGGCCGGCAGTGCCAATGCGACCTTCAGCCTGTCGCAGCGCGAACTGAAACGCCTGATCGCGCAGGTGCAATACGGCATGGCCGTGCAGGATATCCGTTACTATCTGAATGGTTTGTTGCTGCAGACCGAAGGCAACCAGGTGCGTCTGATCGCCACCGACGGCCATCGTCTGGCCTTTGCCGCGGCCGATATCGAGACAACGCTGGGCCGTGCCGAAGTCATCCTGCCGCGCAAGACCATTCTCGAACTGTACAAATTGCTGGCTGACAGCGACGACGAGATTTCCATCGAGTTGCTGGCCAACCAGGTACGCTTCTCCTTTGGGTCCACCGTGATCATCAGCAAGGTCGTGGACGGCAAGTTCCCCGACTACAACCGCGTGATCCCGCTGGACAACGACAAGATTTTCCTGATCGAGCGCCTGCAGTTCCTGCACGCTCTGCAACGCGCGGCCATTCTCGCCAACGAGAAGTTCCGCGGTGTTCGCCTGGTGTTGCGCGATGGCTCCATGTCCATCCTGTGCACCAACAGCGAACAGGAAGAGGCGGAAGAAGAGCTGGAGATCGACTACCACGGCAACGAACTGGAAATCGGCTTCAACATCAACTATCTGCTCGATGTGCTGACCAACCTGCAGGTCGATACCTTGCAGCTGGCAGTCGGTGATTCCTATAAGAGCACTCTGGTGACGATTCCGGAATACACCAACTTCAAGTACGTCGTGATGCCGATGCGCATCTGATGTTTTGCCTGACCACGACTGAGACGACTTTATGAGCGAACAGGAATACGGCGCGGATAGTATCAAGGTCCTCAAGGGCCTGGATGCCGTCCGCAAGCGCCCCGGCATGTACATTGGCGATACCCAGGACGGTACTGGCCTGCACCATATGGTGTTCGAGGTACTGGACAACGCCATTGACGAGGCTCTGGCCGGTCACTGCGACACCATCCGCGTGATCATCCACCCGGACAACTCGATATCCGTCGAAGACAACGGTCGGGGCATTCCTACCGACATCCACCCGGAAGAAGGCCGTTCGGCCGCTGAGGTGATCATGACCGTGCTGCACGCCGGCGGGAAATTCGACAGCAACAGCTACAAGATTTCCGGCGGCCTGCACGGCGTGGGGGTCTCGGTGGTGAATGCACTGTCCGACTGGCTGCGCCTTAAAATCTGGCGTGACGGCAAGGTGCACGAGATGGAGTTCCGCTATGGCGAACCCGTCGCACCGCTGACCGTCACCGGCCACAGCAACCATCGCGGCACCGAAGTGCATTTCCACGCCTGCGCCGAGATTTTCGGTCTGGTGGAATTCCACTTCGACGTACTGGCCAAGCGCATCCGCGAATTGTCTTTCCTGAACAACGGCGTGGCGATCAACCTGATCGACAAGCGTAACGGCAAGGAAGAAAGTTTTGCGTATTCGGGCGGTGTTGCCGGCTTTGTCGAATACATGAACCGCAACAAGTCGGTGCTGCACCCCAAAGTGTTCTACGCCATTGGCGAAAAGGACGGCATGGGCGTGGAAGTGGCGATGCAATGGAACGACTCCTATCAGGAAACCGTTCAGTGCTTCACCAACAATATTCCGCAGCGCGACGGCGGCTCGCACATGACTGCCTTGCGTCAGGTGATGACCCGTACCCTGAACGGCTATATCGAGCAGTCCGAAACCGCCAAGAAGGCCAAGGTGGAAACCACCGGCGACGATATGCGCGAAGGCCTGACCTGCGTGCTGTCGGTCAAGCTGCCGGATCCGAAGTTCTCCAGCCAGACCAAGGACAAGCTGGTTTCCAGCGAAATCGGTCCGGTGGTCAACGAAGTGATCAATGAGGCGCTGAAGAATTTCCTGCTGGAAAACCCCAACGACGCCAAGATCATTTGCGGCAAGATCGTCGAAGCAGCCCGCGCCCGTGAAGCGGCCCGCAAGGCGCGCGAGATCACCCGCCGCAAGGGCATCATGGACGGTCTCGGTCTGCCGGGCAAACTGGCCGACTGCCAGGAAAAGGATCCGAAGATGTCGGAACTCTACCTGGTCGAGGGTGACTCCGCCGGCGGCTCCGCCAAACAAGGTCGCGACCGCAAGTTCCAGGCCATCCTGCCGCTCAAGGGCAAGATCCTGAACGTGGAAAAGGCTCGTTTCGACAAGCTGCTGCAAAGCCAGGAAATCGCCACGCTGATTACCGCGCTGGGCTGCGGCATCGGCAAGGAAGAGTACAACCCGGAAAAGCTGCGCTATCACCGCATCATCGTCATGACCGATGCCGACGTCGACGGCGCGCACATCCGTACCCTGCTGCTGACCTTCTTCTACCGTCAGATGCCGGAACTGGTCGAACGCGGCCACATCTACATTGCCCAGCCGCCGCTCTACAAGGCCAAGCACGGCAAGCAGGAGCGTTACCTGAAGGATGACTACGAGCTCAACCAGTACCTGCTGCAACTGGCACTGGAAAAGGCCGAGTTGATCCCGCGTGAAGGCGCTGCTCCGCTGACCGGCGAAACCCTGCAGGAAGTGGCTCGCCAATTCTTGCTGGCACGTGCGGTCATCGAACGTGAAAGCCGTGTCGTCGATCATCTGGTACAGGAAGCCATGCTGCGCACCGGCCGCCTCTCGCTGGAAACCCAGCAGGAAGCCGACAAGGCCATGGCCGCCCTGACGGCAGAAGTGCCGAGCGATACCATCGCGCTGGAACTGCTGCACGACGAGAAGAACGACGGCTGGATGATCAAGATCATCCGCAAGCTGCACGGCAACGTGCTCGTCACGGTACTCGACCAGACCTTCCTGGAAACCGGCGACTACGAAGAACTGGTCAAGACCGGCGACCTGCTCAAGGGTCTGCTCGGCGAAGGCGCCCATGTTCGCCGCGGCGAAACCATCCGCCCGATCGTCGACTTCGGTCAAGGTCTGGACTGGTTGCTGGGTGAAGCGAAGAAGGGTATGTCGATCCAGCGCTACAAAGGGCTGGGCGAGATGAACGCGGAACAGCTGTGGGAAACCACCATGGACCCGACCGTGCGTCGCCTGCTCAAGGTGCGCATCGAGGACGCCATGGGAGCCGACGACGTGTTCACCACCCTGATGGGCGACAACGTCGAGCCGCGCCGTGCCTTCATCGAGAGCAATGCGCTGATTGCACGGAATATTGACGTGTGATGAGTGTTGGATCCCGCTGAGGTCTAGATTTTTACCATTTTTCTAGATTTACGGGATTCTGTTCTCTGTATGCAGCTTAGCAAATGGCCTCGAGATTTGGAGGCCATTTGCGTTTATGGCAACTGAGGTACCCACGGCAGTAG
>JAGLBD010000058.1:18394-22037 GCA_018260425.1 Pseudogulbenkiania sp. | reverse complement strand
GAAGCCCTGACCCAACCGGTCAGGGCTTTCGTCATTTGTGCTGCGCATTCCGCTGCAAACACTCCTCCTCAGGCATGCTGCAGCAGCGCTTCGTACTCCTCTTCATTGAATACCATGATGCCTGCCTGACGGAGGATAGTGGCCGTGACGCCTTCCCCGGCACACTGCTGCCCGGAGAAATGGCCATCGTAGATCGCGTTGTTGCCACAGGACGGGCTGTTTGCCTTGAGTAGTGCGAGCTGTGCCTCGTGTTGCATGGCGATAGCCAGGGTTTGGCGGGCTCCGGAAACAAATGCCTGAGTGACGTCTTCGCCAGTGGCGGTCATGACCCGCCCTTGACCCTGCACGACTTCGTGCCCACTACAGCCGGGCTGGAGTTCTGCCGGGGCACGCGGTGTGGGTAAACCGCCGAGACATTCCGGGCACACCCGGATCAGCGTAAACTCTTCGGACAATCGCTTGAGCCGTTCAGCGGAGAGTCCTTTACCTTGGCCGTCGTAACGCACGGGATCGCCCAGCAAACAGGCACTGACGATGAGTGGTTTCTTCATAATGTATTATGTGGATTAAATTCTCTAATTCATTAATGAATGAGTGATTGGTTTCATTGGTGATGTAAAGCGCGTTAAAATCAATAATTTGCCTGATTCAGCAGCGGTATCGATACGATATGAAGTCTCATCCTCGTAATAGCCGGTTACTGGGCGCAGCACGTGCCCCCGGTCGTTTTATTTTTGGCGATGCCCTGGAGAACGGGGTGTTGGAAGGTTGCGAGTATGTCATTCATACCGCGAGCCCTGCCTTTATCTGCCGTCTGGTCGGTAATGATCTCACGCCTTTCGAGGGACGTGATGAAGAAGGTTTTGTCAGCACCATTTTATTTGACGAGCCTAACAATACCTCGATCTACGTCTGTAACAACGGTTTCCGTCTCTATGACTTCAACTTCAAGGGGAATGCCCCGGATGTCGAGGAGTTGCAGCGCCTGTGTGATGAGGCCATGGAGCACTATCTGCAGCTGCATGAGCAGTATCGTGAACGTGAGCAGGGATACAAGCAACGTGAAATGCGTATTGGTCCCACCGAGCCGCTGCCGCCACCGGCACGCCTTCTCGCCATTGAGCAATTGACGGCGCAGGCACGCAATGCGCTGCAGGACCCCGTGGCTAAAATTGCATTGGAGTCCGTCGTCCGCACCGCCATCTCCGGTGGTGATCAGGCCGTGTTTACCGAGGCGCAACTCGCCTTGCTGGATGAACCTGCCGCACGCGGCTTATTGACGGCAGCTGCCCGTGATTGCATTGCCTTTCCCGAGGTGGTGCGTCAGGATGGCTCGATCATGTCATTCGAACTGTGGGCTATACCGTTTTGCTTTTCGAGAGCAAAGGGCGGGGTATGGTGGCACTTCCCGATGCTCGAACGGGTCGAACCGCTGTTGGCAGATGCGCTCGAGATGCCCCCCAATGCCATCCTCTGGCTTTCCCCGACTTTGTTTACCGTCGACATGTTGAATGAGCGCAGCTGCCAGAGTCTGATTCATCTGGCGCCGGTGATGGATGCCGGTTGCGACTTTGCCCCGGTAGACCCGGAGCATGCGCGTGCGACATTCGAAGCGGCCGACAAGACCCTCGACCCGCAATGGGTGGTGTCGTGGATTCCATTCCTGGTCGAACGCGGCACGCTGAGCCTCGACTCGGCACGTCGTTTTGGCCGACGTGCGCTGGATGCGATTCTGCCCAGCATTCAAGAAGCCATCTCAAGTCAAATGGAGTATGGAGAAGCGGAGATATTTGCACCTTTGCCATGGTGGGATGCCGTATCGGCCGGAGTGATGGCAGCAAACCGCAAGCGGCTGGCCCTGACCGTGACCATGATTGCCGGTCCTGACGTCACGCCGGCGCAACTGGAAGCTCTGGTGACCTACCAACCCGAGTTGGCCGGTTATGAAATCACCTTGCGCCGTCAGGGAAGTGATAAGGTTCTGGCGGTTTCCCCTTGGTTGATGGTGCCGGATGTGGCTCCGGACCGCCATGCCGCGTTGGAGGACCTGCGCCGTTGCCTTGATCAGGCGGGATTGTCTTTAGTCGAGCGGGCAGCCAGATTGCATTGATTGTTGGGCTCATCGGCGTTGCCTTTATGCCGATGGGCTGATAACCTCTCATGCCTGAGAGGTTATCCGTTTAATGTTAACTATTAGATATGGTAACACCCTGAAATTCAGGGTGGCGCTATTGACCGTCTTGCTGGGTCTGGTGAGCTTGTCGTTGATCGGCATATTCAATTTTCAGCTCGCCAAGCAAGAGATCAAAAACGAACGATTCCGGTATCTGAATGATATCGTCGAGGGCATTGCCACCGATATCGATCACCGTGTCGCCATGCGTAAGCAATTGCTGCAGGCGTCGGTACGCAATGTGCATCCGGAAAATGACCTGACGACGGATCAGGCCGAGTCCCTGCTGACCAGTATCAAGTCGCTTTCTCCCCTTTTCGATGCCCTGGTGGTCTATAACCGCGCCGGGATCATTCTCGCAGACATCCCTCGCGACAATGCGCGTCGTGGTCTGGACATTCATGACCGGGACTACTTTACGGAAACCCGCAATTCGTTGCGGCCACAAATTTCGGTCCCGCTGCGCACACGCGTCAACCCTAACCGACGCATTGTCGTGTTTACCGTGCCGCTTACCGATGCCCACGGACGGTTTATCGGGATGGTGGGGGGCAGTCTTGAATTGTTCTCGGAAGGATTTTTTCGGGATCTCGAGTCGATCACCATCGGCGATACCGGCTATATCACCGTCAATGCCATTCGCTCCCGGATGAATTTGTATCATCCGGATCCTGCCAGAGTCTTCCAGCCTATCCCTGCCGAGGCCAGTAGTCCGGCCTTGAACCGCGCACTCGCCGGCTGGCAGGGGGTGGACGAGGTCGGGATCAGTACCGGCGAATCGATGTTGGTTGCCTACCGTCCATTGAAGCAAGTGGACTGGGTGGTGGGCGGTCTGCTACCGGTTCAAGAGGCCTATGCCCCCATTTACACCCTTGCCGCCCGCTATGCCATGTTTGCCGTTATCGTCATGGTGTTGCTATTGATGATGGTTGCGTGGCGACTGAAGCATATCTTGCGCCCCCTGGATCGCCTCAAAACCTCGATCCAGACCCTGCCGGGCTCTGGTAAAAGCGACTTGGCGGGCATCAGCCATTACATTGAGTTGCAATCGCTTGCCGATGTGGTGGCGCGCGCCTGGACAGAGCGCGATGAACTCGAGGCACGTCTGGCGAATAGTGAAGCCTTTTTCCGGGCACTGAACGAAGCATCGCCATTAGGGGTTTTTGTGGTGGGGGCGGATGGCCGTCTCAGCTATGTCAACCATGCCTGCAAAGTCCTGTCCGGTTACGAGAGTGAAGTCGAGTGGAGCGAGCGTCACTGGATAGAGGCGGTCCATCCGCTGGATCATGACCGCATCCGCTCCTTGGCGCAGGGTTTACTGACCGGGGAAGTGGATAGCGTGCAGACGCAATGCCGCTTGCGCAACGGCAAAAAACCGTTTCTGAGTGTGGAGTTGCGACTGGGCCGGCTCAGTTACGAACAGGAACCCCGTTTTCTGGGCATTGTGCTGGACGTGACCGAACAGGAAGA
>JAGLBD010000058.1:0-18294 GCA_018260425.1 Pseudogulbenkiania sp. | reverse complement strand
CGCCGTGGTTATCTGGCGGCCTTGTCGAGTGTCTTGAGCGGGGTGGAACGACAGACCCGTACCGATGCCGTGGTGTTGATGGATCTTGATCATTTCAAGGCCGTCAACGACAGTGCCGGGCATAGCAAAGGCGACCAACTGCTGCAGGAGATTGCCGGAATCATTCAAAGTCGGCTGCGCAGTTCGGACGTCGCCGCCCGCTTGGGCGGGGATGAGTTTGCGTTATTGCTGTTTAATTGCCATCTGAAGGATGCAGTGGCGTTGATGGACAGTATCCGTCAACACATTGCCGATCATGTCTTGCATGCCGAAGGCAAGGATTTCAGGGTCACCGGCAGTTTCGGGATTACCCTGGTGCGACCGGATGATGTGGTGCCGGCGGACCCGCTGGAGCGGGCAGACCAGCGTTGCTATCACGCCAAACACAGTGGCCGCAATCAACTGGTGACCCAGTGATCGCGGCCACGCGGGTCAGCGGTCCATGCCGCCCAGACACAGGTACTTGATTTCCAGGTAGTCGTCCATGCCGTAGTGAGAGCCTTCCCGGCCCAGTCCGGATTGCTTTACCCCGCCGAACGGGGCGGCTTCGTTGGACAGAATGCCGGTATTGACGGCGACCATGCCATACTCCAGCGCTTCGGCCACCCGGAATATCCTGCCGATATCCCGCGAGTACAGGTAACTGGCCAGCCCGAATTCGGTATCGTTGGCGTGTCGAATCACCTCGTCTTCACTGTCGAAGCGGAACACCGGAGCCAGCGGGCCGAAGGTTTCTTCCCGTGCCACATTCATCTGCTGGGTGACGCCGGTGATCAGGGTCGGCTGGAAGAACGTCCCCCCGAGGGTATGCCGCACGCCACCCGCCAGCAGTTTGCCGCCTTTGGCCACGGCATCCGCGATATGCTCTTCTACCTTGGCGACGGCTTTGGCATCAATCAACGGCCCCTGATTGATACCGGCCTCCAGACCATTGCCGACCTTCAGCTTGCCGATCGCTTCTGTCAGTTTGGCAACAAAGGCATCGTGAATACCGGATTGCACATACAGACGGTTGGCGCAGACGCAGGTTTGCCCGGCGTTGCGGAATTTCGAGATCATGGCGCCTTCGACGGCCGCATCAAGATCGGCGTCATCGAACACGATGAAGGGCGCGTTGCCGCCGAGTTCCATCGAGACTTTCTTGACGGTCGGGGCACACTGGGCAATCAGCTTGCGGCCCACTTCCGTCGAGCCGGTGAAACTGAATTTACGTACCGCCGGGGAGCCGGTCAGAACGGCCCCAATGGCGCTGGAGCTGCCGGTGATGACCGAGAAGACGCCGGCCGGAATACCGGCTTGTTCGGCCAGCACGGCCAGTGCCAGTGCCGAGAGCGGGGTCTGGCTCGCCGGGCGCAACACCATGGGGCAACCTGCCGCCAGCGCCGGTGCCGCCTTGCGGGTGATCATGGCATTGGGGAAGTTCCACGGGGTAATGGCCGCGGTAACGCCGATGGGCTCGCGCAACACAATAATCCGCTTGTCGTTCTGGGCTTGCGGAACCGTATCTCCGTAGACCCGTTTGGCTTCCTCGGCATACCACTCGATATAGGAGGCGCCATAGGCGATTTCGCCACGGGCTTCCGCCAGTGGTTTGCCTTGTTCGGCCGTCAGGATCACGGCGAGATCATCCTGATTCGCCATGATCAGGTCGAACCAGCGGCGTAGTGTCACGGCGCGTTCTCTGGCCGGCACCTTGCGCCAGACGGCAAAGGCACGCTCTGCCGCGGCAATGGCCCGTTCCGCTTCGGCGGCGCCCATATCCGGTACCTGTGCCAGCAGTTTGCCGGTTGCCGGGTTGGTGACGGCAATGACGGCACCGCTATCGGCGTCACACCATTGACCATCCAGAAAGGCTTGTTGTTTGAACAAGTCAGGGTTTTTCAATTCAAGCATGTCAAGAAACTCCATCCTTGGCGGAGATGATCGCCTTCTCCAGTTTGCCCAGCGCTTCGGCAAATACCGACTCTTCGATGGTCAGCGGGAACAGGAAGCGAATCACATTGCCGTAGGTTCCGCAGGTCAGCAAGATCAAGCCATCGGCCAAAGCGCGGGCTTGAACGTCACGGGCAAAATCGGCATCCGGCGTGTGCGTGCCGGGGGTTGAAAATTCGACGGCGACCATGCCTCCCGGTCCGCGAATATCCGCCATGGCGGGTACGCGGGGCTTGAGTGCGGTCAGGGTCTCTTTCAGTTGGTGGCCCAGCTGCTCGGCCCGTTGCGGAAGCTTTTCTGATTGCATGACCTTGATAACCGCTGCGGCGGCGGCCAGTGCCAACGGGTTGCCGGCATAGGTGCCGCCCAAACCGCCCGGCTGTGGCGCATCCATCAGCTCGGCGCGTCCGGTGACGGCCGACAGCGGGAAGCCACCGGCAAGGCTTTTTGCCAGCGTGATCAGGTCGGCATGCACCGGGTAATGCTGCATGGCGAATAATTTGCCGGTGCGGCCGAATCCGGCCTGAACTTCATCGGCGATCAATACAATGCCGTGGGTGTCGCACAGGTGTCGCAGCTTGACCACAAAGTCGACCGGAGCGGCATAGAAACCGCCTTCGCCTTGCACCGGCTCAAAGATGATCGCAGCGACCCGCTGAGGATCGATATCGAATTTGAACAGCTTTTCCACTCCGGCGATGGCGTCTTCCACCGACACACCGTGCAGTGCGTTGGGGAAGGGGGCGTGATACACCTCGGAGGGGAAAGGGCCAAAACCGGTCTTGTAAGGCGCCACCTTGCCGGTCAGTGCCATGCCCATCATGGTACGACCATGGAAGGCCCCGCCAAAGGCAATGACACCGCTGCGTCCGGTGGCCGCGCGGGCGATCTTGATGGCGTTCTCTACCGCCTCGGCGCCGGTGGTGAAAAAAGCGGTTTTCTTGGGGAAACTACCCGGAGTCAGTTGGTTGAGCGATTCTGCGACACTGATGTAACTCTCGTACGGTACGACCTGAAAGCAGGTATGGCTGAAGGCCGCCAACTGCGCCGCAACCGCGGCTTCGACTTCGGGGTGGCGGTGTCCGGTGTTGAGTACGCCGATCCCGCCGGCAAAATCGATATAGCGGTTGCCGTCGGTGTCCCACACTTCGGCATTGCGGGCTTTATCGATGAAGAAATTACACATTACCCCGATGCCGCGCGGGGTCGCTTCGGTACGGCGCTGCTGCAGGTTCCGGTCGTTCACAGGTGTCTCCTCCTGAAGGGTATCGGGCTGGCGCTACGTAGAGTGGAAATCATTCTATGACCGTGTTTAGCAAAAAGCTACACGGTAGTTGAAAAAATTAAACACCTGCAGGGGACTTCAGGAGGGGCTGCGCAGAAGGGGTGATGGCCCGAAGCTTTCCGGGCCATCGTACGGCAACGACTTAGTGACGAATCGAGGTGTTGACGCTCGCCAGCACCTTGTCGTCGAGGCTACCAATCGATTGTGCCAGTGTCAGGCGCGCATTCAGGTAGCGATAACGGGCATCGGCCAGCGATTTGACGGTATCGGTGTAGTCCTGTTCTGCCTTGAGCAGATCGATGTTGGTCCGGATACCGACTTCCTTGCCCATCCGGGTCGACTCCAGCTTGCTCTTGGCCGAGACCAGCAATTGCTCCTGAGCCCGGACATAGGCCGCGCCATTGGTGACACCGAGGTAGGCACGGCGTACATCCTCGCGAACCTTGCGACGGGTGCTTTCCAGTTTGTCGCGGGCGCTGTCCAGCCGGGCCGCGGCTTCGCTCACCTGCGAGTTGATACCGCCGCCGGCAAACAAGGGTAGCGAAACCGACACGCCGATGCTGCTGCCCCGGGTGGCCCCGAGATTGCCTTGCACTGCAGGCAGGGTGGAACGCGACTCCTGATAGCCTGCCGTCAGATTGACGGTCGGCAGGTGTGCGCCACGCTTCTCGGTAAGATCCTGCTCGGCCACGGCCAAGGCTTGCTGCTGGGCCTTGATTTCGAGGCTATTGCCCAAGGCCAGGGCAATCCAGCCATCCAGCGATTCGGGATTCGGCTTTTCCAGGGCAAGCTTGCTGGTGATCGGTTGAATGGCTTGCGCCGGCAGACCGGTCAGGCGGGTCAGGTTGTTGTTGGCGAGCTCCAGGGTGCTTTCGGCAATGATCTCGTTGGCAACCGCCCCGTCGTAGCCCGCTTGGGCCTCATAGGTATCTGTAATGGTTGCCGTACCAACATCAAAGGCCGTTTTGGCCTGCTCCAACTGACTCTTGTAGGCCTTTTTCGAGGCACGGGTGGCCGACAGGGTATCTTGCGCCAGCAATACGTCGAAGTAGGCCTTGGCGACATCGATGATCAGCTGTTGTTCGGCAATGTCGTATTGGGTTTGCGCCAGTTCCGAGGCAATCTTGCCTTTCTTGTAGCCGGTGTAACGGCTGACATCGAACAGTGGCTGGCTCAGATTGACGCCATAACTGTTGGACTCATAGCCGACGCGGGCATCGTTGCCATTGCCTTGCGTTCCCTTGGGGGCAATCGGATTACTGTGGGAGTAATTCCCCGTCACCCCGACCTGCGGCAGCAGGCCGGCACGTCCCTGCACCTGCTTTTCCTGTCCGGCGGTCAGGTCCGAACGTGACGAGGCAATGCCGGTATCGTAGTTGTGGGCGGCTCGCCACGCATCTATCAGGTCAAAGGCCTGAGCCGGGGTGGACAATCCCGCAGCAAGCAAGCAGGCCAGTAAATGGAGTTGTCGTTTCATTACATAATCTCGTTCATTGTTTTGGTGGACGCTGGACATTGAACCACTGTGCGTACAACGCAGGAAGGAACAACAGCGTCAGTAATGTCGCTACCAGCAGGCCCCCCATGATGGCAACGGCCATCGGACCCCAGAAGGTGCTTCGGGTCAAAGGGATCATGGCCAGAATGGCGGCCAATGCCGTTAGCATGATAGGCCTGAATCGTCTGACCGTCGATCCCAGAATAGATTCCCACGGATCCACGCCATCGGCTATGTCATGCTCGATCTGGTCGACCAGAATCACCGAATTACGCATGATCATCCCGGCCAGTGCAATGACACCGAGCATGGCCACGAAGCCGAAGGGCGCATTGAACAGTATCAGACTCAGCGTGACTCCGATCATCCCCAGCGGTGCAGTCAGAAAAACCATCAATGTTCTCTGAAAACTCTGCAATTGCAGCATGAGCAAGGTCAGAACGACCACCAGCATCAATGGTTGGACGGCGGCGATGGCACTTTGGGATTTTTCACTGGATTCCAGTGATCCGCCCAATTCGATGTGATAGCCCTCCGGCAAGGTTTTTTCGAGTTGCTGCATCTTGGGCCATAGCGCCAGAGACAGGTCGGAGCCTTGCACGCCATCCGCCGTATCACCGCGTACGGTAATGGTCGGCAAATGATTGTGCCGCCAGATGATGCTCTCTTCCGCTTCGTAGCGGATCTTGCCGATTTGCGACAACGGAGTGTAGCGACCGCTGCCGGTCTGGAGCATCAAATTGCCGAGCCCGGCCACATCCTTGCGCTCCCCGCCGTTGAGACGGATCACCACATTGATGTTGCGGTCGCCTTCCCGGTACTGGGTAACGGTTGCACCACTGATCAGCATTTGCAACTGGCGCGACACGTCCTGGCTGGCAATGCCCAGTGCCCGGGCCTTGTCCTGATCAATATCGACACGCAGGGCCTTGAGTTGCTCGCCCCAGTCGTTGTTGACGTGGCGCAACCCGGGGGTGGCGCGCATCATGGCTTCGGCCCGGCCGGCAATGCTGCGTACCGTGTCGTGGTTAGGTCCGCTGATACGGAATTGCACCGGATAGCCGACCGGTGGGCCGTTTTCCAGTCGGGTCACCCGGCCGCGCACCAAGGGGAAATCGGTGTCGAACAAGGTCTCGATTTTTTTCTTCACCGCTTCGCGAACGTGTTCATCCCCGGTCATGACCAGTAGTTGCGCGTAATTCACGTGTTGTTGCTGTTGGTCCAGCGGGAGGTAGAAGCGCGGAGCACCACCCCCGACAAAGCTGGTGATATTGACAATGTTCTTGTCGCCCAACAGCTTCTTCTCCATGGCATGGGCTTCACGCTCGGTCGCCTCGTGGCTGGCGCCTTGCGGCATCCACATGTCCACCATCAGTTCCGGACGGTTGGAAGAAGGGAAGAATTGTTGCTGAACGAACAGCTTGAAGGCCAGCAGCGACACGAGAAAGGTGGCCAGCGTCAGGGCAATGACCGTCTTGCGATGGTTCAGGCACCACTCGACGGTGCGGCGGAAGCGTTGGTAGAACGGTTTGTCGTAGACATCATGGTCGGCATGCGGCACCTGATGTTCCGGCAGGATCCGGTAACCCAGCCATGGCGTGAAAATCACCGCGACCACCCAGGACAGCACCAGTGAAATGCCGACCACGGCAAACAGGCTGAACACATACTCGCCGGCGGCCGATTTGGCGATGCCGACCGGCAGGAAGGTCGCTGCCGTGATCAAGGTACCGGTCAGCATCGGAAAGGCCGTGCTGGTGTAGGCAAAGGTCGCCGCCTTGAAGCGGGTCCAGCCCTGTTCCAGTTTAAGCTGCATCATTTCCACGGCAATGATCGCATCGTCCACCAGCAAGCCCAGGGCGATGATCAGCGAGCCGAGCGAAATACGCTGAAGATCGATATTGAACAGATACATGGCCAGGAAGGTCATGGCGAGCACCAGCGGGATCGACAGGGCGACCACGACCCCCGGGCGCCAGCCCAGGCTGAAGAAACTGACGGCCAGCACGATGATCACCGCCTCGATCAACGAATGCATGAATTCACTGATCGAGTGTTCCACCACCTTGGGTTGATCGGAAATGGCATTGACTTCGATGCCGACCGGCAGGTCTTTTTTCAGCGAGGTCATCAAGGTGGTGAGATTTTTGCCCAGACGCATCACATCGCCGCCGCCAACCATGCTGATGGCGAGACCGATTGCCGGTTTGCCATTGTAGAACATGGTGAATTCCGCCGGATCGATTTGCCCGCGACTGACTTTGGCGATATCCCCCAAGCGGAAAGAATGGCCATTGCTGGCGACCGGCGTGGCCTCGATGTCGGCCAGCGAGGCATAACCGCCACTGGGGCGGACCCGGACACGGTCGCTCGGGGTTTCGTAGGTGCCGGCCGGCGTTACGGCATTCTGGGTAGTGAGGCTGTTCCAGATCTGGCGCGAGTCCAATTGCAGACTGGCGAGTTTGCTGACCGACAGGTCGACGAACACCTGCGGGTCTTGTTCGGCGATGATGTCGGCCTTGGCGACATCCGGCAGACGCAGCACTTCCTGACGTACCCGGTCAACGTGCTTGCGCAACTCCTCGGCACTGAAGCCATCGCCGGTAAACGCGTACAGGTTGCCGTAGGTCTCGCCGAATTCATCGTTGAAGAACGGGCCTTGAATACCCTGTGGCAGGGTATGGCGCATATCACCGAGTTTCTTGCGTACCTGATACCAGAGGCCGGCTACTTTTTTGGGGGCGACATCTTCGCGAAGGCTGATCACCATGACCGTTTCACCCGGTTTGGTATAGCTTTTCACAAAATCGATCTCGCTCATTTCCTGCAACTTCTTCTCGACAGGATCCGTGACCTGCTGCTCGGTTTCCAGTGCAGTTGCGCCGGGCCAGTTGACGCGCACGACCATGGCCTTGAAGGTGAAGTCCGGATCTTCTTTTTGACCTAGCTGCAGATAGGCAAAGACGCCACCGGCCATCAGCATCACCATCAGGTACAACACCAAGGCCTGATGCTTGAGCGACCATTCGGACAAGTTGAGCTTTTTCATGAGACGTTCTCTTAGTTGTCCAGTAGCCGAACCGGCTGGTTGTCACGCAGTAAATGCACGCCGGCGGTCACAATCATGGCATCGGCCGGCAAGGCGGCGCTGAGCGATACCATGTCGGAGTCCAGCGCGATCACGGTGACCGGGGTGCGCTTGACGCGATGGCTGCTTGCATCGACGACCCAGACAAAATGTTTACCGTTTTCATCGAGCAAGGCGGTGAGTGGCAGGCGGAAGGTGCCTTGGCGGGCGCTGCCCGGCAGGGTAACGGTTGCCGTCATGCCCAGGCGCAGCGCGGCATCCGGGTTTTTGATAGCGATCCGCGCGGCGTAGGTCCGGGTGGCCGGGTCGGCATCACCGGCCAGTTCGCGCAGGCTACCTTCATAGCGATGATTGCCTGACCACAAGGTCACGGTGACGCGGGGGGCGTTGCGAATGGTTTCGAGCGCGTTTTCCGGAATGCTGATGGCCACTTCCCGCTGACCGTCATGTGCGAGGCGGGCGACAGTTTGTCCTGCGGCCACCACCATGCCGGGCTCGGCGCTGATGGTGGAGATGACGCCATCGCTATCGGCCAGCAGATTGGTGTAGCCCACTTGATTCTGGCTGGCGCCCAGTTCGGCACTGGCCTGTTTGAAGCGGGCGCGTGCCGCATCGGTTGCGGCCGAGAGCTTGTCGAATTGAGCCTGACTGATGAAGTTCTTGCCGAGCAGTTCGCGATAACGCTTGAGGTCGGCTTCCTGTTGGGCGAGGTCGGAGCGTGCCGCCGCCAGTTGCGCGGTCTTGGCTGACTGGTCGAGGGCATAGTCCTGTGGGTCGAGGCGGGCCAATAGTTGACCTTTTTTCACGGTATCGCCGGGGTTGACCAGCCGGGCGGTGATTTTTCCGCCCACCCGGAAGCCCAGATTAGCTTCGTGGCGGGCACGGATCTCTCCGGAAAACGTTGTTCCGGCTTGTTGGTCGTTTTGCGAGGCCCGGACGTAGCGTACCGGACGAATGTCTTCACTGGGGGCTTCGGGTTTGCTGCAGGCCGCCAACAACATGGCGCTTGCCAGCATCACCGACACGAATCGAGAGGTGGGTTTCATGGGTTTATCTCGGGAGCGGGGTTTGGCACAAACCGTTCAACATCAAGCTCAGTGCGTTGTTCAGATAGCGCACTGGATCTTTGGGTAGGGAGGAGCGGACAAAATCGACCCGCATGAAGGAATGCTGGTCGATCATCATCATCAGTGCCGGAGCCATCAAGGCCTCGGCGATATCGTCGATGGGCTCAAGGGTGCGGAATTCCCCGCTGTCGATACCCTGACGAACGATGGCAGCGATCAATTGCTTGCCGGGGTAAATCACTTCTTCATGGTAAAAGCGGGTCAGTTCGGGAAAATTCGCCGCTTCGGCGATCATCAGTTTGCACAAGCCGCCGGCACGTTGCGATGCCACGTTTTGCCACCACAGCGCGACCAGCTCGTGCAGCAGAGCCGAGGCGCTGCCGCTGTGCTGTTCAACGACGTGTTGCATGGCGCCGAGGTTACTGACCAGAAACTCTCGTACCATGGCTTTGAACAAGTCCTCCTTGCTGCTGAAGTACAGGTAGGGAGTGCCTTTGGTGACGCCGGCGCGTTTGGCGATTTCCTCAATGCGCGTCGCACTGAATCCTTTTTCGACAAACAGATCCAGTGCGGCATCGAGAATTTCGGCTGGCCGGGCTTCTTTCTTGCGCTGCCAGCGCGAGCTAACCGGGCATTTGAGATTCATGTTAATGAATACCTGTTCAGTAATGGGTGGCACTGTAGCGATTTTTACATGTCGAAGCAATTAATAAATCACTGTTCAGTAAATTGCTTCGGTAAAATGGCAACACTGGAACTGAAATCTGCAAAGGATGCATCGTGTCTGTTACCGCCACCGACAAGGCCCATATTCTGGCCGAAGCTTTGCCTTACATTCGTCGTTTTACCGGCAAGACCATCGTGATCAAGTATGGCGGCAATGCCATGACCGATGACCGCCTCAAGGAAGATTTCGCCAAGGATGTGGTGTTGCTCAAGCTGGTCGGGATCAACCCCGTGGTGGTGCATGGTGGCGGACCACAGATCAACGAGCTGCTGGAAAGAGTGGGCAAGGAAGGTCAGTTCATTCAGGGCATGCGCGTCACCGATGCCGAAACCATGGATGTGGTGGAAATGGTGCTGGGCGGTCTGGTGAACAAGGAGATCGTTTCCCTGATCAACAAGCATGGCGGCAAAGCCGTCGGCGTGACCGGCAAAGATGGCCATTTCATTCGCGCAAGCAAACTGTTTCTGAAGGGCGACGGCGAAGACGATATCGATATCGGTCAGGTCGGAGAGATCGAGTCGATCGATCCGACGCTGGTGGCGTTGCTGGACAGTCAGGACTTCATTCCCGTCGTGGCACCGATCGGTGTCGGTGTCGAGGGAGAGGCCTACAATATCAATGCCGATCTGGTGGCAGGAAAACTGGCAGAAACCCTGCAGGCAGAAAAGCTGGTGTTGCTGACCAATACCCCCGGCGTGCTGGACAAGCAAGGTCAGTTGCTGACCGGGCTCACCGCAGAACAGGTCGATGGCTTGTTTGCCGACGGCACCATTCATGGCGGCATGATGCCGAAAATCTCGTCGGCGCTCGAAGCCGCACGCAATGGCGTCGAATCGGTCCATATCATCGACGGGCGGGTGCCGCATGCCTTGTTGCTGGAGATTTTGACCAATGAAGGTGTCGGCACCATGATACGTGCCCGCTGAGACAGTGTTTTCCCCGGCGATGGTGTTCTATAGTGGAAAAACACCTTCAACCCGAAGCCCACCATACGAAGGGGGAGACATGCTGACAGTCAAGCAGTTGCTGGAACAGAAAACCCATCACGAGATCGCGCGCATCGGTCCGGATGCGACGGTATTTCAGGCTCTGCAGTTGATGGCCGAGCTGGATATCGGTGCCGTGCTGGTCATGGAGGACGACGAACTGGTCGGGATTTTCTCGGAACGGGATTATGCGCGCCGCATCGTTCTGCAGGGGCGAACCTCGGCCGGAACCCATGTGCGGGACATCATGACCAGCCGTGTGGTGTATGTTACTCCGCAAAACACCTCGGACCAGTGCATGGCGCTGATGACCGACAAACATATCCGGCATTTGCCGGTAATGGAGTCAGGCACCGTGGTCGGCGTGTTGTCGATCGGTGATCTGGTGCGTTCGACTATCGATGAGCAGAAATTTGTCATCGATCAGTTGGTGAATTACATCCAGATGGCCTGACCGACTCGCCATCAAGCCCCAAGACATTGCCCCAGTGCGACCAGCGCCGGGGCAATGTCTTTTTTCATGGTGCTTTCGTCAAACGAAAACAGCGGACCACTGGCATTCAGGCACAGCGTCGGTTGCCCGGCAGCAAGCGGGCGCAGGGCGATGCCTACGGCCATGACGTCGGCCTCGTAGTCACCGAACGAGGCGGTAAACCCGGTGGTTTGCCAATCATGGCAGGCCTGCGCGAGGCTGGCCTTCAGGCTTGCCCAGCGCGATCCGTAGCGCTGCGCCAGCGCGCCGTCCAGCTGTTCCCTTTCCGACGTGTCGAGGCCGGCATACAAGGCACGACCGATGGCCGTGGTGGCGAGGGGGACGCGCGAGCCGACATTCAATTGCACTGACACGCGTGCCGGACTCCGGCAGGTTTCCAGATAAACGATATCGGTGCCGTCACGGATCCCCAGACTGGTGGAAACACCATGCTCGCGGGCAAAGGCCTGCATGCGCGGCGCAACCGCCCGGCGCATGTCGTGGCCGGCCATGGCCGTTGCGGCCAGCGCCAGCGTTGCCGGGCCGAGCCGGTAACCGCCGGCGGCATCCTGCCGCAAATGACCGGTGGCGAGCAGGGTGTGGCCAAGACGCGACACGGTGGATTTGGGCAGCCCGGTACGGCTTGCCAGCTCCTGATTGCCCAGTGCGCCGTCCTCGGGCCGCCAGGCCGCAAGTAGCGCCAGACCACGTGCCAGGGCGGTAACGAACATACGGTCTTCTTCTATGGCAGACATGGCTTTGACATCCCGATATAGTGTTGTTAGTCTATTTTGCATTGTGAAACGCAATTCCGCAATGCGGAATTAGCTACCCCAAGGAGACTCTCATGAGCACGTCCTCAAGCCGTCCGGCATTTATCTGGAATGACCCCTTGTTGCTGGAAAACCTTCTGACTGACGAAGAACGCATGGTGCGGGATACGGTCGAGGCCTTTTGTCAGGAGCGACTGTTTCCACGGGTCCTGACGGCCAACCGCGAAGAGCGTTTCGATCGGGAGATCATGAACGAGATGGGGGAGCTGGGGCTGCTGGGCTGCACGATCAATGGCTATGACTGTGCCGGCCTGTCGCATGTGGCCTATGGTTTGATTGCGCGGGCGGTCGAGCGTGTCGACTCGGGCTATCGCTCGGCGATGAGCGTGCAATCCTCGCTGGTGATGCATCCCATTTACGCCTATGGCACCGAAGAACAGAAAAGCCGCTATTTGCCCAAACTGGCCAGTGGCGAATGGGTCGGCTGTTTCGGTTTGACCGAGCCGGATGCCGGCTCCGATCCGGCCAGTATGCGCACCCGGGCACGCAAGGTGGACGGTGGTTATGTGCTCAACGGCAGCAAGATGTGGATCACCAATAGTCCGATCGCCGATGTTTGCGTGGTCTGGGCGAAGGATGACGAGGGCGAGATCCGCGGTTTTCTGCTCGAGAGAGGCATGAAAGGGCTGTCGATGCCGAAGATCGAGGGCAAGTTCAGCTTGCGTGCGTCGATCACCGGCGAGATTGTCATGGATGACGTGTTGGTCGGTGAAGACGCTTTGTTGCCCGGGGTAAAAGGGTTGAAAGGCCCGTTTGGCTGCTTGAATAAAGCCCGTTACGGCATCGCCTGGGGCAGTCTGGGGGCCGCCGAGTTCTGCTGGCATGCGGCACGCCAATACACGCTCGAGCGCAAGCAATTCGACCGGCCTTTGGCCGCCAATCAACTGATCCAGCTCAAACTGGCCAATATGCAGACCGAGATTGCCTTGGGCCTGCAGGCCGCCTTGCAGGTCGGCCGCCTGATGGATGAGGGGAGTGCCGCGCCGGAAATGATTTCGCTGATCAAGCGCAATAACTGCGGCAAGGCCTTGGACATCGCCCGTGTCGCACGCGACATGCACGGTGGCAATGGCATCTCCGACGAGTATCACGTGATCCGCCATGTGATGAACCTCGAAGCGGTGAATACCTACGAAGGGACGCATGACGTTCACGCCCTGATCCTCGGCCGTGCCCAGACCGGCATTGCCGCGTTCTAAAGGAGAGCCGACATGGGGGGCGCACTGGAAGGTATCAAGGTTCTCGACCTGAGCCGGGTATTGGCCGGACCCTGGGCCGGTCAGCTATTGGCCGATCTGGGCGCCGAGGTGATCAAGATCGAACGGCCGGGCGAGGGCGATGAAACCCGTGCCTGGGCTCCGCCAAGTCTGCCGGACGGTACGGCGGCCTATTTTCTGTGCGCCAACCGGGGCAAGCGTTCCGTTACCGTCGATATCACGGTGCCGGCCGGGCAGGACATCATCCGTCGTCTGGCCAGTGAGGCCGATGTCGTACTGGAAAACTACAAGGTCGGTGGTTTGGCCAAGTACGGTCTGGACTACGCTTCGCTCAGTACCGTGAATCCGCGGCTGGTGTATTGCTCGATCACCGGTTTCGGTCAGGATGGTCCCTATGCCGCCATGCCGGGCTACGATTTTATTGTGCAGGGCATGTCCGGCTTGATGAGCATTACCGGCCCCACCGACGGGGAACCGCACAAGGTCGGCGTCGCCAGCACGGATATCGTTACCGGGCTGTATGCCAGCAACGCCATCATGGCGGCCTTGATTGCCCGGGGGCGAACCGGAAAGGGCCAGTATATCGATATGGCCTTGTTCGATTGTGCCGTGGCAACCCTGGCCAATGTGTCGATGAACTGGTTGGTCGGCGGCACGGTGCCGCCACGGTTGGGCAATGCTCACCCCAATATCGTGCCGTATCAGGTGTTCGGCTGTGCCGGAGGGGGGCATTTCATTCTTGCCTGTGGCAATGACCGGCAGTTTGCTGCAGTGTGTGCGGTGGTCGGACATCCGGAATGGGCCGCGGATGAGCGTTTTGCGACCAATCCGGCCCGGGTGCGCCATCGTCAGCAACTGACCGCACTGCTGAAGGAGGCCTTCCTTGCCCGGGGGCGGGATGACTGGCTGGCGGATCTGGACAAGGCCGGGGTGCCGTGTGGTCCCATCAATACCATTGACGAGGCGTTTGCCGATCCGCAACTGATTCACCGTGGTCTGGAGATCTCCTTGCAAGACAGCCGCGGGCAAAAAGTGCCCCTGGCAGGGTGTCCGATCAAATTGTCCGACACGCCGGTCAGGTATACTCTCGCTCCGCCCGCGCTGGGCGAACATACCGACGAGGTATTGGCCGCGCTGGGATTGGATGTTGCCGAGGTGGCGACACTCAGACAACACGGCACCATTTAAACGCTTGTTTGATTTTGACGCGTACACCATGTTCATAGCATTATTGGTGTCATCAAACAGCCCCGGTGCCGGTGCATCAAGGAGATATGGTGGAACGCGAATCAATGGAATACGATGTGGTGATTGTTGGTGGGGGCCCGTCCGGCCTGTCCGCCGCCATTCGCCTCAAGCAACTGGCCGCTGAAGCGGGCCGTGAAGTCAGTGTCTGCGTACTGGAAAAAGGCTCGGAAATCGGTGCCCACATCCTGTCCGGCGCGGTGCTGGAAACGCGTGCTCTGGATGAACTGATTCCGGACTGGAAGGCCAAGGATGCTCCGTTGCATACCCCGGCGACCAAAGATACCTTCCTGTATCTGACCGAAACCGAATCCATTCAATTGCCGACCCCGCCGCAAATGCACAATGCGGGCAACTACATCATCAGCCTGGGCAACTTCACCCGCTGGCTCGGCACTCAGGCCGAAGAGTTGGGTGTGGAGATTTATCCGGGGTTTGCCGCTGCCGAAGTGCTTTACCATGACGATGGTACGGTAAAAGGGGTCGCTACCGGCGATATGGGCATTGGCCGTGATGGTGAAAAAACCGATGCCTGGCAACCCGGCATGGAGTTGTGGGCGCGTCAGACCCTGTTTGCCGAAGGCTGTCGCGGTTCGCTGACCAAAACCCTGATGGCGCGGTTTGATCTGGACAAGGATGCCGACCCGCAAACCTACGGTATCGGTATCAAGGAGTTGTGGGAAGTGCCTGCTGAAAACCATCAGCCGGGCAAGATCGTGCATACCGTGGGCTGGCCGGTGGACAGCAGCACCTATGGCGGCTCCTTCCTGTACCACCTGGAAAACAATCAGGTGGCCGTGGGCTTTGTCATTGGTCTGGATTACAGCAACCCGTGGCTGTCGCCGTATGAAGAGTTCCAGCGTTTCAAGACCCATCCGGCCATCCGCAAGACCTTCGAAGGCGGTCGTCGTTTGTCCTATGGCGCCCGGGCCTTGTCCGAAGGCGGCATCCAGTCGGTTCCCAAACTGACCTTCCCGGGCGGCGCCCTGATCGGGGATGCGGCGGGTTTCCTCAATGTGCCTAAAATCAAGGGCACCCATACCGCGATGAAGTCCGGGATGATGGCGGCCGAGGCGGTGTTCGAGGTGCTGTCGGCTGGCGAGGCGGCTCCGGCCGAAGAGGTGAGCGGGTATACCCGGCGCTTCGAAGCGAGCTGGGTGCGTGAAGAGTTGTGGAAAGTACGCAATATCCGGCCTTCCTTCAAATGGGGCCTGTGGCCGGCGATGATTTACTCGGCGCTGGATACCTTTGTATTCCGTGGCAAGGCGCCGTGGACGCTGCGTACCTGTCATGCCGATAATGAAACGCTGAAGCCTGCCGACCAGTGCCAGCCGATCACTTATCCGAAGCCGGATGGCGTGCTGACCTTCGACCGCCTGTCGTCGGTGTTCATTTCCAACACTAACCACAGCGAAGACCAGCCGGTACACCTCAAGCTGCGTGACGCATCGGTGCCGGTGGCGGTCAATCTGGCTCGCTATGGCGCACCGGAACAGCGCTACTGTCCGGCCGGGGTCTACGAGATCGTTGCCGAGCCCGGCGATGAACCCCGCCTGCAGATCAATGCGCAGAATTGCGTGCACTGCAAGACCTGTGACATCAAGGACCCGACCCAGAACATCACCTGGACGACACCGGAAGGTGGCGGCGGTCCGAACTATCCGAATATGTGAGTCTGGTTTACCGGAACCCCGAAACATCGCTGAATGTTTCGGGGTTTTTTCATGATCTTTTTGTCGTCGTTTGTTTGTTATTTTGCATTTCTTCTCGGCAAGGCGAGTTGCATTCTGTCTTGTATGTAGGAAATAGCGTTAAGTGTCATTGAGTTATTACCGTTCGGTGTGGCTATCGCTACAGTCACTGCTGTTTCTGTTTACCGACGGTTGGAGAACGATGACGCACCACCCCGATCGAGTCGATCCTCCCCACGATTTCGGGCTGCAGGGATTAACCTTGCTGGCCTACTACCATGGCATTGCCGCAGATGCCTCCCGCTTGGCTCACCAGTTTTCTGTTGCAGGGCAGTCATTGACGGACAGTGATTTGCTGCGTGCCGCCAAATCACTCGGCTTGAAGGCCCGACTCGTCAAGCAACCTGTCGCGCGTTTGGGATTGATCGCGCTACCGGCGCTGGCGCTGGTGTCGTCCACAGAACATTTCGTGGTGATTCGCTGTACGGCGACCTCGGTATTGATTCTGGATCCACATCAAGGGCGAACGCGCGAGCTGGATCTGGAGACCTTTGCCGGGATGTATCAAGGGCGCCTGCTGGTGGTTGCCTCCCGTGAAACCGCCGGGGCGGGGACCTCACGGTTTGATTTCACCTGGTTCATTCCCGTTCTGGTGAAATACCGTCGACCTTTGTTGGAGGTGTTGGTCGTATCGCTACTGCTGCAAGGTCTGGCACTGCTGTCACCGATGTTCTTTCAGGTGGTGGTGGACAAAGTGCTGGCGCATCGCAGTTTCACCACGCTGGACGTCATCGCTTTTGCCCTGCTGGTCGTCTCGGTGTTCGAGGTTGTGCTCACCGGCTTGAGAAATCATGTGCTGGCGCACACGACCAGTCGTATCGATGTCGAGCTGGGCGCATCCTTGTTCCGGCATCTGCTGCGTTTGCCGCTGGCCTACTTCGAAGCTCGCCGGGTGGGCGATACCGTCGCCCGGGTGCGCGAACTGGAGACGATTCGTCACTTTCTGACCGGGCCGGCGCTCACCAGCGTGATCGATCTGGTGTTCTCGTTTGTCTTCATCGCCGTGATGTGGAGCTACAGCCGCCAACTGACATGGGTCGTGCTGGCCTCTCTGCCTGCTTATGCCCTCCTGTCCGTGGCTATTTCTCCTGTTTTGCGCCTTCGTGTGGATCGAATGTTTGCCCGGGGTGCGGACAATCATGCGTTCCTGGTCGAGACGGTCGGCGCGATCGGGACGGTGAAGTCGATGGCGGTAGAGCCGGGTATGACGCGGCGCTGGGACCGTCAATTGGCCGCCTATGTGCAGGCTTCGTTCACCGTGACCCGGCTTGCCACCATCGGGCAGGGTGCTATCCAGTTGGTGCAAAAACTGACCGGGGTGGCTTTGCTCTGGCTGGGGGCGCATCTGGTGGCGGATGGCAAGCTGACCATCGGGCAACTGGTGGCATTCACCCTGCTGGCCGGGCATGTTGCGGCACCGGTGATGCGTTTGGCGCAGCTGTGGCAGGACTTTCAGCAGGTGGGCATTGGCGTTGCCCGTCTGGGGGACATTTTCAATGCCATTCCCGAGGACCCGGTCAGCCGGACGGCCTTGCCGGCGCTAACCGGTCATCTGCAACTGGATGAGGTGACCTTTCGCTATCGTCCCGATGGACCGGAAGTGCTCAAGGGGTTTTCCCTGACGATTGCGGCAGGTGAGGTGATCGGCATTGTCGGTCGTTCCGGTTCGGGAAAAAGTACCCTGACACGGTTGCTGCAGCGTTTGTATGTTCCTGAGGCCGGCCGGGTGCTGATCGACGGAACAGACCTGGCCTTGGCTGACCCGGCCTGGCTGCGCCGCCAGATCGGTGTCGTGCTTCAGGAAAACCAACTGTTCAATCAGTCCGTGCGCGACAACATCGCTCTGTCCGATCCCGGTATCGCTCTGACCGAGGTGATGGCCGTGGCCAGGCTGGCTGGAGCGCATGACTTCATCATGGCCCTGCCTCAGGGCTACGACACCATTGTCGGGGAGCAGGGGGCTTCGCTCTCCGGCGGACAACGTCAGCGTATTGCCATTGCCCGTGCACTGCTGGGCAATCCACGCATTCTGATTTTCGATGAAGCCACCAGTGCCCTCGACTATGAGTCAGAGCGGATCGTGATGCACAACATGCGGGACATTTGCCGGGGGCGCACGGTGTTGATCATTGCGCACCGCTTATCGACCGTACG
>JAGLBD010000138.1 GCA_018260425.1 Pseudogulbenkiania sp. | reverse complement strand
CCGACCGGACAGGGAGCGTCCGGTCGGTTCCTCACGTCAGTCAGTCCAGCAGCTTCCAGCCGATGCTCTCCCCGGTGTTCAGCGGCGCCAAGGGATCCCCCGGATAGGCCAGTGACTCGGGCACCGTCCACGACTCGCGATACCGGACAGCAAAAGCAAAAATGTGCTTAGTCGTTTTTTGAATTTATTCGTCCCGCAATCCGCTTAGTCTCAACATCTGCAGCAATCCCTGGTATCCAAGCATGCCTTGGCAGCAACATCGATGATATTCAATTGCAGACTGATAGCTCGGGATGACCTTTTCATAAAACCAGCCCCGCATGCGCGACACACGATCGGTAATGTCGGCAATCACGGGGTAATTAACACAATCGGCGCAACTGTCGAGTGGTCGGAGACGATAGAGCAATGGCCCATATCACTAGTATCAATGTTAGCCCCTATAACAAACACAAGACGTCAAAAAACGACACAGCAATTGGAATATCACTGGATCGTGCCAACAATGACACGGCAACACTGAAATCCACTCGTTGCACAATGAGTTTCCTAGCCAAATCAAAAAACTTTTTGGCTAAATTACGCCACATCAGCACAGTATTCCGTCACCACACCACATCAGCCACTCGCGCTGACCACACAGACGTCACAGCGACGACCCTATTATCTATGGGAGCCGACAACATCAAGGCTCTTCGTCATTACGCAGAAAACCTGGATAAAACTGTTTCGGCCAAGATGGATAGCACGATAGGCGCCATGTTTACGCAACTATTAGACATCTCGACAGAGATGTATGGTTGCTACCTGACCAACAAAAATGCCATCAAATCATTGGGGGGTTACGGTGTAGGCGCGTATCTTGACTACATCACGAAAAACACTGCCAACACCATCCCACTCGTGACCTTCAAAGAATTTATTGCATTAAGAATATACAGTGGAATGTCGTATGTAAAAATTAATAGCGGACTGCGTGAAAACACCACACACAACGCAAACGAGGTGGTTAATTCACTACAAAGCGGGATAAATAAATTATCTGAAAACAAGTTAAGAATAACCTTCAGAGGCGAAGGACCTAGTGATTTGAAATTTACGGAGGGAGAAGAGCAAACAAGGCTTGGACTCACATCAACGTCTAGCGAACTAGACTATGCGTTTAAATTCATTACTGCCGGACGTTTCAACGTAAAAAAAATACTGTACCTTATTGGCAAGAACTCCGCAAACACCCAGATTTTCGCTGCATTCCCCTTGGACGAAAGGGAATACCTTTATCCGGCCAACAGTAAATTTACAACGATTTTCAAATACAATTTTCTTGATTATTACAGCGAAGATGCAGAGGCAGCCGAAAGAGCGCAGCAATTCATCGATACCTTCGCCGCTCATCGAGAAGACCGGCTTGATGATCTTGTCATTGCCACCTATTTGGAAATGGACAAGGAGGGAAAAAGCGACGCGGAAATCACCGCAGAAATTAAATCGCTAAGGGCATACCATAGCGTTGAGTCGCTTAAAGTAATTGATCTATTGAAGAGCGGCATTTCATTTGTGGTATTGGAGGAGACCGGACTACCAGCGACAGCCGGTCGCCAAGGCTACGCCGAAGCGCTGGATCTGGCCAAACTGCAACACCCACCCCATCGTCCGGACGACCAGGAGGACATCGCTCCCCCTCCTCTGGACATGAAACGTTCGCCGCCGGACTTCCTGCCTGGCGTCGGCCCGCTGGAGGGAAACTCCGCACCCGTCTCCGGCATTCCTGTCGAGTACCTGTACCTGCTGCGCAAAGAGTACGCAAAAGACTCCCAGACTCATGAGTACCCTGGTCTGAACGGGATCCGCAACCATAGCCAAGCCGTGGTAGATAATTTCCTCAGCCATTTCGCAACGACGTTCGAGCGCGATACCGGCTTCACGGTCGAGTTCATGGTGAACCTGCTGGCACTCCATGATATCGGCAAAGGACTAGGCCCCAAGTCGAATCAGCACGCCAACAGCAAAACCGTCATCAAGACCCAGCGCGAAGCCATCGCACTGGGTAAAGCCGATTCGAACATGATTGCCGACATCATCGCGCAAGACCCCTTGGGCGAGTATTTCCAAGAGCTCATTCCGCTCGACGAATGCGTGGCCATCCTGAACAATAGTTACGAAAAAGTCTTGAAATACAAACCGGCATTGACTCGCCGACAGTACTTCGAACTGATGACGATCCTGTATCGATGCGATGCCGGGTCATACCCGGGTTTGAAAAACCACATCCTCAACAACTTCGCCTTCAAGGGTTGGCATAAAGAACAGGCAAGCCTTATTTGCAAGGCATTCCTGGCAAGCCCCCCCCCCGCCAGACACGACTCGTCCAGCGTGACACGCTTCCACAACGACCGAGGCCTGCTGGCACGTGACGTGCGTGCATGGCTGGATAAATATCAGCCCTCTTTAGGCAAGAATCCGGCGTACCGGCTTAAGGGGTCGTCTCTTCCGGCTGCATTGCGTGCCATGCTAAAAGAAGCCGGCTTGACCCGTGCCCGCTGGTGGCGTCGCAACAACGTTGTCTGCGTGTTCAGCAGAGGTGCCGCCGTACTGCCAGACAAAGGCAAGCAAGCCGGGCTCAAGCGCAAGCACTTCGTACTGGCAAAAAAGATGCAGTAAATACGACAGCCGACCAGGGCAGAAAGGCGCCGGTCGGCCACCGAATCAATCAGTCCAGCAGTGTCCAGCCGATCGTGTCCCCGGCCCTGAGCGGCACCAGTGTGTCGCCCGGGTACACTAGCGACTCGGGTACCGTCCACGATTCGCGCCGCAGGGTGACCGTATCGGTGTTGCGCGCCAAACGGTAGAAGTCCGGACCGTTAAAGCTGGCAAAGGCCTCCAGCCGGTCAAG
>JAGLBD010000137.1 GCA_018260425.1 Pseudogulbenkiania sp. | reverse complement strand
TGTGTTTTACATCCAGGGTCTTCTTGATCCACTCGGTGTTGTACAGCAGACCGTCGTAGGTACTGTTGGTCACAACAGCGTAGGTCGGCCAGGTGGCGTTCGGGGTTTCGGCGATCTTCTGCTCGATAACTTCGCGGGTGAATTCGCTGCGCGGGATACCACCGAGGATACCGTAGGCGTTACGGCTCGGACGGAAGTAAATCGGGGTCACATTGCTCATCATCATCAGATGGGTGAGCGATTTGTGGCAGTTACGGTCAACCATGATGGTGCTGCCTGCCGGAGCGGCAAACATACCCACGATCTTGTTGGCGGTCGAGGTACCGTTGGTCACGATGTAGCTCGAGGACGCGTTGAAGACCTTGGCGATATATTCTTCGGCTTCCTGATGCGGACCGGAGTGGTCCAGCAGGGAACCCAGTTCCGGCATGGAAACCGAAACGTCGGCCTTGAAGGCATTCGGGCCGTAGAAGTCATAGAAAATACTGCCGACCGGGCTCTTCAGGAAAGCCGAACCACCCAGGTGACCCGGGGTGCAGAAGGTGTACTTGCTTTCTTCTACGTATTTGAACAATGCCTTGGTGAACGGCGGCATGATTTCTTCAACGTAGGCTTCAACGCCCTGACGGATCTTGGTGAATACTTCATCGGACTGGCCCATGTGGTATTCGAAGAAGTTCAGGTTCAGGCGCAGGTCGGCCAGGTTGACATCCAAAACGATGTTCTGATTCGCAAAGCCGAACAACGGCAGGCGTTCGTTCAAGGTAGAGATCTGGGCGCACAGATCCAGACCGAAATCATCCCAGTCAAAGATGACCGAAGCGACGCGCGGGTTTTGTTCGATCAGTTTGATCAGGTCTTCGCGGCTATCCGGGTAGATGATGTCGTAACCTTGATTGGCGAATTCTGCATGGAGTTCCTGCAGCGGTTCAGCCTTGAACTGCGGTACGTCTTTGCTGGTAAGAATCAGAATGGTCTTCATAAGAGCCTCTCTAGGATGAAACAGCATGCAGAGGGTTCCGGTGTGGCTGGGACCACTCCGCATGCAATCAGGTTAATCTTTCAGATTTACTTCATACAGCTCTACAACTTATTCGGCGTGTACACCGGCGGCTTGACGCTTGCCCATTTTGTTCGCGTAGAACATCAGGATGGTCAAGGACACCAGGAAGGTCGCCATCAGCGGGGTCGAATCAGCACCGGCCAGAGCCACGAAGCAGAAACCACAACCCACGATCGACGCGATCACGGCAACCACGCTCTTGGTGGTCATGCCTTCGAAACGGATCAGGTTGATGCACGAGTAGAAGTACGGCAGCAGGGTCAGCAGTACGGCGATCGAAGTCAGTTGGTTGAACAGACCCGAAGCGTTACCGGAGCCAGCGAACAGGTTCAGACCAATCAACAGCAGGGTCATCTTGATGGAGGCCAGCAGCAGACCGAAGCGAGCAACACCGCGGGAGTCGGTTTTACCGTAGATAGCCGGGAAGTTGCCGTCATTGGCAGCACGTTTACCCGCTTCGCCAACCAGCATCATCCAGGAGCCCAGCGAAGTGAAGCAGGCAAAAGCGGTGAAAGCGGAGACGAATTTGATGGTCCAGTCGCCGAACATGTGGCTGGTTGCCAGAGCGAACGGAGCACCCGAAGCTGCCATTTCCTTGGCCGGGAACATACCACCGATAACCTGGGTGGAAGAGATGTACACCAGACCGGCAAGACCTGTACCCAGCATGGTAGCCAGCGGTACGTTGCGTTTCGGGTTGTCTACCTGACCGGCAGAAACCGAAGCGGACTCGACACCAACGAAGGCCCACAGGCAAGAGATCACGGCCATTACCACTGCCATCGGAGCGGTTTTGCCCGAGGTGTTCCAGTTGGACACATAGGTAGCCGAATCAAACCAGGCCCAGCCCACGGTAGCGGTCAGGACAACCGGGATCAGAATCAGGATCAGACCCATGGAGGTCAGACGCGATACCCACGAACCACCCATCAGGTTGACGAAGGTAAAGATCCACACCACCACGATACTGGCGATCGTGGCAACCCACGGATCATTCAGTGCCGGGAAGAAGGTGGACAGGTAAGCAACGCCGGTCACGGCGATAGCCAAGTTACCAATCCAGTTGGCGTGGTAGTACAACACACCGGTCTGGAAACCGAAGGCCGGGGACACTTCACCGGCGTAAGCGATCGGGCCGCCGGATTGCGGGTTGACCGTACCAAGACGGGCATACACATAGGCCAGACACATCGCGCCGAACAAGCTGAGAACCCAGCTGATCACGGAGATGGAGCCGATGTGGGCCAGGTTGGCCGGCAGCAGAGCGATACCACTCCCCATCATGTTACCTGCGACTACCCCGATACACGCGAATAATCCGATTTTCTTGGGTGTTGAAGACATTTTTCGAGTACCTCATGTTTTGACTTTGGCCTCGCCATTCAGGCGATGGTGTTGTCTGTTCCCGATGAAAAACCTGACGCCAGAAGAACATTTCCCTCTGCCCGCCCGAAACTTCTCAACTACATTGATACCGGTTCTCTCGAGTAACGACTTTTCTTACAGAGCGAAGTGTATGGCAAATCGGTTAATTACTACATTCATTAATAATGAATCTCTAATTAAGGGTTTCTTACTTGCCAAGCGCAAAGCCCCGGCCATGGCGGGATACAGAGGATTAAGCTCATGAGAAAAAAAGGGGTCGTAGCCTGTTTATCGGGCCGATACCGCAGGAAGTCAGTCAAGAAAGCGTGGCACCTTCTGCCACCGCCATAAAAAAAGCGACAGACGAATCTGTCGCTTGTGTCAGGCAAAACCAGCGTATTACTTGAGCAGTACCTTGGCCTTGTGGCGGCCGTCTTCCTGCTTGTAGGTCCCGTGGATGTCGGTGTCGAAGCCCGGATAGTGCTTGCCGATCTCGATCAGCATCA
>JAGLBD010000136.1 GCA_018260425.1 Pseudogulbenkiania sp. | reverse complement strand
TCGCCGCTGCTTCTGCTTCTTCTGGTTTCGCCGCTGCTTCTGCCGCTTCTGGTTTCGCAACTGCTTCTGCTGATTCTGGTTTCGCCGCTGCTTCTGCTGCTTCTGGTTTCGCCACTGCTTCTGCTTCTTCTGGTTTTGTCACTGCTTCTGCTGCTGCTGCTGTTGCTGTTGCTCCTCCTTGGTGGATGCCTGAAAGAAACGCTAAATTTGGAGTTGATTCTGATTGTTGGTGGCCTGGGAAATAGGAGGGAAGAGAAGAAGGAAACATGGAGGCGAGAAAAGGTAGAGGATCAGAATTAGACCATCGAAAATAAATCGCTGAAAGAGCACTCGGTGGAAGTAGAAATCTAAAATTCTAACAAAAAAATAGCATTACAATGAAAATGCTGAAATTCTTACTAAACAAATCTAAAAATTCTAACCAGGAAAAATCTAAATTTGAAATTTGGTGTCTGCTAATTGGTGGTGGTCTGCAGAACCAAAGACGAGAAGGGAAGAAGGAAAAACTAGCAGATCAGATTCAAATGATTATCAGATCATCTATTAATAGATCTAATAGACGACTAACAGAACACTTGATAGAAACTGAATCATTTCTAAGCGGAAGATCTAAACCGAAAACTAAAACTTTCTAGCACCTAAAAAACCTATCTGAAAAACGCACAAAAGTGTAAGATGTAGAATTCTTACTGAATTCTAAAAAAAATTCAACTTTTTAAGATCTAAAAATTTTTTTACAAAAAACACGCAAAAGGTATAAGAAAAAATGGAAACCTTAGTGAAATCTAAAAAAAAAACAGTCTAACTTTCTAGAATCAAAAAATCTACCTGAAAAATACAAAAGTAATATAGAAAACAACAGAATATATACAGAAAACTACAATAGAAAACAAAAAAAAATCTTACTAAATTCTAAAAACATCTAACTTTCCACAATCTAAAAGATCTATCTAACAAGCACGCTAAGGTATGAAAAAAAAAACGTAAACCTTAGTGAAATCTAACATTCTGCAATCTAAAGGTGTACCTTAAAGCGTACGAAAAGGTATTTTTAAAAAAACTGAAATCTCATCGAAATCTAAAAAATCGAACTTTCTTGAATCTAAAAATCTCTTACGAAAGCACACAAAGCGTATAAAAAAAATAGAAATCTTACTGAATTCTAAAAAAAAAAAATATATATATATAATTTTCTAGAATCGAAAAATCTACCTGAAAAATATAGAAGTGTAAAATAAATTAATAATCTCACCGATCCGAATTCTAAAAATACTTTCAACATTCTCTAAAGGTCTATCTAAAAAGCAGACCATAAGTATATTTAAAAAAAAAAGATAGAAACCTTAGTGAAATCTAAAAAAAAATCTGACTTTCTGCAATCTAAAGTTGTTTCTAAAAAAAACGCGCGAAAAGATACGCGAAAAAAAATTGAAATCTAATTCAAATCTAAAAAATGAACAGTCTAGATATTTATAATCTAAAAATATGTTACAAATTTACTCAAAAGTATAAAAAACAAAAATCTTACTGAATTCTAAAAAAAAATCCACCTGAAAAATACGGAAGTGTAAAATAAATTAATAATCTCACCGAATTGAATTCTAAAAACATTTCAACTTTGTAAAATCTAAAGATCCATCTAAAAAGCACGCAGAAAGTATACAAGAAAAAAAAATGGAAACCTTAGTGAAATCTAAAAAAAAAAATCTGACTTTTTGCAATCTAAAGATGTACCTAAAAAAAAAAAAACGCACGAAAAAATACACGAAAAAAAATTGAAATCTAATTGAAATCTAAAAAACGAAGAGTCTAGAAATCTACGATCTAAAAATCTGTTACGAGAAACACACGCAGGTATAGCTGGGTCGAGGCATCGGTGCACGGTCCGGTTGAGAAGTTGACGTCGAAAGAACGAACAATGTTGGGTCCAACATACAAGAACCAATGTAGGTCCGACCAAGGTCCAACGAAGAACCACGTGCCCCGATACCAAAGCTGACGCACACCGCGAATGAAATCTCCAGACAGGGGCTGACCCTAGGCGAACTGGGGGCAAGCCGAGAAGATCTCGACTATGCTTGACTCGGTCCAAAAGACAAAGTCGGAAAAAGCGTCCTCCGAAATCGAAAAGGACGCCGAAACCAGGAGAACATCGCCAAAATCACGTGGTCCGCAGACGGGAGAAACGAACATGCAAGAACATTGCTGCCATGTGGTATGGGCCGTTGCCTGCGACTATCACATGCCATATATCATCATGCACACTATGGGGCCGTTTGCGGTATGCGCCTACTAGATGTGGCTACCATGCGCTAGACACACTATCAGTGCTTGACTCACTACAAGAGACAAAATCGGAAGAGTCTTCCTCCGAAATTGAAAAGGATGCCCAAAAGCCTTGAGGATATGCCACGGACATCTCAAAAAAGGTTGGAACGCACTCAAAGAGAAAAACAGAACCTTTTATATCACAGGCAATGCCAAAAAGGAAGGCATATAGAAAAGGTTCGAAGTGGAGAGAAGAACGAAAGCAGCAACATGGCGTGAGGACGAAAGAGTTCCGGGGGTCAGGAGAACATCGCCAAAATCATCGGCAGATGGCCGAAACGAACATGCGAGAACATTAGTGCCGTGTGGTATCGGCCATTGCCTGCGACCGTTGCATGCCATCATATGTATGCCATGCACACCATTGGGGCTACTACGCGCCAGACACACTATCAGTGCTGTACGTGTAATACGTGGCTTACTGACTCCTTCTCTTCTAGTAGCTTTTGGGTTTTGATGCCGCGTTATAGACTGCCGGACAGAGGATCCGTTTTCAACCATCTTTGGCGAGCCTGTAGAGCTAGACTCAAGTCGATGACATGTAGCCCGAAGGAACTACCACCGTCGTTTTGCCGACTATAGTGGCATCACCACTAGAAGAAAAGGAGTTATAGACCACCAAAGCCGCGAA
>JAGLBD010000135.1 GCA_018260425.1 Pseudogulbenkiania sp. | reverse complement strand
TTGCTATTCATGGCCGACTCCTGCACTGGGATGAGTCGAGTGTAGTCAGACAGACTAAATAGTTAAAGGCAATTTATTTTATTCAAACGATAGTTGATAACTAAATGCATAGCGGGAACAGGCTTCTGGCGGTAGAGGCATCGAAGGAAATGCTTGATCGAACAAGACACAGTCATACTGGTTTAGTGATTACACTGGCAGAGGGATGACAGGTTTCGGGAGATAGGTCATGAAGAACACTCCATTCTGGCTAAATGTCGTGCTATTGGTTTTTCCTCTTCTGGCACTGCTGCTGCACGTTTTCAATTGGCGTTATTCCAGAGAACAGGACACGGCAGTGTTGCTAATGGCCTCCACTGCGCCGGCCTTGCTTTTATTGGTTTATGAAACAGCGCAAGCCTTGTTCAGCCGGCAATTCGGTGTTGACTTGCTCGCGGTGCTATCGATGGCCGGCGCGCTATGGATGGGAGAGCCGGCCACGGCCGCCGTCATTGCCGTCATGACGGCAACCGGCAGACTGCTGGAGAACTACGCCAAGGGCCGGGCCGAGCGGGAGATGACAGCCTTGCTGTCCAAAGCGCCACGCTTTGCCAATTGCCTGGTCGGCGACGATATTCGTGTCATTCCGGTCGAAACCATTCGCCCCGGTGACTTGCTTCTGGTCAAGCTGGGAGAAACCATTCCGGTGGATGGCCCACTCGTCAGCGAGCGGGCGACGCTGGACGAGTCCTCGCTCACCGGTGAGTCGTTACCTGTCACCAAAGAGCGCGGAGCCCTGTTGCTCAGTGGCGCGATTAATGCCGGCGATGCGCTGCAGATGCGCGCCGCCCGTCCTGCACGGGAAAGTACTTTTCAGGGCATCATCCGGGTGGTTGAGCAAGCCAGTCAGTCACGTGCGCCAACCGCACGGCTGGCGGGCCGGTATGCGGTCTGGTTCATTCCCGTTGCCCTTGGCGTTGCCTGCCTGGCCTGGCAACTAAGCCACGACCCGCTGCGTGCATTGGCCGTTCTGGTGGTCGCCACGCCCTGTCCGCTGTTGCTTGCGGTACCGGTGGCACTGGTATCCGGTATTTCCCGATCAGCGCAACGCGGGGTATTGATCAAGGGCAGTGCCGCGCTGGAGCAACTGGCCCGGGCCGATCATCTGTTTTTTGACAAGACCGGTACACTCACGGGCGGTACGGCCAAACTGGTGTCGATTGAAAGTTTCGATCCTCATTACACACAGCAGGATCTACTCAGAATGGCGGCCAGCCTGGACCAGCTCTCTTGCCACATCATTGCCAGTGCCATTTTGCAGGCTGCGCATGAGCAAGGTCTCGGGCCGTTACCGATGCCGGTGTCGGTAAGGGAAGTGGCCGGGTCGGGTTTGACGGGGTGGGTCAACGGGCAGCAGGTGTGTCTGGGGACACTGGACTTTGTCCTGAGCCAGGCAAATGCCGGTAGCTGGCTGGAATCGGCCCGAAAGCGCCTGTTCATCGAAAACGCGACGGTGGTGGCGATTGCGGTCGATGCCGAGTTGATTGGCTGGCTACTGCTCTCGGATCAACTACGACTGGAAACACCGAGGGCCTTGCGCCTGCTGCGTAAGGCCGGGGTACGCGAAATCGTCATGCTGACGGGAGACAAGCAAGAAGTGGCGGACAGTATTGGCACGGGGCTCGGCGTCGACCGGGTCGCTGCCGAGCTGAGCCCGGCCATGAAACTGGCACACGTCACGGAGGCTTCGGCCCGGCACTCGACGATGATGGTCGGGGACGGGGTGAATGATGCACCGGCACTGGCTGCAGCCAGTGTGGGCGTTGCAATGGGGGCACGCGGAGCGGCGGCTGCCGCGGAAAGTGCCGATATCGTCCTGTTGACGGACCGGCTAGACCGGCTGGCCGAGGCCAAGCGAATTGCCGTAGTGTCCATGCGCATTGCCGCACAGAGCGTCTGGCTCGGGATGGGGCTGTGTGGTGCCGCCATGGTCTTTGCCGCACTGGGTATGCTGCCGCCGTTTGAAGGCGCGCTCCTGCAGGAACTCATTGATATTCTCGCCATTTTATCGGCATTGCGGGTGCTGGCCAGCCGGACTGCCCGTCCGGTTGCCAAGACGATGAGCGCAGAACAGGTTGCCGCATTAAAAGATGAGCACCAGCATCTGCTGCCGCTGCTCCACCGGCTGACCGAGGTTGCTGCCTTACTCCCGCAATCCGGCCCGGAAGCGCAATGCAGGATACTTCAGACGCTGCATGATCAGTTGAATCAAGATCTGCTCTCCCACGAACGGCACGATGAACAAGCACTGTACCCAGCCGTAACGACACTGCTGGCGGGCGATGACCCTCTGGCAGCCCTGAGCCGCAGCCATCAGGAAATCTGCCGGGAGGTAAGAAGGTTGGGACAGTTGAACGCTCTGCTGCAGAGCGAGGATGGCTCAACCCGCACCATTCAGGATATCCAACGCTCCCTGTATGGTCTGGAGGCGATTCTGCGCCTGCATTTTGCTCAGGAAGAAGAGCTGTTTGGCAGTCTCCAGGCGTGACCCGACACGGTTCAACCCGGCCTTGCGTGTGGACGGAGTCGGGATTTATGACGCGATGGTACAATGATGGCCTGCGGTCACACATTGCCCTTTTGCGCAGTGTGTCGGCCGAGGTCTATTCGTCGCAATGGGAGACAGCAGTGAGAACACCCGACTACCCCACTGGCGAGGCCCGGCAATGGGCTGCCGTGGATGACTATTTTGTGGAACGGCTGGCACCGCAAGACACGGCCTTGACCCATGCCCTGTCATCCAACGCGGCAGCAGACATGCCACGCCACGAAGTCTCGGCACTGCAGGGGAAGTTTCTGGCTTTGCTGGTGACCTTGACCCAGGCAAAACGGGTATTGGAAATCGGTACACTGGGCGGCTATAGCACCATCTGGATGGCCCGCGCCCTGCAAGATGGCGGCTGTGTGACCTCCATTGAAATTGATCCGGACCGGGCGCAAGTCGCTCTGGAGAACTGCCGTCTGGCAGGATGTGCGGACAAGGTGGATATCCGCATAGGGG
>JAGLBD010000134.1 GCA_018260425.1 Pseudogulbenkiania sp. | reverse complement strand
AGAAGCTCCCGGACCGATGCGGCGCCACTGCGGTCGATCTCCTTGCGGGAGATGACGGTAATCGGCAGAAAGCGGTTTTCTCCTTGCTTGTCGATATGGGTACCGGTCACCGTGATACGGTCCAGTGTCTCGATCGGCGTGCTCTCCGGTGCTGCGAGAGCCTTGAGCGGGAGGGCAACGATAGGGGTGGCAAGGGCAAGCAGATAGCGCGACATCATCGAGAAATGGCATTCTTATGTCATGGATGTGGCGCACAGTAATCAAGGCGTGTCAGGCTGTCAATGCGGCGTTAGCACGAATCGAAAAAAACTGCCCCGTTCAGGGGCAGTCAACTCCACGGAGGAACGTGGTAATCAGAAATTGAACAAGCTGGTCAATTTCCAGCCATTGACACTGTCTGTCGACAGCACGGCGCTGGTGAGACGGGTAATGGCAACCGGTTGATCGTTTTGTTTGAACGTCAGCAGGGTTTGCGTTGCACTGTTCATCGACGAGTTGGCCATCCAGCTCGTGCCGCTGGCATCCGAACCGAACAGGGAAACGTCGCCGAGCAAGACGCTGGCTGGCAGGGTGGTTTTGACGAGGTACTGACCCGCCGAACCGGTAGCTTGCGGCGTTCCGTTCAGGGTGGGGAAGCTTTCCGTCGACGCCGCCGTGGTCGGGCTCTTCAGGTAGTGTTGATACGTCAGGGTCGTCGAAACGCCATTTTGGTTTTTGTAGCTCAGGGTCACGCGAACCAGATAGCGGGATCCGTCCAGACTCAGCACCGGGGTGTTGATCGGTTGGAAATTGCCCTGCAGATTGGGCGCGCAGAGCCAGCCGCGCTGGCAATCACTCCAGCGGGAAGTGAACACGACCGTCGGGGTGGCGGAAAGGGTGCTGACGGTGACGTCGGCACGGCTGATGGAGGCGATCAGTGGTGAGTAGACATCGCCACTGAGTTTCAGCCCCGAGGTGATGCCGCCGGCGGCATCACGCTGGGCGGCCGGGACCAGTTCGAGGTCGACCGGGAGCAGGTTGCCGACCAGTTTCCAACTGCCATTGATCTTGCGGACGGACGTCGACAGCGAGTCGCGTCCATTCGTGGTGGTGAGGGGAATGATCACTTCGCGTGCCTGGCATGCCCCGGCGGAAGCTTGCAGGCAGTTGCCGATATAAGGTTTGCCCAGTGCCAGACCGGCGAAATGATTTCCACTCTTGTCGCTGACATCCGCGGCCCACTGATCGGCGTTTTCGCCACTTTGCATGAAGTCATCAGTGAGCAAGCTGCGGATGGCGCTGGTGTTATAGGAGGCAAGGGCGGTTTGCAGCGAGCTGACCAGTGTATCGATGCCGGCGTCGACCTCTAGCAGGGTCGGCTGACTGCCGGCCGCCAGACTTCCACCATTGCCCGGCACCGTCACGGCGACACTGCCGGTGTCCTTGGCGACCAGCACGACATCGCCGCTGCCCTTGACGGTCAGGGTGGTGCTATCCAGCAATTTATCCAGACCGGTGTGGTCCGCCGCAAAACTTCCCCCCAGAAAATCCACCTGATTGGCATTGAGTCCCAAGGCGGTCAGCGTGCTGGCCAGTGCCTGCTTCAGTTCGTTTTGCGCGGCCTGCACCGTGGTAGGGGTGACGGTGCTGCCAAGCTTGCTCTTGTCCAGCGCGGTGCCGAGAACGCGGCGGCTGATCAGGTCGGTGAGCGGGGTGATATTGGCGACGCCGGACTGCACGGCGACGGACGATACCGCGACGCTGGTGCCGTCGGCGGCGCTACCAACCGCCTTGATCAGATAGGGTGCGCTGCTGCATTGAGCCAGGTCGATGCGGTAGCTGCCATCATTTTGCGTCGTGCCGGTGCAGGTTTTACCCGCGCTGTCGGTGACGGTGACGGTGGCGTTGGCCAGCGGGGCACCGGTCGCAGCGACGCCGTTCAGACTGCCGGTGGCGGCGGGGGGATTCCCCGAGCTTCCACTGCCGCCCCCACCTCCACCGCCGCAGGCAGTGAGCGACATGGCGGCGCAAGCGGCCAGAGTCAGGACGGTACAACGAGAAAGAATGAGCGAGCGCTGCATGGTAATCCTCCAGGCGGGTTTGAGGCTGTTGTCAGTGTTTGCAGCAAGCCTAGGGCCTTCCAGCGAGCCTATCCATCCTGCATGGGGTGAGGCGGGGTCAACCTGAAGTTGAGGGACGCTGCTCTTTGGCGGCGTTTGATGGCAGAATCCTGAAACTATTTCATTTGCATGGTCATTGGAGAGCGTCTTCGTGTCGGAACGCCTGAGTCGTCGTCAGTGGAGTGTCATCGCGATAGTGGTGCTGGTCTCGGTGCTGGTGTGCTGGCTGGTCTACGACCTGCTGTCCGAGCGCAAGAACGAAGAGGCGCGCAGAGCGTTCGGCTATGAGGTATCGCCTTACACCACGGCGCTGATGTATTCCTTCAATAGTCGGCAGCAGCGTGTCTTCAGCCTGTTCGATCTGGTGATTTTCGAACACGACCGTATCACGCTGAATCCTGCGGTCAATGCGGCACAGGTGTGTAACTTCATCGGCACGGCCAGCGAGCCGGGGTGGCTGGCGCTGGAGTTGGTGGTGCCGCCGCAGCGCGTGAGTTGCGGAGTGAAGGGGCGCGATTTTGTGAGCGGGGCGGCCGATGAAAAGGATCGCGCCGAGTTGGCACGCTTGCAGCATTTGCCGGTGGACAAGGGGCCGTATGCCGGCGAGGGCATGGCGCGCGGTCCCCGCCCGGACGGCGTCGTGCCGGTGGAGTGGTTGTTCCCCCTGTCGTCCGATGGCCGTGTGCATGCCTTTGTTCGTGCCCGTATTGATATGGAGGCATTGGTACGTGCCACCGGCATTGCCGAACGACAGGATATTTCGCGGGTCTTGCTCCTGAAAACCCGTGACCATCCAGACGGTATCATCGTGGCGGGGACGGCGCCTGACGGGGTTGCCCCCCGTGCCTGGCAAGATGAATCCCGCTGGGTCTCGAGTAATGTGGGCATCAAGACGATCCAGCAGGAGCCGCGTCAATTCGTGCTGCAGCTTTACGCGCCGTTGGCCCCTCGCGTGACACTGACCCGT
>JAGLBD010000057.1 GCA_018260425.1 Pseudogulbenkiania sp. | reverse complement strand
AGCAGCTCCGACTATCTGGGTCGCTTCTTCTACGTCAGCGCACGCTACAAGTTCAAGTAAGCGGTAACACGCTCACCATGAACCGCCCTCCGGGGCGGTTTTTTTCATTTAACCGCCGGTGGATCAAAACGATGCTCTTCCCCCACCTTCACGACCGTATCGGGCTGGCTCATAAAGTGCGGTGACATGATCTGCACACCATATTCATTGAACACATCTTGAATGGCGGCATGCAGGGCGGCACGGATATCCGGAGGGGCCATCCCGTCAGCAATTCTCACTTGAAGTTCGTACTCAACATAAAAGTCCTGCAACGCCAACTGCCGAATCAACGGTTCGATACGAGTGTTGACGCCCACGGTCCTTGCCGCCGCCAGCGCCAGCATCGCATGCACCTGACGCCACGGTGCGTCATAGCCGATGGTGATCCGCGTGGTCAGCGCCAGCCCGTCGTCACTGACATGACGACTCAGGTTGGTGATCTTGCCCCCGACAATCACGCTATTGGGCAAGGTGACTTCATGATCATTGCGGGTAATCAACTTGGTCGACAGGGGACCAACTTCCGTCACGGTTCCCTCTACATCCGACAGATGCACGAAATCACCGGGTTTGAGGGCGCGGGAGTACACCAGCACCAAACCACTCATCGCCTGATTGACCAGACCGGCAGACCCCAAGGTCACCATCAAACCCAAGAAAACCGATACCCCTTTGAAGGCTTCCGAATCGGCACCGGGAAGATAGGGATAGGCAACGACCAAGGCAAATACCGAAATGGCGATCGTGGTCAAACGGCGTGTCGCCCCCACCGTTTCACGGTGCAGCCCCGGCAACTCCAATCTTCCACGCTGAACGGCGTCGAATAACCAGTCGAGCAGGCGAATGACGAAGCGCGCCAACAGGATGATTACCAGTACCGCGAACAAGCCCGGCATTGCGCCGATGACGCCATCGGAGAAACGGGTCAACAAACTGATGACGGACCCACCCAATTGTTCTCCCCAGGAGCGGGTATACGGGAAGCGGGTCAGGACAAAGCCCAGCCACAGGTAGCCGGCCGTCACACTCAGCACCATGGCAAGCAAGCCCGCCAGCCCGGCTTCGATGCGCCGCATCAGGTCACCCAGCCAAAACGGAGCCGTTGGCAATAACAGGCGACCCAAGGGTTTTCGCAGGCAACGACGCAGCCAGGCGGTATGCAGATGCCGGATAACAAACAGAAAGCCACCCAGAAAGGCCGTCGCCAACAACGACAGCACGCCCCCGCGCACCAGCTGTTCCGGACGACGTTGCTCAAGATAGTCCTGCCGGATGCGCTCCAGCCGCACTTGGGTACGGCGACCGGCTTCATCCAGTGTCAGGTTTTCAGTGGGATCAAGATCCTTGCCGACCAAAGCAAACAAGGGTTTGTTGTTGATGCTCAGCAAGATGGCGGGATTGTCTGCCACCACGATGCGCGACGCCGTGACGGGCTGCAGGACATCGTCGGGTTCCAGATGGCGAATTCTCTCGCGGGCCCGAGCGGCGCGATACTCGGGAGTCATTGCGCCGATATCCGCCATGAACACCACCACCGGCCTGTTGCCAAGTGTCAGGGTTCTGGCGGTTTCACTGTCGAGCAATTCATCACGCGGCTCGGCAGCCGAGGCACTACCGCTCAACAGCAGCAGTAAGGCAAAAAGAACTAGACGATACCATGGCCCAACCATACTGCACTCCCGACGGTTGTCAGGTCACCAGTATCGTCCATTCCAGATAAATAAAACAGTGTTTAACGCACCCGGAAACGCGCCACGATATCGCGCAATCCATCCGTCACCGTCTCCATGCGGCCAACACTGCCGGAGGTACGGGTCGCGGCATCCGCATTGGTGCCGGCCATCTGGGCGATCTGTTCCACGTAACGGGCGATATCCTGACTGGCAACACCTTGCTCATGCAGTGCCGTCGAAATATCCTGCACCACGCCCACTACGCCTCCTGCACTATCGCGAATACGCGCAATCGCCTCGCCGCCCTGCTCCGCCAACGCCAACCCCGCTTTGGCGCGTTCCACCGCCTCGGTCATACGTGCTTGCGACGCCGTGGAGCTGTTCTGAATATCGGAAATCATGCCGGCAATTTCCTGCGTTGCCATGGCGGTGCGCTCGGACAATTTGCGAACCTCGTCGGCGACCACGGCAAACCCTCGTCCCGTCTCGCCAGCCCGCGCCGCTTCAATGGCGGCATTCAAGGCCAGCAAATTGGTTTGGTCGGCAATGTCTTTGATCACTTGCATGATGCTGGAAATGGTCTGGGTTTTGGTGGTCAGCTCACCGATCGTTGTCGCCGCGTGATCAACGGCCACATTGATCTCACGCATTTCGCCAACGGCGCGGGCGATGACATCCCCCCCTTCAACGGACAAATTGCCGGACGCCTCCGACAAACTGCGCGCTTCGCGGGCATTATCGGAAAGATGCGAGATGCTGACGGTCAATTGCTCGATCGAGGCCGCCATCGACGTCGCACCTTCGCTTTGCTGGCGTGAATTGCCGGCTACCGCGCCCGCCCCCTCCACCACCTCGTGCGCCAAGCGACCGACCTCATCGGCACTGGCGACAATGGATTGAACCAGATCGCGCAACTGGTTCTGCATGTGATGGATATGCGCAATAAGACTATCCCGGTCACCCTCACGAACCGTGACGGGAATCGCCAGATTTCCCGAGGCGATCTCCCTGACAACCGCAGCGGCCGCCGAAGGTTCGGTTCCCAGTTCACGCATCACACTGCGCTGGATGACCATGCCGAGAATGGTCGTCGCCAAGATAATCAGCACCACTTGGCTGCCGATGTTGATCCACTGTTCAAAAACCGCGGAATGAATATCGTCCAGATACAGGCCGGTACCAACGATCCAGCCCCACTTGGGAGAGGTTTCGATATACGCCATCTTGGGTTGCGGGGTTTGCGAACCGGGTTTGTCCCAGACAAAATAGACAAATCCCTTACCGTTGCCCTGCCGCAATGTGGTATCAAACTGATCCCCCAGACTGGCACCCGCACCATCCTTGACCTGATGCATGTCCTTGCCGATCAACTTGGGGTTTATCCCGTGGGCGACCCAGCGCAAACTTTTGTCCAGCGTAAAAAAGTATTCTTTTTCATCGAAACGCAGTGCGGTCAGCGCGGTCAGCGCCTGACGCTGAGCCTCCGCGTCGGAGAGCTTGCCATCCGTCGCCTGCTGCTCGAAACTGCGTACCAGACTCACCGCGTTCTGCACCTGGCCCCGCACCAGGTCCTGCCTGTCGTCCATCATCTGCGACTGGATCGCCCGAATCATCAATCCCCCCAGCAACGCCGAGAGGATGGCGACCACCACCGTCATCAACAGCAAACGCCCTCTCAAAGACAATTTCTGCAGCATGCTCATACCCTTGTCAGCTAATGGTTATTTTGCAGAGTTTGACTCCAACTCTTATCCGTTGATTATGCATCGGACATCGATAGCAGCTCTTGAGACACATCAGAGTCAACGGTAAACCATCATGACAAATGCCAAGCATGCATGTCATCGTCAATACTGCCAAATCATCAGGGCTGACGTGCCAACACAACGGCTGTCCGCGGGGAACGAAACACCAGCACATTACCCATCATCACCAGCACCAGCCCGGCAAAGGCAACCGGTGTCCAGTGATAGCCTTCCAGCCACGTTGAAATGGTGAGGGAAACAACGGGAAACAACACGGTGCAATAGGCGGCACGCTCGGCGCCCATGCGCCCGACCAGCATCAGGTAGGCGGTAAAGCCAATCACCGACCCCGGTATCGCCAGATACACCAGTGCCCCCAGATAGCTCGGTGACCAGTCCATGGTGATCGGAGTCCCGGTAAGGGCCACTCCGCCCACCAGCAGCATGGTTCCGGCCAGCATGGCCCAGGCATTGGTCGCCAACGGTTGCCATCCCCGGGCTTGCAAGGCCCCCGACAGCATATTGCCCGCCGAGAAACACAGCGTGCCGCCCAAGGCCAGCGCCAGTCCGGTCGCCAAGGGGGCTCCCGCCAAATGCCACTCGGGAGAAAACAGCGCAACAATGCCGGCAAACCCCGTCATGGCGCCAAGCAGAACGCGTGGTGCGATGGTACGTTTCAGGAACACGCGGCCATTCAAGGCATTCCACAGCGGAGCGGTCGAGAACACCACCGCCACCAGGCCGCTGGGAATGTAACGGCTGGCATGATAGAAGCACAGAAAATTAACGCAGAACAGACAGACCCCTTGGGCCATCACCAGCAGCGCGGCTTTGCCCCGCGGCGGCGCGAGTTTGCCCGACACGGCAAGGATCACGAACAACACCAGTGCGGCCAGACCAAAACGATAGGCAATCGACAAGGGAATCGGCACCGTTCCCAACTGCAGTTTGATGGCAATCCAGGTCGTCCCCCAAATCAGCACGACCAATAGATACAACATACGATTCATCACGCTCTCCCGTAGTAATAGCTACCGGAGTAGTGTGAGGCGCTACGTCGACAGAAACTTGTCTGATCTTGCGGACATTTTCAGGAAGACACCCCATACCGGCCATCGTCACGTATCATGAAACCATGGAAACGCACCCGATCGATTTTGCGGTATTTCAACGTCTTGGCCGCTCCAAAGCCAGACTGGCCGGCCTGCGCGCACTGGGAGACGGCATGGCGGCTGCGATCTGGCACAACTGCCATGATGCCGTGCACTATGCCCCGCCGGGCCATCATACGTTGTCACTGTATCTGAGTGGCGGCTATGGAACCTTTCGCCGCGATCAACCCGATAAACCCGGCGCACCGGGAAAGTTGTGTCTGCTTTCCAATGAAGAGGACAGTGACTGGATCGTCAATGGTTCCTTGCAGTTCCTGCACCTTTACATTCCCCCCGAGGTACTCGCCGGTCATGCAGTGAGTCTGCTCGATATGGAACCTCGCCGGCTGGCGCTGCCACACTCCAGTTTCTTTGATAATCCCGCCCTCACCCGCCTGCTAGCCAAGCTGGCTCAAGAGTCGCGCAACGACCTGGACGCCTTGGTTCAGGGCAATGCGCTGGCACATGCCGCACTGGTCGAACTGCTTTCAAGCCATGCGGGGCGCCAGGTCCGGCCGATCAAGGGCGGCCTTGCGCCACAGGTACGCCGACGCGTGACGGAATGGCTTGAGCATCATCTGGGGCAAGCCGTCACCTTGGGCGAGATGGCCCGGCAGGCCAATCTGTCGGAATTCCATTTCGCCCGCATGTTTCGGGAATCTTTCGGCATGACGGCGCAGGACTGGGTCCGGCAGCGCCGCCTTGCAAAAGCCCGGCAACTCCTGACCCGCTCGCGGCTCCCCCTGACCGAGATTGCCTTGCAGTGCGGATATGCCAGCTCCAGCCACTTCAGTCATCGCTTCAAGGACGCACTCGGCCTCTCCCCGCTGCGCTATCGGCAGGTCGTCCTGAACTCGTCAATCCCGGTGATAGAAACGGCACATTGACTGCTCGGCAAACTCGCCCCCCGGCAATCCCCAGGCATGGCTATAGAGCAGGGTTCCGGCATCCGGCAATTCAATGGTGATGGCATGGCGGAACATCTGTCGATCCGTGGGCAAACCATAGCGAAAGGTATGCCGGTTGAGAGAGTCGGAGCAGAACTCCTGATCGGCGCTCAAATGATGCAATACCGTCTCGGTTTCCGACATGACAGGCCAAAGACATAACTGGCCATTGCCTGCCACGCCCAGCAAGGAGACCTCTTCATGAATCCGGTTCCCGTCCCGTGACGTCGCCAGATAATGAAACTGAATGGCCCGGCGTCCCACCAGCGGGGTAATCTCCAGCCGTCCGGAAAAGGGTTGTCCCTGCTGATTGCTGCCGCTGCCACGCCATACTCCTTCGCAGTCGGCCAAGGCATGGATGAAATGCATGATTGTCTCCCCCGTCAGAATGACGACCTCCGTGCTACTGCAGTGCTTATTGAAGAATAAACAACAGCTGCATTAATGCAAAAGAGATAAAACATTCTGAGGGATGGTGGAGCGTCACGTGCTGCGACGACAGGCCGTCAGGGAATGCACTTGCTGTCCCGCACTGTCAAAATTGTCGGGCGACAACCATCTGGCAAAGCCTTCCGCCAATGACGGCCATTCGCTGTCCAGTATCGAGAACCACGCCGTATCACGGTTATGCCCCTTGTCGACCCGAGCCTGACGAAAGGTGCCTTCATAACAAAAGCCCAACCGTTCGGCCGCACGCCAGGAGGGTTGGTTCAGGGCATTGCATTTCCACTCGCAACGGCGATACCCCATGGAAAACACCGTGTCCATCATCATGTACAGCGCTTCGGTCGCCGCTGGCGTTCGCTGCAACTGCGGAGAAAAGTGCAACCAGCCGATCTCGATCACACCATTGGCAGGATCCATGCGCAGGTAGCTGGCCAGTCCGACCGGTTTGGCGTCGACTTCAATCACGAAAAACAACGGGTCGCTACGGGTTTCCATGTCGGCCAGCCAGAGCAGAAAGGCGTCGCGCTGCTCGGGCATGACCAGATAGGCCCAGTTGGCATGGCTGACGTCCTGTGCCAAAGCATCATGGAGGGGCGCACCGTGCTCGCGGCTATTCAACGGTACCAGCCGACAATATCGGCCTGATCGTGGCTGACGAGCGGGTGGCACTACGCCATGCCAATCCGGCAACGGTTTTCCCAGCGGAGGGGTCGGAACAGCGGTCGAACAGCTCATGACAATCATCCAGTGGAGGGTGAAGGCTCATACTACCTTTGGTGCGAGTGTCATGAAAGCCGTTAAACGAGCCACTAGCGCTGTAACCCGCGCACTACTTGCATGGCCGTTTGTCAACGGTCAAAGAAACAGGGCTTACGGCCCGCTTCCGGCTTGAGAGGGTTTTCAGGTCAATGGTATGTTGAGAACAGCAAGGGTTCATCGCGAACCTTCTCCGACAATCAACTCACGGGTGGCGATCATGTCCGGATCCCGAGCAGTCTATTTGCAGTCGGGTGGGCCGACTGCCGTGTTGAATGCCTCAGCACAAGGGGCCATCGAAACCGCCAGACGCAATACACTGTCGATGTATGGTGCGTTTGATGGACTGGCCGGCTTGCTGGAAGGGCGCCTGTGCAATATCGACGCAGTGTCCGACGAGGCCATTGCCCAACTAGCCTTCATGCCGGGCGGCAGCTTCGGCGTTAGCCGGCGCATGATAGGCAGTTTTGCCGAAGCAGCCGAGGATTGGTGGCGCTTGCGCGACGTACTGGCGCAGCACGATATTCATTACCTGTTGGTCAATGGCGGCAATGGCTCACTGGGCTGCGCTGACCGGCTGAAAGACTTCGAGCGCCACACCGGCTATCCCCTGCAGGTCGTCGGGATTCCCAAGACCATCGACAATGATCTGGTTGGTACCGATAACAGTCCGGGCTATGGGTCCTCGGCCAAATTTCTGGCCAGTGCCATGCGTGAAGTTGGCCTGGATATGACCAGCATGGGCCGGGGCCGGGTGTTTATTATGGAAACCATGGGTCGCCATACCGGCTGGCTGGCCGCGGCCTGTGCGGCTGCCGCGCGAACGCCCTACGAAGCCCCCCATCTACTGCTGCTGCCCGAGGTTCCCTTCGACAGCGAGCGCTTTCTGGCGGCCGTTGACGACCGGCTGGCACGCTTTGGCCAATGTGCCATTGCCGTGGCAGAAGGCATCACCAATGCCGAAGGCCACTTCGTGGCCGAAGCCAAAAAATCGGCTATCTACGGTCACGAACAATTGGGCGGAGCCGGTCACTGGATCGCGCAACTGTTGCTGCAGGAACGGGGTATTTCCGCGCATGTTGCACAAGTCGACTATCTGCAACGGGCCGGGGGACATCTCGGCTCGGCCATGGATGCACGACAGGCCTACATCATGGGTGAACGCGCGGTGGAATGGTTATTGCAAGGCAAGAGCGGCGTGATGACCGGCATCAAACGTATCCAGGATCACCCCTACTGTTGGGATGTCGCCGAAATTCCGTTGGCCGAGGTGGGAGATCAGGAGAAACGCCTGCCCCCGGAATTCATTAGCGCCGACGGTTTTGGGGTGACCGAGGCCTTCCTCGCCTATGTTCGGCCCTTGATGGAAGGCGAGCGGATTCCTCCCTTCAAAGGCGGACTGCCCGACTACCGTCCGATTGCCTGGCCCGCTGTCTAGTCTGTGCGAAAGAAGAGGGCAACTTTACGTTGCCCTCTTTCTCTTGGAATAATGAAGAACGCTCTACTCTTGGAAACACCCAAGCGCTGGAGTCAAATCACGACACACTCATACCGATACCAACGTAGGGACTCCCCCCGGATTAGCCTCCGCAGACGAAGGCAGGGATCCTGATGAGGCATACTCCGGAGTAGAGTCCCGGGAAGTGTGCCATTCCGGTGCAAACGCAGATTCAGACCAACAAGGTAATCGACCATGAATGAAGCTCGATTGGAAACTGATTCGTTCGGCACAATCCCGGTCTGCGCGGATCGTTACTGGGGCGCCCAGACACAGCGTTCCCTGACAAACTTCGACATTGGCACGGATCGCTTCCGCTGGAAATTTCCGATCATCCGCGCCCTTGGCATACTGAAGAAAGCGGCCGCGCTCGCAAACACCGAGCTTGAACAGATTCCACAAGACATCGGCGATGCCATCGTAACGGCAGCCGATGAGGTGATCGCAGGTTGCTGGACCGAACATTTCCCGCTGGTCGTCTTCCAGACGGGCTCGGGCACGCAATCCAATATGAATGCCAACGAGGTTATCGGCAACCGCGCCATCGAATTGCTCGGCGGCGCCCTCGGAAGCAAACACCCGGTTCATCCAAACAACCATGTCAACTGCGGACAAAGTTCCAACGACACCTTTCCCACCGCGATGCACATTGCCGTGGTCGATCAGCTAGATACCCGGCTGCTGCCCAAGGTCAAACAGCTGCGGGATACGCTTGAGAGCAAAGCACATACCTTTGCATCGATTGTAAAAACCGGACGAACCCATCTGCAGGACGCCACCCCCGTCACGCTGGGCCAAGAGATAGGATCATGGGTTGCCCAGCTGGATTACGCGCTGGACACGGTGAGGTCAACGATGCCGGCCTTGTTCGAACTGGCAATCGGCGGAACCGCCGTTGGTACCGGTTTGAATGCGCATCCGCGTTTTGGCGACCGGTGCGCGAGTCACATAGCCGTACTCACCGGCCATCCGTTCCGTTCCGCCGCCAACAAATTCTCCGCACTGTCGGCACATGACGCACTGGTTACCACCTCGGCAAGCTTGCGTACCCTTGCCGGCGCGTTATTGAAGATCGCCAACGATGTACGCTGGCTCGCCAGTGGCCCGCGTTGCGGCATCGGCGAGATAGCCATCCCGGAGAACGAGCCCGGCTCTTCGATCATGCCGGGCAAAGTCAATCCTACACAATGCGAAGCTCTATCCATGGTGTGCGTGCAGGTATTCGGCAACGATGCGGCAACCGCCTTTGCCGGCAGTCAGGGAAATTTTCAGCTTAATGTCTACAAACCGGTGATGGTGCACAATGTCCTCGAAAGCATTGACCTGCTCGGAGATGCGTGCGCTTCCTTTGACCTCCATTGCGCTCGGGGAATCGAACCCAACCTGCCCGTCATCGAGCGCAATCTGGCGAATAACCTGATGCTGGTTACTGCGCTAAATCGCCATATCGGCTACGACAATGCCGCCACAATCGCCAAGGCGGCCCATCAACAGGGAAAAACACTCCGGGATACGGCCATAGAACTGGGCATGGTGACAGCGGAAAACTTTGACGCCTGGGTCGTTCCCGGGCAAATGGCGAATCCGGCCGCTCACGATCAATGAACGGCTTTGGCTGAGCAGCGTCGCCTCGATGTTTCACACAGCCCCGCGATTAAATGTGTGGGTGACAGCATAAGCTGCGACTAGTAATCGATTAAAATCAATAGTTTCCAATCGAAACTGCCAGCAAAAGCTGCGATTTTCTCCTGCAATTTACGCATAAGCTGCTATTTTCCCCATGAGAAAGATCTATTTGTTCACATAAAATCATAACCATATGTTTTAAAACAAAAAATTATTTAGCAAAACGAGACGATATCTGCTTTGGATTCTAGTTATTAGCGGTAGCTGGTGGAGGTAGAGACGCGCGCGATCGAGTGCGAGGACTTCATCCGTCGTCACTGTTACCAGTTCCTCCGCCTCAGGAATCTGGGACAGCAGTTCCGCCAACATCGTGGCATCACCAGTCAGAAGCAACAATACACGCTCGACCCCACGCGATCTGGTCGTATTCGCGGAGCCGGCGCAGTATCGCCTCATGGATACGCTGCCATACACCCGCCTGCGTCCATTCGTGCAGGCGATGCCAGCAGGTCATTCCGCTACCGCACCCAAGCTCACGCGACAGATACTCCCTTGGTATTCCAGTCCGGAGGACGAACAAAATCCCGGTCAGTGTCGCTCGGTCGCCGATCCGTGGTCGACCGCCTCTCGTAGAGAGCGGGTGCACCGGGAGATGAGCTGCAATAAGGAACCAAAGTTCGTCGGGAATCAGTGCTTTGGCCATGGTATCGGTCCGGCGAAGAACAGGCTGTCCATGTTAATGCCAGGACCATGCTGCATACGGCTGAAATCGACCCGAAGGTCATTGGCAGGTTATAAGAAACGGATGATCGGTTCGGTGGTTCAGGCCAACCGCCACGCTTTATTTCATGGACGAGATGGTTCGAGTTGCCAAACGTTCCGAGCAACCGCCGTTCTCAGAATAGTTCGTCCAGCAACAAGTGGAATTGCAGCTTGTCTTGGTCCGGCTCGTGGATGCCGTATTGCTTCAGAAACCTCTCTTGAAGCGCGGCATCGAACTCTCTGAGACAGTTCAACACAATGGCGAGGTCCTGGTAGCGATCAGCGATACCGACCCGTCCGGCGTCGATGCAGCCGGCCACCTCGCCATCGTGGATGAGAAGGTTGTCGAGTGAAAAGTCCCCGTGCGTAACGACTGGGTCGGGCGTGAATGGCAGAAGCCGTTGTATCGCTTCCCAGACCTGTTCGGCCGTCCAGCCATCGCGCTCCTCATCAAAATCACCCTCGTCGACCAAACCGGCATCAATGCGCGCTCGGGCACAGGTGAGCCGGTAGGCGTGACCGCTGTTGAAAGGACATTCGTTCACTGGGATCGCATGTAGCTGACGTAAGAACATCGCGAGCGCGTCGACGACGGCCAGTCGGAGCTCAGGATGTGCCTCAAGAACTTGGTAAGCAGTTTTTCCCGGCACTTCCGACATCAATAGCCATGCCTCACCAGGCGTGCGGGTAAAATGCACAACAGCCGGTACGGATATGTATCGAGCCAGCCAGTACAGTCTTCCCATTTCAGCGCTAATCTCATCGACAACGGCATCTTTGCCATGCTTCAAAAACAAGTCTGTAGCACCTTCCTTGCCGTGAAGTCGATAGACGGCGCCGCCAGATTCTCCAACAGTATTGCGGGCCCATTCATATCCGATCAGCCTGGCGGAGATGTCCAGCGGTGCAGATGCTGCCGCACAAGCCTTTTCGCGATTCATATCCATCACTAGATTGCCCTAAATTTTCGGCCGCTCCTGGCCGAACCCAGCCGTTCGCAACGGCTCAGTTTACGGCCCGTATTGCTCTGTTGGTAAGGCGCGCTGTTGCATAAATCCAGGACAGGGCGAGGCTCCCTTTCCCAAACAAATTTACGCCACAGCCACCGTGCATGGACGGCCCAGCATGCTGAAGCGATTCAAGATGGCAGCACGCACCTGCAGCTCTGCCACTTGACCCTCGAAGCGACGGGCCGTCACCCTTTCGCCCAGCCGTTTGAAGCAATGCATCTTGGTTTCCCCTAAGCTGCGGCGATGATAGCCGCTCCAGCGTTTCCAGATTGCCCTGCCTAGTCGCTTGGTCACCCATGGCTCGCGACTAATGGTCAGCCGCAGGCTCCGACATGACCGCACGCGGTGCAGAACTCGCAGCCATCGCGCTTGATCAAGGCATGATTGCCGCATTCAGGGCATGACTTGCCCGGTAACACCGCCCGCATTTCCGGCCGCAGCGCCCCAAACAGGTCGCCTTGCTCCGGTACCATCACGCCCATTTCCTCAACCGGCATGCCCTCTTCCGACAACACACCAAGCATGGCATAGCGATGAATGATCAACCGTGCCACATAAGCCACCGTGGATGGCCAGCTTTGCGACTTGTCGCTTTCCGGCAACCGGGCAAAGAAATCACCCTGCGGTTCAGCGTAACCCAGCAGTTTGCGCAACTTCATGCCGATCCAGGCCGGGTCGATGACACGCATGTCCAGACTCAGCATTTTGCATAGTCCATCCAGCTCGCGAGGGTAACGGCCCGCCATCCAGACCGAGTACGGCCGGCGCTGCCCGTTGGGCAAGACCAACTCCTTGAGAAACACCACAAAATCGTCACCGGTTTGCGGGTTGACCACATCGACCGACCAGCTCATGGTGCCATCGGTACCCGACTTGGGTTCCTTGCGGGCAAACAAGGCATCCATCACCGGCGTTGCCTCCCCGTCAGGCAAGGTCAGGCTACCCAGTGAGTCGGCACGATAGCGCACAATATGCGCAAGCGCGGCAGCGGCCGAGCCGGCATGGAATACGGAATCCCCCAACTCGATTTCGTAACGCTTGTCGCCCTGGGTATGGGCCAGCACCTCTAGCTTGAGTGTCAGCCAGGCCCTATCGCGGCAGCGCATGTCCATGGAAAGGGTTTTGGCGACAGCTCCCAGTCCGCGTGGTTGCTCGTAGCCATTGACCCAACACTCGAAGGCATGGGCATGACCATTTTCGACATGCCCGACAAACACGGCAAAGTCACCGCTGTCATGCTCGACCATGAAGGTCCAGGAAGGATTACCGTCTTTCAGCCGAGGGCGATGCGGCCATTTCAGACTGGCCAGCGCCGGGCTGGGCGCGCTATGCAACTTGATGCGACGATCGGGATCCGCCTCCTGGCTGGCGGTCAGATCCTGCGGGGTTTCCCGGGCAGGCTCAACCGTCAACACCGCGCCCAGCACGCTATTGGGGCGGTAGGTGGCAATGCCTTTCAACCCGGCACGCCAGGCTTCCAGATACAGGCTTTCAAAATCGGGGAAAGGATACTCGGCCGGCACGTTGACGGTTTTGGAAATCGCCGTATCGATGAACGGCGCAACTGCCGCCACCATATGCATGTGGTCCAGCGCACTCATTTCCAGCGCAGAAATGAAATACTCGGGCAAGGCGGCCGATTCACCATGAATCTGGCGGTAGAGCCGGTAAGCATGGTCCTCGACCCGATACTCTTGGGTCGTCCCGTCCGCCATCCGTTTTTTGCGGGTGTAGAACCAGGAGAAGGCCGGCTCGATACCATTGGAAGCATTATCGGCAAACGCCAGGGAGATCGTCCCGGTCGGGGCAATCGACAATAGATGCGAGTTGCGGATTCCATGCTCGGCAATACGCTGCTTGATCGACTCCGGCAAGCGACTGGCGCAGTGAGGAGCGGCCAGATACTGCTCGGCATCAAAGCACGGAAACGCCCCCTTTTCCATGGCCAGATCCACCGAGGCATCATAGGCACTGTCGCGCATCGTCTCGGCGATGCTCGCTGCCATGCGGCGTCCGGCTTCACTGTTGTACGACAAGGTGAGCAAAATCAGGGCATCACCCAGACCGGTAAAGCCCAAACCGATGCGACGCTTGGACTGCGCCTCCCGCTGTTGTTCGGGCAGCGGCCAGACCGTCAGGTCCAGCACATTGTCCAGCATGCGCACCGAGCGTTTCACCACCTCACGGAACGCGGCAAAGTCGAAAACGGCCTGATCGGTGAAGGGATGATGAACAAAACGGGTCAGATTGATGGATCCGAGGTCGCAACATCCATAGTCGGGCAACGGTTGTTCGGCGCAGGGATTGGTGGACTCAATGGTTTCGCAGTAAGACAGATTATTGTCTTCATTCATGCGGGTCATGAACAGCACACCGGGCTCGGCATGGTCATAGGTGGACACCATGATCGTGTTCCACAGATCCCGCGCCCGCACCCGGCGATACACCCACAGGCCGTCTGCCCGTTGGCTCGCATCGGGGAACAACTCGGACGCCGGCTCGACCTCGTGGACCAGTTCCCATTCGCCGTCCGCCTCCAGCACCTTCATGAAGGCATCCGACACCCCGACCGACAAATTGAAGTTACGCAGGTCGCCCTGATCCTTGGCATGGATGAAATCATCGATATCCGGATGGCTGATGTCCAGCACGCCCATCTGGGCGCCGCGGCGTGCCCCGGCCGACTCGACCGTCTCGCAACTGCGATCGAATACCCGCATATAGGACACCGGTCCGGAAGCACGGCTGTCGGTGCCCTTGACCCGGGCACCACGCGGGCGGATGTGGCTGAAGTTATACCCGACCCCGCCACCACGCCGCATGGTTTCTGCCGCCTGCAGCAGCGCCTGGTAAATACCGGGTTTGCCACCGTCCGACTCGCTGACCGAGTCACCCACCGGTTGCACAAAACAATTGATCAAGGTGGCGCGCAAGTCGGTGCCTGCCGCCGAATTAATCCGGCCGCCAGGAATGAATCCGCCCACCAGCGCCGCGTAGAACTCTTCTTCAAAACGGGCCGGATCGGCCTCTACGGCGGCGAGGGCTCGCGCGACACGGCGTCTGACCTCGGCCACACTCCCCTCACCGTTCTTGGCATATTTCTCCAACAACACTTCGCGGGAGATAGCCTGCTCTTCGAGCAGGACAGGGGAAGACCTGGTCATGGCACTCGCCTCCAGCCCCGGCAAAGGGGCACAATATATCGTTTCAAGAGCGAAACATTTCACTACATAGTGTAGTCATAACCCTTGACTGATATCAAAAAGAACGCGCTTGCGCCACCACGCTCCCCGGCCTGTTTCAGGGTGAATTCGCTACCAAACCCAGATGCAGCGGGACGCCCCCGTCCAGAGCCTTCTCTCGCGAAGGCGGCAAAAATGTCACACGCGCGGCCAACTCGGGGTGTTTGCCCAACAGCAGTTTCCGTGCAAGGTCCAGCCGTTGGTTGGCCAATGCCGTCAGTTCGGCTTGCGAGACAGTTTCCCGGGCAATCATCTCGTCGCGCAGCAAACGGGCAAACGGCATGCCGGACGGCGAAGACGGTGATACTTGCCGTGCAATCAGGGTCAAGCGGCCGATACGCGCCGCAAAGGCTGATTTAACCGCGACTTGCATCGCCGGCGATGACAGGTCAGGCAGCGGCAAAGGCTCGCCGGCTCCCGGCGTAAAGCCGCTGGCCAACAGGATGGCCCGGTCAACTCTGGCACGCGCCAAGGCATGCAGGTCGGCATCGGGATCAAACCCGCCGCCCAGACTCAATGCCAGTTGCGGACGACGTGACAGCATGGCCGCCAGTTGCTCGATTTTTTCCCGTTCGGGAGGGGCGATGGCACTCTCGCCCGGCACGGTCGTCACGGCATCGAATCCTTCGCCGCCAAACAGGGCTCCCAGCGCCCGGAAGGGGGCGGTCGCGACTTTGCGAATCACATTGCCCAAGGCCTGCCACACCAGATGGCCATAACTGAACGAGGGATCGTCCAGATTGCCGCGCACCGGGACATTCAAGTCGATCCGGCCATCGCTGTCTTCCAGTACGGCAACCGCCAGACGGAGCGGCAAGCGCGAAACACCCGGTGCAGCCACCTCATCACCCAGCTTGATGGACTGAATCACCACCCGGTTGTCACCCTGCAGCTGCCGGTCTTGCACCTTGTAATGCAGCGAGACGCCCAAGCGACCGTCCTTGATCTGCCAACCGGCAAAATTCATCGAATACGGATTCAGCGAGGACAGCGGAACATTACGGAACACCAACGATAGGTCGGTATTGGCGGTCGCCGCCGTGGGCAAAATTTTGCCCCGCACCTTTACGTCGCCGTACTTGTCGACACCACCGTCCAGTGTAACGGTTCCTGCATGGCCAGCTTGATTTGAAAACCCTGACAAACTTCCGCGCAAATGATGAATCCGGGTCGCAAACGCCGGTTTCATGCTGTGATCGGCAAACTGGATATCGCCGCCCGACACATGCACGGCATTGACCAGCACCGGCAAACCGGGCGTGGTCGGCGCTGGGGCACTCGCCTCTGGCTTGCCCGCCAGCAATCGCGACACATTCAGCTTGCGGTCCGCCTCCATGATCAAGCGGGCGACCGGACGCTCCAGTCGCATCTCCTTGACCGACAATTGCTGCGGTTTTTCGGTATAGCGCAGCCCCACAGCCTGCAAGCGGTTCCAGGCCATCAGCGGCGTGGCGACATCGTGTTCGAACAATGAAAACCGCTCGATAGAGGCGTCGCCCTTAACATTCCACGGACGGTTCATGCTGTCGCGCGCCACATCCAGCCGCGAGGAAAGTCGTCCCCCGCCTAGTTTCAACGGCTTGCCGGCCAGCAGATACGGAGCCATCGGCAGCAATGGCACGCCATTGACCTTGAGCACGGCACGCACCTTGCCCGAGTCGGGCAACAGGGTACCTTCGACATCGAAATTCCCTGTTCCTACCTTACCGACCAGACTGTAGGCCAGTTGCCCGTCATCATCCGACAGCCATTGCCCGCTGAGATGGTCGGCACGAACCGCCACAGGCGTCGGCAATGTCGTATCACGAAACAGCACCGTTGCATCGGCCAGCGCCACATCCGGTAACGCCAGATTCCATCCCTTGCCCGGCGGGGTTCGAGGCGCAGCCCCCGGCGCGGCGACACGTTTGAGATTGTCCTGGATATCCAGACCCGCGGCATGACGGGTCAGGGCCACAGTCAAGCCGTTGAGGGTGATATTGCCCGGCAGGATCTGATGATCCTTCTCGCGGATTTCACTTTGCGACATGGCCAGTTCATCCAGCTGCAGCCACGGCGTCCGGGCAGCACTGCTAACCGATAGCCCCGCAAGGCGCAGGGTCACGTGGTTGAGCCCCAGTCCCTCTTCGGGCGTCAACTGGAAGCCACCGCTTAGCGATGCGATACCGGTTTCCAGTTTCAGCGGTTTGACGAACCCCTGATCGGTCATCTCCAGATGCCATCCCTCGACGGTAATGTCGGCAACCCGCAGCTTCCAGCCCGGACTATTGGCCGGACGCCCCGTTGCCGGAGCCTCTTTCAGCGCCGCTTGCCAATCGAACTGCCCCTGCCGGTTCCGGGTCGCCTGCACGTCGCCCCCGGCCAAACGGGCACGTTTGAAGAATACCGACTGTTTGGTGAGATCCATGATCCCGTCTTCCAGACGCAAGCTTTTCAGGGCGGCCGTTGATTTGCCGCCGGGTGCTTCCGCCTTGAAATCATTCAAGGCCAGCGACAAGGGGCTGAGCGTTAATTTGGGTGTCGTCCCGCGAATACTGAAATGGTAGGTGGCATCGGCGCTGAGGCGACCTTGCGGTGCCGCGAGTTTCAACGATTGGCCGATATAGGGCCACAGCCTGGCCACCGGCAAGCCATCGATCCGGGCATCACCAAATGAATCAAGCGGTTTAAGGTTCAAGGTGCCATGCCAGGCAAACCGCGTCCCGTCCGGCATGCCGGCCGTCAAGGCATAATTGCCATCCCGGGCACGTGTCGACACATTCACCAGATTGAGATTGAGCTTGTCCAGACGCCAGGCCGCCTGCCCGTTCGGAGCCCCCAGATCGGTCACCCTCACGGCAGCCTGACGAATATCCAGGGTATCGACAATAATCAATGGCGTTGAGCTGCCTGGCCGGGAGGGGGTATCAGACCCGGAGGCATCCTTGATCAGACGCGCCAGATTCCACTCTCCTCCCGCGTCGCGTCGCAATGACAGCGAGGGGGCATCCAGAGAGAACGACTTCAGTCGCCATTGCCCCAGCAACAACGCCGTGGGTGTGGCATTCAAATATACCTTGCGCGCCGCAAACAGCTCACTGCCATCGCGGTCCTGCAGACGAACGCCTTGCAGCGTCACGGCCATCGACCATGGCTGGAACTCGACACTGCCAATGCTCAAGGTACGTCCCAGCGAGGCGGCCCAACCGGTTGCCTGCCCCCGGATCAAGCCCGGCCCCAGTGTCGCCATAGCGATCAATGCGGCAAGCCAGACTCCCGTCAGAGACATCAAGGCAATACCCAGACGGCGCAGCCATCTCCCGGAAACACGTTTCATACGCTCAAATCCATTTGGCGAATTCTCTTACTCGCCATGATAACCTCTGCAACGAAGCAGGTCATGCCGAAAGCCTTGTTGACGATGGTAAACTGTGGTCCGCCTTCATTCAGCCGCCAGCACACCATGAGCACACCCCCCTCCTTGACCTGGGATATTTTCTGTCGCGTCATCGATAACTTCGGCGATATCGGGGTGACGTGGCGACTGGCACGCCAATTGGCACAGGACTATGGCTTCAACGTGCGCTTGTGGGTCGATGACTTGCCGTCGGCATCCCGGCTGATTGCCGGACTGGATATCACAAAAACCGTCAACCACTGCGCCCAAGTCGAAATCCGTCATTGGCAAACCACGCTGCCGGACAATGTCACGCCCGGCGATATCGTCATCGAAGCGTTTGCCTGCGACCTGCCCGAGCCCTGGCTGGATGCCATGGGGGCTTGCCGCAAGGCACCGTTGTGGATAAATCTCGAGTATCTGTCAGCCGAAGACTGGGTTGACGGCTGCCATGGCATGCGCTCGATCCATCCGTCGCGCGGCTTGATCAAACATTTCTTTTTCCCGGGTTTTACTGCAGGCACTGGCGGACTGTTGAAAGAGCGGGACCTTGACCGGCAACGTGAATCGTTTCAGGCCAACGCCATCGCCAAGCCCGGGGAGCTGCAGGTCAGCCTGTTTGCCTATCCCAATGCCGCACTGGGCAGCTTGCTGGATGCCTGGCAACACGGCGGCCGCGAGGTTCGCTGCAGGATACCCGAAGGCCGGGTGCTGGAAAGCCTTGCCCCATGGTTGGGGCACCGGCCGCAACCGGGTGAGCCTGTGCAACGCGGTCGCCTGCAGCTGGACGTCATACCGTTCAGCGATCAGGACGGCTATGACCGGCTGCTTTGGCAAAGTGACTTCAATATCGTGCGTGGCGAAGACTCCTTCGTGCGCGCCCAATGGGCCAGACGGCCGTTTTTGTGGCATATCTATCCACAGGATGAGCAGGCGCATTTAGTCAAGCTGGAGGCTTTTCTCCAACGTTACACCGAGGGACTGCCTGAAGCTGCCGCCAACGCGTTGCGGAGCGCCCAGCGAGACTGGAATAGTGAACGAGACATGCAAAACGCATGGAGCGAGTTGGAGGTGCAGCTGCCCGCCCTGCTTGCTCATGCGCGGGTTTGGGCACACAAACAGCAAGAAATGGGCGATCTCGCCAGCCGACTGGTGCATTTTGTGCAAAACCAGATACAATAGCCCGTTTTTTTACGGAAATCGTTTTCCAAACAGGACTTTGAGCAATGAAAACCGCACAGGAACTCCGCGCAGGTAACGTATTCAAACTCGGCAATGACCCGATGGTGGTTCAGAAGGCCGAATACAACAAGTCCGGCCGAAACTCCGCTGTTGTAAAGATGAAAATGAAGAACCTGCTGACCGGCACCGCCTCCGAAGCCGTTTACAAGGCTGATGAAAAGTTCGACGTTGTCGTTCTGGACCGCAAAGCGTGCACCTACTCCTACTTCGCCGAGCCGATGTATGTGTTCATGGACAGCGAGTTCAACCAGTACGAAGTTGAAGCCGACAACCTGGGCGATACCTTGAACTACATCGTTGACGGCATGGAAGATGTCTGCGACGTGACCTTCTATGAAGGCAAGGCTATCTCCGTCGAACTGCCGACCACCATCGTTCGCGAAGTGGAATACACCGAACCGGCCGTACGTGGCGACACCTCGGGCAAGGTCATGAAGCCGGCCCGCCTGAAAGGCACCACCTTCGAACTGCCGGTTGCTGCGTTCGTTGAAATCGGTGACAAGATCGAGATCGATACCCGCGAAGGCGGTGCGTTCAAGAAGCGCGTCTAAGCGTCTTTTTGCTCTGCATGAAAAAGCCTGCCACATTCGGCAGGCTTTTTTCTTGTCCGGAACGGCTTACAGGGCCACTGACCGGGAAGGATCGAGCTGAAACTCGTCCACCAGATGTGGCAAGGCCAGATAACTGCGGGACTGCATCTCGGTCAAACGACTTGCCGTCCGGAAAAACTCGCTGGCCTGTACACCCTCGGTATAGATCTGTTCGGCTTCTACCGCCGCAGACGCGACCAGTTTGACGCGGTGGTCGTAGAACACGTCAACCAGCCAGGTAAACCGACGGGCCTCAGCGGCATCGCGTGATTCCAGGCGCGGAATATTGGAAATGAACACGGTGTGGTAATCCCGGGCCAGTTCCAGATAATCCGTTTGCGCACGCGGGCCACCGCAAATCGCCGCAAAATCAAACCACACCACCCCACGCACATGGCGTACGGCATGAATGGTCCGGTCCAGTACCGTCAACTCGCAGGGCAAGGCGTCCTGACCTCCGGCAAGCCGCTCGAATAGCACTGTCATGCGCTGCTGCGCTTCCTGATCGGCCGGCACCATGAACAACGGTTCGCGAGTCAATTCACGCAGTCGGTAATCGTTACCGCCATCGACATTCACCACCTCCAGCCGCTCCTTGAGCAAGGCAATCGCCGGCAGAAAATTACTGCGCTGAAGGCCATTGGGATAGAGGCCATCCGGTGGATAGTTCGAAGTCATCACCATCACCACACCGCGCTCAAACAAGGCCTCCAGCAGACGCGACAGAATCATGGCATCGGCAATATCGCTGACATGGAACTCGTCAAAGCACAGCAAGCGCGTTGTTTTGGCAATGCGCTCGGCGACGGTCTTGAGGGGATCCTCTTCGTTGCTGAGCGTGCGTAATTGACGATGCACCTCGGCCATGAAGTGATGAAAATGCACGCGCTGCTTGCGCTGGTAAGGCACGCAGGTAAAGAAGGCATCCATCAGGAAGCTCTTGCCGCGCCCGACCCCACCCCAGAAATACAAGCCCCGTGGCACACTGGGACTGCGCAAACTCCGGCCAAGGAAGCGGTTACGCTGGCGTTTGAAATCCACCAGTAAATTCCAGAGTGCATCCAGGCGGTCAATCGCTTTGGACTGCGCCTCGTCCCGAATAAAACCATTCTGGGTCAATGCCTGCTCATACCATTGTCGGGGACTGAGCGAACCGTCGGTCACCGGGGTAAAGACATGTTGGGCCATCTGTCGGATCAGTCCTGTACGGGAGTCGGGCTGGCAAACAAGCCCGTGGATAAATAGCGGTCGCCTCGGTCGCAGACAATGCTGACAATCACGGCATTCTCCACCGCTGCCGAGACTTTCAGTGCGGCAGCCAACGCACCTCCGGACGAGGGTCCGGCCAGAATGCCCTCCTCCCGTGCCAGTCGGCGTGCCATCTCTTCGGCCTCATGCTGAGAGACCAGCATGAGATCGTCAATTTGCGAGAAGTCGCATATTTTAGGCAGATACGCTTCTTCCCATTTGCGGATACCGGGAATCTGGCTACCGGGCTCGGGCTGAACGCCGACAATGCGGATGTCCGGGTTTTGGCTCTTCAAGTAACGGCTGGTGCCCATGACCGTCCCTGTCGTGCCCATGCTGGACACAAAATGGGTGATACGACCCTCCGTCCCGGCATAGATTTCCGGGCCGGTTCCCTCTTCGTGAGCCAGCGGATTGTCCGGGTTACCGAACTGGTCGAGTATGCGCCCGATTCCCTCGGACTCCATCCGGCGCGCAAGATCGATCGACCCCGGCATGGACTGCCCGGCCGGGGTCAGAATGACTTCGGCGCCATAGGCACGCATGGTTTCAACTCGTTCCAGGCTAGAGTTTTCCGGCATGACCAGAATCATCCGGTAGCCCATCATGGCCGCTGCCATGGCCAGGGCAATGCCGGTATTGCCGCTGGTAGGCTCGATCAGCGTGTCCCCCGGACGAATATCGCCACGGGCTTCGGCACGGCGGATCATCGACAAGGCGGGTCTATCCTTGACCGATCCGGCCGGATTATTCCCTTCAAGCTTGACCAGCACCACGTTGGAGGTCTCACCCGGCAAGCGTTTCAGACGAACGAGCGGGGTGTGACCAATATAGTCTTCCAGATAGGTGTACACGACAGATTCTCCATTGGATGACTGATTATACCCTCAGGAAAGTCGCAAGAAGCCATATAGCTGGCAGGGGAATAGGCGGAATCAGGTATGTCGCCCTGCATGGACATCCATGAGGATGGGCCTATAGGCAGCGACAAGGAAGCGGGATCATGACAGATCAACCGGTCGTGCTCCGATCAACGCACGCGGAGGCTCGAATTCGCTATCCGCAACGTTCGGCACTGCCAGCGCATAGGTAGGCTTACCGCCGTCCGTGATGAACACGGGACCGCTTCTGGCTGCCGTCTTTGCACGGCTAACGTCCTGATTCAGCTCTCGACTCGAGAGGGTCGTAGTAGTCATGGCGGGAGCTCCTGACAAAATCATCCATGTAAGTACATTGAGACCGTACAGGGTAAATCACATGACGCTCGATGCGGTGATTAGCATGCGCCACCGGGCTTGGGATAGCGGAATCGGCATAGGGGTCGGCCGTGAGACCGAACCCCTGCCACAACACCCGGCATGC
>JAGLBD010000056.1:17589-22962 GCA_018260425.1 Pseudogulbenkiania sp. | reverse complement strand
ACAAAAGAAATTGCCTCTGATTCAAATAATCAGAGGCAATTTCAACAGCCTGAAGAAGCCCCCAAGCGGGGGCTTCTTTTTTTCTGATCCGACAACATGCCGGTCACGATATCGTCAGGCTGCCTTGGCTTTGCGACGACGCGCCAGCAGCAGACCGGTCAGGCCAAGCCCCATCAGGGCATAGGTTTCCGGTTCCGGAACGGCAGCGACATTGGCCGGCAGGAATTCCGCACGGAAGCCCGTCGGGTTGCCATAGGTGCCGGCGGCATTGTTGATCACGAAGTCGATGGTGTTGCTACCATTTTTGAACCCGCTGCCCAGGGTGAACGCGGTCCAGTTCTGAAAACCGGTCGGCAAGGAGGACTGTGCGACAGCGGTACCATTGACCAGAATCGCCAGACCGGTGTTGTCAGCCATCCAGCGGCCCTTCAGGGTCAACGAGGCCGGGTCGAAGCCGGCGGCCAGATTGAAGGTGGTGCGGAAGGTATATTTAGTGTTCTGCAGGTCAGACTGATAGTTGGCATAGTTGCCTTGCGGAGCCACCCAGCTGGACAGCGCGGTATCGGCCGCCCAGTTCGGGAACGGGAAGGCATTGGAAGCAACGGTCGGTGCCGTGGTGAACGCGGAATTGTTCACCGAATAGCTCCAGTTGGCGTTGGCGGTACCGGTGCTGCCCACCGTCACGACGGCGGCGCTGGCCGTTGCGGCCATCACGCCCAAGGCCATGGCGACAACAGTCTGTTTGATTACTTTTTTCATGGTTTTTTTCTCTCCCTGTGGCCGCCCTGAAACCAAGCCGACACGCATTCATCACTGTACAATCAATCGTCTATTTGATAGCCATGCTTAAAGCAGCTACTTACAAGACTATACACAGCGAAATGTAACGATTGCCCCCACTCCTGTACACCCGAAACAGGCACTATTACGTGTTTTTAGGTAGTTGCACTTAGCGAATAACGATACAGGGACTGACTTGCAACGGGATTGGACAGAATGCTTGCCCTATGGTCGAATGGGAACCCGGGACGGCACGCTTCGGCAGGAACACAACGCTGGCCATATGGCATAAACCGCCCCGCAAGAATAAGGAAACCACCATGAATTGTTACAAACTCAGTGCAGGAAGCCTTGTCCAGGCAGCCAACCCCACTTATATCGATGGCGTGGAAGATTACGGCGACGCCATTTTTGAATCCGGTTATCAGGTGATGATCGACAGCGAGATCGATGTCGTCGATGATTCCGCCAACGTCACCGTCTACAGCACCGACCGCAAAGACAAACCCCAGTTCTACATCGACCTGTGGGGACGCAACAATCAACTGGCCGCGCTGGTCGCCCACGACTTCCCGTCGCTGGTGGAAACCCTGCGCCATATCGAACCGCTGCTGCAGGTCATCCGGCTGGACCAGTACGCCAGCCGTAAATTCTACGAAGACCAGTAAGGTTTTTCAGGGGGCCCGCTCCGGCGGGCCGTTAGCCACGCCCTTCCCCCGCCTGTTTCAGCGCACGACTGTCCAGCAACTCGATCTCGCCGTAGCGCCGACTCACCCAGCCCCTCGCCTCGAACCGCCCCAACACCTCGCTGACCGTCTGGCGCGACAGCGCGAGCATCGCCCCCAGTTGTTCCTGATTCAAATTCACGCAACGCTGCCGCTGTACATCGCCATAGTCCGAAGCAATCGCCAACAAGCGCCGGGCAACCCGCGCATCCGCCGGCAATAAGGCCAAATCCTCCAGCCCGGTAAACACGGCGCGGATTTTACGGGCAACCAGACAGCCGATATGCCGCCAGTCCCCCGGGTGCTGCGCGAAGTAGCTCTCCAGCGCCTCGCGGGGAACCCGCACCAACTGTGACGCCACACGGATGTCAGCGTCATGGGTACGGCATCCACCGTCCAGCAAGGCAATCTCGCCAAACCAGTTCACCGGCGCGATGGCGTCCAGCAGCACCTCTTTGCCGGCCGGATTGACCGCCACGATGCTCACCGCACCGTCGAGAACGCAATACATACCGTCATTGACATCCCCCCGGGCAAACAAGCGGCTGCCGGCCTTCAGCTCGAGACGCTGTGCGGTCTGGCACAGATGGGCTCGCAGCGTGTCGGGCGTACTGGCAAACCAGCTATTACGCATCAATAGTGAATACAGCGGATCATGGTCAGTCATGCAGCACCACAAAAGTCAAAGGAGAGCCCGGCAACAGGGCGAGAGTGTCGGCAAGCCGACAGAGTTTGGCGGGGAAATGCACCACGATAGCGACTCACACCACCCACCGGGAATCATCATGAAAACCTTGGAACAGCACTTGGCCAACTACGCCGCCTACCATCGAAACCCACGGAATGTGGCGACCCACTTCATCGGCATTCCGCTCATTCTGCTGGCCGCCGAAAGCCTGCTGGCCCGCAGCCACTTCGTTCTGCTATCGATGACCGTCACGCCGCTGATCATCGCCATTCTGGCCTGCACCCTCTATTACCTGCTCCACGACCTGCGCCTCGGTCTTGGCATGCTGGTGGTGCTTTGCGTGCTGGCCTTGCCCGCCAGCTGGCTGGCAGCGCGAAACACGTCGCTGTGGCTGGGCGGCTCGATCGGGGTATTTGTGGCCGGCTGGATTTTCCAGTTCATCGGGCATGCTATCGAAGGGCGCAAACCGGCCTTTTTCGACGATCTGGCCAGCCTGTTGATCGGCCCGGTGTTTTTATTGGCCGAAGTCTGTGTCGCGCTGGGACTCCGTAAGGAACTGGCGGAGGCACTGGGCAAAACGCCCTCGTCACCCGCCATTGGCCAGTAAAAAGATCCGGTTTTTGCCATTCTGCTTGGCGCGATACATCAACTGGTCGGCCAGATTGATCGCGTCCTGCGGCGTGGCAACTCGCACATTGGGCAAGGTGCAGATACCGATACTCGCGCCGATATGCAACTCGGCATGGTGTTCAACATGGATCAAACCGATCTGCTCGAGAATCCGCTGGGCAATCACCACCGAGTCATCCGGTGAAGAAATGGCGCCAAGCACCGCGACAAACTCATCGCCGCCCAGGCGCGACACCTGATCGGTCGGTCGCAGACAACTGGCAATTCGCCGCGCGACGGTTTCCAGCACCCGGTCGCCGACAGCATGGCCGGCAATGTCGTTGACCCGCTTGAAGCCGTCCAGATCAATGTAAATCAACGCACTTTGCTGGGTGCCAAGCGCAAGTTTCGCCAGATGGTGCCCCAGACTGCTTAACAGACCGCGACGATTGAGCACGCCGGTCAGAGAGTCGGTACGCGAAGCGACTTCCAGACTGGCCGCCTTCTCTTCCAATGCCCGTCTGTCAATTCCGCCCAGCTCGGCCAGTCGCACCGCGTAGGCGGGAAGAATCACCAGACCCAGCAGATAGCCCAATGCCAGCATACTGTGCGCGGCCTCATTGTCAGACAACACCAGCGAGGGAATCGTCACCGCCATGGCGACCCCCACCGATGCCCAGGCATAGCGGGCACCATAGCGTAAACCATAGCCAATGGCGGCACAGAGCGGCGCCCACAACAACAAAGGGAGCGTCTCGCCCTGCATCATGAAGCCGGAGGCCAAAATAACATTGTCCATCACCAGCGCAATCAGCAAACGGTGCTCGCGGCGGAATAAGGCACGCGTCACCACCCGGCGCCACATCAAGGCAAAGAGCAGATAGGCGACCCCGCAATACCACACCTGGCCAATGGCGAACCCGCTAGCCTGCAACACCAGCAAGAGCAGCAGGAACACCCCGCCCCCTACCACGCGACTTAGCGCCTGATGCTGTTCGCTGCCTTGCACGGGGGCAAACAAGGCAGGCCAGAACCGGCGGCTGGGCCCAACTGATCTTGCACTGGCTAGTGTCATGGCAAGTGTCTCGAATTCTATCAGGCGCACAGTCTATAGAAATGCCAATGTCCTCGCAACGGGAGTAACGGGGAAAAATCATTACATCCAGTCACTTAGCACAGACCGTGAGTAAATCAAGATACGTAGACTGCGCAAGGTCAACATGACGTCAGGCTTGCTTTGACTTGCCGACGGATTTGCCGGTTAATAGGCCATCAGTCTCTCCCTGAGCGGAGGCATGCTGTGGACAGGTACCAAGCAGGCAACACTGACGGATTGAGGGTTAATCTCCATCACGTCATTTATGCACTTTCCGATGCGCTTGATCTGGTGGGCGTCGATGATGTGGCACATGGCAAACGGGTTGCCATCATGGCTGCCGCCTGTGCCCGGGAATACGGCTGGGACGAAGAGCGCATCAGGTTCATCTCCGACCTGGGCATGCTGCACGATATCGGCGTGTCCTCCACCCGCACTCACGGCCATCTGGTGGCCGAGTTCGACTGGGAGGGTGCCCAAGAGCACTGCGACACCGGCTATGCCTTGCTATGCCATTTTCCTCCGCTGGCGCACCTGGCACTGCCGATCCGCTACCATCACAGCCGCTGGGATACCCTGCCGGGCCAAGACATCGATGCGCCGACGGCGCTGATCGCCAATCTGGTTTTTCTGGTTGACCGGGTCGATGCGCTGGCCGCGCCGCATTATGCCGACGGCAGCATCTTGCAGCACGCCGCGTCGCTGCGGGACACCATTGTCGCCCATCGGGGGAGTTATTTCGCGCCTGAACTGGTCGACGCCTTCTTGCGGGCGTCCGCAACAGAAGCCTTCTGGCTGCAACTGGACGCCAGAGAAACCAGCACGGTCTTACACGATCTCGGCAATCCGCTGGACACCTGCAGCACCTCGTTTGCCGAGTTACGCCAGCTGGCGCACATCTTTTCCGGCATTGTCGATGCCAAGAGTCCCTTTACGGCCGCCCACTCCCTGGGAGTCGCCCGGCTTGCGCGCTTTCTTGCCGAACAGATGGGGGTCGAGCCGCTCAATTGCGACAAACTGGAGATTGCCGGTCTATTGCATGATCTGGGCAAGCTGCGCATCCCGGACGAGATTCTCGACAAACCGGCAAAACTGGATGAGCACGAACGCAACATCATCAACACCCACAGTTACGAGACCTACCGCATCCTGCGCCACATTCAAGGCTTCGAAGACATTACCCAGTGGGCCGCCTGCCATCATGAGAAGCCGGATGGCACCGGCTATCCTTTCCACCTGAAAGGGACCGAGCTACCGCTGGAGGCCCGGATACTACGAGTAGCGGACATCTTTCAGGCGATGGTGCAGGACCGTCCCTACCGCAAAGGGCTGGACGCGCAAGCGTTGCGTGCCTTTATGGAGCGCATGATCGAGCGCAGACAGATCGATGCGGCAGTCAGCGCCGTCGCCCTCGCTCATCTGGATCAGGCCATGACGCTCGCCGCGCCGCCGTGTCAGGCATGTTGATTCAACAG
>JAGLBD010000056.1:0-17489 GCA_018260425.1 Pseudogulbenkiania sp. | reverse complement strand
GCCCATCCGGCCGCATAACAGTCCTTATTGACCGACGGCAGGCAAGCGGGCCACCCGGTGCCAAATCGCATCGGCCAGCGCCGTATGCTGTTGATAGAAGCCATGACTGAACACCAGATAATTCGCCCTGCCCTGAAATGGCCGGCCGGTCGCCTCGATCTGTGCCGACCACTCGGCATTGCTGCGGATCAGGGCATCGGCACCGCGCGCCGGCAACACCACCGCCTGTACCCGCCCTTGCACCAGCTTGCGCAAATTGCCGGAAATGTCGGGCGCACCGTCATCGACCTCGATGCCTAGCCTGCGCAGTGTGGCCCCCATCGAGTAGCCACCGGGAACGCCGATCACCTGCCCCTTGTCCTGAATCAACACGGTATTCCAGACAAAGGCATGTCCCTTTAGCCGGTAGACGCGATAGTGGAAAGAATAGAGTCGGCGCGTCGTATCGATCTGACCGCCACGCGAGGGGAAACGCATCGCCTTGCGGCGCTCCTCCGTTGCACTGACGGCAAAGGCACCATCGATGTGCCCACTAACGACATCCGCGAGACAACGCCGCCACGGCATGGCACGAATCGTGACATCGAGATCCGGCAGTGTGCCGAGCCGGGTCAGAATGGCCTTGCTATCCTGCGGAAACACCGCGTCCACCGCCCCGCCATACTGCGGATCGCCATCCGTACAGAGTCGCAGAGGCACTCCGGATGCGGTTTGCAGTGCCGTCACGCTGAACAGCAACACGACAGCAGCCAGTAAAGGGAATTTCATCAGACCTCCAAAACCATCAGGCCATTCTTCCCATCGGGCATCCCTGCCGGAAAGAAGTCAATTCATCATAATGAAAACATCAAAACAATGATGAACCAATGGAGGTCTCTATCCAAGTGCAATATTACCGGCGGTCAGTCGACGCCATGACGGCGCAATCGTGATCCTGCAACACTTCGCCGGACGCCCGGTCCAGCAGTGTGCGGTCCACTTCGTCTTCCAGCAGGGCAAATCCCGGCTGGCCGTTGACATCATCAAGCCCCAGCAGCACCAAGGTATGACGTCCCATATCCACGTCTTTTACTGCCAGTCCCTCTGCGAGCAGGCGGAACGGGTCACGCGCGCCGAGTTCATCCCCGGCCAGCCATTGCACCTTGTAACGCTTGCCGGCCAGCACGACGGGGAAGTCGTGCCACAGGCCATCCACCGGTTTGGCGGCAGCACTCACTTCGCGGATCACCTCGGGGCGCGTGCAACTGACATGGATATGCAACTGGTTCTGGCTACGGCCATAGCGGGAGTTGACGGCCAGCGAGACGGCATGGCGGGGAACAGGCATAGTGAAATGCCGGTCCATCAAGCGGCGCGCCTGCCAGGCCGCCTGCCAATAGGCCGCCCCGGGCGCCAGCACCTGAGGGTCTTCGATGCCGGTGACCTTGTCGGAGGGCATGACCAGATACTGGGCAATGCCGGTGCGGTCTTTCAGCACGGCCACACCCGGAACACCGCCTTGCGTCGGTTCCAGCGACACGCAGGGTGCGGGCGCCGCACCGCTCTGACGATGCGCTTCGCACTGCTGCACCAGATTCCACAACACCTCCGGGTTTTCTTTGGCGGCGACATAAGCGACCGGAACAGCGACGGCGAGCGCCGCCACCGCCATCACCCCGTATTTGGCAAATTTCACGCAAACCTTCCTTGTCAATGGCATGATCGTGGCCACCTTAGCGACTCGGCAGCAGAATAACAAGCGTGTCGGCAAATGCCGCAGCGTAGCGCTATCATGTCCTCAATGGTGCAATGCACTTTCGCCCGGAGCCCGACTGTTCTATCATCGCCCCCTTTGCCTGCAATCCCTTACTTTAAAGCTGCCATGACCGAGACTTATTCCGCACTGCCCGACGATGTCCTGCTCGACGATTACCTGGCGGAGCACCAGGCTGCACTGGTCAGCACCGAGGGCAGTTATGCCCTGTCGGTTCATGGCACGCTGCACATTGGCGACCGTGCCATTCCCTACCATCTGGTGCCTGACGACGGTTTTCTGGGAAAAAGCGGCAAATGGCGCAAGATGGACCCCGGTGCCCGACTGACACTGGTGACTGCCCGCTGGAACCCGGCGGCACGCGAACGTCTGGAAAACCAGCTACTGGCCTGTGCCCGGGTCATTCTGGACCAGACGGCACAAACCGGAGTCGATCCGTCACGTGCGCTGGCGGCCTTTCAGGCCAAATACGAGCTGGCGCGCATGCGCTGCACCCTCGCCCTTGACCGTATCGAAGCGGTAAAAGGACAGCAAAGCGCCAACCGCGAAGCAGAAAAGACCCGCGCCGCGGTCAATCTGTCGCTCTATCCCGAATCCTTTGAAACAGCCCATGCCATGCAGCGCCACTTCATTGCGGTGCTGGGCCCGACCAACTCGGGCAAAACCCATGCCGCGATGGAGCATCTGGAAAAAGCCGCCAGCGGCGTCTATCTGGCACCGCTGCGCCTGCTCGCCCTGGAAAACTATACGCGCCTGCAAAATGCCGGCGTGGCGGTCAGCCTGATTACCGGTGAACAGCGCAAGCTTCATCCGGAGGCCACCCATGTCGCCAGCACGGTCGAGATGCTCAACCCGGAACGCCAGATCGAGGTAGCGGTCATCGACGAGATCCAGTTGCTGGACGACCCCGACCGCGGTGCGGCCTGGACAGCGGCAGTCTGTGGCGTGCCTGCCCGCACGGTGTATCTGTTGGGAGCCCCGGAGGCACGCGAAGCCATCGAGTCACTGGTAGAACGGGTCGGAGGAACGCTGGAAGTCAAAATGATGAAGCGTAAATCGGCACTGGAAATGGACAAGGCGCCACTGCTGTCCCTGAAAAACCTCAAACCCGGTGATGTGCTGATTGCCTTCTCGCGCCGCGAGGTGCTGAACTGGCGTGACAAAGTGATCGAACAGGGACTGTCGGTGTCGGCCATCTACGGCAATTTGTCGCCCGAGGTGCGTCAGGCGCAGGCTGAACGGTTTGTGGCAGGCGAAACCCAGGTGGTGGTCGCCACCGACGCCATCGGCATGGGCTTGAATACCCCGGCCAAACGGGTGATCTTTACCACCTCCAGCAAATGGGACGGCTATGCCGAGGGCACCATCGCCGCACCGCTGGCCAAACAGATTGCCGGTCGCGCCGGGCGGTTCGGGCAGCATGAAACCGGTTATGTGGCCGGCTTCGATGGCTACACCCACAAGACCATCGCCGCCTTGCTGCGCCAGAAACCGGAACCCTTGCCCACCAGCGGCTTCTTTGTCGCGCCGAACCTGCATTACCTGCAGGAGATCGCGGCGGCCACCGGTCAAACCGCCCTGCGCCCCTTGCTGGGCCTGTTCGCCAAGCACATCAATGTACATGACGAGTTCTTCCTGCCGGCCAACCTGACCGATCAGATGGAAAAGGCCGAATGGCTGGACACCCTGCCGCTATCGCTGCCTGACCGCTACACCTTCAGCCTGTGTCCGATCTCGACCAAGATTGCCATGCTGGACAGTGCCTTGCGAGACTGGGCGGCCCTGCGCGCCAGAGGCCGCCGTGTTCCGCTGTTGCGTATGGAAGGCATGGGCGGGCGCAATCAGCTGCAATATCTGGAAGACACTTGCAAACTCTATGCCGCCTATGCCTGGCTGGGCTATCGCCTGCCGGACACCTTCCCTGACGGGGAAATGGCCCAGATGCTGATGCTGTCGGCCTCGGAACAAATCGATACCCTGCTGCAGGTACAAAACTCACGCAGTCGCAGCAACCGCCGTGGCGACCGTAAAGGCGGCCCGGCCGGCAACAAACCACCGCGCCGCAACAGCTATCGTCGTTGATCCTGTCACTGCCCCGTCGTCAGGCGGGGCCACCAACACAGCGAACACTCGACGCCGTCTCCGACAAAGCCCAGCTTGCGGTATAACTCGATGGCGTGATAGTCGGTCTCGGCCACGATCACCAGGCAAGGCACGCGCGCCAAGCCCCAGTCGGCCATGACGCTGAGCAGCTGGCGGGCCAAACCCCGCTTGCGGGCGTGAGGCACCGTGGCGACCAACTGGAATCGGCCGAACGCCTCCCAGTGGAACAGCCCGGCGGTTGCCAGTAGCTCATCGCCGTCAAACGCCCCCCACATATCCCCCTGTCCGTTCTGCGCCAGCGTCTGGAACGCCCGCATGCGTCCTTGCAGAAAGCCCCGGTAGTCTTCCTCCTCATGGCCGGCATCGCGACAGGCCAGCAGCACGTCCTGCCATTGCCGCCAATCATCTGCGGTGGCGAAGCGCCGATAGCGAATGTCCGGATTGGGCGGCACCGGAGCGAAGGTCGTCGAGCTCACTACCAGTGCCTGGCACTCCGTGTAGTCATAACCGGCATTAATCCATTCTTCCCGCTGAAAACCATGCCCCCCTTCGTTGCCGGACCAGACGAAGGTGTAATGGCCGATGCCGTCGCACCCGGCAAAGGCCTGATCAAAACGGGCCTCCCAGCGGCGACGATCCCCCGGTGCCTGATCCAGATACAAGGCATTGCCAAAATAGAAGGCCGCTTCGGTCGGTGTCGACAGCTGCCAGCCACCTTCCAGTCGGCGCAGCGTCGCCGAGTCACCCAACAAGCGCCATTCGGTTTCTGCACCGAGCATGCCGATGCTCAACACCCGACGAATTCGCCCGTTGCGCACCTCGCCATCACTGAAGCCCAGCCGGCTGGCCAGCAGCTGTGCGGCTTGGTTGGCGGCGGCGATATCCGCCTCGATCCGCCGGAAACCACAGCGATTGAAACCGAAGTCGATCATCGGTCGCGCCGCTTCTTGCGCATAACCTTGCCCCCAGGCGGATTCATCCAGCTCGATGCCGAAGCGGGCTTCGCCGGGCCGGAAACCGGAGCGCAAACCGACCGAGCCTAGCAATACCCCGTCCTCACGCCGCACAATCGCCAATTGCCAGTACTGGCGGGGGACATCCTGCTGCTGCCCGATAAATCGCTGCAGCAGATCGGCGGAAAACGCCGCAGTGGTTTCATGATTGGCATAATGACGACCAAACACCGGCTGGCTGCGTAAACGCTGATAGGCGGGAAGATCACTGTCGACAAAGTCCCGCAGCACCAGCCGCGGTGTTTCGATGGGTAGGGGTATTGCCATGGGATAGAAGTCCTGCTGCTTGCCTGCGAAGACAACGGTAAGGAAAGGAAAAAAGCGGCCTGTCATTGTGCGACCGGCCGGCGGCAGGGTCAAGCCTGTCGCCCGGACCAACACCCTCTGACCGCCCCGTTTCGATCCCGTCACTTCACAACGCGCTTCACTGTACGTTGTTCAGGGTATGAATTGATCTGGCATATCCTTTACACCAGCAGGAGGTGCGCTTGGATCACCTGAATTGCCTTGTATCGGACCACCTTCCTTCCCCTACCCCGTCCGGCAAGCGGCTTGAGGCGCTCCCCTTATTCAGCGGATTGCCCCCTCAGTGCATCCAGCACATTCTGCGCCATGCCACGGAATGGAATGACAGCAACGGGAAACTGCTTTATCTGCAAAACGATCCGGAAACTTTTCTGGCCATCGTGCTGGAAGGCTGCGTTTTTCATACACTGCACAACCTCGACGGTCGTGAAGTCATCATTGATTGCAGTTACCCCGGAGAGCTGGTTGGCGAGGCGGCCTGGTTCAATTCGGAACGACGCTGCTGCAATGCCCAACTGAAGGAAGGGACACGGGTATTGCTGCTGCAAAACTGTGACTTTCCGCCATTGCGCCACTATCCCCTGTTCGATGAGCGGGTTCGCAAGCGGGTGTGCGAGCGCTTGCATCGCAGCACCCGCTTTGCCGAATCCGTCTGTCTGCACCGGCTTGAGTCGCGACTGGCCCGGTATTTTCTGTCGCTGGCCCATCATCATGGCGCGATTGAATCCAGCAGCTTCACGGTGCCACATCAAGTCAATCAAAGCACGCTGGCGGCCATGCTCAACGCCAGCCGCCCGAAACTGAATGCCCAACTGCAGCAATGGCGCCGCAGCGGTTTGATCCAGCAACAGCACGCCACCCTGAGGATTACCGATATGCATCGGCTGCGAGAACTGGCGCAATCCAGCTGATCCAAGTCATTTGTTATTTTTATCTAATTTAAATAGTCGTTTGTCACCAAGGTAACAGCGCTACCACTCAGGTGTCCTGCATCGTCGAAGTTCTTTATGAACGTCATGAAGGAATTCGCGATGGTTGCAAACGCCCTTTCATCCCACGCCTGCACACAATTCGAAACCGCCTGGCGAGAGGTCCAGCACGATCTGACGAAACGAGCGCGACGGCTGTGTCGCGGCGATATCCATCATGCCGACGAATTGCTCTCGGCGACGGCACTCAAGGTCTACCTCTATCTGGAACGCACCCCGGAACGCATCCGCGACCTGCAAGGGTTCATGTTTCTGGTCCTCAACCACGTGTTTCTGGACAGTACCCGCCGTCAGGGACGTGAAAACCGGGTCATTGATCATCACGTCGACATGGACAGCGAATGGATTCAGGAAACCTCCTCCACTCAGGCCACCCCTGACGCCATCCTGCAATTGCGCCAGGAACTGGATGCGATGGTCACGGCCGTCGAGACGCTGACCCGCGATCAACAGCATCTGTTTACCTTGCGCTTCAGCGATGAATTGTCCTACTCGAGCATCGCCCAGTTGCTCGGCATCAGCGAAGCCCTGGTCAGAAAGCGCGTGGAACTGCTGCGTCGCAAGCTGAAAACGCATTTACTCACGGCATGACATTCACAAGAAATGTTGCGCAACGTTCCTACCACTGACAGTCACTTTCCTTTCACCTGTACGTGCCGCATGCGGCCAAGGAGACATTCATGGCAGACACTACCCCGGTCAACTCCCAGATTACCGACGCGGTCACTCAGACCAACGTCAAGGTCGTTGCCGAGGCCCCGGCCCAGGCAATCGCATCGCTCTACCAATTGGCCAGCCATTCGGCAGGTCTGTCCTTGCAAAACGCCGTCCATAGCCAGCAAGCCTTGAACCAGATTTCCAACGCGGTTGTCGCCAAAGCCGTTGCGATGATCCTCGAAGTCGGCGGTGGCAGTGGCGGCAAACCTGCCTGAACACTGACCTGACCGGAGAGTAATCATGTCATTCAGCAATTTTTTCGGTAAATCGAACGCGGCCAAGGGCAGTGGCACGGACGGGGCCGACAGCACCGCGCCGGCCACCGCCGCAGAGCCTTCGCCGCCCCCGGCCCCACCCTCGCCTCCGGCCGTCCCGCCACAAACCTTCTTGCGGCAAATGGCGCAGCGCCTGCAAGACTCGGCGCTGGCTCCGCCCGAAACGGCGGCGCTCAACGATCAAATCGTGCAGGCGGTGCGGCTATCCAATGCCGAAACCGCGGCGCATGCCACCGAACAGGTCGCCATTGCCCCGGAGATGATGATCACCCAAGCCTCCGGGCTGGTGGCGCAGTCGGCGGCCGCCTACTTCGAGGGGGCCAGCACGATGGCGCAGGCCATCAAAGGGGTGTTGTTCAAGGACATGACCGAGAAGTTCATTCAGCAAGACATCAAGGGAGCGGCCGAGGATGCCTTCGGCGTGCTACTGACCGACCTGCTGATGGGGTCGGCCGCCGCAGTTGCCGCCGCAGCCGGCGCCATTGAAGCCGAATCGGCCAGTTTCTCGCTGGAAAAGATCGACCAGAGCCTGGACAAGTTCAATGCCCTGATGGCGAAAAAAGCCGGTTAACCCACAGCAACCCTGACCTGGAGAGGCCCATGAAAACCAGTCCTGCAGGCATTGCCCTGATCACTCATTTCGAAGGTTTGCGCCTGATCGCCTATCAAGACTCGGTCGGCGTCTGGACCATCGGCTATGGCCATACCGGCCCGGACGTCAAACCCGGGCTGACGATTACCCGGCAAAACGCCGAAACCTTGCTGGCAAACGACTTGACCCGCTTCGAGCACGGCGTGCAACGGCTGGTCACCGTGCCACTCAACCAGAACCAGTTCGATGCGCTGGTAAGTTTTTCCTACAACCTGGGACTGGGCAGCCTGCAACAGTCCACTTTGCTGAAAAAGCTCAATGCCGGCGACTACCCGGGTGCCGCCGCACAGTTCCCGCGCTGGAACAAGGCCGGGGGCAAGGTGCTGCCGGGACTGGTGGCCCGCCGCGAGGCCGAAGCAACCCTGTTCAAAACCCCGGTTTGAGACGATCACTGGAGACCGAGCACCATGACATCCCCCGTTTCACTGCCGCCTGCCCTGCAGGCCCTAACCCAGAATCTGGTCGGCAGGCCGCTGGAGGACGATGAAATCCGCCAGTTGCTGCCCTACCTGCCGGGCCTTGGCGCACCGCCTGCCGGCACACCCACCAGCGACCTCACGGCCATGCTGAACGACATCCGCGCAAGCTCGGACAAGGCGCTGGCCATGCGCCAGCAAGAAGAGCAAGCCATTTTGCGCATGATCGACGGGGCCCACAGCTTGTCTGAACTGCGCCCCTCGGCATTGCCCGCGCAAGGGCTGTCGTCCTCGCCCTCCACCATGGTCATGACGCAAATAGCCGACCGGCTGGCCAATCTGGCGCGCCAGGAAGTGCAATCGTGCTTCGAACAGTACTTCGGACCGCTTAAACAGGAGCTGACGGCCATTCTCGAGCACCTGCAGGCCGAACAGAACACACCGGAGGCATCCGGGGCCGGCGAGCCTCCCGAGGAAACGCCGGCAAACAGTTCACAGGGCCCGTCTCGGGACGTCCCTGCTGATACACGACCCGTGTCGTGAACCGCTCACTACCAAGGAGAAACACTATGGCTTTCCCGACTTCCGTCAACGACCAGATCACCGATGCCGTCACCCAGTCCAACGTCAAGGTACTGGCCGAAGCACCGGCCATGGCGCTGGGTTCCGTTTACCAGACCATGGCGCATTCGCTGAGCATCCTGTTTGAAAACTCGGTGTCTGCCCAACAGCAACAAAACACCTTGAGCCAGGCCGCCGCCAACATGGGCGTGATGCAGATCTACAGCGTCGACACCATGGCTGGCGCCGCCGGCACCGAGAAGGTCAGTCAGGCCGGCATTGCCGACAACCTGACCGGCATGCTCACCGTACTGAACTCGTTCCGCCGTTAACCCGTCCGGGGCGGACTGGCTAAGCCGGTCTGCCGCCAAGGAGACTTGTCATGTCCTTTCCTACCTCCGTCAATAACCAGATCACCGACGCGGTGACCCAGACCAACGTGAAAGTCCTGGCCGAAGCACCGGCCATGGCCATGGGTACCTTGTTCCAGACCATGTCGCACTCGCTGGGCATCCTGGTTGAAAACGCCGTGTCCTCGCAACAGCAGCAAACCACCCTGTCGCAAGCTTCGGCCAATACCGGTGTGATGCAGATCTACAGCGTCGACACCATGGCCGATGCTGCCGCGACCGAAAAGGTGTCGCAAGGCGGTTCGGCCGACAACCTGACCGGCATGCTTTCCGTGCTGAGCGCTTTCTCGCCGCGTAGCCCGAGCGGCCTGTAATCCACCCACTTAACCCAGGAGATACACCATGTCGTTCCCGACCTCTGTCAACAGCCAGATCACCGACGCCGTCACCCAGTCCAACGTCAAGGTACTGGCCGAAGCACCGGCCATGGCGCTGGGCTCGGTCTACCAGTCCATGGCCCACTCGATGGGCATCCTGTTCCAGAATGCCGTCTCGGCTCAACAACAACAAAACACACTGGCACAAGCCGCCGCCAATCAGGGCGTCATGCAGATTTACAGCATGAACACCATGGCCGGCGCGGCCGCCACCGAAAAAGTCTCGCAAGGTGGCATTGCCGACAACCTCACCGGCTTGCTCACGGTGCTGAACTCCTTCGGCAACCGCCCGGGTCAGTAAGGCCTCGAGGTGAGCCGGTTGCGGCCGGCTCACCTTTTTTTCGACCACCACACACCATGTCACCTCAGGATGAAACCGGAACCCGCCCCACCGAAGACCGCCCTCCGGACGAGGCGCCGCCACCGGCAGGCAACGGGTTCTCCAGGCTCGGGCAGAGTCCGGTGCATTTTCTGTCTGCCGTCGTCATGCTGACCACCGACAAACTGTGGGAAACCGTTGTGCCCGACTGGCTGAAACCCCTGGCCTTGACCGAGCGGCTCCAGCTGCTTGCCCTGATCAGTTTGCTGATTTTTCTGGTATGCGGACTCAGCGTGATGCTGATCCAGTACTGCGTTGTCGATGATCGCTTCACGGCGGCCTGTGCCAAAGGGGTCGCGCTGGGCATTCTGGCCGGCATTCCCTACGCCGTCGGCACCACGGAAATGGGGCTGATATTTGTTGCCTGGTCAGGGCTGAATGAACTACAGAAACAGGGTAAGCAATAACGAAACAGCATGATTACCCAAGGAGCATTGCCATGAAACACTCTTTCTTTGCGCTGTTGCGTCGTACTTCACTACCTGGCGCCCTGCTGCTGGCCAGTGCATCGGCGGTTGCTGCCGACGACATTCAGCCGCTGCCGGCCCTTGCTGCCCGGCTTAACGAAACCTCGGTCTCGGGACTGTCATCCGGCGCTTTCATGGCCGTGCAATTCAGCGTGGCCTACTCGTCGATACTCAAGGGGGTCGGTGCTGTTGCCGGCGGCCCCTACTACTGCGCCGGGGTCGGCGGAGCGATCGGGCCGAACCGTTTTTTTGAAAACGCGACCACCCAGTGCATGACCCCGCTGGCCAAAGGCCCCTCGGCGGAAGACGCGGTGGCCTTTGCCAAAAAAACCGCTGCCAGCGGCGACATCGATCCGTTGAGCGCCTTGGCCAAGCTGCACGTGTATCTGTTCAGCGGCGCAGCCGATAGCGTGGTGACCACCAAGGTGGTTGACCAGACCCAGCGCTTTTACCAGTTGGCAGGTGTTCCCGAAAAGCAGATCACCTATGACAAAACAGTCAACGCCGGCCACGCCATGATCACCAATAGTGCCACCGACACCGCGTGCGCAAAGAATGCCGCCCCCTTCATCAACAACTGCAACTTCATGCAGTCCCACACCATTCTCAAGGCCATTTACGGCGATTTGAAAGCACCGGCCAGCAAACTGAGCGGGAAATTTGTCCGCTTTGACCAGCAGCCGTTCATCTCGCGCTTCAAAGACAGCAGCATGGCCCCGAGCGGTGAGGTTTACATTCCGGGCAAGTGCGCGGCCGGGGGCTGCCGTGTCCATGTGGTGTTTCACGGCTGCCTGCAAGAAGAAGCGGTGATTGGAGACAAGTATTACAAAGGCACCGGCTACAACGAGATGGCCGACAGCAACGGCATCATTGTGCTCTATCCGCAGATCAAGATGAACAAAGCGACCAACCCTCAGGGCTGCTGGGATTTCTGGGGCTATTCCTCCGGAGGCAAAGCCCCGGATTTCTATAAGAAGTCGGCAGTGCAGATGTCGGCCGTCAAGGCCATGATCGACCGGCTCGCCGCGCCACGCCACTGACTCACTTCGACAGGAGAACACCCATGCTGCACCTTGCCATCATGGCATCGCGCCAATTCAACGAAAGCTGCCTCAAAACCGTCAATGACGCCCTGAGCTGGCAAAGCGAGACGCTGTCCCGACTGGACAACAACGACCCTCTGGCATGGAAACGTGCCGTGCGGGACAGTCTGGAAGGCTGGCAGACCCTGAGCGATACCACTCAGACCCTGCTCAACACCCTGTGGCTGGAACAGTTGGCCCGACTGGATGTCGTTGGCGTGGCCAAGGCGATGAAAGAGTTGGGACAACTGCAACATACCCTGTGGCAGGACATGCTCAACGGCAAGCTCGCCACGCAGGCGATCGCACCGGAGCATTTCTGGAACCTGTGCGAACGACTGGCCGGTTCGCGCAATGAGGTGGAACAGCTGCTGGCCGTCAATGCCGTGATGGAATCGGCCGGCGAAGCCCTGAAAACCCAGGCCGGCAGCTCGCTTAAAACGGCCGGAGCATTGGCCCCGGCCTATATGGCCTGGTGGCGCGACTACCTGCGGGTCGAGGAAGAAGCCACCACGGTGTGAAGCACGGGGAACGGGCCGCATGGCCCGTTCTTCGCAGGACTCAAGGGCGGCGGGCCAGACAGCGCTGATAGCGGCCGTCCACCCGGCGGGCGAACCACTCGGTGGTCAGATGCCGGGAAATCTTCGGGCTTTTCAGGTCAATGCCCGGCAAACGCTCCCGGACCGCGGTCGGGCCGGCCAGCTCGTAGAGCCGTCGATAAAAGCGGGTCTGGGCAAAGTCGGAATACTTTTCCCGGGCCAGATCGGCATCGATGGCACTCTGCGTCATCCCCAGACGAGGGGCGAGACGGTAAATCGCCTGCTGGGTCGCACTGACACCGCCGGTCGGGCGGCCATTCTCGTCATAACGCAACAAGTCACCATCAAAACTCAGCTTTTTACCGGCCAACTGCCCCACCACCTGCTGAACCGCCGCATTGCGGCTGGTATAGCGTCCGGCATTGTAATCGGCAAACCGGTAGATCATCTGGCTATAGTTCGCCGGATATTGCAGCAACATGGCAATACCGAAATAGGTGCCGCCGCGTCGCGTGAACACTTCCTTGCGCCAGCTGCCGGCGCGGGGATAGGGATAGGGCCAGGCTTGGGTCTGCGCTTCGGCAAAGGCCACGCTGACCTGCATCGGCCCACCGGTACGGATCGGATTGTGCATGCCCACCGGTAAACCGATGCGCCGGGCCTCTTCCGCCAGCTCTTCGTAGAGGTCATTCATTTCGGTCTCGGTACGCAGGCTGTCGATACGTGCTTTGTAACTGCGCCCGTCACGCGAGGGTTTGAGCAATGCCGCCTTGGCCAGTGCCAGCGGCATGTGGTACTTCGCGGTACGCTCCTCGATCTTGCCCCAGACGATGGTCGGCAAGCCCGGCACCACCGGGTCGCCCTGCCAGGACGATTCCTGCTCGATCACCGCCGCGGCGGCACAAATATTTTCCGGGGTGAACGGCAATTTGAGCCCGACAAAGGCCCCGGAAATGTCATCCAGCCAGCCTTTGCGGCCGGGAATGGACGGCGGCAGCAGTTGACCGAGCAAGACCCGCCCGGCCCGGGCATCGAGCATCGGTGGTGGTGGCGGAGGTGGCGGTGGCGTAACGGGCCGCACCGGGGCCACGGGAACGACCGGGGTCACGACGGGAGCCGGCGGCGGGGTGACAACGGGCTGGGGGGATGAAGGTTCTACCTTGGGCAAAGGCGGAGCCGTGGTACACGCGGCCAACAGGCCGACCGTCAGCAAAGAGGCAATGCGGTAGTTCACGAGATACGATCCGGCAAGATATCACCGCCAAGCTTAGGGCATGGCGGCACGACTGGCAATCACCCGGCCGTATCCTTATGCCTACTCCTGTGCGGCCACAATGTCAAAGGCATTGATTTGCCACGCTGATGCAGACTGGCGCATACTGCTCCATTCTCACCGTACAAGGCTTTACCGTGACACAGGAAACGCGCCTGACATTGGCACTGAATCCGGAATCCATCCTGATCACCACCGACAAGCCGATTTTCATTCGTCCTGGCTACAAAGACCTTGCCGGGCGCTACTTCAACGGGACCCTGCCCGATGGCCGCCAACTGGAAGTGGCCATCATGGTGGTGGAAGATGCCCTTGCGCCAGTACGCGACAGCCTGCCCACGGCCGCGCGTCTCGACAGCCGGGACCCGGCCATTGCCGCCATTGCCGCGCTCTGCGGCATCGGACCCGCGCCCGCCGTGTTGAGCCGGGCCGCTGTCGAACAGCTTTATGCCCGACTGGCTCGCGTGGCGGAAGGTCGCCCGGCCGCCACGGAAGGCTGGCCGGTCGATGCCGAACTGGCCGCACAACTGCTGATCGTACGCGAGTTGCTGCACCACTTCGACTTCGACGCCATCCATTTGCTGTAAACCACGCTCGCTGCTCGCCACCTCTCAGTGCGGTGCATCGGCCTGAATGGCCGTCAGTGCGATGGTGTAGACAATATCGTCCACCAAGGCCCCGCGCGACAAGTCGTTGACCGGTTTGCGCAGCCCCTGCAGCATGGGCCCCACCGACACCACGCCCGCCGAGCGCTGCACTGCCTTGTAGGTCGTGTTGCCGGTATTCAGGTCCGGGAAGACAAACACATTGGCGCGTCCCGCGACCGGACTGCCCGGCGCCTTTTGCCGGCCCACCGACTCGACACTGGCCGCGTCGTACTGCATCGGGCCGTCAATCAACAGATCGGGACGTTTTTCCCGGGCAATCCGGGTGGCCTCGCGGACCTTCTCGACGTCGGAACCGCTGCCGGAGTCGCCGGTCGAGTAAGAGATCATCGCCACGCGCGGCTCCAGACCGAAGGCGCGCGCCGAATCCGCCGACTGGATGGCAATATCCGCCAACTGCGCGGCATCGGGATCCGGGTTGACAGCACAATCCCCGTAAACCAGCACCTGATCCGGCATCAACATGAAGAACACGCTGGACACAATGCTGGCACCCGGCGCGGTCTTGATCAATTGCAAGGCCGGGCGAATGGTATTGGCGGTGGTATGCACGGCACCCGAGACCAGCCCGTCGACATCGCCCTGCGCCAGCATCATCGTCCCCAGCACCACACTGTCTTCCAGCTGGTCCTCGGCCTGTGCGACGGTCAAGCCCTTGCTCTTGCGCATCTCCACCATCGGGGCAACATAACGCCCCGCCGTGGCGGAGGGCGACAGGATCTCGATATCCACCGGCAGCGTCACCCCCTGGGCTTCGGCCACCTGACGGATGCGTTCCGGGTCACCGATCAGCACGCAGCGGGCAATACCCTTCTCGTGACAGATGGCCGCCGCCTGCACGGTCCGCGGCTCGTCGCCCTCGGGCAGCACAATGCGTTTCTGGGCGCGCCGTGCCGCTTCGATCAGACGGTGACGGAAAGCCGGCGGCGGCAAACGCACTTCGCGCGGCTCGCCGATCTTGCGCACCAGCGGCGCGGTATCGATCCGCTCGGCAGCCAATTCGATCAAGCCCTGCATCCGCTCGCCATCCTCGGCGGAAACATGCCGGTCCAGCATGGCCAGCCGGGTACTGGTGTCATAGGTATCGCCGTCCGTCGCCAGAATGGTCAGCCCGGCCTGTCGCGCCGACTGGATCAAGGGCTGGATGGCCGCCGACACCGGCTCGGCACAGGTCAGCAGCAAGCCGGCCAGCGGCACGCCACGCAACATGGCCAATGCCGTTGCCAGCACCACGTCGCTGCGATCACCGGGCGTCACCACCAGCGTACCCGGGCGCAACCGTTCCGCCATTTTCTCGACACTTTGCGCCGCCACCACGGTTTCACGCATCCGCGCCTGTTCAATCAGGCCGGCATGTTCGATGCGCAAGCCCAGTGCATCAACCACGTCCAACATGCGCGGCGCATCGAGCTTGTCATCGTAGGGTACGCAACCCAGCAGCGGAATCGCGCAAGCTTGTTGTGCCAGCGCCTGACGCAATCCGGCCACGTCAATGGCGGCATCGCAACGATTGAGCAACACACCGGCAATGCTGCCGTTGCTCATGGCGAACTGCCGTTCCACCAGGCGCACGCACTCGGCCAGCGTGCGCGAATCACGCCCTGCTCCACCCACCACCAGCAACAGCTCGGCTGACAGGCTGGCGGCCATTTCGGCATTCAGGCGGGTAATGGTTTCGACATCGCTGTCCGGCACCAATCCCTCGACAATCAGCACATCACTGTCGGCCATCGCCCGGGCGGCCAGCTTGACCACCTCTTCCATCAGAGTGGGCAATTCGCCATCACGCAACATGGCCTGCGCCTCGGAGAACGCTACCGGCGCCGGGGCGTCGATCGCACACAATTGCCGCGCAAACAGGCAGGACAGTTCGTCCTGCACCGCACCGGCCGACGGCTGGGCCACCGGCTTGACAAAGCCGGCCTTGATACCGTCTCGCGCCAGGGCATGCACCAGCCCCAGCGTCATGGACGTCAACCCCGCATCGACTCCGTGCGGCACCAGAAAAAATACCCGTTGAGGGTGTAAGGAAGTCATGATGAAGTCTCCCGGACCCGCACAGGGCGGGCCCAGCAATGATCAGCGTATCGTCAAAGACCGGCGAGTTCGGCGGTGTCCCGGGCAATCATCCATTCTTCATTGGTCGGCATCACCAGCGCCGCCACACTACCGGGCCCACTGATGACTCCGCCGATCCCGCGCACCGCGAGCTGGTTGGCGGCGGCATCCACCGAAAAGCCCAGCAGCGACAAGCGCGCCAGCGTCATCTCGCGCAACAGGCTGGAGTTTTCTCCGATGCCTCCGGTAAAGACCAGTGCATCCAGACGGGTCAGCGACGTTGCCAGGCCACCCAGCAAGCGGGCGAGACGGTGAGCGAACATGTCCAGCGCCAGACGGGCATCCGGATGACCGGCTTCGGCGGCCTCCTCCAGCGCGCGGCAATCGCTGGAAATGCCGGACACCCCCAGCAGACCGCTTTGCTTGTTGAGCAAGGTATCGATGCCGTCCAGATCGAGCCCCTCGCGACGCGCGATATAGGTCACGGCGGCCGGATCGATATCACCGGAACGGGTCCCCATCACCAAGCCCTCCAGCGGCGTCATGCCCATGGTGGTGTCAACGCAGCGGCCATGGCTGATCGCCGACGCGGAAGCGCCGTTGCCGAGATGGGCAATAAGAATGCCGTTGTCGGCCGGGTCCAGACCCAAGGCCGCGATGGTCTCTGCCGCAATGAAACGGTGACTGGTACCATGCATGCCGTAACGACGGACACCGTAGTCACGGTGATAACGCTGCGGGATGGCGTACAGGTAGGCCGACTTCGGCAGGGTTTGATGGAAGGCGGTATCGAACACCACCACTTGCGGCAAGGCCGGGAAGGCCTGTTGGGCGGCACGAATACCGACCAGATGGCCCGGATTGTGCAGCGGCGCCAAGGCGCAGCAGGCTTCGATGCCTTCAATCACTTCAGGTGTGATCAGGGCCGATTGCTGGAAGCGCTCGCCGCCATGCACGATACGGTGCCCGACGGCGGCCACACTGCCCAGCCAGTCGTGTTCGGCCAGAAACCCGGTCAGGGCGGCCATGGCTTCGGCATGTTTGCCGCCATTCAACGAGGCGGTGTGTTTGCCATCGGCGGTTTTGAAGGTGATGCGGGCATCGTCCAGTCCCAGGCACTCGGCCAGACCGGACACCACCGGTTCGCGGGACGCCGCAGGCAACAGGGCAAATTTGACGGAAGAGCTGCCGCAGTTGATGACAAGGATATGAGGAAGTGTCGTCATGATAGACCGTCGAATCAATGAAGTTATTGAAATAGCGTTATCAGGTCACCAGCAAACCGCGGCTGGCGAACACGGCACGGGCGGCGGCCACCTGCTCCGGCGTCGGGGTCGGGGTATCGGCCAATTCGTAGGTTTTACCCAGACGTGACCATTTCTCCATCCCCATTTGATGAAAGGGCAACACTTCAACCCGTTCGACCAGTGAACCGAGCGACGCGATGTAATCGG
>JAGLBD010000133.1 GCA_018260425.1 Pseudogulbenkiania sp. | reverse complement strand
GGGTACAGACCAAAACGGCCTTTAACCAGTACAACGGCAAGGAAGCGGTCGGTGTACCGCGTTGGCAGGGAAATCTGGGACTGGAATGGGATACTCCCTGGGTCAGCGGACTCACTCTGACCAGCCGGGTAACCGCTACCAGCAGCGTGTATCTGGATGCGGCCAATACCCAGCAAGTACCGGGCTGGAGCCAGCTGGATCTCGGCTCGCGGTATACCACGAATGTCATCGGCAAAAAAACCGCCTTCCGTTTTGGCGTAGCCAATGTGTTTAACCGTCACTACTACTCGGGTAGTTTCAGCGACAGCACACCGATCGCCACACTGGGTCAGGCAAGGACCTACACGGTATCCGCGACCGTCGATTTCTGAGCCAAAGGCACGGATAAGACGGTAATCGCTAGCGTATCGCGGCCGGCAGCCTTGGGGCTGTCGGCCGTGTGCGTTGCCCCCACTCAGCCAATCATACATACCACCACCCGAGCACTCTGCAACCGATCGGCTTATCCCTAGCGGGTAGTCATTCGACTCATACCCATCGCGATGAACACGACCAAGTTCGCAGCCACCGTTTATGTGGAGCGGGTCGATGCCTCCCATTCTGAATAGCGGGTTGATAGTGCTCTCAAGAGGATTCAGCCTACGCAACATCCCTTAGTAACAAGAAGCGTGGGCTTGTCAGTGCCAGCGACGAACACATTGTCGCTATCCGTGGCGCACATCGGCTCCAATGACCTGCCTAGCCGCAAGAGACTTCGATCGTCATCAAAGGGGGTTTTGTCGAGGTCTCCTATCAACTGATCGACCCAGTAGCCATCCGTGGCTAACCTCCATGTGGATGCTGGCTCGAATTGCACCTCCAAGACATCTGGCATCGCAAAACTTCTGGCTTTCAGGCAACGTGTGACCCGATGCCGTTCGTCAGAAACTGCATGCTCAATGGTGAAGGCTTCACCATACATATTCGCCATCGAGTGGACCGGCGAGAGCCAATCCACATTCTGCTCGTCTCTTTCCACCCCAATCCGACAATCTCCGCAAGCAAATATCCACATACGCTCAAGATCATGCCGAATGAGCAATGCGCAAAAACATGCAGTTTCCAGCAGGAAGGCAGGAGGACGCAGCGTTATCTGCGCTCTGCGCATTTCTTCGAGCACGTGTTCCGAGGTCGGTCCAGAGGCGTATCGGCCCAACGCTTCGATCAAAAATTTACTCCATTGAGCATTGAATGCTTGCCCATTCTCTCCTTTTTCCGACGCATCCATGATCACGGCAAAAGAGGTGGTGGTGTTAGCGAATAAGCCACAAGCATCCCGGTTTTCTCTGCGTTCTGCCCCCTTTTGGCTGTGCCATTGCCATTTTAGAGGGACATGGCTAGCCTGCATCAGGCCATCCCTCTTTCGATGGCTAGCGCTAGCCGCTCATAGATCCAGTCTTCTCTTTGCGAATCTCCGAGCGCGGCAGTTTGTACCGCATAGTCAAAATTGCTATCGGCAAGCAGGTTATCAAGTTGTTCGGCGATATACTTTTTCAACTCACGAGAGGCAGAATCAATTTCTTCGACCAAAGTATGGCGTCCGTCAAACAGGTTCAGAATGTCTTCAATGTCCTGGCTCGACAGCGGGTCGTTGTTACCCCGTCCTAGATACGCCTCAAGTTTCGTTGCAATGAAGAACGCTGGCGTGACAAGACGAATGCAAATATCCCCCGTGATTGGAAAGTCTTCAGCCGTGCTCAGTGCCTCGCGATACCAGCGGTTCGAAAAACCAAGAATGGAGGGATCATCGGGCATGAAATCAACTCGCAGCTCACCTAACGCCATGGCGCAGATGGGGCCATCGTCAGAGATGATGTCCCTGAAACCACGCGAGCGTAGTTTGGCCTGTAAATCAGCCCAGCCCATCTGACCGACGACATGCACAATCAGATCTACGTCATCGGTGTGCCGTACTTGTTCCAAGGTGAAATCGTCTGTCAGCAATAAGCCGGTAGTGCATCCACCAACGAATGCAACCTGACGACACATCTCCTCGCCGATTGCCTGGGCAACCGCAAGGATCATATCTCGATGCTGTTTATGACCCTTCATGTCAGTCCTTGAGCAATGTTTCTAGTTTCTGGGCGGCAAAGTTACGCTCGCGGGGCTGCCCCATTCTGATGGCATCGACAAGGGCTAAATAAGCGTAGAGCGTGGAATCTCTCCTAACCGCCATCGGCACAGTCTTGAACAAGGGTTCAACAGCAGCTCCTTTGGTATTCCCGCGCGCATCCGGCCACACCGGCACAAGGTCACCTGCCGTCATGAGTTGCCCGTGAAGTACCGGAGCCGCCAGACCGGTCGCAATTCCCCGCGTGACTTCCCCGGGTTTGGCCGGAAAGACATAACGCAACCCGTAGACAATAAACTCGTACAATGATTTTGTATTAACGCGTGGCACGCCGCTGAGACGGTCCTGTCTAGCCAGGCCATTTGTATAACAGCGCTTGAGCACCATGCTTACTTCAGATTTGCTGATGCCCGTCGAAGCAGATAGCGCTCGCACGCTGTAAGGGTCATATCTCTTCTCGGCCTCAAAGAGCGTAGCTGCCTGATCATCCGTCGCATTCGAGAACTCTCCACGAGGTTCACCGGATGATTCGTAGGCGATGCCCATTTCCTGACCATAAGGGAAATCCTCATCCAGCAACGCGTGGTCATCCCAACCTTCCCAGTTTTCAGGGATCAGGGGGGGCACCTGATTTTCTCGTTGGGACAGGCTCACCAACGTCAACAAGAGCACTATGTCTTGACTTTTCATCTTATCACTCCGTCACCCGTCCTCTGTCCTTGGACTGAGGACGATCCTGTTCCGTTTTAATCTGATTGTCAATATGGAAGGAGTGACTCCACTCTGGTCTCTCTATCGATTGGCAGAAACACAAGGTATGGGGCTAGAACATATCCATCTGAGAAAACCCCGGCAGAATGCCTATGTCGAACGCTATAACCGGACTGGTAGAGCTACAAGCACGAGCGTCCGAATACGGCTCTCGGTGGTTTAACCCCGAGGCAGAAACTGGCAGACCGCCAGATGACCTCTACTTTAGCCGACCGCTCAAATTGGGAGATTAGTCGAGCATATGGCTCAACGCATAGGATATACATCGAAATCAGACGAAAATCTTAAGTTCAGATGGGAAGAGGAAGAAACAGGGAGAATAGACGTTTCAAAGGGACGACTTGCTTAGCGATGACTTACACAGACACGACA
>JAGLBD010000019.1 GCA_018260425.1 Pseudogulbenkiania sp. | reverse complement strand
ATTGCCCAGTACGGTGTCGGTAAGGGCCGGCAGGTCTGCGGTGGTGATGCCGAATTGCGACAGGCGCGTAGGCGTGCCGATTGTGTTGAACCAGGCTTCCAGAGCCTCAATGCCCTGTAACGGGGTTTCCACCCCGAATACGAAGTGGGCCAGTCGCTGGAACTGTGCCGGATTTCGTTCGTAGTACCACCTCATCCAGGCCGGCATGATGACGGAGAGACCTGCGCCGTGCGGCACGTTGAACAAGGCCGACAAGGCGTGCTCGATCATGTGGTTGGGGTAGCTGAAACCTGCGGTGCCTGCATAAATCAAGCCATTGAGCGCCTGGGTGGAGGCCCAGGCAAACTCGGCGCGGGCTGCGTAGTTGTCCGGTTGCTGCAGCAGTGTCTCGGTGCTGTCGATGACGGTCGTGATGATGGCTTCCACCATGCGCGAGTGCAGGGCGGGTTGAACGGTCGCGGTCAAATAGCCTTCGATGCAGTGGGCAATGATGTCGGCGGCCGAGTACACCAGATACTCGCGTGACACACTTTGCATCAGCTCCGGATTGACGATGGATACCCGCGGGTAAACGTGGACCGACTGGATGGCAAACTTTTCCCGGGTTTGTTCGTTGGTCACCACGGCACCGCAGTTCATCTCGCTGCCGGTGGCGGCCAGCGTCAGGATCGAGAACACCGGGAGTGCCGAGTCGATGCCGGCCTTGCCGATGAATAGATCCCAGACATCTCCGGAATAGGGCACACCGGCGGCAATGGACTTTGCGCTGTCCAGCACCGAGCCGCCACCTACGCTGAGTACGGCATCGACCTGATGGCGACGTGCCATGTCGATACCTTCCCGGACTTTGGACAGTAGCGGGTTGCTGACAATGCCACCGAACTCCACGTACTCGATGCCCTGGGCGGCCAGACTCGCGCTAACCGAGTTAAACAGGCCATTATGTTTGATGCGGTCGCTGCCATAGCACAGCAGGACTTTTTTGATGCCATGCTCGGCCAGATGCTGGCCGATGTGCTGCTCCTTGCCGCGACCAAAGTCGATTTTGACGGGATTGTAGAAGGTAAAGTTTTCCATGAGCGTACGGTCCTTGCGAGAGGTCATTTCTGATGAACAGAACTGTAGTCGCTGGATAAACATGGAACTAGTGCATTATCATTTGAATGATCTACAACTTTTTCATGTTAATAGCGCTGAGAGGACGGCCTGATGTCGATCAATGAACTCCGTTCGATTACCACCTTTGTCCGCACGGCGGAGTTCGGCAGTCTCAGCAAGGCTGCAGAGGCGCAACGGATCTCGCCGCAGGCCGCCAGCAAGGCGTTGGGTCAGCTGGAACAGTATCTGGGGGTACGTTTGTTTCACCGTACCACCCGCAGCATGTCCCTGACCGAGGAAGGGCAGCGTTTTCTGGATGCGGTACAACCCTCGCTGGCCGGTTTCCAGCAGGCACTGTCTTCCGTCAAACAGAGCAAAGATGATCTGATCGGGCCATTACGCATCGTCGGGCCTCGTTCGGTTTTGCCGTCGATTATCGGCCCGGTGATGGATGAGTACTGTCGCCGTTATCCCGAGGTGCAGTTGGATGTGCAGTTGGACGACCGTATCGGTAACTGGGTAGAGGACCGGATCGATGTCGGGTTTCGGCTGGGCAATACGCCGCAGGAGGGCTTGGTTGCCCGACGGCTGTTTCCGATGCAATTGATCATCTGTGCCGCGCCGGACTACCTGCACAGGCACGGCATCCCGTCAGGACTGCCTGCGCTGGCAACGCATCGTTGCAGTGCCTTCCGCCATCCCCATAACGGGCGTGTTGTGCCGTGGCGGGTCAGGGTAGGGGACAGCCTGCAGGATCTGCCCATCAACCCGGCGTTTTGTACCAATGACGAGCTGCTGGAGTTGCGGGCCGTCCTGGCCGGTGATGTTATCGGTCAACTGGCCGCCCCGACCGCCGCCCCGTTGATCCGGAGTGGTCGGGTGGTGCCGTTGTTGTTGGAGAACATGACGGATCATTACAGCTTGTTTGTCTACTACGGCAGTCGTTCCGCGCAGCCTGCCCGGGTGCGTCAATTCATCGATCTGGCCGTTGAACGTTTGACGGACAGCCGCGATTTTGTGCTGGGCAGTGATGAGCTGGCGCAGGCCAACGCTGCGGGACTGGCGGCCATTCGTCGCTGACGGTCAGTACGGCTATCCGGGTGACGGGATGGGGCTCAATCGTCTCTTGTTTCACTCATGGCATCGACTAGCTGCGCAGACGCTCTATAGAGGGGGACGTGGCCGCGCATCAGGATTTGGGCATTGCGTCGATAGGCAGCGGCCCGTACATCAATCCCTTCGGCGCTGCTCTTCACACTGACCGTGGTATCCAGTTTGCCTGCCGGATTTTCGATACTGACTTCGATATCCGTAAACGAGGTGGATGGGCTGCTCACACCGACTGCCACTTGATGGGCGGTTGTCCCCGAGAGCATGCAAGCGGCAGCGAGACAGCAGCCGCCAGAAACTGCCAGCGAAGCATGACCTGTCTGGGGCGTGAAATACCGTACCGCAATATGTCCTCCGTGCCGCGGTGCTGACACGATACATACCTTGGGGATGGTTTCGCTGCGTTCCAGCTCGGCGAGCGTCATCAATTCGCCATCCCGGCGGCGAAGCTGCATCTTGAGGCCAGCCTCAATCCAGACTTGTCTGAGCTTTGCCATGAATTCCGTGTCGGTTTCAAGTTCTGCCATCGTTTCATGGCCGGTCTTGCCGAAGCTGGCTGCATCCGCGATCACCATCGGCACCGCGACATCCACACACGAGACCTTGTGTCCGGCAATTGTGTCCATGAGGTGGCCGGTGGGCAAAAGACGACCGGTCTTGTTGCCTACCGGCGATTGCAAAAACAGATCGACGCCGGGAAACGAGCCAACAACGCCCGGAATCTCGGCATTGATAAATCGGCCTTGGGTATCGCGGGACATCCGGGCGACGGTGAGGACGCCGGTGTTGGTATTGTTGATTTCGATCTCAAAGCTTCCCGTTGGCGGAGCCTCGATCAGACCCGTATCGATCGCCCACAGTGGCAAAGCGGAAGACATATTGCCGCAATTGACACTCCAGTCTATGTCGCCATGATCGCTGGCCAACTGGGCAAGCGTACTGATGATCCGACGCCCCGTCGGTGTGTTCTCTACCCGCGCCAAAAACACCTTGTTGCTGGTGGCGGGTCCCCGCCGGTCAGGACTGACTTATGTCATACGATGCGAAGTGTGGATAACTGATGAGTTGAGTGACAGTCAATATACTTGGGCGTTACACAGAGCACTGGATGAGGGCCAAGACGGTCAACTCGCAAAAATTGCGAGACGGCTTCATCGCGATATTGCATGGTTGAGTGAAAGTGGGCTCAGAAAGAGGGGGCACTAGCCGGGGGGAGCAGATGCCGCGTGGTCGTTCAGCCTGCCAATGCCCGGAGTGTATCGAGCCATTCGCGAAAATGTCGGCATTCCTGTTCCATGGTCGCCAGCGTAACCCGTTTGGCAGCTATGGGGCCATGTCGTGTCTTCTTGTAGGCTGGACGTAGAATTTGCTCCAGACGTTTGGAGGGTTTGGTTTCGTAGCTGTTGTTGATGTGTTCCGGTGTTTCAAAGCTGCTTCTGACACGTTGCAACTCTTCCTTGCTAGATGCCCAGAGAGGCTCCGTCCCGACCAATGCTGTCACGTCCGAGAATAACAGCCCTTCGAATTCATAAGGTTGAATGTGCGGAATGAAGCGCTCTTTCTGGCAGCCGACACTGGAAACAATCGCGTGTTGCAGTGCAGTCTCAAGCATGCCGCACCGCTGGTGGATATCTGTAATGTTCCGGGCCTCATCATGCCGTGGGAAGTCCGTATCCAGGGCATAAAGATCCAGCAAGGTGGTCAGGATGCAATCGGGTTTGCTACGAAGAATATTGCGTGCATTCAGTTGCAGTCGCTCAAGAGAGACTGCTCCTCCCTTAGCTTGTTTCGAGGTGGGAAGCAGAATCGGCTTGATGAAAATTTGCATAGCCCGAAAAGCAGGTGCCATGATCTGTTTGACGAATTGCTCCTCGGTTTGCCCCTCGGCAATGATATAGACTTCGACCATTTTCAGGGTCTCCCTCCCAGAACGTTCTGTTTCCAGAGATCACCCATGGAGTAGCTTTCCAGCCAGTCGGCCAGCTCGGCAGAGCTATAGCGACGGAATACCGAAGCATCTTCTTCCTGATCGACAACGATGATATCTTCCGGCTCCAGTTCGTTGATTAACTCGACGGATTGGGTCGACACAATAAGCTGACGAGACTCTGCGACCTGCTTGAATATGTCAGTCAGCACCGATATGGCATAAGGGTGTAGCCCCAACTCGGGCTCATCAATCAGGATGGTGTCTGGCAGCAGTTCGATAGGCTGAAGTAGCAAGGTGGCCAGACAAATGAACCGCAATGTTCCGTCGGAAAGCATGCTGGCTTTGAGTGCAGTATCCGGCTTTCCTTTCTGGGTCCATTCCAGTTCAACAAAATCAGCTTCTGGCCGTAATACAAAATCACGGAAATAGGGGGCAACCAACCGGATCGTCTGGACAATTGACTGGTAGTGCGTCGGAAATTGTGCGTGCAGCTTGTGCAGGTAGGCGGCTAGATTGGCGGCATCGATTTGCAGGCGCAGGTTATCCGTAATGGGATGGCGCTGCTTGACGCGCGCACGCTCGCCGGTATCGTGAAAGTGATAGACACGCCAGTTCGTCACGGAAGGGCGAACGTAGGGAGAGTAGGGGTCCGTGGCATGTTTGAGTTTTGATTCGTCATGACCCCGGCCAAGCACTGCGCTGGGCGTGGAGTTGTAGAGAACGCCGCCAAACCAGCTGATTTCATTTTCAAAAATGAGTCGGTTATCGCTGGTGGGGATCAAATCGAACTTGTAGCCATTCCTTGCAAAGAAAAACTCGGCATGCATGCGATCGGTGGTTTCGCGACCGAAGTGTAGGATAGCATCCGGCCCGCCTTGACGCTGAACGTAGACCTGCAGTTGTTCCTCGACCATTTCCGAAAGCATGCGAAACAAGCCGATGAAGTTGCTTTTTCCTGCACCGTTGGCACCGATCAGGACATTCAAGCTGTTGAGCTCGAAATCGTGCAGTGCGCGGATGGATTTGTATCCGGTGATGGTCAGCGACTTGACTACGGACATGTTTGTCTCCTCACACTCTCGGTGCGACCTTGCTTTTTGAATCTGTTCTTTGCGTAAAGCCTGATCAACATGGTACGGCACTGAGTGCTGATTGCCCAGAGATGAGAAGCGCTGAAAAAGCGGTATTTTGCTTTTTCAGCGCTTCACGCCGATTAGCGTGGTGAATCAGTGCAGTGTGTGTCCTCTATCAGGGGACATACCCTGTGATCACTCCCACTCAATCGTTGCCGGCGGCTTGCCCGACACATCGTAGACGACGCGGTTGATGCCGCGCACTTCGTTGATGATGCGGTTCGAGGCACGGCCCAGCAGGGAGTAGGGCAGTTCGGCCCAGTGGGCGGTCATGAAGTCGCTGGTCACCACGGCGCGCAGTGCGACAACGTAGTCGTAGGTGCGGCCATCGCCCATCACGCCCACCGATTTCACCGGCAGGAACACGGCAAAGGCCTGGCTGGTCTTGTCGTACCAGGACAGTCCGTCTTCGTCTTTGGTGTTGCGCAGCTCTTCGATGAAGATCGCGTCGGCACGGCGCAGCAGGTCGGCGAAGTCCTGACGCACTTCACCCAGAATACGCACGCCAAGGCCCGGGCCCGGGAACGGGTGACGATAAACCATGTCGTGCGGCAGTCCCAATGCTACGCCCAGTTCGCGAACCTCGTCCTTGAACAGTTCGCGCAAGGGCTCGAGCAGTTTCAGATTCAGGGTTTCCGGCAGGCCGCCCACGTTGTGGTGGCTCTTGATGGTGTGGGCTTTCTTGGTCTTGGCACCGGCCGACTCGATAACGTCCGGGTAGATGGTGCCTTGTGCCAGCCATTTGGCGTTGGTGAGCTTCTTCGATTCGCTCTGGAACACTTCAACGAACTCGGCGCCGATGATCTTGCGCTTGGCTTCCGGGTCGGTGACACCGGCCAGTTTGCTCATGAATTCGGTGGAGGCATCGACATGGACGACCTTGACACCCAGATTGCGGGCGAACATCTCCATGACCATCTCGCCTTCGTTGAGGCGCAGCAGACCGTGATCCACGAACACGCAGGTCAGTTGATCACCAATGGCGCGATGGATCAGGGCGGCGGCAACCGACGAGTCCACCCCGCCGGACAGACCGAGAATGACTTCTTCCTCACCGACTTCGGCGCGGATGCGGGCAACCGCTTCGTCGATATAGTTGGGCATGGTCCACGACGGATTGGCCGAACAGATGCCCAGCACGAAGCGGTGGATCATTTCACGGCCCTTGCGGGTGTGGGTCACTTCCGGGTGGAACTGCACACCGTAGAAATGACGATGTTCGTCAGCCATCGCGGCGATCGGGCAGGAACGGTTGCTGCCAATTACCGTGAAGCCTTCCGGCAGTGCGGCGACCTTGTCGCCATGGCTCATCCAGACTTCCTGAACGTGCTCGCCACTGGGCAGGGTTTTGTCGGCCAGACCGTCGAACAGCTTGCTGGAAACCGTGCTGACTTCGGCATAACCGAATTCACGGACAGTGCCCGATTCCACCTTGCCGCCCAGGGTTTGGGCCATCCATTGCATGCCATAGCAGATACCCAGCACCGGAATACCCAGCGAGAACAGGGCCGGATCGGCCTGGTAGTCACTTTCATAGACCGAGTTCGGGCCTCCGGAGAGGATGATGCCCTTGGGGTTGAAGGCACGGATCTCTTCGATCGTCATGTCGAAGGAATGCAGCTCACAGTAAACATGTGCTTCGCGTACGCGACGTGCAATAAGCTGAGCGACCTGGGAGCCGAAGTCGAGAATGAGGATCTTGTCCATGCGTGTCCTTGGTGAGTCTGATTCGAAAATGGGGAATGCTTATTCAATGTCCCTGAGGTTTTCAGCGCGGCGGCGCAGCAAGGGGCGCGAACGCTCAGGGATCAGGTCGCTGCGGGCAAACAGCATCAGGATGCCCAGCAGTACCATGCCCAGCGAGAGCACGTGGCTCATGCGCAGGGCGGCCGAGTCGAAGAAATAAACCGCAGCGCCGCTATAGATCAGCATCGGCGAGCTGACCAGCGTCGATTTGTTCAGACCGTCCATGAAGAACAGCATGACGCCGGTCATGGCCAGCAGCAGGGCGAGCAGGGAGGCAGTGTCGGGCAGCAGCGCAGTGCTTTTAAGGAACCAGATGGAACCCAGTGTGATCAGGATCACCGGACCGCTGACGCTTTGCTTCATCGTGTCATCCCTTGTTGCGTATCAGACGCTGTTTTTCGCGCTGCCATTCGCGATCCTTTTCTGTCTCGCGCTTGTCGTGCAGTTTCTTGCCCTTGGCCAGGCCGATATCGGCTTTGATCCTGCCTTTGGTATAGTGCAGATTCAGGGCAACCATGGTGTAACCGGCACGTTCCACCTTGCCGCTGAAACGATTGATCTCTGCTTCGTTGAGCAGCAGCTTGCGGGTGCGAACCGGGTCAGGGTGGATGTGGGTGGAGGCGGACTGCAGCGGGGTAATGTGAGCCCCGAACAACCAGAAGGCGCCATGTTGCCAGATCACGTAGCTTTCCTTGAGCTGAACGCGACCGGCCCGTATGGCTTTTACTTCCCAGCCTTCCAGCACAAGCCCGGCTTCCACCCGATCTTCGATGAAGAAGTCGTGAAACGCCTTGCGGTTGTCGATAATGCTCATGCTGAGGAAATCCTTGAAATAATCCGACATTCTATCAGACTCGGCGCAAACGCTAAAGTTGCGCAAATTCAGCGGCTTGGGGAATACGCCCTTGTGGTGGTGGCCGGGCTCAGGTAACGTAGCATTTTTTCGTCTGTCCGACCTATGCAGGTAGTAGAGAAAAGTGTTCTGGTGGCACACACTCCGGCGCAAATGTTCGCGCTGGTCGATGCCGTCGACAAGTATCCCGGATTCCTCCCCTGGTGCAGCAAAACCGAGGTGCAATCACGCGAAGGAAGCAGCGTGGTGGCCAGCCTGCACATCGATTACCTCAAAATCCGCCAGCAATTCACCACACGCAACGTCAATACGCCGGATAGTGAAATCATGATGCAGCTGGTAGAGGGACCCTTCCGCCATCTGGAAGGCAAGTGGCATTTCACCCCGCTGGGCGAGATGGGCTGCAAGATCGAATTCAATCTGAGCTACGAATTCTCCAGCAAGATGCTGGAAAAGATTATCGGGCCGGTGTTCGGCTATATCTCCGGCACGCTGGTGGATGCGTTTATCAAAGAGGCCGACCGGATTTATGGCGATGACTGAGACGATAACGGTCGAAGTGGTCTTTGCCACGGCGGAGCGTCAGGTCTTGCTGGCGCTCGACGTCCCGGTCGGTACCACGGCAGAGCAGGCGGTTGCGCTGTCCGGGATTGCCGCACAGTTTCCGGAAACGGCCATGTCGGGACTGAAACTGGGAATTTTTGGCAAGGTGGTTGCCGGAAGCCGGGTTCTGGCAAGCCAGGACCGGGTGGAAATCTACCGTCCGTTGCTGGCCGATCCCAAGACCGTGCGGCGCGAGCGAGTCGAGGCGGGGCGGACCCGCAAGAACCGCCCGCGCTGACGCTTACTGGCTGCAGGCATCCTCTTCGGCGGAGAACACCCGGTTCTTGCCCGCCAGTTTTGCCTGATACATGGCACGGTCTGCCCGCTCGATCACTTCCATGTCCGCTTCACCGCGATGCCACTGGGCAACCCCGGCACTGAAGGTAATCACCAGACGGTCATTGTTGGCCAGGAAGAAGGTGCGGGTCAGCTCGCGTTGCAGACGCTGAATGGTCTGCATGGCTTCGATCGGGCCGGTATCCGGCATCAGCAATACAAACTCTTCGCCACCAAAGCGTGCCACGATGTCGGCAGGGCGCAGGTTGTGGCGGATGACATCCACCAGATACTTCAAGGCATCGTCACCGGCCAGATGACCGTAATGGTCATTGAGCTGCTTGAAGTTGTCCACATCGATCAAGGCCACCGACAAGGGGGCTGCCGTGCGCTCGCTGCGGCTGATCTCCCTCTCGAAAAACTCGGCCAGACCGTGGCGATTGTAGGCCCCGGTCAACTGGTCTTCCTTGACCTTGGCGCTGGCGGTTTCCAGTGCGGTTTCCAGCTCGCGGATACGCTGTTCGGCCGCTTCCACCTGATTGCGGGCGGACACCAGTTCAACGTGGGATTCCTTGAGACCATTCTGCATGTTTGCCGTGTCGTCCAGTAGCTCTCCGACGATCTCGGTGAGCATTTCGACGTCACGGGTTTCTTGCAGACGGGTATTGTGTTCGCTGATGCGGCTGTAAAACTCGCTGGTGCTGTCGGTCATCGAGCCCAAGCGCGAGATGAAGCTGTCCAGCAGGGCCTTCAGGGAGTTGGTTGCCTCGTCGAGCGAGGTCTTGAGTGTGCCCTGTTTGCGAATGACTTCCTTGAGGTTGGTCTCCAGCAGATACACCTGCTGCATCGACAAAGGCTCGTGCGACAGTACTTCCTGCAGAGTGCTGACCTGACCGACCAGATAGGTGTCGTCGCGGTTGAGCTGGGCAATATTGTCCAGCATCAACTTGATCAATTGGGTCAGACTGGTGACCAGCCGGCCTTCCTGCTGTGCCTGAAACTCCAGCCGGATCATGAAGGCGCGCAGGCGCGCCATGAAGCTGTCCAGCGTTTCGCTGTTGCTGACCGCATCCAGATCATGAATCAGGCTTTCCAGGGTATCTACCAGATCCGGAAAACTTATCAGACGCGGTTCAAGGCCATGCTTGAGGGCAAAGGCCAGCGCACGCTGCCAGGTGCTCCAGTCGGCGCCGGAGGCCGCTTCCAGCGTGATGGCGGGGTCGTCGATCAGGCGGTCGACTGCCATGCTGGCGTCGTCGCTGCCGGAGACCTGTCCACCGGACCAGTTCTGGATCATGCCGACCAGTTTTTGATTCAGTTCTGCCGGAGAGTTGCCGTAATTGATCAGCACCCGTTCCAGCGTGGCTTGTTTGAAATGCTGGGGGACATCGGGGTTGCGCAGGTCCCAGGCACGCAGCAGGTTCTGGATCAGCGTGCCCCAGGTCTCGGTCAGGGCGGCATCTTCCGCCGCGTCCTGCACATAGTCGATGACCAGTTGCGGGACTTGTTCCCAGCGTTCTTCGTCAATGACTTGCTTGAGGCGATTCAGGGTGATGCGGGCGCCGATACTTTGCGCCTGCAATGACTCGACGGCACGATACAGTTGGGTCGCCAACTTGTTTTCGCGCTCGACCGGGGTGCCGATGAGCTCGTGGTAAACACGCTCAAAGTTTTCCGGAGTGGGCAATAGCTTGCGTCCGCTCAATTGTTTGAGCGTTTCTCGAGCGACCTCGATCGGGTTGCTTGTTGTCATTCTCCAGAACCTGAAAGTCGTGTGTCCAGCCATTATGGATGTGTCCGTGAGAAACGTCGATGAAGCGTCTCGTCAGGGCAATGACTTGGGACTATTACCATTATTCGAGCCGAGCAACTGGAAAAATACCTCACCATTGCGGATCATGCCAAGTTCATTGCGAGCCCGTTCTTCAATAGCATCGGTTCCTTGCTTCAAATCCCGGACTTCGGCATCCAGTGCTGCATTGCGAGCGATCAGCTTTTGGTTGACCGCCCGCTGTTCCTGCAGTTGCTTGTCAAGTTGCCATACCCTGAGCCAGCTGCCCTTGCCGAACCATAATGGCCATTGCAGGGCAGTGATCAGTATCACCAGGGTCAGGGTAAGCCAGCGCATGACTTACTTCAGGTGATAAAACGCGGCACGGCCAGGATACCAGGCAGCATCGCCCAGTTCTTCCTCGATGCGCAGCAGCTGGTTGTACTTGGCCATGCGGTCAGAGCGCGACAGCGAGCCGGTCTTGATCTGCATGCAGTTGGTGGCCACGGCGAGGTCGGCAATGGTGCTGTCCTCGGTCTCGCCAGAACGATGGCTCATCACGCTGGTATAGCGCGAACGCTTGGCAAGATCAACGGCTTTGAGCGTTTCGCTCAAGGTACCGATCTGGTTGACCTTGACCAGCAGCGAGTTGCACAGCCCTTGGCGGATGCCTTCGGCGAGGATGGCCGGGTTGGTGACGAAAATGTCGTCGCCCACCAGCTGCACGCGGTCACCCAGACGGTCGGTCAGGATCTTCCAGCCGGCCCAGTCATGTTCGCTCATGCCGTCTTCGATGGAAATGATCGGGTAGTTGTTGGCCAGGGTTTCCAGATAGTCGGCGAATTGCTCGGAGGTCAGGGACAGGCCTTCGGCGGTCAGGTGATACTTGCCGTCGCGGTAGAATTCGGAGGAGGCGCAGTCCAGTGCCAGCATGACGTCCTGACCGGCAACATAACCGGCGGCGTCGATGGCTTCCAGAATCAGCTTGATGGCTTCTTCATGCGTGGACAGGTTCGGAGCGAAACCGCCTTCGTCGCCCACGGTGGTCGCGTAGCCCTTCTTGTCGCAGATTTTCTTCAGCGAATGGAAGATTTCCGCGCCACAGCGCAGCGCTTCACGGAAGGTTTGTGCGCCAACCGGCATGATCATGAATTCCTGGATGTCCAGGGTGTTGTTGGCATGCGCGCCGCCGTTGATCACGTTCATCATCGGCACCGGCAGTGCCATCGGGCCTGCGCCGCCGAGGTAGCGGTACAAGGGCAGGCCGGCATCTTCGGCGGCTGCGCGGGCCACGGCCATCGAGACGGCCAGCATCGCGTTGGCACCGAGGCGGCCCTTGTTGTCGGTACCATCCAGTTCGATCAGGGTCTTGTCGATGAAGGCCTGGTCGCTGGCATCAAGACCGATAATGGCTTCGCAAATCTCGGTGTTGATATGTTCTACGGCTTTCAGGACGCCTTTGCCCAGGTAGCGGCTCTTGTCGCCGTCACGCAGTTCAAGCGCTTCCTTTTCACCGGTCGATGCTCCGCTGGGGACGGCTGCGCGACCCATCACGCCCGATTCGAGCAGGACGTCGGCTTCTACCGTCGGGTTGCCGCGGGAATCGAGAATCTCGCGGGCTACGACATCGATGATCGAACTCATGGTACTCCCCCTACATAAGTGCTGATGATGGAACCGGATGATGCGCCGTTTGTGCAGCTCCTGTCAGTTCGGAGTGTCACGCGGCGCACCACCCTCAAGAAGAAGCAGTCCGGGATACCCCGGCTGCGTTTTCAATCATTTGCCTTGCGTGTCTGCCTTGTTGTCCAGTGCCGCCTTGACGAACGCGATGAACAAAGGATGTCCGTCGCGCGGGGTCGAGGTGAATTCCGGGTGGAACTGACAGGCGAAGAACCAGCGGTGATTGTTCAGTTCGATCGTCTCCACCAGTTTTTCATGACCGGCGGAACGTCCGCTGATGGTCAGGCCGGCCGCTTCCAGACGGGCAACGTAGTAGTTGTTCACTTCATAGCGGTGACGGTGGCGTTCCACGATCTCGCTTGCGCCGTAGACACGCGCTGCCAGCGAGCCGGCAACCAGTTCGCACTGTTGGCCGCCCAGACGCATGGTGCCGCCCAGGTTGGAGTTCTCGTCGCGGGTTTCGATCTTGCCGTCGTGGTTGACCCATTCGTCGATCAGCGCGACGACAGGGAACTCGGTCGCGGTATCGAATTCGGTGGAGTTGGCGCCCGGCATGCCGGCGATATCGCGGGCAAATTCAATCAGGGCGATTTGCATGCCCAGACAGATACCGAGGTAAGGCACGTTGTTTTCACGGGCAAAGCGTACCGCCTTGATCTTGCCTTCCACGCCACGTTTGCCGAAACCACCCGGGACCAGAATGGCGTCCATGCCCTTCAGGCTGTCTACGCCGTCACGCTCGATCTCTTCGGAGTCGATGTAGTGGATATTGACCTGGCTGCGGGTGTGGATGCCGGCGTGCTTGAGAGCTTCCGACAGCGATTTGTAGGATTCGGTCAGATCGACGTACTTGCCGACCATGGCGATGTCCACGCTGTGGGTCGGATTTTCAATGGCGTCGATGATGCCGCTCCAGACCGACAGGTCGGCCGCCGGCAGTTGCAATTGCAGCTGTTCGCAGATGATCTCGTCGATACCCTGGGCATGCAGCATGGCCGGGACCTTGTAGATGCTGTCCGAGTCATAGCAGCCGATGACGGCGTTTTCTTCAACATTGCAGAACAGCGCGATCTTGCGTTTTTCATCTTCCGGCAGCTCGCGGTCCATGCGGCACAGCAGGATATCGGGCTGAATGCCGATTTCGCGCAGTTCCTTCACCGAGTGCTGGGTCGGTTTGGTCTTGATCTCGCCGGCCGTGGCAATGTACGGCACATAGGAGAGATGGACGTACAGGGTGTTCTTGCGGCCGAAGTTGGAGCGCATTTGACGAATGGCTTCCAGGAAAGGCAGCGATTCGATGTCACCGACCGTACCACCGATTTCAACGATGGCGACATCGGCGCCAGCTGCGCCTTCACCGACCTTGAGCTTGATTTCATCGGTGATGTGCGGGATGACCTGTACGGTGCCACCCAGATAGTCGCCGCGGCGCTCCTTGGTGATGACCGACTCATACACCTGGCCCGTCGTGAAGTTGTTGCTTTTCTTCATCTTGGCCTGGATGAAGCGTTCGTAGTGGCCAAGGTCGAGGTCGGTTTCCGCGCCGTCTTCTGTTACGAAGACTTCCCCGTGTTGAAACGGACTCATTGTGCCCGGGTCAACGTTGATATAGGGGTCGAGCTTGAGCATGGTGACTTTAAGCCCGCGGGATTCGAGGATGGCAGCGATGGACGCAGCGGCAATGCCCTTACCGAGAGAGGACACCACACCGCCGGTTACGAAGATGTACTTGGTCATGGAATTACGGCTCTATGGGAATCCGGGATTCTAACTCAAAACGGGGTGGTTTTTGAACCGCCATCGTCACAAGGTGTTGTTTGATGATTTAGGGCAAAAGCCTCAAAGTCTCAAGAGAATTCGACTCTACGCCTGAATTTCCGTTAGAATCCTGAGCTGAATCAATTTCCGCAGCGTGCGCAAAACGTGATTTAAACGTGTTTTTGCGGCGCTTGTCCGACGTCGGGCTTGAGTATCTGCCTGTTTTTATGTTATAAAGCCTGTTTTACCGGTTTTGGGAGTCTAACCATGGCGCGAGTTTGCAAAGTCACCGGCAAGCGTCCGATGACCGGGAACAATGTTTCCCACGCCAACAACAAAACGAAACGTCGTTTTCTGCCGAACCTGCAGTATCGCAAGTTCTGGGTAGAAAGCGAAAACCGCTGGGTGCGCATGCGCGTATCCAACGCTGCACTGCGTACCATCGACAAACTGGGCATTGAAGTTGTCCTGGCCGATCTGCGCGCTCGCGGCGAGATCTGATTCAGCGGCTCACCACGATAGCGATACAGAGGTATAACCATGCGCGACAAGATTAAACTTGAGTCCACCGCTGGCACCGGCCACTTCTACACCACGACGAAGAACAAGCGCACGATGCCTGAAAAAATGGAGATCAAGAAATTTGATCCCGTTGCACGTAAACACGTGCTCTACAAGGAAACCAAGCTGAAATAAGCCTGGATTCCCTGTGGAATCAGAAAGCCCTTCGCAGCTGTACCGCGAAGGGCTTTTTGTTTGTGGGCGACAGAAAAAACAAAGGCTGGAGATCTCCAGCCTTTGGCTTAATGAGCGAGTGTTTTTCTCAAGAGCACCAGATCGCTCCAGGCCTTGGCTTTGTCTGGCTGGTTGCGCAGCAAATAGGCCGGGTGATAGCTGACAATCAGTGGTGTCCCGCGATAGTTGTGTACTTTCCCACGCAGTGCCTGAATCGACGCCTCACTCTCCAGCAGGGTGTGTGCGGCAAACCGGCCCATGGCCAGAATCAAACCGGGTTGCACATGGGCGATCTGGCTGTCCAGAAAATGCGCGCAGGCGGCAATTTCCTCCCCGGAGGGGTTGCGGTTGGAGGGCGGGCGACATTTGATCACATTGGCAATATACACATCAGTGTCGCGGTCGAAGCCTGCGGCCGACAACATGGTGTCCAGCAAGGCCCCGGCGCGGCCGACGAACGGCTCGCCCTGCAGATCTTCGTTTTCTCCCGGTGCTTCACCGATGATCATCAGTCGGGCTTTGGGATTGCCCCGGCCAAACACGGTTTGCGTGCGGGTTTCGCACAGGCGGCATGCACGGCAGGCGGCAACAGTGTCCTGCAGGGTCTGCCAGTCGGGCAAGGCGTCAGACGCGGTGCTGGCTTGCACCGGCATCGGGCTGGCGGCGGGAGAGACGGGCTGTGCCAATTCGGGAGCCGGTGACTCGGCGATATAGACCTGTGGTTCGGCGACGGGCTCGATCGGCTCGATGAATTCATCGCTATCGGCATGCACCGGCATGGCGGGGTGATCCGCAAACCAGCCTTCCCGGGGGAGCCAGCGCGGCCCCAGACCCAGGACTTCGATCAAGCGCTCGCGGCGTGTCACGTGTTTTTCTCCATCAGAACCGCATGTTCACGGCCATTTTCGCAAGGGTAATAATTTTTACGCAGGCCATTTTGCGTGAAACCCAGCGACTCGTACAGCGCCCGTGCCGGGAGATTGCTTTCCCGAACCTCCAGCAGCATGCGCGTGGCGCCGCCACGGCGAGCCACATGCAGCAAATGTTCCATCAACTGCCGTCCCAGTCCTTTGCCGCGTAGCTGACCGGCAATGACGATTTCCAGCAGTTCGGTTTCGTCCAGACAGTGTTGCACTGCCGCTGCACCCGACAGTACGGTGTCGTCGAACATCAGGTGAACATCGTAGCCGCTGTCCAGTGCATCACGCCAGGCGCGTTCGCTCCAGACGGCATCGTTGGGCTTGGCCAGCCGGTTGATGGCAGGCAGGTCATCATGGCCTGCGAGACGGAAAGCCATCATGTGCGGCGGGCGTTTTGTTCGCGGGACGTCAGGGCGACCTTGTTGCGGATATACAGCAATTCGGCCTGTTCGGGAGGGCAGCTCGGGTAATTGCCGCTGGCGGCGAGGGAGAGCAGGGCTTCGGCATGAGGACGCAATGCCGGGTTGGCATCACGCAGTGCCAGACGTTCGGCGAGCGGTGTGGTACCGAGTGTCAGGCCGTCGCCGGCGCCGAACCAGTCGCCTTCGGGCAGGGTAATGTGGTCAGGGCTGCCAACCGTGATCGGCGTCAGTCGCACCGGCAAGCCGTTACTGACCTGATAGCCGGCATGGTAAACCTCGCCCATACGGGCATCCAGGCACACCAGAACCTGTCCATCGGGGCACTGTGCCGCCACGCTGTCCAGCGTCGGAATGCCGATGACCGGCAGGTTGGCGGAAAAGGCCAGCCCCTGGGCAATGCCGCACGCGATACGGACCCCGGTAAACGAGCCCGGTCCCTGGCCGAATACGACGGCATCCAGCGCTCCCAGCGTCAACGACTGGCTGGCCAGCATCTCGCGAATGCGCGGCAGGGTATAGTCCGAATGCTTTTGCCCGACCGATTCGTGAAACAGGCTACGCTTGCCGGCGTAGTCCAGTGCAATGGAAAGAAAATCGGTCGAGGTGTCCAGGGCAAGAAAATTCATCAATCAGACGCAGTGCGAAGTGGTTCGGTAACCGCACATTATAAGCCCAGTTCTTCTACCCAGGCGAGTGCGCCCATATGGCACTGGTTGAGAGTGTTGGCATCCAGTTGCAGGGCATCGGACAGTTCGGGCACCGATGCCAGGCCGTTGTCTTCGCAGGCGCGAGCGAGTTGCAGGTAGCGCCCGAACGGGCCTTCACCGGATTTAAGCGCCATGATGGCGGCTTCGGACAGTTGCAGGTGCTCGAGAATGGCCAGCATCGGCATGTCGAACAACACGTCCAGCAGGCTGAACATGCCGATGATGAACAAATCGTCACAACGTTCGCCGGGCAGTCCCTTGGTGACGCCCATCTGCTCCATGAACCGTCCACGGGTAATGGCGGTTTTCTGCAGGGCCGGCGGTGCATGCGCATCATCCGACGCGGTGATCAACAGCAAGGTCAGCCAACGGTAGAGCTTGTGGTAACCCAGCACCGTCACCGCATGGCTGAAGGAGGTGATGGTGGTATTCAGGCCGGCAGCCGCGGAGTTGACGTAGCGGAGCAACTTGTAGGACAAGGCCACGTCCCGCTTGAGGATGGCTTCGATGTCATGGATATCGGCATCCTGACGCAGCAGGTTGAGCAGCGCCAGCGTATTGCTGAAGGTCGGGTGAATGACCTTGGCCGTCAGGGTTTCCGGTTTGGCGAAGTAATATCCCTGAAAACCGTCCATGCCCAGTTCGCGACTGGTATGGAATTGTTCATGGTTCTCGACACACTCGGCAATGCGGATGACCGGGTAACTGCGCAGCCGCGATGCCGTCATCTGAAAATGATGCGGATCTTGCTGCTGCACATTCAGTTTGACGTAGTTGGCGTAGTCGAGAAACGACGCACTGGGGGCGTCAAAGGTAAAGTCGTCCAGTGAAATGCCGAAACCCAGTGCGCGCAGATGGCGAACCCGGGAAATCAGTTCATTGGACGGCAGGATATGTGCCGACAGGTCAAGGATGACCCGGCGTGGCGGTAGCAGTTCCAGAAAATCACTGGTCAGCATGGCCGGGCCGACATTGATGAAGGCCAGCTTGCTGCCGATCAGCCAACTGGTGCCCATATCGTTCAGCGTGTTGACCAGTACCTGGGTGTCGGCTTGCAATTCGGACGGATGGCCGGCATCCGTTGCCGATTTGCTGGCCCGGAACAGCAGCTCGTAACCGATAAGCTGCTGGTTCCGGTTCAGGACAGGTTGTCGACCGATATAGGCGTTTTCAGTGGGCATGGTGCGTTATTGCAGGGAAATCAGTTCCGACATGCGTACTTGACCCGCCTGATTGTCGTTGCCTGCCAGCAAGTCTTCCATGTCCAGTACCAACACCACCGAGCCATCGCCGGACAGGGTTGCACCGGCAACGCCCTTCGGACGAATGTTCTGCAAGGGCTTGATCACCACATCATCGCGGCCGACGAACGAGTCAATCGCCAGGATGAAGGATTTTTCGGCCGATTGCATCAAGACACCAAAGCACGGTTTTTGGGTTTGTTCCCAGCCCAGCAAACCGGAAAGGGTCTTGAGCGGCAGGATTTCATCACGTACCACGATGGTCGGCTTGCCGGACACTTCCTGAATGGCCGCGGTGTCGATGGTGATGATTTCGCGCACCATCGCCAGCGGTACGGCAAACGGCTGGTTGCAGGCACGTACCACCAGAACCGGCAGGATGGCCAGCGTGAGCGGTAGCGAAATGCTGATGCGGGTGCCTTCGCCCGGCATCGAGTTGATATCGATGCGGCCGTTGAGTTTCTGGATATTGGTTCGAACCACATCCATGCCGACGCCACGCCCCGAGACACTGGAGATCTGGTCTTTGGTCGAGAACCCCGGCAGGAAAATCAGTTGCAGGCACTGCTTTTCATCAAGCGAGTTGGCCGTTTCGACATCGATCAGACCCTTCTCGATCGCCTTGCGGCGCAGGGCATCGGCATTCATGCCGCGACCGTCATCGGAAATCTCGATGAGGATATGGTCACCGACCTGCTCGGCCGTCAGTTGAATCACGGCCTGCGGTTTCTTGCCGGTAGAAATCCGGTCTTGCGGCTGTTCAACGCCGTGGTCGACCGCGTTTCGCACCAGGTGGACCAGCGGATCGTTCAGATCCTCGATCATGGTCTTGTCGAGTTCGGTCTCTTCCCCGCTAAGCACCAGTTCCACTTCCTTGCCGAGCTGGCGGGCAAGGTCACGCGCCAAACGCGGATATTTCTGGAACAGGCGGCCGATTGGCTGCATGCGGGTTTTCATGACCGCGTTCTGCAAATCGCTGACCAGCAAGTCCAGCTGGCTGATCGATTCATCAAGCGAACGCAGTGTATTGGTGTCGTTGTTGCCCTGCAGGATTTCGGTGCGCAGGGTGGTCAGACGGTTTTTCGTCAGCCCGATTTCGCCAGACAGGTTCAGCACCATGTCCAGACGCTGGGTGTCGATACGAATGGTGTTTTCCTGACCGCCGCTGCTGCCGCCAGAGGATTTGCTCTGGACTTGCTGCTGCTTGGGGGCCGCCGGGGCCGGAGTCGGAGCGGACACGTGGGCTACCTCCTGTTTGGGGGCGGGCGGAGCAGCGACCGGAGCCGGAGCCGCTGCAACCGGAGCGGGGGCTGCGGCAGGCGCCGTTTCTGCGGCGGGGGCGTTGCCGACAATGGACTGATGCATGGCATTCCAGTCCGGACCACTTTCGGCCGGTGCTGCCGCCGGTGCGGCTACCGGTTCGGGCTCGGGAGCGGCGGCGGATACCGGTGGCGGAGCTTCGCCGGAAAGAACGGCGTCCAGCGCGGCGAGCAGGGCAGGATCGGCATTGCCGGGCATCAAGCCCTGACCCAGTGTGCCGAACATATCCTGCACGGTACCGGTCGCGCTGAGGATAACGTCGAGAATCTCCGCCGTCAGGGTCAGTTCACCATTGCGAAGTTTGTCGAAGAGGTTTTCCGTGCGATGGCACAGCGTCACCATCGGGGTCACGTTCAAAAAGCCCGCGCCGCCCTTGATGGTATGAAAACCCCGGAAAATGTCATTGAGCAGGGCACGGTCTTCCGGACGTTTTTCCAGTTCGACCAATTTGTTGTCGACATCCGAGAGGAGGTCGTTGGACTCCATCAGGAAGTCCCCCAACAACTCTTCCATTCCTCCGAATTCACTCATGGTGACTCTCCCGCATATTCAGTAAGGGTTCCGGTCTGTAGATCAGAAGCCGAGACTTCCGAGCAGGTCGTCTACCTGCTGCTGGCTGGTTACGACATCCGTGCGGCCTTCCGGATTGATGACCGGGCCGTTCAGCAGGCCAGGATCGATCTCGGACTTTTTCTCGGACGGGGAATAGGCAATCAGGAAAGACAGCAATTCGGTCTCGATGATCTTGACCATGCCCATCATTTTCTTGATGACCTGACCGGTCAGATCCTGGAAGTCCTGCGCCATGACGATTTCCAGCAACTGGGTATTGGTTGCCTGGGTTTGCTCCGGCACCGACAACAGATAGCTGCGGGTTTCATCGGCCAGCGCACGGAACTCGGCAACCGACAACTGGTTGGCATAGAGTTTGGTCCAGCGTTCACCGAGCGCTTGTGCGCGGGCTTCCAGATCGTCCTGCAACGGTTTGGCGATATCCGTGGCGTTCAGCACGCGTTCGGCAGCGCTTTCCGTCAGGGTCGCAATATAGGTCAAACGGTCTTTTGCATCAGGCAGGGTTTCTGCCATGCGTTCGATGGACTTGTCGTAGCCCATGTCGCGCATCGCATCGTGCAGGCGCCGGGTCAGTTGGCCGATGTCTTCGTACATCTTGACCGGGTCAGCGACCGCGATACCCCCGATGGTCATGACTGGAACCGTGACTGCCGCAGCAGGCGCTGTTTCGACGGCTGCAGCAGCGGCTTCCGGTGCGGCATCGGCATGCGGCTGCGAGACGAGCGAGTCGAACAGGGCTTCCAGCTCCGGCGAGTCGCCGCTATCCAAAATATGATCCGGCACGATAAATCCTCCTGAATACAAACCCGGCACAGTCGGGTATTACGGCGTTTATTTGTTCATGTTCTGGAAAATTTTTGCCATCTTTTCTTCCAGAGTCGCCGCAGTAAAAGGCTTGACGATGTAACCGCTGGCACCCGCCATGGCGGCTTCGATGATATTTTCCCGCTTCGCTTCGGCCGTAATCATCATGAAGGGGAGATGCTTGAGCTGTGCGTCGGCGCGAACAGCCTTGAGCAACTCGATCCCGGTCATGTTGGGCATGTTCCAGTCGGAGACGATGAAATCGAAATGCTGTGTTTTCAGCTTGTGCAGCGCAACCTGCCCGTCCTCCGCTTCATCCACGTTGGTGAAGCCGAGTTCCTTGAGCAGGTTTCGCACAATCCGTCGCATTGTCGAAAAGTCATCGACCACAAGGAAGCGCATGTTCTTGTCTGACATCGAGGTATTCCTGAAATGGTTCAATTATCCCGTTGGCTGTAATTCTAGCCCTTACCTCTGCAAGAAAGGAATCAAAGTTTCCGCGAGGACAACGGGATCGAATTTGGCGACGTAGGCGTCAACACCTACGCTGGATCCCATGGCCCGGTTTGCATTGGAGGACAGCGACGAGTGCATCACGACCGGAATGCCGCTGAAGCGCACATCCGATTTGATCAGGCGCGTCAGCACGTAACCGTCCATTTCCGGCATTTCCGCATCCACGAGGATCATCTTGAGATTGTCGTGCAGCGACTCGCCCTCGCCAAAATGGCGTTGGGCCAGCAGTTGCAGACGCTCCCAGGCTTCCCGGCCATTGGTGGCTTGCTGGAATTTGAGTCCCATCTTCTCCAGCACGCTGGTGATTTCCTTGCGGGCGACCACCGAGTCATCGACGAAGAAGATGTATTGGTCGGATTCCAGGCTGGCCGTCGGAATGTCCGGTACTCGCGACTCACCCACGACGCTGGCCAGGATTTGTTCGACGTCGAGAATCGACACCAGTTTGCCGTCATCCAGTTCGGTAATGGCGGTAATCAGGTTGTTCTGCGTCGCCGCATTGGTTTGCATCATGTTTTCCGGGGCACGTACTTTGTCCCAGTCGACACGAATGATGCGATCCACCGAGTCCACCAGGAAGGCCTGGGTACTCTTGTTGAATTCCGTGACGATCATCGTGTCGTACTTACGACCCTGGTTTTCAGCCTTGATGAACTTGGCCAGGGAGATCACGGGAATGATGTTGCCGCGCAGCGACAGCACCCCTTCCACCCCGAACGGCATATTGGGTGTCTTGGTGATCGCAGGGGTCTGCGAGACCTCGCGGACCTTGAACACGTTGATGCCGAAGGTTTCGCGCGTCCCGAGAGAAAACAGCAGGATCTCCATTTTATTGGAGCCGGCCAGTTTGGTTCGCGCATCAACAGTGGCAAGCAAGGAGGCGTCATTTGCTGACATGGTCAATCCCTTCCCGATTCTTGTCGTCAGTCAATTTGTTCGATCTTGAGCATTTCGCGCAGCTTCATCGACAGTTTCTGCGGCTCGAATTTCGAGACGTAGGAGTCGACGCCGACCGATTCGCCAAGCTTCTGGTTCGAGGAACCCGACAGCGAAGAGTGCATCAGTATGGGAATGCCCTGGAAACGAGGATCGCTTTTGATCATCTTGGTCAGCATATAGCCATCCATCTCGGGCATTTCCACGTCGGTCAGCACCAGATGGAGCACGTCGCTGAGCTTGCGGCCCGCGAGGTCGGCTTGCACCGCCATGCGTTGCAACTCTTCCCAGCCCTTCATGCCGTTGATCGCGGAGGCGTACTTGATGTTCATCACATCCAGCGTCCGTTCGATCTGCTTGCGCGCAACGACCGAGTCGTCGGCGAAGAAAATCATCCGGTCTTCCTTGATCGGCTTGATGTTGAGGAAGTGGTGGGAGTCGTCCGCCAGAGCGGTTTCGGCCAGCACCTTTTCCACGTCCATCATCATCACCAGCGAACCGCCTTCGAGCTCGGTCACCGCAGTGACCAGACCCGCCATGCGGTTGGTGATCATGTCCGGGGGAACGCGCATTGCCGACCAGTCCAGACGCAGAATGGTATCGACCGATTCGACCAGGAAGCCCTGAGTGTGACCGTTGTACTCGGTCACGATCATGATTTCCGGCTTGCTTCCCGTGACGATACCGGCATATTTCGCCAGATCGATCACCGGAACCAATTGCCCCCTGAGGCTAACCATGCCCTCTACCGATGACGGCATTTCGGGCGCGGAGGTAATCTCCGGTGTCCGCATTACTTCGCGGACTTTGAATACGTTGATACCGAAAACCTCTTTTCGGCCGGTGCGTTGATCTTGCCCCAGCGAAAACAGCAGGATTTCCAGCTTGTTGGTACCGGCCAACTTGGTACGGGCATCAATTTTTTTGAGAAGCTCTGACACAGAAACCTCCGCAGCATCTTTGTGTGGCGTAAGTCATGTATTCCCTTTATACGCCAGTTATAGGTCTTTCCCGCGGTTTTTTGACACTGAAATTTTGCCATTGCCAAATTGGCGCGGTTCGGCATGTGTAATTATCATACTGTTTAAGCGAATTTTACAAATCTCTGAGGCCCAATGTCCGATTCCCATTCAAAGTTGGATGACCAGCAAAAGCTGGAGGCTGCTTTCCAGCAGTTTAATGCCGTTTCCGGGCAGCTCATCGATGCCTATAGCCAGCTCGAGTCGCAGGTAACGGTCCTGAACGCCCAACTGGACGAAGCCAATAACGAACTGCGTCGTCAGGTTTCAGCCAACGCGGCACTGGCAGAACGGTTCGCCATGTTGCTGGAGGCCTTGCCTGCCGGCATCATCGAGTTGTCCTCGGACGGTCGGGTGCTTGCCGAAAACCCCGCTGCGGTCAGTCTGCTCGGGGCCAGTATGTCGGGGGCCGCCTGGGAGGATGTCGCTGCACGACTTGGCCCGATCCTGCCTGACAATACGTATCGCACCGGCAGTGAAGCGTCAGGTGACGAACGGTTGCTTACCCTTGAGTTTACCGCGTTGCCGGCACTGGGCGGGCGTCTGTTGTTGTTGCAGGACGTCACGACACTCAATCGTCTGTCCCAGGAAGTCGCCCGCCAACAGAAGCTGGCGTCGATGGGTAGCATGGCTGCTTCACTGGCCCACCAACTTCGCACTCCGTTGTCGACGGCCCTGTTGTATGCCGCCAATTTGCGTGAGCCTTCCTTGCGCGAAGAAGACCGCCAACGCTTTATCGACAAAATATTAGCAAGATTGAGAGCGTTGGAAGGCCTTATTCAAAATATGTTGAGCTTTGTCAGAGGACAAGTCGGAGAAAGAGAGCCTCTTGAGCTACTTTTGGTGCTGGAGGAGCTGATTGCCGTGGTGGGGCCGCAGTGTGCCAGTCGCCAGGTGCAGTTGGTCAGCCAGTTACCTGACGCACCCGGACCGACGATGCTGGGTGATCGCAAGGCCTTGCTCGGTGCGCTGGTCAATTTGCTGGAAAATGCCTTGCAGTACTCGCCGCCGGGCGCAATGATCACGCTGGATGTCCGCGTGGCTCAGGGAGAGGTCTGCGTGGTGGTGGAGGATCAGGGACCCGGCGTGCCAACCGAGTTGCAAGAGCGCTTGTTCGAGCCTTTCTTCACGACCCGGTCAGGTGGAACCGGTTTGGGACTTGCCATTGTCAAAAAAGTAGCGGAAGAATTAGGGGGCAGGGTGTCCTGCTCCAACTTGCGGCAAGGCGGGGCGCATTTCGAGTTGTGCCTGCCGTTGGTTGAACATAACGCGGCCTGTCGGGCCATGGGAGAGACGGAATGAAACCGGTGGTCAAAATTGAAGGATCGGTAGGACGAATGCTGCTGGTCGGTCAGTTCGATTTCAACATGCACAAGGATTTTCGTCAGGCGAGCCAGGAGTTGCTGGAGAATGGCGGGGTGACCGAGATTGTCATCGACTTCGAGCAGGTGCCGTTTCTGGACAGTTCTGCGCTCGGTATGTTGCTGTTGCTCAAGGAGCGCGCGACAGCCCAGCGCAAATCCATGGTGTTGAGCAACTGCCGTGACACGGTGCTGCAGGTACTTGAAATTGCATGCTTCAACAAGATGTTCACGATTCGCTGATCCCGGCGGTGACGGGCGATGCTGATCCAGGCGCTGGTTTCGCCCGCGACCCGGTTGGCCATTCTTGCCGATAACTGGCTGGCCACGCTGGAGTGGTGTTTTGAGGCAGACGCGGTCAACGTCGATCTGTTGATCATCGAGCCACTGTTGTATGCCTTCCCCGAGGCTCTGCTGCCTGAAACTCCGGTATGGATTTACCGGGTGTCGCCCGAGCATTGGGGGGCTGTGCCGTGCGGCGATTCGTTCGTGTTGCCACTCGACCCTGCGGCCCTTGAAGTCCGGCTACTGGCCTTGCTATGGTGTCGGGGGGAGTTGCTTCCTGCGTGTTTGTCCGGTGTCCCGCTTCGTCTTGAAAACGGGATAGTGTCATTGGATACCGGCCTCGCCCCCGCCCCGGACCCTGCCTGTTTTATCCATTGGCAAGTCGTGCCGTTGGGCAAGTTTGGCGGCGACATGGCCTTGCACGTGGAGTTTCCCGGCCGGACTCTGCTGGTATTGGCCGATGCGATCGGCCATGGCGAAAAAGCCGCGCTGAACGCTGTCGTGTTCAGCGTGTTGCTGATACGACTTATTCTTGATTTATCCTTTGATATCAATGTGTTGCACTTGCTGGATCTGTGGGTGACACGCTGTATTGAACCTGGTGGTTTTGTCGCCGCCGCCTTTCTGGACGTCGACTGGAATTCCGGTCAGGTACAGATCTTCAACGCCGGCATGCCCGACATTCTGCTCGCCCGGCCTGACCATGTGCTGGAGCGCTTCCCCTCGCAAGACCCCCCTTTCGGATTCGGCCAGGTCAGTCCTGCCGCACACCTGTCCACCCGTCCGCTGCAGAGCCGGAGCTACTGGATTCTCTCTAGCGACGGTATCGACGATATCGCATTAAGGCGCCATGTCGCGGATGACAGTTTCTTTTCCTTGAGCGATGCAAGCTGGATTGCCAGAGGCATTCCTCTGGTGCGGAGTGCTCAAGCCGACGATGACGCTTCGCATATCATTTTTGCAACAACTTAATCTTTTGATTTTGACATTTGAGTAACAAATCCCCCCGGTCACCTAAAACCATTCCAGTTTTTTTTGTCATTTTCCTTGAACTCTGATGCCTTTTGAGTGAATACCTGAGTATCACCATGTCGAAAGTTTCCGCTCGGGAAGCCAGAAAATGACAAAAAAAGCTACCGTTCCTCAGTCTGTGCGGTTTGCGGTTGCCTTGATCGCTGCGTGTGTGGTGCTGGTGTTATCTCTGCTGGGGGCACCCGTCTGGAGTATCTGCCTGTGCGCATGGCTGGCTATCTTCGTGCTGGCCATTCCGGCGACTCCCCGCACCGTCCAGACCGTGCAAGAACCTGTCCATCATGAAACCCGGCTGGCCCATGAAAATAGTGCCCGGTTTTCCCGGGAACATGCCCAGGCGGCGCGTGACGAATCCTTGCGTGTTCAAACCCTTATCAATGAATCGATCAAGACACTGCTGGACAGCTTTACCGGACTGACCCGCGAAGCCGAAGCACAACTGGCGCTGGCACGCTCTTTGGCCCGCGGCGAGGCAAGCATCGATGATATGGACATGTCCTTCAAACAGTTTGTCGACGAGATTGCGCAGGCCATGGCCGGATTTGTCGACAAGACTGTCGAGAATAGTCGGTTGGCCATGTTGTTGGTCGAACACATGGAGAAAGTCGTCGAGGAAGTCGGTTCAGTGCATGTGCTGCTCGACGAGATCCATACCATTACCAATCAAACCAATATGTTGGCCTTGAATGCGGCAATTGAAGCGGCCCGGGCCGGGGAAGCCGGACGCGGTTTTGCCGTGGTTGCCGATGAAGTGCGCAGTCTGTCGGCCCGTACCCAGTCGTTCAATGAACAGATTCGGGAAATGATGCTGGGTGTGCGGGAGTCGATCGGAGAGGCGGAAGCGCTGATCAATCAATTGGCCTCGCAGGACATGATGTTCACCCTGCAGGCCAAACAAAAGCTGGGCGAGACCTCGGTCAAGATCTCGTCGCTGGATGAAAGCATGGCCGAGTCACTGGAGACCTTGTCCAATGGTGTCGGGCGCTTGTCGGAAGAGGTCAATGATGCCGTACGGTGTCTGCAGTTTCAGGACATGGTGTCTCAATTGATCGGCCATGTCGGACACCGTCTGGAAGGTATCGAGGAAGTGATGGCGCTGGCACAGCAATTGGCCAGCGGGGCGATTGATCAACAGGCGTTGCATCATGCCATGGAGACCTGGGAGGCCCGCTTGCATCGCAACCCGGTGCGCCAGGCTGATATGGACAGCGGCAGCGTGGAACTTTTCTGAACAGTGGAAGGCTGCCTGCCATGGCAAAAAAGATACTCACCGTCGATGACTCCAACTCCATCCGCCAGATGGTGTCTTTTACCCTGAAAAGTGCGGGCTACGATGTCTCGGAAGCCCCCGATGGCAATGCCGGTTTGCAAAAAGCCCAGAGTGACCGGTTCGACTTGATCCTCACCGACCAGAACATGCCCGGTATGGATGGCCTGACCTTGATTCGCCACCTGCGCAAATTACCGCAATACGGATCGACTCCGGTACTGATGTTGACGACCGAGTCCAGTGACGAAATGAAATCCCTGGGACGTGCCGCCGGCGCCACCGGCTGGCTGGTCAAGCCCTTTGATCCGCAGAAATTGCTGGATGTCGTCAAGCGCCTGGTTGGCTAACGTCCCGACACAAAGGAGAGTGATGTGAGCTTCGATATGTCCCAGTTCCATCAGGTCTTTTTTGATGAGACGGAGGAACATCTTGCCAATATGGAGGCGCTGCTGCTGGCTCTGCCGGTAGAGGCCCCGGACCCGGAAGAGCTGAATGCGATCTTCCGTGCGGCGCATTCCATCAAGGGGGGGGCCGCCACATTTGGTTTTGATGATCTGGCCGATCTGACCCACGTTCTGGAAAACCTTCTGGACCGGGTGCGCAAGGGCACCATGCAGTTGACCCGCGAGATGGTCGATGTGTTCTTGCGCAGCAAGGACATGTTGGCGGCCCTGCTGGCAGCTCATCGCGGCGGAGAGAGCGCCGACCCGGTTGCGGTGGCCGCCGTCAAGGCCGAACTGGTGGGTATTGCCGACGGACAGCCATCGGCCACTTCCGTGCCGGAGTCGTCACTGCCGGAGACCTCGCCGGCGCATCAGCTCTACACGGTATCCATTGAAATCGCCACAGAGGCTCCGGATGTCGAATCCGTGCTGGAGTCCTTGCGTGCCGAGGGCGAACTGACCGTACTGAAACAGCGCGAGGAGGGCACTGGCTCTCCCTGGGTGGTACGTCTGGTCAGTGTCCTGACCGCCTTGGAGGTGGCGGAAACGCTGGCCTTTGCCCTGTCCCCTGACGCGTTTCATGTCGTTCCCGGCTCGATGGTGGAAGAAGCCGACGGATTTGGTCTTTTTCTGGACGACACCGCAGGAGGGTTGGCAGAGCAATTGGTCGCCGCAACCCGGACAGAAGAGGAGGCGGAAGCCGCCGCCGGCAATTTGGCTGCCGCACTCGAGGATAATGGATTCGGTTTGTTCGAGGCACTGCCCGCAGAAACACCGACAAGCGACATAGAAGGCTTTGGGCTGTTTGAACCTCTGGAGTCGGCTCAAGCGGCGCCGGTTGCGGCGCCTGCCGGCCAAGAGGCTGCTGGTGTACGTCCGGCCCCTGCTGCACCCTCTCCGGCCACACCGGCAGGAACAGCCAAGGCCACCCCGGCCGCTGAGAGCTCGATCCGGGTCAATATCGAAAAAGTTGATCTGTTGCTGAATCTGGTCGGCGAACTAGTCATCACCCAATCCATGCTGATGCAGTCCGGCAGTCAATTGGATCCAGGCGAACATGAGCGCCTGCTCGATGGTATCGGCCAGTTGGAGCGCAATTCGCGGGAGTTGCAGGAAGCGGTGATGTCGATCCGCATGACGCCGATATCGTTTGTGTTCAATCGTTTTCCCCGGGTGGTGCGTGATTTGACCGCACGTCTGGACAAAGAGGTTGAGCTTAAAACCATCGGCGAGAACACCGAACTGGACAAGGGCTTTATCGAAAAGCTGTCCGATCCCTTGACCCACCTGGTGCGCAACAGTCTGGACCACGGCATCGAAGAGCCCGACGTGCGCCGCCGCAAAGGCAAGTCCCCGGTGGGCAAATTGACGCTGCGGGCTTTCCATCAAGGCGGCAGCATTGTCATTGAAGTCACCGATGACGGGGCGGGGCTCGACCGCGAGCGGATTCTCGCCAAGGCGCGCGAGCGCGGCATGGCGGTCGGCGACACGTTGACCGACAACGAAGTCTGGAACCTGATATTCGAGCCGGGGTTTTCCACGGCCAGCGTGGTGACCGATGTGTCGGGCCGCGGAGTGGGGATGGATGTGGTCAAGCGCAATATCCAGTCGATGGGCGGCCATGTCGATATCGATTCGCTGAAGGATTTCGGCACGACCATCAGCATTCGTTTGCCGCTGACGCTGGCCATCATGGATGGCATGTCGGTGCGGATCGGCAACGAAATCTACATCTTGCCGCTGTCGTTCATTCTCGAATCTCTCCAGCCCCCTCCTGCCGATGTCTATGCCGTCTCCGGCAAAGGACTGGTGGTGAATGTGCGGGGTGAATACCTGCCGATCGTTCATCTGGGCGGCTTGTTCGAGGTTGCCCACGCCAAGGGCACGGCTTCCGAGGGCATTCTGGTGATTGTCGAATGCGACGAAACACGTCTGGCCTTGCTGGTCGACGAGTTGATCGGACAGCAGCAATTCGTGGTCAAGAATCTGGAAACCAATTATCGCAAGGTGGAAGGCATCTCCGGCGCGACCATTCTGGGGGACGGACAGGTCGCGCTGATTCTGGATGTCACCACTATCGTACGCAGTAACCAGCGACAAGTTCTGGCCAGTGCTCCGGGCCAGAGCGTCGCCGAGGTTTGACAGGGAGTCGAGCATGACAATGACCGATACCGCAATGACCGATACCACCGTGAAGGGCTCCGCTCGTGTCGTGGCCCGCGAGTTTCTGGTGTTTACCCTCGGGCGCGAGGAGTACGGCATCGACATCCTCAAGGTACAGGAGATCCGCGGCTACGAGTCGGTGACCCGGATTGCCCGTGCGCCGGCCTTCATCAAGGGGGTGATCAATTTGCGCGGCAGTATCGTGCCGATTGTCGATATGCGCCTCAAGTTTGCCCTGGCGGAGGCCACTTATGATCCGTTCACCGTGGTGATCATTCTCAATATTCTCGATCGGACCGTCGGCATGGTGGTGGACGGCGTCTCGGATGTAGTCGAACTCCCCGCCGACTCGATACGGCCCCCTCCGGAGTTCGGTGCCGCTGTCGATACTGCCTATATCCAGGGCTTGGGCGCCATGGGAGAACGCATGGTGATCGTCATGGATATCGAACGGCTCATGAGTAGCGAAGAGATGAGCCTGGTCGATGAAGCCGCCCGCTCGCAAAGCAGCCAATAACGACGCCAGGGAGACACTATGGCCAGCATGAAAGTCAAACACCGCCTGACCTTGGGGTTCGGCATTCTTCTGGTGGTCATCGGTGTCGGCATGGGATCCGGTGTCCACGAGTTGAGCGATCTTGGCAATGGCGTACGTGAAACGTCCACCATCCATGTACCGCGCGCCAAGGCGGCCAACAAGATCATCGACAACGTCAATCTGATTGGCCGGGGCATGCGCCAGCTATTGATCGATGATCGTCCGAACGAATTGGCCGGCATCAAGGAGCGCATGGTTGAAGCTCAAAACAACGTGGATAGCGGCCGCAAGACCTTGCAGGGGATCGACGGCGGTAAAGATAGCGCGATGTTGCAGGAAGCCCTGTTTCAGACAGAGGTCACGCACCGACAAAAACTGGCGCAATTCATGACCTTGTTCAATGCCGGCAAGAAAGATGAGGCACGGGTCTTCCTGCTGGTGGAACTGCGTCCGGCCCAGCAGGCGTTGATTAGCGACATTGAAAAACTGGTGGACTATGAGGAGCGCAAGTCGCAGGAAATTGCCGATGCCACTCTGGCGCAGAGTGTTGCCGCCAGCCATTTTCTCTACGGTATGTTGGCCGTTTCCATTGTCCTTGCCTGCGCCGCCGGTGTGCTGATCACCCGGTCGTTGATGCGTCAATTGGGGGGGGAGCCGGATGAGGCGGTCAAATTGATGGAGCAACTGGCCTCCGGCGAGGTGACCTCGACCCTGACGGTGAAGAAGGGCGATACCAGCAGCCTGTTCTACCATATTCACCGTGCGGCCGACAAAGCCATAGAGAACATCCGGGTGCGCATCGCACTGGACAATGTCAGCACCAGCGTGATGATCGCCGACAACGAACGCAACATCATTTACACCAACCGTAGCGTGATGAGCATGCTGCAAAAGGCCGAGGCCGATCTACGCCGTGCGCTGCCGCAGTTCGATATCCGCACCGTGCAAACGGCCAATATGGATATCTTCCACCGCAATCCGGCGCACCAGCGTGACCTGCTGGCCAATTTGCGCGGCACGCACCGGGCCGAGATCAAGGTGGGGACGCGGACGTTCGCTCTGGCTGCCAGCCCGGTGTTTAATCGGGCCGGTGAGCGTCTTGGCTCGGTGGTCGAGTGGCTGGACCGGACCGACGAGGTGCAGGTCGAAGAGGAAGTCAGCGCCATTGTTCAGGCCGCGGTGCAAGGCGATTTCGCCATGCGTATCTCGATGGACGGCAAGATCGGTTTCTTCAAGACACTGTCTGAAAGCATGAACCAGTTGCTGGAGGTGACCGGACGCGGTCTCAACGACATTGCCTCGGTGCTGGGGGCGATGGCGCAGGGCGATCTGACCCGCACCATCAGCAGTGATTATCAGGGCTTGTTCGGTACCTTGAAGCACGACACCAATGCCACGGTGGAACGGCTGCGGGAGATTGTCGGGGAGATCAAGGTGGCCACCGACTCAATTACTACGGCGGCCCGCGAAATCGCCATGGGCAACAGCAATCTGTCGAGCCGTACCGAGCAACAGGCGGCCAGTCTGGAAGAAACCGCCTCGAGCATGGAAGAGATCACCAGTACGGTGAAACAGAACGCCGAGAATGCCAAGAAGGCCAACAGTCTGGCCAATGGCGCCTCGGAGATCGCCGGTCGTGGTGGCGCGGTGGTCGGGCAGGTGGTGTCGACGATGAGCGAAATCAACGACAGCTCGCGCAAGATCGTCGACATCATCAGCGTGATCGACGGCATTGCGTTCCAGACCAATATTCTGGCGCTGAATGCGGCGGTGGAAGCCGCGCGGGCCGGAGAGCAGGGGCGGGGTTTCGCGGTGGTGGCGAGCGAGGTGCGCAATCTGGCGCAACGCTCGGCCGGCGCGGCGAAAGAGATCAAGGACCTGATCGGCAACTCGGTGGACAAGGTGGAGTCGGGTTCGCGATTGGTGGACGAAGCGGGCAAGACCATGCAGGAGATCGTCAGTTCGGTGACGCGGGTTGCGGACATCATGAGCGAGATTTCGGCGGCCTCGATCGAACAGAGCACCGGCATCGAGCAGGTGAATCTGGCGGTAACACAGATGGACGAAAACACCCAGAAGAACGCGGCGCTGGTGGAAGAAGCGGCGGCGGCAGCCGAGTCGCTGGAGGAGCAGTCGCAGACCCTGTCGCATGCGGTGTCGGTGTTCAAACTGGACACTGCGGGGCACGGCAAGAAACCCGTTGCGCTACCGCGTAGCGGCATGCCGTCCTTGCGTCCCGTGGCTATCGCGCCGGCCCGGGCAAAGGGGCCGGCCAAGAGTATCTCGCCCTCCTCGACGGATGAAGGCGAGTGGGAGGCGTTCTGAGTCGCTGTTTTTTTAGAGGGATGAGTCATGGTGGCTGGAATGAAAGTCCGGTATCGCCTGATGCTCGGGTTCGGCATCCTGCTGGCGGTGATCGCCATCGGGATGTTGGCGGCACGCAATGAAATTTCTGGTTTGACCGAAAGTGTCACGGACCTGGCGACAGTGCATGTGCCGCGCGCCGATGCGGCCAACAACATTCTCGACAATCTCAATCTGGTGTCGCGCAATCACCGTTTGCTGTTGGTCGATGATCGTCCCGGCGATCAGGCGGATATTCTCGGCAAGATTGCATCGGGACTGGCCGACATCGAAAAACATCGTCAACGATTGTTGGGCATCCCGGCTGAAGAGGCTGATCTCGGGTGGCAGAAGGAATGGGACACCCTGAATCGTTCCCATGAGGGGCTTTCGGCGCATTTTCTGGAACTGGTCAAGGCGGGCAAACGCGATGAGGCCAAGAGCTTTTTGCTGGACTCCATGCGCCCGGTGCAGTCCAAGCTCATTACCTTGATGACCGATATTGCCCATTACGAACAAAAACAAGCGCAATGGCATGCCAAGATGACCATGGAGGGTACCCAGGCGGCGGTTAATTTTCTGACGCTGATCCTGCTGGTGTCGATCGTGATCGGCTCACTCGCGGCGTGGTGGATCACCCGCTCGTTGATGCGTCAGTTGGGGGGCGAGCCGGATGAGGCAGTCAAGTTGATGGAACAACTGGCGACCGGCGAGGTGACCTCGACCCTGACGGTGAAGAAGGGCGATACCCATAGTCTGTTCTATCACATTCGCCGTGCGGCCGACAAAGCCGTCGAGAACATCCGGATCCGCATCGCACTGGACAATGTCAGCACCAGCGTGATGATCGCCGACAACGAACGCAACATCATCTACACCAACCGTAGCGTCATGAGCCTGTTGCAACAGGCCGAGGCGGATCTGCGCCGCGCCCTGCCGCAATTTGATGTCCGTACCGTGCAAGGCGCCAATATGGATATCTTCCACCGCAACCCGGCGCACCAGCGCGACCTGCTGGCCAATTTGCGCGGGACGCATCGTGCAGAAATTTCGCTGGGGGGACGTATTTTTGCCTTGTCGGCCAGCCCGGTGTTCAACCCGCGAGGAGAGCGGCTGGGTTCGGTCGTGGAGTGGCAGGACCGGACGGCAGAAGTGCATGCGGAGAATGAGGTCAATGAGCTGGTGCAGGCCGCCGTGCACGGTGACTTCGCCAAACGCATCGACCAACAGGACAAAGCGGGATTCTTCAAAACACTGGCGGAGGGCATGAACCAGTTGATGGAGGTGACCGGGCGTGGTCTGAACGATATTGCTTCGGTATTGGGGGCAATGGCGCAGGGCGATCTGACCCGTACCATCACCAGTGAGTATCAGGGCTTGTTCGGCACCTTGAAGAACGACACCAATGCCACGGTGGAACGGCTGCGGGAGATTGTCGGGGAGATCAAGCTCTCCACCGACTCGATCACCACGGCGGCCCGGGAAATTGCCATGGGCAACAGCAATCTGTCGAGCCGCACCGAGCAACAGGCCGCCAGTCTGGAAGAAACCGCTTCGAGCATGGAAGAGATTACCAGCACGGTGAAACAGAATGCCGAGAACGCCAAGAAAGCCAACAGTCTGGCCAATGGCGCTTCGGAGATCGCCGGTCGCGGTGGCGCGGTGGTCGGGCAGGTGGTGTCGACGATGAGCGAGATCAACGACAGCTCGCGCAAGATTGTCGACATCATCAGCGTAATCGACGGCATTGCCTTCCAGACCAATATTCTGGCGCTGAATGCCGCGGTGGAAGCCGCGCGGGCCGGAGAGCAGGGTCGGGGCTTCGCGGTGGTGGCGAGCGAGGTGCGCAATCTGGCGCAACGCTCGGCCGGCGCGGCGAAAGAGATCAAGGACCTGATCGGCAACTCGGTGGACAAGGTGGAATCGGGTTCGCGGCTGGTGGACGAAGCGGGCAAGACCATGCAGGAGATTGTCAGCTCGGTGACGCGGGTGGCGGACATCATGAGCGAGATTTCGGCGGCCTCGATCGAACAGAGCACTGGTATCGAACAGGTGAATCTGGCGGTGACGCAGATGGACGAAAACACCCAGAAGAACGCGGCGCTGGTGGAAGAAGCCGCGGCAGCAGCCGAGTCGCTGGAGGAGCAGTCGCAGACCCTGTCGCGTGCCGTGTCGGTGTTCCGGCTGGTGGGGCAGCATGTCAGCCATGGGCCAGCCAGGAGAGCCGTGTGACGAAATGCCGGACAGCGTGTTTGCCTACTCACTGAACCACTTCCTCAATCCCTGGAGATTGAAAGGGGAATCATCATGACTGCCTTGACAGTACGAAGTCGTTTGACACTGGGGTTCGGCGTGCTATTGGTGGTGATAGCCACCGGTTTGGGCATGGCCATCGCCGAGATCGGTTCTTTGGTGCAAGGCATCCGGGAAACCTCGGATGTGCATGTGCCACGGACCAATGCCGCCAATGATATCGGCGACACGCTCAACCTGATTGGACGCGGTACGCGGCAACTATTGCTGGATGACCGACCGGCCGAACTCGCCAGCGTCAAGTCCCAGATCGACAAGGGCTGGGGCACCATCGCCGACTTGCGCAAGATTCTGCTGGATGTCAAAGGCGACGAGCAGAGCACCGCTTTGCAGTCTGCCTTTTTTCAAAGCGACGAGGTGCATCATCAGAAAGCGTTGCAGTTCATGGTGCTGTACAACGAAGGCAAGCGGGAGGAAGCCCGGCAGTTCTTGCTCAGTGACCTGCGTCCCGCTCAGCTCAAGGTGATCGATGATCTGGACAAGTTGTCCGCCTACGAGCAGAAACAGTCGCAGTTGCTGGCCAGTACCACGCTGGCGGATGCCCTCCAGTCAACCCGGATGCTCTATGGAATGCTGGGGTTTTCGGTGCTGGCCGGTTTGCTGGCCGGGGCCTGGATTACCCGCGCCTTGCTGCGGCAGATCGGTGGTGAACCCGCCGAGGCGGTGGTGTTGATGGAACAACTGGCCTCCGGGGAGGTGACCTCGACCCTGACGGTGAAGCCGGGCGATACCAGTAGTTTGTTCTACCACATTCGTCGCGCGGCCGACAAAGCCATCGAGAATATCCGGGTGCGCATCGCACTGGACAATGTCAGCACCAGCGTGATGATCGCCGACAACGAACGCAACATCATCTACACCAACCGCAGCGTCATGGACATGTTGCTGAAAGCCGAAGCGGACTTGCGCCGTGCCCTGCCGCAGTTCGATGCCCGCACCGTGCAAGGTGCCAATATGGATATCTTCCACCGCAACCCGGCCCACCAGCGTGACCTGCTGGCCAATTTGCGCGGCACGCACCGTACCGAGATCAAGGTCGGGGGGAGAACCTTCCTGTTGGTGGCAACCCCGGTATTCAGTCGCAGCGGCGAACGGTTGGGAACCGCGGTGGAGTGGCAGGACCGTACGGCGGAAGTGCAGGTCGAGGAGGAAGTCAGTGCGATTGTCGGTGCTGCCTCGAAAGGTGATTTCGAACGACGCATCGTGCTGGAAGGAAAAACCGGCTTTTTCCATAGTCTGTCCGAAGGGGTCAATGATCTGCTGGATGTGACCGGGCGCGGTCTCAACGACATTGCCTCGGTGCTGGGGGCGATGGCGCAGGGTGATTTGACCCGCACCATCCACAGTGATTACCAGGGCTTGTTCGGCACCTTGAAGAACGACACCAATGCCACGGTGGAGAGGCTGCGGGAAATTGTCGGGGAGATCAAGGTGGCCACCGATTCGATCACCACGGCGGCGCGGGAAATTGCCATGGGCAACAGCAATCTGTCGAGTCGCACCGAGCAACAGGCCGCCAGTCTGGAAGAAACTGCTTCGAGTATGGAGGAAATCACCAGCACGGTGAAACAGAACGCCGAGAATGCCAAGAAGGCCAATAGTCTTGCCAATGGCGCCTCGGAGATCGCCGGTCGTGGTGGAGCGGTAGTCGGGCAGGTGGTGTCGACGATGAGTGAAATCAACGATAGCTCGCGCAAAATTGTCGACATCATCAGTGTGATCGACGGCATTGCCTTCCAGACCAATATTCTGGCGTTGAATGCCGCGGTGGAAGCCGCGCGGGCCGGAGAGCAGGGTCGGGGCTTCGCGGTGGTGGCGAGCGAGGTGCGCAATCTGGCGCAACGCTCGGCCGGCGCGGCGAAAGAGATCAAGGACCTGATCGGCAACTCGGTGGACAAGGTGGAGTCGGGTTCGCGATTGGTGGACGAAGCGGGCAAGACCATGCAGGAGATCGTCAGTTCGGTGACGCGGGTTGCGGACATCATGAGCGAGATTTCGGCGGCCTCGATCGAACAGAGCACCGGCATCGAGCAGGTGAATCTGGCGGTAACACAGATGGACGAAAACACCCAGAAGAACGCGGCGCTGGTGGAAGAAGCCGCAGCAGCGGCCGAGTCGTTGGAGGAGCAGTCGCAGACCCTGTCGCATGCGGTGTCGATCTTCAAACTGGATGCGGGCGGTTCGCGTAGTTTGCATTCGCCGTCATTGCCCAAGCCGGTGATGGCAACGGTACCGCCTGCCCGGCCAGTTCCGCAGGCACCGGCCAAGGTCAAGAGTGTCACCGCGGCGGGTAACGACGACGGTGAATGGGAAGAATTTTGAGTATGGCGACAGTGGACATCGATCCGCTGGCCCGGGATTTACGTTTTACCTCGGCAGACTTCAGGCGGATCCGTACCTTGGTCTATGACTATGCCGGCATTGCTTTGAACGAGAGCAAGGCCGACATGGCCTATGCCCGGCTGGCGCGTCGTTTGCGCAAGCTGGGGCTGTCCGGGTTCGGCGATTACCTTGATCTGTTGCAAGCGGATCCCGCGCATCCGGAGTGGCAGGATTTCATCAATGCCCTGACGACTAACCTCACGTCGTTTTTTCGTGAGGCGCATCATTTCGATGAACTGGCCGCCTTGTTCACGGCGGCGGACCCCGGTGCGCCATTCCGGGTATGGTGTGCCGCGTCATCCACCGGTGAAGAGCCTTATTCGATCGCCATTACGCTGGCCGAACAGATCCGCACCCGTGGCGGCAAGGTCGAGATTCTTGCCTCGGATATTGATACCCAGGTGCTGCAGATCGCCGCCAGCGGCATTTATCCGGCTGAGCGTTTGGCCAAAATGAGCCGGACGCGGGTCGAACGCTTTTTCCTGAAGGGATGCGGCGCCAACGAAGGCAAAGTGCGGGTACGCAAGGAGCTCCGCGAGTCCTTACGCTTCTTTCAGTTGAATCTTTCCGCGGATAGCTGGCCGGAACTGGGCATGTTCGATGCCATTTTCTGCCGCAACGTGATGATCTACTTCGATAAACCGACCCAGGCGCGTTTGATCGAGCGCTTGGCGGCGCTGATGACCCCGTCTGCGAAATTGTTTCTTGGCCATTCAGAAAACATTCAGTATCTGACCGATCGTCTTGTCCCGAGCGGTCGCACCAGCTACCGGCTGGGCAAGTCTTACTGACAGGAGCCTCAGGTCATGACCGCAAGCTCGCAAAAAATTCGTGTGGTGGTGGTCGACGACTCGGCGTTGATCCGTAGCCTGTTGACCAGCCTGCTGAATGCGGCGCCGGATATCGAAGTGGTGGCAACGGCCTCGGACCCGATCATTGCCAGGGAAAAAATTCGTGAAACGGCGCCGGACGTGATTACCCTCGACGTGGAAATGCCGCGCATGGATGGTCTGGAGTTCCTGAAACGGCTGATGCGTCTCCGTCCGACACCGGTGGTGATGATTTCTTCGTTGACCAGCCAAGGGTCCGAGACGTCGTTGATGGCGCTGGAATTGGGGGCTGTCGATGTGCTGGCGAAGCCGACCAGTGATGTCGCCAATTCCATGAATGTGTATGCCGAGGATATTCGCGACAAAATTCGCGCTGCGGCACAGGCCCGGGTGGCACAGCCAAAACGATTCCTGTCTCATTCGGCGCCTGCGTCGCCGGCCTTGATGAAGACGCACCGCCCGTTTGATCCGCGCGCCATTGTTTTTGTCGGGGCATCCACCGGTGGCACGGAAGCCATCAAGGCGTTTCTTTTGCCCTTGCCGGCAGATTTTCCGCCGATTCTGATGGTACAGCACATGCCGGAAAACTTTACCCTGTCGTTTGCCAAGCGGCTGGACAGCCTGTGCGCCATCAAGGTCAAGGAGGCAGAAGATGGCGAACCGGTGGAAAAGGGCTGTGCCTATCTTGCCCCGGGGCATTCGCATATGCGCATTCTTCCTACCGGGCGAGGATTCGTCATCGTGCTGGATCGGGGGGAGCCGGTGAACCGGCACCGTCCCGCCGTGGATGTGCTGTTCCGGTCGGCCGCCCGTGAAGTCGGTCGCAATGCCACCGGCGTCATCTTGACCGGAATGGGCAAGGATGGTGCGGCCGGCATGCTGGCAATGAAGCATGCCGGGGCATGGAATGTGGCGCAGGACGAAGCCAGTTCCGTGGTGTACGGTATGCCCCGCGAAGCGTTGCTGGCGGGTGGCGTCGACGAAGTTCTCTCCCTGGACGCCATGCCCTTGCGGGTGCTCGAGCACGTGCAGGGCGGGGGACGTTGATGGAGCCCGCTCCATCCGGTTTTGCCTACTTCGACACCCAGTTCAAATTGCCGGCCATCAAGTTGCTGCCGGGACAGTTTGTCGCCACGGAGACGCCACAGCTCTTGGTGACGGTGTTAGGGTCCTGCGTCGCCGCCTGCCTGCGCGACCGGCGCAACGGCATTTCCGGCATGAATCATTTCATGCTACCCGAAGGAAGCCCCGTCGGTGACCGCGGTCTAATCACCCGTTTCGGCATGTTTGCCATGGAGCAGTTGATCAATGACATGCTCAAGCTCGGGGCACGTCGCGACGCGCTGGAAGCCAAGGTATTTGGCGGGGGCAATGTCCTGCATGGCATGAAAGTGGTGAATATCGGCGAGCAGAACGGCAACTTCGTGTTGGACTATCTGGACAATGAACGCATTCCCGTTCTGGCCGAAGACTTGTTGGGCAATCATGCCCGCAAGGTGTACTTTTTCACGGATACCGGCAAGGTGATGATTCGCAAACTCAAGTCCGAACGCCTGCCGGATGTCGTCAAGGAAGAAAGCAGCTATCTGAAGCAGGTCAAGCCACTGGGCAATGCCGGTGGCGATATCGAGTTGTTCGACTGACCGTTCACTTTTCCAGCAGGTGCAGCTTGTCCTTGACCTCTGCCCACTCGGCATGGTCGGGAAGGGCATCGATTTTCATGACGATGACCGGCCATTTCGGCGCCAGTTCGGCATTGATTTCGGTAAAGCGGTGTTGATCCGCCGGCAGGTCTTCTTCGGCATAAATGGCATTGACCGGGCATTCGGCAACGCACAAGGTACAGTCGATGCATTCCTCGGGGTCGATGACCAGAAAATTGGGTCCTTCATGAAAACAATCCACCGGACAGACATCCACGCAGTCGGTGTATTTGCATTTGATACAGGCTTCGGTTACAACATGGGCCATTATGTTTTATCTCCGCAGAAAGCTGATTGTTATAGTCGGCATTTTAGCGGTAAATTCTGCTCGTGTTGAACAAACCCCCATCCTTGTTGCGCGGACGATTCGCGCCCAGTCCGACCGGCCTGCTGCATGCCGGCTCGCTTAGCACGGCTGTCGGCAGTTATCTGGAGGCCCGTACCCGCGGCGGCGAGTGGCTGGTGCGGATCGAGGACCTCGATCCACCCCGTGAGGTGCCCGGTGCGGCCGATGACATTTTGCGCACTCTGGAAGCCTTTGGCTTCGAATGGGATGGCGAAGTGGTTTACCAGAGCCGTCGCCATCACCTGTATCGTGAGGCGCTGGACGGGTTGATCCGTGCCGGTCGCGTCTATCCCTGTACTTGCACCCGCCGCGAAATTCAGGCTCGGGCCCGGCGCGGTATCGATGGTCTGGTCTACCCCGGCTTCTGTCGCCAAGGCTGCCTGCCGGAGCGTTCCGCACGGGCGTGGCGCTTGCGGGTCGATAACGAGCCGGTGGTGTTCGAGGACCGCTTGCAGGGACGCTGCGAGCAGCAGCTGGAACACGATATCGGGGATGTCGTGCTGTTGCGCGCCGATGGGTTCTGGGCCTATCAATTAGCGGTGGTGGTCGATGATGCCGATCAGGGGGTCACCGACGTGGTGCGCGGTGCCGATCTGTTGGTGTCGACCGCCCGGCAAATCGCCGTGTATCAGGCGCTGGGGGAACCCCGTCCCGACTATTGCCACTTGCCGCTGATGGTGAATGCGGCGGGGGAGAAGCTCTCCAAGCAGACACTGGCTCCGGCGATTCACTCGGATCATGCTGCCCGCGAATTGGCGCTGGCGCTGACCCGGCTCGGTCACCGGCCGCCGGACGAGGCAGGCTCGCTGGCAGAGTTATGGACATGGGCGCGGGAGCATTGGTCATTGCAGCGCATCCAGCCGGCACCGGTGACGATTGTTTCTTGATATCAAGCAGTCACTTAGGTGACCAAATAGTTGCTTGCCATTTGACCTGCGAGTGGGGATAATCCGGCCATCATGCAGGAGAGAGTAGTCGCAAGACTGCCGCCGAAGGCGCAAGTGCACCCGCAATCGCTCAGGCAAAAGGACTGTATCATCGCGTGGGAGCCACAGCTCCCCGCGTCACTCTGGAGAGCGGCGTCGGCTTGCCGGACGCCCACCGAAGGGGCTAACGGCATTCATGCCGGAAAATCTCAGGTTGCCGGACAGAGGGGTGTGAGAGAACAGAGGATGAACTCACCCCTTTTAAGGACGCGCCATGACGGCCCCGAAACGTACCCCGCTGTATCAGGAACATCTTGCCGCCAATGCCCGCATGGTTGATTTTGCTGGCTGGGAGATGCCTATCAATTACGGTTCCCAACTGAAAGAACACGAGCAAGTCCGCACCGATGCCGGCATGTTCGATGTGTCTCACATGACCGTGGTTGATATCACCGGTTCCGACGCCAAGGCATGGCTGCAAAAGCTGATCGCCAACGACGTTGCCAAGCTGGGCTTCGAGGGCAAGGCTCTCTATTCCGGCATGCTCAATCAGGATGGCGGCGTGGTCGATGACCTGATCGTCTACCTGACCGCCACCGGTTACCGCATGGTGATCAATGCGGGCACCACTGAAAAAGATCTGGCCTGGATGGACAGCCAACTGGCCGGATTCGATGTCGAGCTCGCCGTGCGCCGCGACCTGGCCATGCTGGCCGTACAAGGCCCCAATGCCATCGCCAAGGTCTGTCAGGTCAAGCCTGACTGGGCCGACTCCATCACCTCCCTGAAAATTTTCCAGGGCAAGCCGTTTGGCGGCTGGTTCGTTGCCCGCACCGGTTACACCGGCGAAGATGGCCTGGAAATCATGATTCCGGCTGATGAAGCCGCCGCATTTTTCCGCGAATTGACCGCTGTCGGCGTGTTGCCGTGCGGTTTGGGCGCACGCGACACGCTGCGTCTGGAAGCCGGCATGAATCTGTATGGTCACGACATGGATGACGGTGTGTCTCCGCTGGAAGCCGGCATGGGCTGGACCATCGCCTGGGAACCGGCCGAACGCCGTTTCAATGGCCGTGACGCACTGGAAGCGCAAAAAGCCGCCGGTGTCGTCATGAAACAGGTCGGCCTGGTTCTGGAAGGACGCGGCGTGCTGCGCGAAGGCCTGACAGTACAGGTTGAGGGCGTGGGCGAAGGCATCATCACCAGCGGCACTTTCTCGCCGACTCTCAAGCACTCTATCGCCATTGCGCGCGTTCCGGTTGCGACCGGTGACACCGCGGTGGTCGACCTGCGCGGTACACCGACTCCGGTGCGCGTGGTGAAGATGCCGTTCGTTCGCAACGGTAAAAAAGTTTTCGATTGAAAAACCATCCGGATTCCACGAGGAGAAATTCATGAGCAACATTCCCGCAGAATTGAAATACGTCGAAAGCCACGAGTGGCTGCGTCTGGAGTCGGACGGCACCGTGACCGTCGGCATTACCCATCATGCCCAGGAATTGCTGGGCGATATCGTTTTCGTGGAATTCCCGAAAGTCGGTACCGACCTCGCGGCCAATGAACAGGCTGGCGTTGTCGAGTCGGTCAAGGCGGCCTCCGATGTGTATGCGCCGATCGCCGGCAAAGTGGTCGCGGTGAACGACGGTCTGGAAGCGGCTCCGGATCTGGCCAATACCGACTCCTACGGTGAAGGCTGGTTCTTCCGGCTGGCGCCGGCCAATGCGGCCGACCTCGACGGTCTGATGGACGCCGAACAGTACGCCAAAGAAATTGCCTGATTAAGTGATAACCCTAAGCCTCGTGACCTCCGTCGCGGGGCTTTTCTCCATGGTTAGCCCGTTACCCCATTCGGAACACTACTATGTCGCTTTCCAGCCTATTCAACCACGGTGAATTCATTGCCCGCCATATCGGGCCTTCCACTGCGGATCAGGCCACCATGCTGGCCACCATCAACACCGCGTCGCTCGACACGCTGGTGGATGAAACCATTCCGGCCGATATCCATTTTTCCCGTCGCCTTGACCTGCCGGCTCCGGTCAGCGAGCAAGAAGCGCTGGAGCAGTTGCGCGCGATTGCCGGCAAGAACCGCGTGATGAAGTCGTATATCGGTCAGGGCTATCACCCGACCATCACGCCGACGGTCATCCTGCGCAATGTGCTGGAAAACCCGGGCTGGTATACCGCCTATACCCCGTATCAGGCCGAGATTGCCCAAGGGCGTCTGGAAGCCTTGCTGAACTATCAGCAAATGATCACCGACCTGACCGGTATGGATTTGGCCAATGCCTCCTTGCTGGATGAAGCGACGGCGGCTGCCGAGGCGATGGCCATGGCTCGCCGCGTATCCAAAGTCGCTTCGATGAAATTCTTCGTCGACTCGCGCGTTCTGCCGCAAACGCTGGATGTCCTGAAAACCCGTGCCAAGTATTTTGGTTTCGAGTTGGTCAGCGGGCATCCGGAAGAAGCCGGCTTCGACGAGTACTTTGGCGCGGTGTTCCAGTACCCCGGTGAACAGGGTGAAATTCTTGACCTGACCCGTCCGATCGCCGCTGCCAAGGCGCGTGGCGCCGTGGCTATCGTGGCGGCCGACATCATGTCGCTGGTTCTGCTCAAGTCCCCGGCCGAGTTGGGGGCCGATGTGGCGGTGGGTCTGACCCAGCGTTTCGGTGTTCCGATGGGATTCGGTGGTCCGCACGCCGCCTTCTTCGCCTTCAAGGACGAAATGAAGCGTTCTGCCCCGGGTCGCATCATCGGCGTCTCGATTGATGCCAAGGGCAAAACTGCGCTGCGTATGGCCTTGCAGACTCGCGAGCAGCATATCCGCCGCGAAAAGGCCAATTCAAACATCTGTACCTCGCAAGTGCTGCTGGCCAATATCGCCGGTATGTATGCGGTTTACCATGGTCCGGAAGGCGTACGTCGCATTGCCACGCGCATTCACCGACTGGCGGCGATTTTTGCCCATGCGGTCAAGGCCGCCGGCTTGTCGTTGGAGACCGATGCGTTCTTCGATACCGTGCTGGTCAAGGTCGGTAACGATGCTGCACGTCTGGCCGGTGAAGCGGTTGCGGCAGGCTATAACCTGCGTATCGGCAATGGCGTGCTGGGGGTGGCTTTCCACGAGGCGAGTACCGCTGAAGAACTGGGCTTCCTGATTTCGCTGTTTACCGGCCGTGATGCCGATCTGACCGCGCTGGATGCCGAGGCACCCGATGCCATTCCGGCCTCGTTGCGTCGCGAGAGTGCCATCTTCACTCACCCGGTATTCCATCGTTACCATACCGAACACGAGATGTTGCGCTATCTCAAGCGTTTGGAAAACAAGGATCTGGCACTCAATCACTCGATGATTTCGCTCGGCTCCTGCACCATGAAGCTGAATGCCACCAGCGAGATGATCCCGATTACCTGGCCTGAATTTGCCGCGATCCACCCGTTCGCGCCGCGTGATCAGGTGCAAGGGTATCTCGCGATGATCGAGTCGCTGGCCGGACAGCTCAAGGCGATTACCGGTTTTGATGCAATCTCCATGCAGCCCAACTCGGGCGCGCAAGGGGAGTACGCAGGTATGCTGGCCATCAGCCGCTACCATGAGTCGCGCGGCGAACCCCACCGCGATGTCTGCCTGATTCCGCGTTCCGCGCACGGTACCAATCCGGCGACAGCGCAGATGATGAATATGAAAGTGGTGGTGGTGGATTGCGACGAGGCCGGCAACGTCGACCTCGTCGACCTCAAGGCCAAGGTGGAACAGCATTCGTCCAATCTGGCGGCGCTGATGATTACCTATCCGTCGACCCATGGTGTGTTCGAAGCTGCGATTCGCGAGATTTGCGAACTGATCCATGCACATGGCGGTCAGGTCTACATGGATGGTGCCAACCTGAATGCCCAGGTCGGTTTGACCCGTCCGGCCGATATCGGCGCCGACGTCAGCCACATGAACCTGCACAAGACTTTCTGCATTCCGCATGGCGGTGGTGGACCGGGCATGGGACCAATCGGCCTGAAAGCCCATCTGGCACCGTTCATGGCCAACCACGTGGTCGCCGAGGTGCCGGGTGCCGTGAACGGACAAACGGCCGTGAGTGCCGCCCCGTTCGGTTCTGCCAGCATTCTGCCGATTTCATGGATGTACATCACCATGATGGGCGCAGAGGGCATGAAGTCCGCGACCCAAATCGCCTTGCTCAATGCCAACTATGTCGCAAACCGGCTGGCGGATCACTACCCGGTGCTGTACAGCGGTGCCAATGGCCGTGTTGCGCATGAGTGCATTATCGACCTGCGTCCGCTCAAGGCCGCCTCGGGCATCACCGAAGTGGACATTGCCAAGCGTCTGATGGACTACGGTTTCCATGCCCCGACCATGAGCTTCCCGGTGCCGGGAACGCTGATGATCGAGCCGACCGAGTCCGAGTCGCTGGCCGAACTGGATCGCTTTATCGCTGCCATGATCTCCATCCGCGCAGAAGTCCGCAAAGTGGAGGAGGGTGTCTGGCCGGCGGACAACAATCCGCTCAAGCATGCGCCGCATAGCAAAGCTGATATCGCCACCGAGTGGGATCGTCCGTACAGTCGCGAGGAAGGCCTGTTCCCGTTGCCGTTTGTATTCGAGAACAAGTTCTGGCCTTCGGTCAACCGTATCGATGATGTCTACGGCGACCGCAATCTGGTGTGCAGCTGCCCGTCGACCGACAGCTATCTCTGAGCGCTAATGCGGTAAAGCATGCCCCGTCAGGTTCTGCCTGACGGGGCATTTTTTCATAGGGAAGGCTTTTTATTCGAACCTGATGCACGGGAGATGGCCTTCAGAAGGTTGTCGACTGTCGCATTGGCTTGAGACAGTGCATTTTCTTCTGCCGGAGAAAATTGAGCGTCGAGCAATTGGCCGGTTTTCTTGAGCAGTTGTCCACTCTGTTTTTTGGCGGCATCGAAAAACTCATCAACCGGATTGCCCGTACCAACGGGAGTGATCGAACGGTTTCTGGCGCCCAGATACTGATCCCTGAAGCCGGCCTTGGACTTCAGCTTTGCCTCGCCGTTGATGATTTCCACCTGGCAGATCGGTGTGCTGGCAGGGAGTTTTCTGAGGGACTCGATAAAAGTCGCTGTGCTGGATATTTGGCTCATGATGGGTCTGCTGTGCCGAGAACGTCTCGGGATTCAAAAAGGGCTGTCCGGTATGTGCCGGAGCATGTCCAAACGGGTTGAGCGCAGGCTAAGCGGTTTTTGGGCGGGTCGCTTTCAAAAAACGCTCATGTCGGAAGTTTCCTTTGCGCGGCACTCGTGTGGCGTCGCGTTATGATCCCTCTATATCGCTATCGGGTATGTCGGAGTAATCTGATATATTGCAGCTGCATTCTGTTCACGGAGAGAGTCCCAATGCGCACTTCCCGAATTCTGCTGGCCACCGCCATGCTGGCCTTGAGTGGCATCGCCGCAGCCAAACCTCTGGTGGTCTGCACCGATGCCAGCCCGGAAGGTTTTGATGTGGTGCAATACAACTCGCTGGTGACCACCAATGCCAGTGCCGATGTGCTGATGAACCGTCTGGTGGAATTCGACGAGGCGAGTCGCAAGGTCGTGCCGTCGCTGGCCACTTCCTGGAAAATCTCGCCCGACGGGCAGAGCTACGAATTCAGTCTGCGCCGTGGCGTGGCATTTCATACCACACCGTGGTTCAAGCCATCCCGCCCCCTTAATGCCGATGATGTGGTGCAGACCTTCAACCGCATGCTTGACCAAAGCAACCCCTGGTACAAGAGCTCACCGACCGGCTATCCGCACGCCCGTTCGCTGGGGCTGGATACCCTCGTCAAGCGGGTGGTGAAAGTCGATGCGCAAACGGTGCGCTTCGAACTGACAAAGCCGGATGCCACCTTCCTGTCGGCCTTGACCATGGGTTTTGCCTCGATCTACTCGGCCGAATACCTCGACAAGCTGGCGGCCGCCGGGCGGCAGGGTGAGCTGAACCAGAAACCGGTCGGGACCGGTCCCTTTGTGTTTGCCAGCTATATCAAGGACAGTACCGTGCGCTATCAGGTCAATCCGGCCTATTTCGCAGCCAAGCCCAAGGTGACCGGATTGGTACTGGCGATTACCACGGATGCGGCAACCCGTTATCAACGTTTGCAGGCGGGCGAGTGCCAACTGGCCGTGGGTCTTAAACCCCAGGATGTCGCCAGCGCCAAGAGCAATCCTGCGTTACGCGTGGTCGAAACCCCGGCCTTCATGACCGCCTTTGTGGCGTTCAATAGCCACAAGAAGCCCTTTGACGATGTCCGGGTGCGCCAGGCCGTCAATCTGGCCTTTGACCGCACAAGCTACCTGTCGGCCGTGTTTGCCGGCAGCGCCACCCCGGCGACGCTGGTGTATCCGGCGACCACCTGGGGCTATGCGCGAGATGTCGCACCGTGGAAGCAGGATCTCGGTGCAGCACGGCGTCTGATGGCGGAAGCCGGTTATGCCGGGGGCGTCGATACCACCGTGTGGGTGCGCCCCTCCGGCAGCGTGCTGAACCCCAATCCGCGCCTTGGTGCTGAAATGCTGCAGTCCGATCTGGCTAAAATCGGTATCCGGGCAAAGATCTCGGTGATTGAATGGGGGGAGTTGATCAAACGTGGCAAGGCTGGCGAGCACGACATGCTGTTCATGGGCTGGTCGGGAGACAATGGTGACCCGGACAATTTCCTGACGCCGCAGTTTAGTTGTCCTGCCGTTGAATCCGGTACCAATTTTGCCCGCTTCTGCGATCCGCGGCTGGATGGCTGGATCAAGGCTGCGCGAGTCACCGGGGATATCAAGGCGCGGACCCGTTTGTACCAAAATGCCCAGAAACTGATTCACGATCAGGCGCTATGGCTGCCGCTGGCTCATCCGACCGCGTATGGTGTGACGCGTGCCACCGTGAGTGGCTTCCGGGTTAGCCCGTTCGGGCGCCTGCATCTGGAGGGGGTCGCGGTTAATTAACCCGATAAGATCAATATGGAATAAGTTTGATAACTTATTGATCTTTTTGTTATAGGTCAGTCAGGGGTAAGGTAGTCATCGGTAATGTCATCCGACTAACTTCGTCAAAGGATTTGCGATGAGACTGGAAACGCTGGCCGTTCACGGCGGCTACACCCCTGACCCGACTACCCGCGCCGTTGCCGTACCCCTGTACCAGACCACGTCCTATGCATTCGATAGCACCCAGCATGGTGCGGATCTGTTTGATCTGAAAGTGCAGGGCAATATCTACACCCGCATCATGAATCCGACTACCGACGTGCTGGAAAAGCGCGTTGCAGCACTGGAGGGCGGGATTGGTGCGCTGGCGCTGGCGTCGGGGATGGCGGCCATCACTTACGCCATTCAGACCATTGCCGAAGCGGGTGACAATATCATTGCCACCAGCACCCTGTACGGCGGCACCTATAACCTGTTTGCCCACACCTTTCCGCAATTCGGCATTGAAGTCCGCTTCGTCGATCACCGTGATCCGGCGTCCATTGCGGCGTTGGTTGATGAGCGCACCAAGGCCGTGTTCGTCGAGTCCATCGGCAATCCCTTGGGCAATGTGGTGGATTTTGCCGCCTTTGCCGATGCGGCCCACGCACAGGGTTTGCCCTTGATCGTCGACAATACGGTGCCCAGCCCTTATCTGTGCCGTCCCTTCGAGCATGGCGCCGACATCGTGGTGCACTCGCTGACCAAGTATATCGGCGGACATGGCAACAGTATCGGCGGCATTATCGTCGATTCGGGTAAATTCCCCTGGGCAGAACACAAAGCCCGTTTCCGCCGTCTGAATGAACCGGATCCGTCCTATCACGGTGTGGTCTATACCGAGGCGCTCGGCGCGGCGGCCTATATCGGCCGTGCCCGGGTGGTGCCGCTGCGAAATACCGGCGCGGCCATTTCGCCCTTCAACGCCTTCCTGATCCTGCAGGGACTGGAAACCTTGCCGTTGCGCATGGATCGCATTTCTGAAAATGCCCTGAAAGTGGCGCAGCATCTGGCATTGGATCCTGCGGTGGAGTGGGTTGAATATGCCGCATTGGAAGGGCATGCTTCCCGACCATTGATCGAGAAGTATCTGGGGGGCAAGGGGTCGGGAATCCTGTCGTTCGGCATCAAAGGCGGGGCGGAAGCCGGAGGACGCTTCATCGATGCCCTGCAACTAGTGACCCGTCTGGTGAACATCGGTGACGCCAAGTCACTGGCCTGCCACCCGGCCTCGACCACGCATCGGCAATTGTCGCCGGAAGAGCAGCTGCGTGCCGGTGTGCGGCCGGAGCTGGTGCGCTTGTCGATCGGCATCGAGCATATCGACGATATTCTCGACGACATTCGCCAGGCGCTGAACGCCGCGCGCGGCTAACGGCCAGACAGCAGGGCCCGTTGTGGGGTCTGCGTGCGCGCAGCGAACAAACGGGCCAACTCCATGGCCTGAGCACCACCCTGATCCAGAGCGGCGTCGTGCAGGACCTCGGCCAGAGGAAGCGCTTCGTGCTCTTGCACATCGCTCACCACGCCCAATGGCCAACTGGCGAACAAGCGGACGCTGACCGGTTCGCGATACAGCAACTTGACCCGCTGGTGGCGGGGGTCGCGGCGGATACTCTCGAAAATCCCTGCTACCGCGCCATCCGGCCCCTCCAGTATCTGCAGGAACTCCCCTTTGAGAAACAGCAGCAACCCTGTCACATCGGCATGGGCGTTGCGCTGTCTTGCCCGGTCGGCGAGGCGGTCCAGCGCCGGACTGTCAAGCGGGCCCGAGGCACGACTGGAGTAGATGAGACGGATCATGGCAGCTGTCAAACCGGTGTCGGGAAACGAAGTATAGAAAGCCCTTTCGCCGCTTGCCAGAGCCGAGCGTTATCCGCGCTGTTTGCAACGTGCGGTGCGGTGTTTCACCGGAATGGATCGATCCGGAACAGTCATGGACTCGTTTCTGCGAAGGACTGGCGGGGCGTCGTGCCGCGCGGCACAATCTCACTCATTTGGCCGATGCCGTGCGCGTCGGCGTCCAGCGGGAGAGTCGGGTGAAAACCCTTAATATCATCGGAACCGGCCGGGTGGGTCGGGTGCTGGGACAGTTGTCCCGTGACAGTCTGTCTATCGGTGCGCTGTATAATCGGCAGTTTGCCGACAGTGAGAGCGCCGCCGGGTTTATCGGGGCAGGCCGACCCTGGCCGGCCTTATCTACCTTGCCGGCGGCCGATCTGTGGTTGCTGGCCGTGCCTGACGACGCCATTGCGGAGGTCGTTGCCGCGCTGGCGCTCGCCGGACGGGTACGTGCCGGCGATATCGTGTTCCATGTCAGTGGCGCGTCAGAGTCGTCGCTGATGGCGCCGTTGGCGGCCTGCGGAGCCCGTCTGGCCAGTGTGCATCCGGCCATGTCGTTTGCCGATCCCGTACGGAGTCTTGCCAGCTTTGCCGGCACCCTGTGTGCGCTGGAAGGCGAAGCGAGTGCGGTGAGCGAGCTTGAAGCGTGGGTCAAGGCCATCGGAGGGCGCCCCTTCAGTCTGGCACCCGGCGGCAAGGCCGCTTACCACGCCGCACTATCGATGGCGGCCAATTATCTGGTGACCCTGAATGCCTTGTCGCTGCAATTGGCCGGTCAGGCCGGCGTGAGTGACGAGGTGGCCGGTGAACTGGTGGGCACTCTGATGCAGCAGACGCTGGCCAATGTGCTGGCCTTGGGGGCAGAGGCGGCGCTTACGGGGCCGATCGTGCGGGGCGATGCGGGCACCGTGGCAAGGCACCTTGCGGTGATGTCGCACGACACGGTGCTGGCATCGGCCTACCGGGCGATGGGTGGGGCTACACTGCGGCTGGCGGGGGAGCGGCCCGCGCCGTCAGGGCGCGAGCCTTTGGAGCAGTTGCTGCTCAGGTCGCGTGAATGACGAAGATGGCCGGGCGCTTGTGCAGGTCCGGGCGTTCCTTGGGCCAGTCGGAGACACGGTGGCTGACGATCTGCTGGGACGGCAGGGTCAGGTCGCAGGCCACGGCAAGCCGGGTGCCCGGTGCCAGTGTTTCCAGTAGATGGGCCAGCATGGCGTTGTTGCGGTACGGGGTCTCGATGAACAACTGGGTTTCGTTTTCCCGGCGCGAACGTTCCTCCAGCTGCTTGAGCGTTTTGCTGCGCTCTGCCGGGTCTACCGGCAGGTAGCCGCGGAAGCTGAAGCACTGCCCGTTGGCACCGGAGGCCATTAGCGCCAGCAGGATGGAGGAGGGGCCGATCAGCGGCATGACGGCAATGCCCTTGCGGTGAGCCAGAGCCACCAGTTGTGCACCCGGATCGGCCACTGCAGGGCAACCGGCTTCGGAAATCAGGCCGACATCGTGACCGGCCAGCAAGGGCTCGAGCAGGGCGGCGACTTCGTTTTCCGGGGTGTGTTCGTTGAGCGTCGCCATGGACAACTCGCGGATCGGGGTGCTGACCCCTAACGCCTTCAGGTGACGGCGCGCGGTCTTTTCTGCTTCGACAACGAAATGACGCAGATGCAGCACCGACAGCCGGTCGGCCTCCGGCAGCCAGGCACGGTTTTCATCGCCAAGCGGGGCCGGGATCAGGAACAGGGTTGCCATCAGAGTATCTCCACGCCTTCATTGAGCAGCATTGTCACCAGACTGAACAGCGGAACGCCGATCAGCGAGTTAGGGTCGTCGGACTCGATGCGTTCCATCAAGACGCCACCCAGTGCCTCGCTTTTCGCCGAACCGGCGCAGTTGAGGGCATCGGGCTCGCGGCTCAGGTAATGGCGCGCCATCGACTCACTGATGCTGCGCAGGGTGACGCGAGTGATGCCGACGGTTTCCTGCAGGTGGCCGGTGCGGGTGTTGTATAGCGCCAACGCCGAATGAAAGACCACCGTGCGGCCTCCCATCCAGACCAACATGCGTACGCCGTCTTCGAAGGAGCCCGGTTTGCCGATTTGCTGACCGTCCAGCAGGGCGACCTGATCGCCGCCGATAATCAGTGCATCGGGAAACTGTTCGGCCAGCGAAGTGGCCTTGGTGCGGGCCAGACGCGTTGCGGTCTCGAGCGCGGTTTCATGGTCCAGCGGGGTTTCGTCGCAGTGCGGAGCGGCCGCAACGACGGGAAGTCCCAGACGGGAAATGATCTCTCGCCGGTAGGGCGAAGTGGAGGCAAGGATGATCTGCATGACGATGAATGCTTGATTCTTTTGACAAAACAAGGTCACGGATTATATCATGCTGCGTTTATGTCTAACCCGATTTTGATTGATCCGCTCCGCTACGTCCGTGAAGGGCGAGTGCAGTCCGGCACGATTGCCGTGGCAGCACTGGAACAGCGCGTGCTTGATGACCTGGCCGATGATCGCGGCGAAGTGTCCTGGACACTGACCGGCTTTCGCGACCCGCTGTCCCGTCCCAGCTTCCGGCTGGTGCTGGAGGGCAAGGTAACCGTCGGCTGCGTGCGCTGTCTGGAAAATATGGTCTACGACCTGCGATGCGACTCGGTGATCACTCTGTTCACCGACGAAGAGCGTATGGAAGCGGCCGTTGACGCCGACGACACCCTCGACGCGATTCTCATCGTCGCTGAAGAGGAATTTGACGTTGCGGCGCTGATCGAAGACGAAATCATCATGGGCTTGCCTCTCTCGCCTAACCATGGCGAGTGTGGGGAGGAACATCTCTTGCGCGCCAAGTCTGACCGGCAGAATCCGTTCGCGGTGCTGGCGAAGCTTAAGGGATCCAGGTCCGAGTAACTGTATTTAGCTTGAATTTCTTAGGAGTCGATCATGGCTGTTCAACAGAACAAAAAGTCCCCGTCCAAGCGTGGCATGCATCGTGCACACGATTTTCTGACTGCTCCGGCCCTGGCCAAAGAGCCGACCACCGGTGAGACGCACCTGCGTCACCACATCACCCCGAATGGTTTCTATCGCGGCCGCAAGGTTGTGAAGGCCAAAGGCGAGTAATCTCGTCAACCCTCCTGTCCTTCATAACAACAGGTAGGTTTACTACCGTACACGTTGATGACTATCACCGTAGCGGTTGATGCAATGGGCGGTGACGTTGGCCTCAAGGTCACCGTCCCGGCATCGATCCAATTCCTCAAAGATCATCCCGACGCCAGTCTTGTACTTGTAGGAGACAGTGCCGCCATTGAAGCGGAACTGACCCGCATGGAGCCTGCGTTGCGTTCGCGCATCCGTATCCAGCACGCCTCTCAGGTGGTGGACATGGACGAAGCGCCGCAACTGGCCCTGAAAAACAAGAAAGACTCGTCGATGCGGGTCGCCATCAACCTCGTCAAGTCCGGCGAGGCTCAGGCCGCCGTGTCCGCCGGAAATACCGGTGCACTCATGGCGACGGCTCGCTTCGTCCTTAAAACCATCCCGGGTATCGACCGTCCCGCCATTGCCAAGCTCATGCCGTCCATCAAAGGGACGACCTGCATGCTGGATCTGGGCGGCAATGTCGATAGTTCCCCGGAACAACTTCTGCAATTCGGCATCATGGGGTCCGAACTGGTGTCGTGTCTGCGACACAAGGAAAACCCGACTGTCGGCCTGCTCAATATCGGCTCCGAAGACATCAAGGGAACCGACAGCGTCAAGCGTGCAGCCGAGTTGCTGCGCGGCTCCGAGCTGAACTTCTATGGCAACGTCGAAGGCAATGACGTCTACAAAGGCACCGTAGATGTGGTAGTCTGCGACGGTTTTGTCGGCAACGTGGCGCTCAAATCAGCTGAGGGGCTGGCGCACATGATTGCCGTTTTCCTTCGCGAGGAACTCATGCGGAGCTGGTGGACCCGGCTCTGTGCCCTGGCAGCGATGCCGGTATTGCGACACTTCAAGAATCGTGTCGATACCCGTCGCTACAACGGCGCCAGTTTTCTGGGGCTGAGGGGCATCGTGGTAAAAAGCCACGGCGGAACCGACGAGCTGGGATTTCGTTATGCGCTGGAACAGGCTTGCGAGGAAGTCGGTTCCAACGTGATCGGTCACATCGCCGACCGGGTCGCAAGTCAACTAGAAAACCTCAAGCGATCCGAGGCAGAAGCGAACTGAACCAACACTCTTATGGTGCATTCCCGCATTCTCGGCACTGGCAGTTTTCTGCCTGCCAATGTGGTCACGAATGCAATGTTGGCGGAGCGTGTCGATACGAGCGACGAGTGGATCGTCTCTCGTACCGGCATACGCGCACGTCGCATTGCCGATGATCAGGACAAGACCAGCGACCTCGCCTTGCGCGCGTCGCTTGCCGCCATCGATGCGGCCGGCATCAATGCCACTGACATCGATCTGATCATCGTGGCCACCACCACACCCGATATGGTCTTCCCCAGCACGGCCTGCCTGTTGCAGGAAAAGCTTGGTATCCACGGATGCCCGGCGTTTGACGTGCAGGCGGTATGCAGCGGTTTCATCTACGCACTGACCACGGCCCACAATTACATCAAGAGCGGGATGGCGCGCACGGCACTGGTGGTCGGCGCCGAAATCATCTCGCGCATCCTCGACTGGGAGGATCGGCGTACCAGCGTGCTGTTCGGCGATGGTGCCGGTGCGGTGATTCTCGGTGCGTCCGATACGCCGGGCATCCTGCATGCCAAGCTGGCCGCCGATGGTCGTTTCAAGGATATCCTCAATACTCCGGCACAGATTGCCGGCGGCAAGATTCAGGGTTTGCCCTACCTGAACATGGATGGCCCTGCGGTATTCAAGTTCGCGGTCAAGGCCCTGTCGGACATCGCGACCCGCACGCTGCAAGAAGCCGGTGTTGCACAAGACCAGCTTGACTGGCTGGTGCCACATCAGGCCAACCTGCGCATTATCGAATCCACGGCGCGCCATCTTGGCTTGCCGATGGAGCGGGTGATCGTGACCTTGCCTGATCAGGGCAATACCTCGGCCGCCTCGATTCCGCTGGCGCTGGACGCCGCGGTGCGCGATGGCCGTATCAAACCGGGCCAAACCGTCATGCTGGAAGGTATCGGCGGCGGCTTTGCCTGGGGTGCCGTTCTGCTCAAAATCTGATTTCACTGGAGAGATCATGGCTTTTGCCTTTCTTTTTCCGGGACAGGGGTCCCAAAGTCTTGGCATGATGGACGGCTTTGCCGACTTGCCGGTTGTCCGCCAGACCTTTGACGAAGCCTCTGCCGTGCTGGGCGAGGATCTGTGGGCGATGCTGGGCGCCGAAACCGCAGACGCCATCAATGCCACGGTCAATACCCAACCGTTGATGCTGACTGCCGGTGTCGCCGTATGGCGTGCCTGGGAGTCGCTGGGCGGTGAAAAACCCGTTGCAGTGGCCGGCCATAGTCTGGGCGAATATACCGCGCTGGTCGCTGCCGGTGCTTTGGCGTTCGCCGATGCCCTGCGCCTGGTGCGCTTGCGCGCCGAGGCCATGCAAGATGCCGTGCCGGCCGGTACCGGCGCGATGGCCGCGATTTTGGGGCTGGATGACGCTGCCATCATCGAAGCCTGCCGTGAAGCGGCTGGCAACGAGGTGGTGGAAGCGGTCAATTTCAACTCGCCGGGACAAGTGGTTATCGCTGGCAGCAAGGATGCCGTGGCGCGTGCCATGGAAGCCTGCAAGGCTCGCGGTGCCAAACGTGCCCTGCCATTGCCGGTATCGGTGCCTTCGCACTGCGCCTTGATGAAACCGGCTGCCGATCGTCTCGCTGCAGCATTGGCAGACGTGACAGTCAATGTTCCTGTCATTAAAGTGACGCATAATACCGATGTGGCAAGCCATAGTGACCCGGATGCCATCCGTGCCGCGTTGGTGAGCCAGCTATATAGCCCGGTGCGTTGGACGGAAACCATTACGGCGCTGGTCGCCGAAGGGATCACCGGCATGGCCGAGTGTGGTCCGGGCAAAGTGCTGGCAGGCTTGGTCAAGCGTATCGACGGTAGCGTCAAGTGTGTGGCGTTGACCGACAAGGCCGCGGTGGAAACCGCACTGGCCGAGCTGGCTTGAGCTCAAGGAGAACCGAATGCTGTTGAAAGACAAGATTGTTCTGGTGACCGGCGCATCGCGCGGCATCGGGGCGGCGATTGCCGAGGCCATGCTTGCCGAAGGCGCACGTGTGATCGGTACGGCGACCAGCGAGTCGGGTGCGGCCGCCATCCATGAACGCCTGTCTGCTGCCGGGGGCGCCGGCCGGGTGCTGAATGTCACCGAGGAGGGCGCGATCGAGCGTCTGGTGGATGAAATTGCCGCGGAATTCGGCGAGATTTCCATTCTGGTCAACAATGCCGGTATCACTCGTGATACCTTGCTGGTCAGAATGAAGGATAGCGACTGGGACTCTATCATGGAGACCAATCTCAAGTCGGTATTCAAGGCATCCAAGGCGGTATTGCGTGGCATGATGAAAGCGCGTCATGGCCGCATCATCAATATCGCTTCGGTGGTGGGTGTCATGGGCAATGCCGGTCAGGCTAACTATGCAGCTGCCAAAGCCGGTATCATCGGTTTTAGCAAGTCGATGGCACGCGAGGTTGGCAGTCGCAACATCACCGTGAACTGTGTCGCTCCTGGTTTTATCGATACGGACATGACCCGTGCGTTGCCGGAAGCACAACGCGAAGCCTTGGTTGGCCAGATTTCACTGGGTCGGCTGGGCGACGTAAAAGACATTGCCGATGCCGTGATTTTTCTGGCTTCGGACAAGGCTTCTTATATCACCGGACAGACTTTGCACGTCAACGGTGGCATGCTGATGCCCTGATCGCCGCTTTTTTCAGTGTTTTCGCTGAAATTAGGTAGGCTACTCTAATTTTTTTTTGTAGAATACTCGGGTTTTGTTATCCTGAGCACAGAAAGGTAAAGGGTTTAAAATGGAAAATATCGAACTGCGTGTAAAGAAGATCGTTGCTGAACAACTCGGCGTCAACGAAGCCGAAGTGAAGATCGAATCTTCTTTCGTGGACGATCTGGGCGCCGATTCCCTTGACACCGTTGAACTCGTTATGGCGCTGGAAGAAGAGTTCGAGTGCGAGATCCCTGACGAAGAAGCCGAAAAGATCACCACCGTTCAACAAGCCATCGACTACGTCACGGCCCACCTGAACAAGTAATCAGGCAAGATCTTGCCGGGACCTCTGCCGACGGTGTTTTCACCGCAAGCAGAGGTTTTTTCACGAATGGATTGCAAACAGCTGTTTGAATCCGTTCCAACCAGTTCAACATGCATCGGGAGAAGGCCCCCTCCCTCCCGCGCGGAGAAAGCCCCGTGTCCAAACGAAGAGTAGTCATTACCGGTCTGGGTCATGTGTCCCCGGTTGGCAACGACGTCGCCACCGGCTGGGCCAACCTGCTGGCCGGCAAATCCGGCATCGCCACCATCACCCGCTTCGACGCCAGCGATATGGCGTGCCAGATTGCCGGTGAAGTGAAGGATTTTGCAATCGGCGATTACATTTCGCCGAAAGAAGCGCGTCGCAACGACGTATTCATTCATTACGGTATCGCCGCCGCACTGCAAGCCATTGCAGACGCCGGGCTTGACGATACCCCGGGTCTGGACAAGACCCGCGTCGGCGTCAATATCGGCTCCGGTATCGGTGGCCTGCCGCTGATCGAGGAAACCGGTGTCGACCTGATGCAAGGCGGACCGCGCAAAATCGGCCCGTTCTTTATCCCCGGTTCGCTGATCAACCTGATCGCAGGTCAGGTGTCGATCCTCAAAGGCTTCCAGGGTCCGACTTACGGTATCGTGTCGGCATGTACCACCGGTGCCCATTGCATCGGCGATGCCGCCCGTATGATCCAGTACGGCGATGCCGATGTTATGGTTGCCGGTGGTGCCGAAGGCGCTATTTCGCGTCTGGGTATCGGTGGTTTTGCCGCCATGAAAGCCCTGTCGACCCGCAATGACGACCCGGCCGGTGCGTCCCGTCCTTGGGACAAGCAGCGTGATGGTTTTGTGATGGGTGAGGGTGCCGGTGTAGTGGTGCTGGAAGACTATGAGCACGCAGTGAAACGTGGCGCTCGTATTTATGCGGAGCTGGTAGGCTTTGGCATGAGTTCCGATGCCCACCACATTACCGCTCCGTCCAGCGAAGGTCCGGCGCGGGGTATTACCAATGCGCTGCGCGATGCCGGTGTAAATGTAGACGAAGTGGACTACATCAATGCCCATGGCACCTCGACGCCGTTGGGTGATACCAATGAAACGGTTGCCTTGAAACTGGCCTTGGGCGATCACGCCTACAAGACGGTGGTCAACTCGACCAAGTCGATGACCGGCCACTTGCTGGGGGGCGCTGGCGGGGTAGAAGCGGTGTATTCGATTCTGGCCTTGTACAACCAGATTTCTCCGCCGACCATCAATATGACCGAACAGGACCTGGAGTCTGGTTGCGATCTGGATTACGTTAAAGAAGGCGCCCGCGAGATGAAGATCCGTGTGGCGATCTCCAATTCCTTTGGTTTTGGTGGCACCAATGGCACCTTGGTGTTCAAGCGAGTCTGAGCGTAATTAGTCCTTTGCCGGCAAAAACCGCTGCGTTACACTCGCAGCGGTTTTTTTATCTTTTGGATGCGAGCCCTTTCCCTCATGTTCACCGAACGCCTTGATAGTATCCCCGACCTGTTGGCGCTGCATGCGGCACAGCCTGCCCGTTTTCCTTATTTGCTGATGTCCTCGGGAAACCAGGGCTGGGATATCCTGATGGCCAGCGAGGGCGATGCCCAACGTTTCAACTCCGGG
>JAGLBD010000132.1 GCA_018260425.1 Pseudogulbenkiania sp. | reverse complement strand
CTGGAGAACTGCCGTCTGGCAGGATGTGCGGACAAGGTGGATATCCGCATAGGGGCGGCAACCGAGGTATTAGCCGGGTTCGAGGCACCGTTCGACCTCATCTTTATCGACGCGGACAAGCCGAACAACCCTGTTTATCTCGAATGGGCATTGCGGCTGGCCCGTCCCGGCACGGTGATTGTCGGAGACAATGTCGTCAGAGGGGGCGCCGTGATCGATCCTGCCAGCACCGAGCCGAGTGTGCAGGGCGTGCAACGCTTTGTCGACCGGCTGTCAACAGAACCACGGCTGGACAGCACCGCCCTGCAAACCGTGGGAGAAAAGGGCTGGGACGGGTTCACCCTCTCAGTGGTCAAATGACGGGGCCTGGGGTGAGCCCTGTTTCAGGGACGGCCGGCATCGTGCAAGTCAGGCTGTAGCAAACCGGTAATCCAGTCCATGAACACTTGCACGCGCTGCGGCAGGTGGCGTCGATTCGCGTAAATCAGAGAAACCGGCATCGGCGCAGGACGATAGGCCGGCAGGACTTCCACCAGTTGCCCCTTGGCAAGATAGTGGCGCATCGCCGGCTCCGGCGACTGCACGATGCCCAGTCCCGCGAGGCAGGCCGAGGTATAGGCCTCGGAGTTGTTCACGGTGAGCACGCCGCCCATGGGCACATAGCGCACTGTATCCGGTGCGTCCGGGTCACCGTATTCAAAGCCGGGGTCGCGTCCGCCAAAGTTGGCGAGATAGTGCACCAGACGGTGCCGGGCAAGATCGGCGAGCGTAGTCGGCACACCATACTCTGCGAGATAAGCAGGACTGGCACAGTTGATCATGCGGTACTGCCCGACCGGCCGGGCGATCAGGCTGGAATCCACCAGCGCCCCCACTCGCAGCACACAATCAAAGCCTTCGCGCACCAGATCCACACGTCGGTCGGTGCTGCTGAGTTCCAGTTCCAGCGCCGGGTGCCGACGCAGAAAGTCCGCCAGATGGGGAATCACCAGATCCCGGGCGATAACTATCGGCATATCCACGCGCAAGCGCCCTGCCAGCGCCGACGGTTCCTTGCGAAACAGGGTCTGCAGCTCGGCAAAATCCGCCAACATATCCTTGCTGCGCTCGAAGACGACTTGCCCGTCCTGAGTCATCTGCACACTGCGTGTGGTGCGGTGCAGTAACCGCGTGCCAAAGTGATTTTCAAGCTGCTGCACCGCCAGCGAAACGGTTGCCTTGGGTAGCCCCAGACTCTCGGCCGCAGCAGTGAAGCTGGAGAGTTCGGCAACGCGCACAAAAATCTGCATGGAATCGAGCTGATGCATAGTGGACCGGACGTTTGTTTAGCAATATTGAACAGTTTAGCCATAAATGGTGCATTTATCCTGCCATTATTTGCCAATAGACTGAGATTCATCAGGAAGGCACACCGCTGACTCATCCCATCAGGAGAACACCATGACTCAACGCATCGCACTCATCACCGGCGGAAGCCGCGGCCTCGGTAAAAATGCGGCTCTCAAGCTCGCCGCCAAGGGCGTCGACATCATTGTCACTTACCACAGCAAGCAGGCCGAGGCCGAAGCACTGGTCGCTGACATCCAACGGCTCGGTCGCCGCGCCGCCACGCTGCAACTCGATACCGGCACCGTTCGCGCTTTCTCCGGTTTCACCGAACAACTGCAAGCCGTACTGCATAACACATGGCAAACCGGGCACATCGACTATCTGGTCAATAATGCCGGCATGGGCATCCACAGCAGTTTCGCGGAAACCACCGAAGAACAATTCGATGCACTGATGAATGTGCACCTCAAAGGGGTGTTCTTCCTCACGCAAAAACTGCTGCCCCTGATCGCTGACGGCGGACGCATCCTTAACATTTCCAGCGGCCTGGCACGATTCAGTTTCCCCGGCTATGCCGCCTACGCCACCATGAAGGGGGCGATTGAAACCCTCACCCGCTATCTCGCCAAGGAGCTCGGGTCGCGAGGCATTTCCGTTAACGCGCTGGCTCCCGGAGCCATCGAAACCGACTTTGGCGGTGGCATTACCCGCGACGACCCACAGTTCAATGCCGTGATTGCAGCCAATACCGCCATGGGACGGGCGGGCCTGCCCGATGACATCGGCGACGCCATCGCGGCGTTGCTGACCGCGGAAAGTAACTGGATCACCGGCCAGCGAATCGAGGCGTCGGGCGGGATGATGCTGTAACCCGCACGCCAACGCCAACGACAACGGGCACTCGACTCGAGTGCCCGCATGAGGAGCGTTGCGCCCGGTGAGCCAGGGCTAGTGTTGCGTGTCTCTTACGCAATAACGGGTCTGGACGAAACCGGAGTCAAAGACTTTGGTGTGTTGATGCGCCAACCAGATATCCCGGCCAAGGTCGCCAAACAAAGGTTTGCCGGAACCCAGCAGCACCGGCAGGGTGGTGATCGTGAGGTCGTCGACCAAGCGCCCGGCCAAAAAAGCCTGAATCGTTATCCCGCCATCCACATAAACATGCCGGCACCCTTCCTTGTCGAGGCGCTCAAGCAGCGAACGCGGGTCTTCCTTCGAGCACTCGACGGTTTGGCGGATCGCCTCGGGAATTGTCACGCCGGTCGTCGACAAGACAATCACCCGCAGGCGGCCATAGGGCCACTGGCCAAATCCAAGCACTTTCTCGTAGGTGTGCCGCCCCATCACCAGAACATCGATCATGGCGATAAAGGCAGCGTAACCGGTGTCCTCATCAGCGGCCGCACCGGCGTTGGCCTGATCCAGCCAGTCCAGCGCACCATCATTCCGTGCGATGAAACCATCCAGACTGACCGCAATAAATACCGAGACCTTGGGTCGCAAGGTGTTCTCCCTGAGTGAAATGCGTGGCAAGCAAGGGGCAACAGGGCGTTGCCGCGAATAATTGTACGGTGTAGAATTATTTAATGCAAACCACCAACTCAGAGAAAAAATCCCGGGGCCGTCCCCCCAAACAGTCGCGCAAGCTGGACATGGTCGTGATTTTGGAACAGGCGACCCTGCTCATCGAGGCGCGCGGGGAGACATTTTCGATGCGGGAGTTGGCACAGACACTGGGGGTCGACCCCATGGCGCTCTACCACTACGTGGCCAACAAAGAGGCGTTATTACAGGCCGTGGTACATCATTGGTTCGGATCGTTGAACACGATGTCGCCACCGTTTTCCCTGCAAGACCCACCCCTGCAACGCCTGATCGATCTGGCCCGCTGTTACCTGGCCATCTTCGGCAAAGTTCCGGTGCTCACCCGGCTGTTAGCGGCGGGCCATGCCGATGCCTCAGCCGCCGAGGCCCCCTTCCGGGAACTCTTCAATCAGGCCGTCAGGGGTCTGGCGCTGGAGGACGAACCACGAGAGGCCCTGCACGCCATTCTGGTTGACTACCTGTTCGGAGCCTCGCTGGC
>JAGLBD010000055.1:21132-23895 GCA_018260425.1 Pseudogulbenkiania sp. | reverse complement strand
CGTCCGCGCTATCCTTCCCCGCCCTGAAGGGCAAGGTTTGCCGCGCAATGGATCAGTGGCAGTCAGGGGTGTGTTGCCGGAGCACGGAATGCCCAGCAATCACGCAAGGCAAATGACAAGCTGCCGCGTTGAAATCCACTGGGTGTCGGCTCGGTAGATAACGGGGCTTGCGTGGCATTTCACGTACGCCCCGTCTGGATCAAAACGATATTGAAAACACGGAAAGTCAGTCTCGGGCGTATCCGGCGAGCTAAATATGAAAGCCCGGCCAGACAGACCGGGTGACACTTGACGGGCCAATTTCAGGGGAACCCCATCGATGCACATCAAACATGGTCCGGCAATCTGCCCCGTTACTCCGGTTTGCGCGAGTCGACACACCGACCTGCCGCTCTGGAAAAATCGTCACGACGCCGAACGTTTTCAAGGCAACGCCATTCCGCTGGCAATCTACACCGCGGTGATTTTGCCGAGTCAAAGCAAGAAGGAACGCCAACCGCTGTCGGGTTCACGACGGCAACGGCTGCTGGACAAACGCGACCCGCGCGATGGCGAAGAAGAGGACAAGGACGACGAAGCACCTCAGCGGTGACGCGTGATGATACGCGTGCCGATCTCGTAGAGTTTGCCTCGTTCGATTTCATTGCAGCGCCGGACTTCAACCTCCGCTTCCAGCGGTTGGCCGGGTACGCCGCCGACCGAAGGCCCCAGCACGATGACCCGCAAACGTTCATTGTGTTGCGGCACAAAGGAAGAGCGCAGCGCCATTCCGTCGACAGACAGATCCGTGCACTCGCCATAATAGGTTTCGCCGGTATTCAGCGATTTGATGCGCGCCCGGCACCCCATGGCGAGACGACGCGAGATTCGGCGATCATGCCAGGCATCAAAGGGTGGCACCTTTCAGCCCTCCATCAAGGTAAGCGCGCAGCCAGTACAGTCCGACCAGGCTCTTGCTATCGCAGATGTCCCCTGTCAGGGACAAGCGAAATGCTTCCTCCAGTGGCACGCGGACCACTTCGAGAAACTCGCCCTCGTCGAGCTGGCGTTCATTGAGCACCAGATCTTCTGCCAGATAATAACTGATCTCTTCATTGGCATAGCCGATGCACGGCCAAGCCGTACCGAGATAGGTCCAGCGCCCGGCGCTGTAACCGGTTTCTTCCAGCAACTCGCGACGGGCCGTCGTCTCTCTGGGTTCATCGGGATCAATCTTGCCGGCGGGAATTTCCAGAAACACCCGTCCGGCCGGATAGCGGAACTGTCGCTCGAGCACCAATTGGCCATCATCGGTCAGCGCCAGAATGGCAACCGCTCCGGGGTGAACGATGAATTCCCGATACGCCGGCTTCCCGTCAGGCAACGCAACCGTATCGCGGCGCACCTTGAGAAAGCCCCCCTCGTACACCACAGATTGTTCGAGTGTTGTTTCCTTGAGATCCACGCTTCCCCCTGTCCGACAGATTTCACCAAGACGGCCCGGTCATTCTACCGTGCTGCCAGTGCGCCGTCATGGCTGTTTGGGCCGGAGGTCCCTGAAGTTTCCTTCCGGAACGCTCAATGAGGCGGTAAGCCTTGCCCGACGCGGCAAGACAAAAATGCAACGCCACTCAGGCAATGCAATTGTCGTATCCACGCCACCAATGCTTAGTTTGTTAACGAAAGAGGTTGCCAAGGCCGCCGGAATAATTTAAACAAGCGTTTGAACGAGAGGACCACCCGCCCGCCACACGCCCTCACGAGGAGAAAAACCATGCCCGCCTACAAGGCACCGCTGCGCGATTTGAACTTTGTACTCAACGAATTGATCAAGGTGCAGGACGTTATTTCCACCCTGCCCGGTTACGAAGAAGCCACCGAGGACATTTTCACCTCCTACCTCGAAGCCGCTGCGCAGTTCTGTGAAAACGAAGTCGCACCGCTCAACCGCAGCGGCGATGAAGCCGGTTGCCAGTTCAATCCGGCCGACCATAGCGTTACTACGCCGGAAGGCTTCAAGGAAGCCTACCGCCAGTATTGCGAATTGGGCTTCACGGCTCTGGACTGTGATCCGGCCTATGGTGGTCAGGGTATGCCCCGCACCCTCGCTTTCCCGGTCATGGAAATGCTGTGCTCGGCCAACGTGGCCTGGTCAATGTATCCGGGCCTCTCGCATGGCGCGTATGCCGCCATTCATGCCCATGGCACCCCGGAGCAGAAAGACACCTACTTGCCCAAACTGGTCGACGGCAGCTGGACCGGCACCATGTGCCTGACCGAACCGCACTCCGGTACGGATCTGGGCCTGCTCAAGACCCGTGCCGAGCCGAATGGTGATGGCAGCTTTGCCATCACCGGCACCAAGATCTTCATTTCGGCCGGTGAACACGACATGGCCGACAACATCATTCATCTGGTGCTGGCACGTCTGCCGGATGCCCCGAAAGACGTGAAGGGGATTTCGCTGTTCATCGTGCCGAAATTCCACGACGACGGCAGCCGCAACCCGGTATTCTGCGGTAGCCTGGAACACAAGATGGGTATCAAGGCCAATGCCACCGCTGTCTTGAACTTCGATGGCGCCAAGGGCTATCTGATCGGTGAAGCCAACAAGGGTCTGGCCTGCATGTTCACCATGATGAATGCCGCCCGCCTCGGCTGCGGCATGCAAGGCCTGGGGCTTGGCGAAGCGTCCTATCAAGGTGCGCTGGCCTATGCCCGCGAACGTCTGCAGATGCGTGCGCTGAATGCCCCGCACAGCCCGGACAAGCCGGCAGACCCCAT
>JAGLBD010000055.1:0-21032 GCA_018260425.1 Pseudogulbenkiania sp. | reverse complement strand
TCGCAGATCTACGAAGGCACCAACGGCATTCAGGCCATCGACCTGCTGGGACGCAAGGTATTGCTCGACCAAGGGCAGAAATTGCGCAAGTTCACCAAGCAGATCCATACCTTCTGCACCGCCAACGCGGCAGACGAGACCCTCAAGCCCTTCATCGAACCGCTGGCAGCCCTGCTCAAGGACGTCGGCGAAGTCACCATGCAAATTGGCATGGCATCGATGCGCGACCGTGACGAGGCGGGTGCAGCGGCATCCGACTATTTGCGTCTGATCGGCCACCTGACCTATGGCTGGCTGTGGGCAAGAATGGCTCAAACCGCTGCTGCCCATCTGGACAGTGACGCCGATGGCTTCTATCAGGCGAAAATCACTACCGCACGCTTCTACTTTACGAAGCTGTTCCCGGAAGTTCATGCGCTCACCGCGCGGATCAAGGCAGGCGCAAGCCCGCTGATGACTCTGAAGGACGAACACTTCGCGTTCTGATTTCAGCCTTCCACATGGCTTGTTGCGGCCCTTCGGGGCCGCTTTTTTCATTCTTGCCCGGGCAACGGAATTGCCGCCTGCCGGTCGCTGGTCGTATCACCCCCCTCGAACCTCCATCATTCTCTCGCCAACAGGGGAATTGCCGCCCGGCACTGGAGAGCGCAGCTGACTTCTGCTCCGTGCCCGACAGTGTTTAATCGAACAGAAATCCGGCTTCACACTCAGGCCAGCCATGGCGTATTCCGTGCGCCCCCCCGCACTACCTTCCAGAACGAAACACGGTGTCAACCAAACAGGAGAACATCATGATTCTTGTCACAGGCAGTCATGGTCTGATCGGGCAGGCTTTATGCCGGCATCTGGCAACATCGGGACATGGCGCGATCGGACTGGACTGCCACCCGGACGCACACGGACCGGAGGTTGATGTCAGAGACATGGGGCACAGGGAGGATACTCTTTACGGCATCCGCGGCATTATCCACCTCGCCGCCGTTTCCCGTGTGGTCAGCGCCCAGCAAGATCCCGAGCGATGCGCAACCGTGAATATTGGTGGAACCCACGCACTGCTGGATGCGGTGTTTTGCCGTACACACAAGCCCTGGGTCATATTTGGCAGCAGCAGAGAGGTTTACGGCCAGCAGGAGCAATTCCCGGTTACCGAACAGGCGGACTACAAACCGATGAATATCTATGCGGCCAGCAAAATGGCGGGGGAGCTCATGATGCTGGATGCCCGACGCAACGGACTTCAAACAGCAACGGTCCGGTTTTCCAGTGTCTATGGCTCAGTCAATGACTATCCCGACCGCGTGATTCCGGCTTTTGCACGAGCCGCAGCCTGCGGTCTGCCCCTGCGTGTCGAAGGACGAAACCATGCAATCGACATCACTCACGTGAATGATGTCGTAGCGGGTATCTGTCTTGTCATCGAACAGCTGGATAAGGGGGAACAGCAGCTGCCACCCATTCATTTTGTCAGCGGCCACGCCACCTCGCTGGAAATGCTTGCGAGCACATGCGTCGAACTGGCCGGTTCCAATGCGCCGGTGATCGAAGGTAGTCCTCGCCCGTTCGACGTGGGTTACTTCCAGGGCCATCCCGGACAGGCTACTGCCCTGCTCGGCTGGAAAACGTCAACACCACTCGCGAGAGGCCTTGAAACCTTGATCCACGACTTCACCATGCAAGCCGGACAGGATAGCCACGCTTGAACCCGATCTGGAAATGCCAAGACCTCTTCAACCAGACACCAACCTTTCCAGAGGTCTGGGCGGACAGTCCTGCAGATCCGCCAGCGCCGCCGCGACGAGTTCATCCGGCATCAGACCGGTGCGCCCGTCATCCAGCATGGACAAAAACTCGATCGCCCCGCGCGAACCGTGAATAGGTGAAACACAGATACCGCAGGGATGAAGCCCCTGTTCGGCAAGCCGGGTAAACATGTCGTGCAGCACCGTAGCGATCTCGGCGCGATCGTTACGCAGCTGTTGATCGAGCCCTTCATATAAGGGCTTGATCAGGAAGACGATTTTCCGCCCCCCCTCGAACAGTGCCGCGATCAAGGGAATGGCTTTGCAAACGCTGAGATAGGACAAGTCGAAGACCGCCAGATCCAGCGCAAACGGCAAGTCGTCGCGCCCCAGTGCGCCGATATTGGTCTTTTCCAGATTGACGACCCGCGAATCGCAGGCAAGACGGCCCCGCAACTGACCGTACCCGACTTCGACTGCCAACACGCGGGCCGCTCCGGCTTGCAGCAGACAATCCGTGAAGCCTCCTGTCGATGCTCCGGCGTCCAGGCAGCGCAAACCTGCCGCGTTTACCTCGAAACGGTCCAATGCATGAGCAAGCTTGTACCCTCCCCGGCTGGCGTACTTCAACTTGATGCCGCGCAACTGGATGGACGCGGATGTCTTGATCAACAAACCCGGCTTGCTGACAACACTATCGTCGACCACAACCTTGTTGGCCATGATCCAGCCCCGGGCTTCCTTCACATCATCGAAATAGCCTTGCTCAAGCAGCAGGACATCCAATCTGCATTTTTCTTTACTCATTGCGACTTGCCTCCCAACGTGGATTCATTGAGAAACAAATACTTCAAATTAGTTCATTTTGTTTAAACAATAACTTAATTCTAAATGACACAAATGTATCTATTTAGGTTATATATATTCTTCATCCTGAGCCCGATGCCGAAATACCTCGTCATGCGAAACCCGCCAGTCGATTTCCCCTACCGGGGCGATCCGTTCATTCAGTCGCCAAAACCGCTCTCCCCGGTCAACGAGCCTTTCGTGGAAGTACACATCTTCCTGCCTCAAGAGCCGCGAGCCCGCCCGCTCTCTCGCTGCAGCTCCTGCATAATCAAGCCGTCGCCAAGCCCATTGTGCCGACCACGGGCTATCCATCAACACGCTTTCCACCGAACGAAACTCGAAATACAGCGTACGACGGTAGTTGGCCGACGCGTTTGGCGGAGATCGGTGCAAGGCGAGCACATTGTGTACCAGGATGTCTCCGGCACGAACCGGTATGGAGACATAGTCTCGCTCCCGCATCCGGGAAACCCGTGCAAGCTCGTTCTTTTCCAGAGGGCCCAGAGACTGCGAACCGGGAATCACCTGAAATGGAGAGACCAACGAGTCATCCAGATACACTCCCATACTGAAAACCAGCCCTTGGGTACTTTGATACTTGAGATCCTGATGCGGAGGGACCGCGATCCCTGTCATCGGGATTTTGATCAGCATATCCTCCCATGTCAGAAGAAACGGACGGCACAGAACGGCTGCCGCAAAGGCCAGAATGACCGGATGACCGAGAAGGTTGATGAATGCCGGATCCTTGTCCAGGCAGTACTCGATCCTGCACAAGGTATCACCATCGAGATACTCGCCATCAACCACCTCGCACCGTTTGATATCGTGACCGAAACGGGATTGTCCAGCGCTAGAAAGCACGCGCGCCGTCGCTCGCCGCAACTCCGCCAGCTCGACAGGATGGATCACGGCAGGCAGGAGAACCACGCCTCGCGTGATGAATTCGTCTGCATAACCCGACATCGTACGCATGACTCCCGCTCCCGTATTTCATTTATATGGTGCCACCCGACAGCCCGGTCACGGCCGGATTGTCGCCCATGCCCAGATCCGCACAAACCGATAGTTCACTTGCCCAGTACATGGCATCCTGCGCCAGCAGTGCGGTACGCGCGTTTGCGCAGTCCGGGGCTTTGTCATGACCAACATGTTCCAATAGCCTGAGAAACGATGCCAGATAGGCGGCCAAACCATATCCGGCCCGACATTCCACGGCGGCATTGCCGGCAAGTCGTCTCCTGACATCAGGCCGACACGCAAGGGCGGCTAGTTGACTGGCGGCAACCCGAAGCTGCCCCGGCGGGAACAACAGACCATTTTCCCCATGGCGAATGACATCGCCGATACCGGAAATGGCCGGCGCCACGACAACGGCTCCGCACGCCATCGCTTCCAGCATGGCAAGCGGGGTCCCTTCGGCCTCGGACACCAGAATCAGCGCATCGGCGCCGAGCAACTCCCTGAATACGTCCGGACGTGGCAACGCTCCTGTAAAAACCGTAGAACGCGGCATCCCGGCAACCAGCCTGCCGCGCTCCTCCCCTTCCCCCACGACCCGCCAGGCAAGACGCACCCCCATGCGCTCCACTGCTTTGGCTACGCCAGGCAAACGGGATACTTTTTTTTGCCTTTCGACCAATCTTCCGACGTAGACCACGGTGAACTCCCGGGCAGATCGACGGGCCAGAACCAACGGCGGCATTGGCAAACCATATGGCAGCAGAAATAATCGTGGAACTGAAGCGGTGAAACCGGTTTTCAACCGCTGGTAAATGGCAGCACTGACCGCCACGACGGCAGATATAATTCCACGATATTTATTTACCAAATGATAATAATAAGATTCGTCGGTATGGCAAATACCGACAACCCGCAAATTCATGTTTACGCAAAGCGCTGCGGCAGCCAATTTGTAGCCATACTCTAGATGGTTTGGAATCAGGATATCAATCCTGTTTTTTATCGCATCAACCACTTCGGAAAAATCGGCCGCGCAACACAGAAAGCACTCGGGAAAACATGCGTCGCTCTCTGGAGGCAAGGTGATATCGATCACCTCGGCAAATCGGCTCCGGTCAATGGACACGTTGTCATCGTTGCGCTCCCCGTTTGCACTGATCAGCAATGCCACGACACGATAGTCGTTGTTCAGAGCCATATCATGCGCCCATGAGGTAACGCCCCCCAGAGAATCATTCCCGTCAAGCACGATACCAACCCTTATTGCCGGGCCGGTCCCCACGCCAACATACTCCATGAATCTCTCCAGTCAGTGGATAAAACAATGCGACTGCTGATAGTCCTTCCCGGAACGGAGCGTGGCGGCTGCGAACACTACGCGCTGAATGTCGCGGAGATGGCCCGTCAACGTGGCCATGAAGTCAGCGCCTGCCTGCCCTTGCTCCCCGCCACCGCGACGGTGATGCGCGACTTCGAACGCACCGGTTGCAAAACACATGAATGGCACTGCGGAAGCCAGGCAGCACCTCGTTGGCCCACGGTCGAGTCCCAGCAACGTGAAGCGAACGAGCTACTGGACAATCACCGGTTTGACCAGATCATGCTGGCTTTGCCGGCTCCGGACAGCGCCCTGGGAATGCTGCTGGCCTGCGCCCAACGCCAGCAACGCTGTGTCGCCGTGTTTCAGCTGTGTTGCGAATCGTTCACGGTGCCCTCTGGCGTTCGGCTGGCCTGCCGCACCGCACTGCTTGACCGCAAGCTTCACCTCATTACCGTCAGCCGGGAAAGCGTGGCGTTACTGTCCCAAGGACTAGGCATCCCTCCAAACCACATCCATATCTTGCACAATACCGCCGGCGCGGCAGTACCGGCAATCGCGAACGGTAGCCTGGAACGCGTCAGGATTGCGCTGGGATGCCCCCCTGAAGGCAAGGTGATGCTTACGGTGGCACGCATTACCAAACAGAAAGGCTATCGGACACTGGTAGAGGCGGCAGCCCGCCTGCGCTCCGGAGACAAGGAGGCGATATTCGTCTGGATCGGAACAGGTCCGGGCGAAAAGAACCTCCTGCAGGCCATCGCGTCGGCTCAGCTCGACGATGCCTTCCTGTTGGCGGGTTGGCGTACCGATATCGGGATGTGCCTGCGGATTGCGGACGTGTTCGTACTGCCATCACTCTGGGAAGGATCGCCACTGGCGCTGGCCGAAGCCATGGCGCACGGCTGTCGCATTGTCGCCACCCGGGTGGGCGGAATTCCCGACCTGCTCGGTCCTGACGGCGGGTGGCTCGTGCCCCCCGACAATCCGGCGGCGCTGGCCGATGCCATGACAGACGCGCTCTCGGACAATTCGGGACGACGACCACGGAATGCTCGCAACCGCTGGACCAGCACCTGCGAACACCATCATGCACGACTGTTCGCGCTGCTTGAGAACACCCACATAACCAGGAGCCCGTAACATTGAATTGCCGATCACTGCCGGAACAGCAGGACATCCGACGCCTTCCCTCGACGCCTTTGCGTTTCCTTGTTGTCTGGGCCCGGTTTCAATGGCCAGGCTATTCGCTTGTCCTGATACTGCAAACATTGCAGGCCAGCCTCACGATACTGATTCCGTATGCCACCAGCCTGATCATTGCCGCAGTGACCCGAACAAGCCTCGACAAGACCGGCGCCACGTCCACGTTGAACCTGTCGGTCACGATGTTTCTGGCAGTGGTATTCGGTGAAATGCTGTCGGCACGCCTGGCAGGAGCCTGCTACGTCGGCTTGCTGCCACGTCAGCGCCACGAAATCATCAGACGTCTGACCCACTGCCTGCAATTGCACCCGGCAACCCATCGGGAAAATGACTCCTGCGGGGCGCTTGGACATCGCATTCAGGACACGGCCATCGCTGTCGATCAGCTCTCGGGCATCCTCCTTTTCGATTTCTGGCCAGGCTCGATCGCACTGGCATCCGCCATCCTGCTGCTCGCATTGACCTCGCCGCCACTGGCCGTGATGTTGCTGGTCTGGGCCCTGCTTTTCACGGCGGGATCCGCCTGCTTTGCCCTGCGCAGTAAAAGTGCCGCCGTTGCCGAAGCGGAAGCCCGCAGCCGAACCAGCGGCTTCCTTATCGACGCCCTCTTCAATCTGGAAACGTCACGACTCTTCGCCAATCTCGCTGGCGAACGCCGGCTTCTCGATCAACGGCTGGACGAGGAAATGAAAGTGGTTCGCAGCACCTTGCGCCAACACGAAGCCATCCGCTGGTTTCAATTGGCGAGTTCGGCCGCACTGACGGCAGGAACATTGCTCATGGCTCTATGGCTATGGCAACACGGAAAAATCGGAATTGCAGAATTCACCCTTGTCGCAGGGATCAATTTGATCATCATCAATGATGCGCATAATCTGAGCCAGCGCTTCATCGACATCTTCGAATGCTATGGAACCCTGAGCAATGGAATCGACCGACTGATCAAACCCGCTGAACCGTGCGACGATACGGAGCACCCGCCATTGGTCGTCACGCAGGGGCAAATCACTTTTGAGCACATTCATTTCAGCTACCCCACAGGCAGACCGGTTTTTCGTGACTTAAGCCTTTCCCTTCCCGCCGGAAAACGCATCGGCGTGGTGGGCCATTCCGGCGCCGGCAAATCCACCTTGTTCCGGCTGCTGCTCCGCCTCTATGAACCGCAACAGGGTCGCATACTGATCGATGGGCAGATCGTCGGGGAGCATCAACGTTCTTCGCTGCTGGCGCAGATAAGCGTCATCCCTCAAGAGCCAAGGTTATTCAACCGCAGCCTGTTGGACAATATTCGTTACGGGCGGCAGGATGCCAGTCATGAAGAAGTCATCGAAGCGGCCAGCCTGGCCCAGTGCCATGATTTCATTACCCGTCTGCCCGAGGGGTATCACACTCCGGCAGGCGAAAACGGTGCCCGGCTCTCCGGTGGCCAGCAGCAGCGCATTGCAATAGCCCGCGCCATTCTCAAAAAAGCGCCAATCCTGATCATGGATGAAGCGACGGCCAGTCTGGATCCCCTGACCGAAAAAACCCTGCTTGGATTACTCGACACCCACCTCAAGGACACAACCGTTCTGGTCATTACGCACAATCCGAAAACCATGATCCAGCTGGATGAAATCCTTGTCTTCGAGCAAGGAGAAATCAAGGAACAAGGCACCCATGCAGAATTACTGAAAGCGGACGGCACGTATGCAAAAATGTTTGCCTGATAGAATCAGACATAATCGAATTCATTCCTCATGCCTCAATAAAGGGAAACCATCCGATATTGCCATACTAAAAAAAAACCATTAGTTTCCACTCACGTCCATGGAAGCTTGGCGATTTAACGATACACATAAAATAATCACAGAAAAATAATCACAGAAAAATAATAATTCTACATACCTTTAATAAACAGCCCATGGAAATATCAGGAACACCAAATTAATCCTGATGAAAATATTGGTTTGACCGTAAAAATTACGACTCTTGCATCAATATTCCATGGGGGATTTTCCATGAACATCAGTGCCCCTTTGCATCGGGCTCATCAGGGTTTGATTTGGGTTTACCTGAACGGTAAATGCAACTTCACCTGCGACTATTGCCTGGACGGTCGTAACGAGATGCCGGGCAGAGCCGCCGCATTTCCCGACTTTATCCAGAAACTGAACGAACTGCAGAAGACGCTGGGCTACAGCCTGATTTTCACCGGGGGCGAACCCATGATAGAGCAACGCTTGCTCAAGCAGCTTTTCATCACGTTCCCCCACGTCGCAAAAGCGGTGCAGACCAACGCAGGACTGCCCGGAAATGCCCGGTCGCTGTTCCCCTTGTTCGGACCCGCCGACTGGCTTTCTGTGTCCATTCACGATGAAAGCTACGCGACACACGCCCGTGAGGCCGCCATTGCCCGGACGCTGGAATTCGCGCAGCAAGAAACTATCCGGATTCAGGTACAACTCATGTGCAGTCCGGCGAATATCGAGCAGATGCTGCAGCGTGCCGCCGTATTTCGACAACGAAACTATCGTGTTGCATTTCGTCGCCTGTTTCACCATGACGCCAGACTCTTTCGTTCGCATAGAAAGGCAATCGAGGCACTGAGTAGCGATTTCTGGACCGCACCGGCCTTTTTCGGGGATGCCTGGTGCAGCCCCCAACCCTTTGAAGCCTTGACCGTTCACCTCAACGGGGACCTCAGCGCGGTATGTCGCACGGAAATCCGGCTAGGCAACATCTACTCCGGCTATGACCTTTCACGTATTGCTCCGCAAAGAAATACCGCGTGTGATCAGGTCTGTCACTGCTGCTCTTGCCTGTGGATGCAACAGCCTTGGGGATTCGCCTGATGAAACTACACGTTTTGCAGCTCGCCGCCCACCTGCCGCCCCGGTATCAGGGTGGAGCAGAACTCTACACGGCCAACCTTATCGCCGAGCTGGCATCCCGCGAAACCGTCACGGCCTTGTTCATCGGGGATCGCGACCGCCAGAATGGCCCACCCGTTACCGAAACCCGCTATCGCGAGAATGGTGTGGACTGTGTCGAACTCTCTTTGCATCGTGAACAGCAGAGTTGGCCGGAATACTATTTTTACAATCCTCACATCGCGGCCGCCATCCGGGCGACACTCATCAGGATCAAGCCCGATATCGTTCATGTTCAGGGAGGGTTCCGGCTCACGGCGGCGGCACTGGCCACGCCTGTCGCGGCAGGCATTCCATCGATAGCCACCTTGCACGACTACTACTATCTCTGCCCGCGCGTCAATTTATGGACATCGACAGGCAATCAGTGCCGCGACGATCGCGAGGGAGCCAACTGCCCGGACTGTGTCTCGACCCCCTGCAGCCGCAGCAAGGACTATATGGAAGACTGGATGGCAGTGGACGCAGGCGGACTGGCCGCGCGTCTTGGGGCCGGTCGACGGCAGTTGCTGGCCGCGCTGGGGATGGCAGACCATGTACTGGCTCCCAGCGCCTACCTTGCTGGCGTGTATCAAACACGAGGCCATATTGACGCCGGACGCATCAGCGTACACCGGCTGGGACTGCCGGAGGCATTCCGTCGAGCCCGCCCGGCCAGCGCCTCCCTCGCGTTGCGTGTTGCATACATCGGCCACTTGCGCCCCCACAAGGGCATCGAGACTTTGCTCCGCGCCATGATCAGGCTGGGTCAGGGTGCAGGGTCGATCAAGCTGACACTCTACGGCCTCAACCCGGACACCCGCGACTATGCCGAAAAACTCACGAACCGAGTCTCTGGCCATGACAACATTGTGTTCGCCGCCGAATATCCGAATCACCGTCTACCTGCCCTGCTGGAAGAAACCGATCTGGTGGCAGTGCCCTCCATATGGCCGGAAAATGCACCGCTGGTGGTGACTTCCGCGTTGAGAATGGGGGTTCCGGTCATCGCCAGCGACATCGGGGGGCTGCCCGAACTGGTGCACCACGGCAAGAATGGCCTGCTGTTCCCCCCCGACGATGACCGGATGCTTGCCGCACAGCTGGCGATACTCGCCAAAGACCCGCAGCAACGACTCTTGCTGGCCAGGCAGGCCAGTTACCCACTCACGACCGCAGACGAAGTCACCTCGCTATGTACCTTGTATCATCGCCTTGTCGAGTCGCGACGGACAGGGGCATTGCCATGAGACCACGCGTCCTGTTGCTAACCAGCGTCGGATTTCAGCCGGCCTTTCAAGGTGATGCGGCCAGACTTGACCGACTGATCAGGGAATTGCGCCGCAATGACATGGTTGTCGGTGTTCTCAATTGCCACGATGAGGAACAAACCGGAGGTACCGATTATCCATCGATGCGTTCCCGGTGCGACTGGCTGGCATGGCACCACCCCCTCCCGAACGACCGGCCGCCTCTACAAGGCATCGATGCCTGGTGCCCCGACAGTTTTTTGAGTCACGCCGAAACCGCCGTCACGGCATTTCAACCTGATGTGCTGATTGCGCAATTCGCGAGTTTGTCACGGTGTCTTGAGCCGTTCGCAAGCCATGACTCTCTCCTGAAAATCCTTGATGCCGACAATATCTTTCATCTGCGCAGACAACGATTCATGGACGCCGGCATCGACGAGCACTGGGTGAACTGCACCGTTGCCGACGAGCAAAGGGCATGGCAACGCGCGGATATCATTCTCGCCATTCAGGAAATCGAGTTGCAAAGGATACGTGAGTTGCTGCCGTTCACCCCGGTGCTGCTGGTCCCCCCCGGCAAACCACCGGTATTCCATCCCTTGCCTGCCGGCAAGCAAGTGCTGTTCGTGGGGGCCGACAATGCGGCGAATACCCAAGGTTTGCTGCGCTTTCTCGAGTATGGCTGGCCGCAACTCAGCGCCTGCCATCCCGAAGCCGAACTTGTCATTGCCGGAGCCGTTTGCCAACGGCTTCCCGCTCTCCCCTCCGGCGTCCGGTTACTGCATCTCGCCCCTGACCTGTCCCGGGAGTATCGTCGGGCAACACTGGTGATCAACTGCGTGGAGACCGCGTCGGGAATCAGCATAAAGACCATTGACGCCTTGTGCGAAGGCAAGTGTCTGATCACGTATCCTGCCGGTGCAAGCGGTCTGGAGAATCATCCAGGGATTTTGATCCGGGTCGACTCGCCGCAGGGCATGGCGCAGCGTGCCAGCCAATTATTGAATGCCCCGGACGAGATCCGGCAGATCGCGCGCACAGCCTTTCGATTCAGTTGTGACCATCTGGCTCCTGCCACGGCCATGGCATCACTGGTCGACACGATCCGATGCTGGGCAACCCTGCCGGAATCCCTTCGCTGCAACCGTTCCTGGCGCAGTGCCTGGCTTGACCGGCAACGATTGGCGCAACAGGGGATTCCGGGGTGAAAGCGCACCCGACATACGGGATGCGTCTGACAACGCCCGAAGACGATAAGCGAATGGTGGCAGGCATGCCATCACCACGACAACGCTACGCTGAAGACATCATAGCCATTGTCAATTTGCGTCACGACGATATTGCCTATGGCTGCCTGCGTGCACTCAACCCGGACGCATTGTTTGTCGATGAAGTGCGTGTTGCCCCCGCTGCCGGCACAGGTGCCGTAGTATCGGGATTGATGGCCTTCCTGTTCGAACAGGCCCAGCCATGCTGCAAAGCCATCCATGGTTTGCCCGGTGAGTATCTGAGTCCCGACCTTGCCAGCCTGCCCACCTCCGGCCTGTTTGAATCAGGACAGTTCGAGCAAGCGCTGCACGTTCTGGAGTCCATCCCGGAAGCGTCTCTGGACACGGCATCCCGAATTCAGATGGCGCGCTGCCATCTGCAACTGAATCAACCGGATCGTGCGCACACCCTACTCGTGCAGGCTTTGAGAGAAGAAACCGGTTTGATGCATGTCTGGTTGGCCTTGGGGGATTGGGAGGCCGTCCATGGTGACATGTCGGCCTGTATCGAGTGCTATCGCCGGGCAAGCGGGCTTGGAACCTTGAGCGTGCAGGCCCATGTCAATCTCGAGTACGCGCTTCGTTCTCAGGGACGCTTTGCCGAAGCGGCAAGGGAAACCGAGTGGCAACTACAACGAAACCCGATCGACACGGAATACTATCGGCACGGTTGGCTCACTCCCCGCTGGCAGGGCGAACGGCGGGCAAACCAGTCGCTGTTGGTGCACGGCGTAGACGGGTATGGCGACATGATCCTGTGCGCCCGTTATCTGCCACTGGCTGCAAAAGCCGTTCCACGCTTGACGGTTGAATGCCCCGCAGCGTTGCTGCGCCTATTTCGGGCGTCCTTTCCGGATCTGTCGATGATTCCGCCAAGCCGGACATACCCGCAGGGCTACGAGGCATTCACCTCTTTGGTCGCCCTGCCAGCCTTTTTCGATCCATCCAACGAACTATCGTCAGCCTACCTGTCGGTAGGAAAGGGTTCATCCGGGACAGTACGCCGGCACGCAACGCCCACGATCGGAATCAATCGCCTCGCCAGTCATTACAGCCCGATGCGCAGCATGCCGGCGGAGTGTCTGCCGTTGATCGCGGCGATGCTACCAGGAACGCTGGTCAGCCTGATGCCATCGCCCCCCATCGAAGAACAGCTTCTTCTGCAACGGTACGGCATCCGTGATGCCGGCAGCAGCTTCAACGATTTTTTTGATGCCGCGCTCGCCATCGAGCGTCTGGACCTGGTGATTTCGGTGGATACCGCACTGGCGCACCTGGCAGCCGCCATGGGTAAGCCAACGCTGCTATTGCTCTCCGAACCGGTTGCACCGATGTGGCGCAATCATTCCGTGGTCCAGCCGCTCTACCCCTCGATGACGCGGTTGACCAAACCGGCAGAAATGGCATGGACAACTTTCCTGAGCCGCCGGCACGACGCGATCCGGGCGGCGGGTTCATCCGTGGCGCCAAGCTAGCGGACACACAAAGAGGGCTATCCATGACACACTCGCTACATCACCCGTTTCGCGGCAAGGTCATCATCATTGGCTTCGGTTCCATTGCCAGGGCGACCCTGCCACTCCTCTTCAAACACTTGATGATCGATGTTAGCCAGATCATCGTCATCACCCCGGAAAGGGTATCACTTCCTTATGGGGCCGGCCGGATCTACCCGCTGGCGCTGACCCCCGGCAACTACCGGCAGATACTGACCCGCCTGGTCTCCCCTGGCGATTTCATTCTCAACCTGTCGGTCGGGGTATCAAGTCACGATATCATCCAGTTTGCTCAGGCACATGGTGCACTCTATCTTGACACCGGCATCGAGCCATGGGGTGAAGCCTGCCGGGACACCGGGCTCTCGCCCGCCCAGCGAAGCAACTACGCCTTACGCGAACAGATACTGCCGTTGAAAGGCGCGGCACGCCCCACCGCGATTGTCACTCATGGAGCAAACCCGGGGATCGCCAGCCATTTTGCCAAACAGGCGCTGCTTGATATCGCCGCCGGGTCGCCCGCAGCGCCGCTCCATCCGATGAGGCAAACAGACTGGGGCGAGCTTGCCCGCGCCCTTGGCGTCAAGACAATCCATATTTCGGAACATGACACTCAAACGGCAGCGTGCACCTACCGGATGAACGAGTTTGTCAACACATGGTCGGTCGACGGTTTTCTTGCAGAAGCCTGCCAACCCGCCGAACTCGGCTGGGGTACGCACGAACGCTGCCTGCCGGGTGATGGAGAGTCCCATACCGAAGGATGCCAAGCCGCCATCTTTCTGAACAGACCCGGCGCGTCGGTTCTGGTCCGTAGCTGGAACCCGGTTTGCGGGCCGTTTCACGGCTTGATGATCACTCATGGCGAATCGATCTCGCTCGCGGACTATTTCACCCTGACGGATCATTCCAGCATTGTTTATCGCCCCACCGTCCATTACGCGTATCGTCCCTGCAGCGCAGCACTCGTCAGTCTATTCGATACAGCGGGACGAAACTGGGAAACACCGGAACACAAACATATCCTGCAGGAAGAGATCGTGTCCGGCGTCGACGCATTAGGTGTACTCATTGGTGGCTGCGCCCATCAGAGCTACTGGTATGGGTCACTCCTATCCATCACCACCGCGAGACAACTGGCCCCCGGCAATAATGCATCGTCGCTTCCAGTTGCAGCGGGCATCATGAGCGGCATGGTCTGGGCATTGCAAAACCCCGGGCGGGGAGTGGTTGAACCCGAAGAAATGGATCATCCACGGATTCTCGAACTTGTCAGCCCGTATCTCGGACAGCAGCTGGGCATGTATACCGGGTGGAATCCTCTAACGGCGCGTTCGGGACTATTCAAAGAGTCTCTCGACTTGAATGACCCTTGGCAATTTCACAATGTCAGGGTTGATTAATACGTGTCCAGCAAGCGTGTTTCAACTGACATAACCTCCCCGGCACGCCGATGAGTGACATTCGATGCGGTTATCGGATTTTTTAGGTTCATCGCGGGTTTGTATTTGAATAATTCCAAAACCTGATATGTTCAGTCCATGGCAAAAGCAATTATCGTTCGATGATTACCCGTTCAATCATGCGGAGAAGGTGGCGAGTGCTACCGGCCGCAACCGGGAACGTGACGTGGCTCTCGTGCACGCCCTGTTCGGTACTGCGTTAACGCCGACCGAAATCAGCCTGCTCCGTGTGGACGACTACCTGAATCAGGATGGTTCCGTAAAGCGTGACTGGCAAGTGCGTGAAAACATCGCCTGCAACCGCCGGGAACGACCGCTGTTTTGGGTCAACAAGAAGGTTCGGTCCACCCCGGATGCTTACCTTGAAGTCCGCCGAAAGAACGGCCTGAGCATGATGGCAAGCGATGCCTTCCGCGGGTTACAACCGCAAGGAGTCCTCTTGACGACGGAGGATGGCCATAACATGGCGATGACCAAGCGTGAGGTAAACGGCAAGCCCTGTTACGCCTGCGACGTTCTGACAAGCCTGTATCGCAAACCATTCGCGCAGGCAGGCATAGAGGGCGCCAGCGCGGCGAGGCAGGTGGGAGCGACCTGCGTCATATCCAAGAGCTGCTGGATCCTACCAGCATCCAGGCGGTGCGCAAGCTGGCGGAGTGCAACCCAATGAACTTAGGGGCTATCGTAGCCAAGGTGATTTGATGAGTGAGCTGATCATTTATGAGGCTCAGGACGGGCAAACTGTTTCAGTGCGACTGGATGGCGATACCGTTTGGCTTTCACTTATGCAAATGGTGGAGCTGTTTGGTCGTGACAAGTCAGTTATTTCGAGGCACTTGAAGAACATATTTGCAGAGGGCGAGCTGACACCGGAGGCAACTGTTGCAAAACATGCAACAGTTCAATCGGAAGGTGGCAGAACAGTGGAGCGGCAAATCGATCACTACAACCTTGACGCCATTATCAGCGTCGGTTATCGGGTCAACTCCAAGCGTGGCACGCAATTCCGCCAGTGGGCAACAAGCGTGCTGCGCGACCACCTGGCACAAGGCTGGACGCTGGATCGGGTACGCTTGGAGCGCAACGCCGCTGAGCTGGAAGCGGCACTGGCTCTGGTTCGCAAAACAGCCCAGGCACCGGAGCTGACGGCAGATGCTGGGCGCGGCCTCGTAGAAATCGTCAGTCGATACACGAAAACCTTCCTGCTGCTACAGCGCTACGATGAAGGGTTACTGGAAGAGCCAACCGGAACACCAGGAGGCAAGCTACTCACACCCAAAGAGGCCCGTCATGCCATCGCTACGCTGAAAGCGGACTTGGTGGCGCGAGGCGAGGCCAGCGAGCTATTTGGCCGCGAGCGTGAGGATGGGCTGGCATCTATCCTGGGCAACCTGGATCAAACGGTGTTTGGCAAACCTGCCTACGGCACCATCGAGAGCAAAGCGGCACATCTGCTGTATTTCGTGGTAAAAAATCATCCACTCTCTGACGGCAACAAACGGTCTGGAGCCTTCCTTTTTGTCGATTTCCTGCACCGCAATGGCGCGCTGATGCGGGATGGGCAGCTGGTGATCAACGATGTTGGCCTCGCGGCCTTGGCGCTACTGGTAGCCGAGTCGGCGTCAGCACAGAAGGACGTCATCATTCGCTTGATCGAAAACATGCTGGTGAGGCCACAGTGAAGAAAAACCGGGTTATCCGCTAGGGGCAGTTGACATCCTCCCCCACCTCTCGCTTACGCTCGCCGGCCTCAAGACCGGGAAGGTGGGGGATTCCTACGGCGCTAGACGCTAATCTGTCTAGTCACTTCGGCGGGGTCCTGGCCCGACGCCCTGACTTCAGGCGAAGTCTCTGCACAGGCTAACCGGGCGTGTCCCGCCCTTGGGGCATTAATCGCACCGTCCATTACGTGCATCGTCCCTGCAGCGCAGCACTCGTCTATCTCGGACAACAAATGGGTATGTATACCGGATGGAATCCTCTGACGGCGCGTTCCGGGCTATTCAAAGAGTCTCTCGACTTGAATGACCCTTGGCAATTTCACAATGTCAGGGTTGATTAATACGTGTCCAGCAAGCGTGTTTCAACTGACATAACCAGACCGGCATGCCTACGAGCAACGTCCGACACTGTTATAAGATTTTTTACCCGTGAACTACCGATTTTGCCACCTGCCGCACCGATCTTGCCCTGAGTACTTTACGGGTTTCGGAAAGGATGCAAGATGACGTGTTCACGAATGACGCTGCTCAGTACTTCTCTTCTGTCGGCCATGCTGGCACTACCGGCCCATGCGCAAGATCGAACAGGCTGGGCCTCCAATCAGGATGACCCGTCCGCCATGGTCGCCGTTCGGATCGATGGCGATATGGCCCTGATCGACGATGTCAAACTGGGGCCGTGGTCGGCGATCTACTCCCGCGGGCTGGCGGACTTGACCCCGCAACGCCTTGCGGAAGGATATCAGGCCAAAGGGGGCAATTGGCCGGTACGCTTATGGAGTGGCAAGAATGTCCCTTATGCCTTTGCTCCGGGTTACGATAAAGCGGGGCAACAGCGAGTCAAGGAAGCCATCGAAATCTACGCACGACAGACCGGCATCCGGTTCACTCCACGCGCAAAACAGGGCGATTACCTGCTCTTTACCAACAGCACCGGCGAATGTCGTTCGGCTCGCGGTAGAATCGGCGGCGCCCAGACCATCGAAATGAATCCCCGCTGCATGGCCTCCCTGACCGATACCCTGCACCATCTGGGTCACTCGCTGGGGCTGACTCATGCCGATCAGCGACCGCCATTCGGCAAGCCCTGGCAAGCAAGCCGGAGCGTGCAAGACAAGCAGTACGACATTCATTCTGTCATGCACTACGCTCCACTCACTCCAGACCAGAAGCAGAATACCGCCCCCACCCCGCAGTTACTGTCGGAACAAGACGTGCGCGAACTGGCGGTACACTACCCGGGGGCGGCCCAGCGCGCCCGTGAAACGTCCCGTCCCGAGCCCCTGCAACGCGGCCAACTGAGTTCGCAGGACGGTTCATGCCTGAGCCTTGCGTTGATTGGACAAGCCGGGGCGCCCAGAAACCGTCCGGGCTACGCTCCACTCCCGGGGGTTGTGTTCCGTCTGGAACCGGTGCTCGCCGCCTGCGAAAAGTCAAAAGTGCGGTGGTATCTGGATGCGTACAACAGACTGACGACCGATTGGGCCATGGGAAAATGTTTGACAAATACCCTGTCTGCCGGGTCAAAGCCGACCATGGAGTTGTGCAGCGCGTCACCCGCGCAAGTTTGGCAGTTCGAAGGGAATACACTGCGCAACAAACTCAAGATCAAGGGCGCTGACCTACGACTGGCCACACGCCGCGATGGCACCTTGACGATGGATGTTGCCAAGCACTCCCCCGACGCACAAGGGTCTTCCGCGCAGCCCCTGTGGCGCTGGACTCCGCAGGCTGACAAGTAACGGGCACCTGCCATCGGTCGCCGGCGCGGTTGAGTGACGCTTGCGATGCAAGGCTCAAACGATCCGGCGGCTTACCGATGCCCCACGGTTAAACGGGGTGTCACTTACTCCTTCCGGGCTGGAATAACGAGGTGCATGCCCTCGCTGATATGGTCCGCGTCCTTCAATTGGGGGTTGGCCTGCACAAGCGCCGTCACCGGAAGTCCTGCCTGTGCCGCAATCTGACCGAGCGTTTGCCCCTTGCGCACCACGATGCCCTTCGGCTCGGTGGCCGGAACGGCAACGACCACCGAGGCTTCGGGTTTTACGGCCGGATCAGGAGCGTTCTCCGGAATGGAGACAATCTTGTCCGGCGGCTTGACCGATTGCAGCGGAACCGGCTGTGGCCGCTCTATCATGCCGGAATTGACTGGTGGCATAGGCTCGCGATGCGTCATCGACATGACCACGATGGCCACGATCAAGGCCAGCATGATTCCACTCGCCAACAGGACCCGTCTATCTCGCAACGGAGCCCTGTCCTCCCCACCTGAAACGGTGCGCCCGGCCATAGACTCCAGCAGTGCCAGCGACTTGGTGCGCATCGCGTCCCGGCCGGCATGGCCTTGCTCTATCTTCTCGCCCAGCCGACGAATCGCGTGGATATCCTCGCGCAACTCGCCAGACTCTTTCAGACGGGCATCCTCGTGGCCAACGAGGGCCCGCACCGCATCGGCCAAGGCCGATACGCTCTTATTGCACTGGCCGAAGGCCTGATGCAAGGCGACCAGTTCCGACTGGAGTTGCTGGCGCTCGGCACGCAACTCGTCGAACAGGAAGCGCCAGCGCTCCGTGTCGCTCATGCCGCTTTCTTCGGCCAACTGCTCAAGGCTATCGAAACTGTCATATACCTCGTGCTTGATCAAAGCCCGGATATGCGCCCCCACCAGGGTGGCGGTCTTGTGAGCCGAGTTGAGCACAAAACCAATGACCAAGGACCCCAGCAAGCCATACAAGGAGGCGACGAAGGCGGTCCCCATGCTGCGGATCGGTGCCTGCAGCTTGCGAATCATGTCGCCGAACATCGCCACCGGGTCGACATTCTTGGCGCCCACATTGAGCAAGGCAGAAAAGATGTTGCCCAGATCGTCGAGACTCCCCAGCAAACCGACGAAGGTCCCGACCAGCCCGAGCCCCACCAACGCCCCGCCTAAAAAGCCCGGCAGAGACAACCGCGACACCAGATGTTCTTCGCAGGCATACAGCTCGCTCTCGATGGCGGCCTGTCGCATCCGCCAGGGCAAGGCGGTCGCCTTGAGCAGCACGTTGTAGACCGGCTCCATATCGGTTCGCCACCGCAAGGCCTCGAATAGCGACAACCGTGACTCCAGTGACGTCTTGTCGAGCAGGGCAATCGCCAGCGACTCCTCCATCATGTAGCGGACGAAGGCAATCAGCACCAGCACGATGGAGGCCACGAACATGGCAAAGATCGTGTAGACCAGCGACGGGTGCGGAGTCGACGCGATGGAACTGACAATCGGCTCCAGAAAAAACAGGACTCCACCGCCCACCACCGCCACCACTGGCCAGAACACCTTTGTCGCATAAAGGATCACTGTCAGCCAGCGTTTGATTTTCATTGCGTTCATAGCGTCAATTCCTCCGACTCTCCATTGACAACGGAGCATCCCGTTCCGGCCATCCGGACCGGAACATCAAGAATCCGTTTTCATCACGACATACACCGCCTGACTTGCCTTGCGTCGGCTGTCTCCATCGAGAAGCCGGGTTTCGATACGTTCCGGGGCGACCCCCTGGCCGATCAACAGGTCTCGCACCGCCATGACCCGCAAATAGGCCGCACGGCGATTGACCGGATCGGCAACACCACCGACCGCCCAGACAATGAACTGGCCATGACTCGCTTTGATATCGCTGCCGGCACGCGCAAGGATCGCATCGCGGCTGGCTGGCGGAATCTGCAAGGCGGCCTCGGGGAAGGCCAGCGTCAGCATCACGCTACCGGCCTCGCGCGTTACCTTGTCCAGCGTGACGCCCGGTGCCGCCGGGTTTTGCGCGGCGGGTTCGACCCGGATCAACAGCACCGGATCGTTGACCGGACCCGGCAGTGCCGGGACGTTCGGCTCAGCGCTGTCTTGCACTGGACTTCCCTTGCGTTTGGCAAGGTCCGTCGACAGGATCTTCACCGGGGGCGGGGGTTCGGGTGGCGTGATGGCCTTGTGGTACACCTCGGGAAGTGCACGCTTCTTGCCCGCCTCCATGCCCAGAGAAAACACCCCCATCGCAAAAATTGCCACCAGAAACAATAGGTTGAGAACCACATTGGTCAGGGCATCCACATAGCCTGGCCAGTAGTTGGATGAAGCCATCTTGCCGCGAGGCCTGTGCATGTTCATTTCCCTCCTGGCCCGGCGGTGGACGTCTCGTTACCGGATGACACCACCACGCTTTGCTCATCCCGGTCCGCCGTCCCGGCAGGGGCGTTGACCAGATGCATGGCGATGGACAAGGGGTCGACGCCCGCCGCGATCATCACATTACGAATGGCCAACAGCCGCAAATAACCCGCACGGGCCTTTTCCGGGTTATCGGTCTGGGTGGCCAGCGTCAGTTGCCAGTTGCGCTGCCCGGCATGAAGCAGACGAACGATGGCGGCCTTGAGCTGCTCGCTTTGGGCACGGTTGAGGTGCACCGTATCTTGCGCAAACGTGATACGTGCCCGCTCGGCACTGCGGCCGCTCCCTGGCACCGGCGGACGAATGCCCGTCGCGGCGGCCCGATCCGGCACCACCGGCCGCACCGGAACAGCCGGCATGACCGGCTTTACCGTGGTGAGCGGAGGCGGTGGAGGCGGTGAATGCGCCATTCCCGACTTCGGCGCAGAAGCATCGCTGGCCGTGGCTTCAGGGTCCGCGTCCATGTTGTGCCCGACCACCAGGCCGAGAATGAACATGACCAGGGCCATGATCGCCGTCAGCAGCAACAGGCTGAGCAGCAGTCCGGCCACGGCAGCCACATAGGCCGGCCAGACACCGGCATCGTCGTCGTCATGCACCGTGATACCCTCCTCGTTACAGCACCACCGTCAGATGGGTATCGATCAACACCTGCGCCGATGTCCCG
>JAGLBD010000131.1 GCA_018260425.1 Pseudogulbenkiania sp. | reverse complement strand
ATGGTACCTTGGTAGTCTATTGCCTTGCTTTGTCTAGAACCGGGGCCCAGGTAGGGCTGAGCGCTAAGCCTGAATCTCTGTTTAGGTTGTCGGGGTGTTTAAATATTTCTATTGCTTCTAGATAGGGCAGGTGTCGGGGTGGCGGATTTTTTATCAGAGCTTGGGTTTTTTGAAACTGGATGGTGTGCTGGCACTGCAGAGCGTGTTGTGCGAGTGCCGATTTGAGGGGTTGGTTTAATCGGTAAGAGCGTTCGTGCTCCTTGCATCTGGTGGAGATGGAACGGGTGGTCATACCTATGTAAACTTTACCACATTCGCATGGAATGCGGTAGATGCCTGGATTTGACAGGGGGTTAATTGGGTCTTTGGGGGATTTAAGGACCTGTGAAATTTTGGTCGTTGGCAGGAAGATGGTGGAGATGTTGAGCTTTTTCAGGGTTCTTGAAAGGCGGTCGGTTACTCCCTGGATGTATGGGAGGTACGCCTTATGGGACGGAAGGTTGGAGTTGGTCTGCGTATGTGGTTGGGGTTTGGGTTTGAGATGGGTTTTGGTGATATTATGGATGAGTCTGGGTGAATATCCGTTGGCTTCGAAGGCACGCGTGAGGTGTTTGATTTCGGCCGGGAAGGAAGTGGAGTTGGAAATGGTATGTGCTCTGTGGATAAGGGTTTTGAGCACGCTTCTTTTATGAGCTGAATGGTGGTTGGACATAGCATGCAGGTACCTGTCAGTTTTAGTTGAATTTCCTGTATACCGAGTGAGTTAATGAGCCAGATGAAGATTAAGTATCTAAATGGGAAATGGATGAATCTTTTTCCACCTCGAGTGTGAATTTGATGTTAGGGTGAATCAAGTTGAGGCTTTGGTGGAAGTTTTTAAGTTCACCGAGACCGTGAGACCAGATGACGAAAGTATCAACTACGTATCGGACACCAGTGTGTAGGTTTTAACGGAGCTGAATCCAGTGCTGTTTTTTCAAAGTGTTCCACGAAAAGATTTGCCACGGCCGGGCTCAGTGGAATACCCATGGCTAAGCCTTCTAGTTGTTCATAGAATTGTCCCTGGTAGCTAAAGTAGTTTGTGGAAAGACAGTGATTGAAAATTTTGATGATTTTGGGAGGAAAGAGTGGAGCGAGTAGGTTGATGGTGGTGGCTAAGGGAACAGAAGTGAACAGCGATTCGACATCAAAACTCATTAACATGTCCATGGGTTTGAGTTGGATGACGGAAATTCTTCTTAAAAAATGTTGCGAATTTTGAATGTGGTGTATAGAGTTACCTCTATGGGGGGTTAGAAGATAAGCAAGGTGCTTGGCAAGACTGTGGGTGGAAGATCTGATGGCTGATACTTTGGGTCGGAGGGGTACTTCAGGTTTGCGTATTTTAGAGAGCCAATAGATTCTTGGGGGTAGAGATTCAGAGGGGTGAGTTTCCTGATAACTGTACTCTTTCCCTTCAAGGGTAGGCATTCTTCCGCGCACAAGGCTTCCGACCTGATGACTGTGCAGCAATGCTTCAGGTTAGCGTTGACGGACATGAATTTTTTCTTGTAAAGCTATCCGGTCATGTTATATGCCATCTCCAACTCGTGTTCCTTAGCCCCTATCGCTCGTTTCTCCCAATCGTTTTCTTCTTGTTTATTTTTCTAAGAATTTGAAGTAGTGCGTTCTCCTGATTTTAATTCGGTTTATTACTCATTTTTTGAGTGCCGCATTCAGATTGGTAATGTAGTCTGTTTGAGTTTGTAACAAGGTGATTTATTCGATCATGGTTTCTGAGGACTCAGGAGAATAACATCACATTGCCGACGAAGGCGAGTGAGTCGACTATCAGATTATTTTTCTTGCACCCTAGCTCCGATTCCGTCATTTACGAGCCAATTCTTTACGCCATTCCATAATTAATTTTTCTAAGCCACAGTTGAAGATAAGAAGTGAAAGTCCATTTCCAACGTCCGATTCCTCCTGTAGTTTTGAATGGTTTTGATAGTTTTTCCCTGTCAACGTGTTTTCCAGTTCCGTCCACAAAAATCAATTCAAAGTCATTGTGACTTCCAATGTTCCTAAAAAATTTAAAATACTTCACGAGTGAATTAGACAAGTTTTTGTTTATTGGCTTTAAAATTTCGCGACTTTCATTTAATTCGCTAACTGTTTTAAGCTTACTTTTTTGGGCGATTACGTCCCGCAGAAAAACTGTAAAAATCTTCACAAAAACTTTTACACTCGTATTGGTTTCGATACGTGGATGACATCTTTGTCATCTGGCCACACAGTCTTTCTGAATTAAACATTTAATTTCATTCCATTCACCCCAACATAAAACATACTCTTTAAATTGAAAAAGATCAGTCTCTTCCGTTTTTGGACATCCATTGATTGAAAAGGTCAGATTCCGACTCTCCCTCACACTCGGTCTACAGAAAACCTACCGATACTGACAGATACTTACATGCATCTTCAAAATACCATCCGGCTCAAAAGAGGAGTGTACTCTGCACACTATTTCCAATCCGTCTTCCTTGCCTTCCGAACTACAACATCTTTCCAACGCCTTTTAAGCCAACCGTCAATCCAACCTTAAAACATCATAAAATGTTCACCCAAAAGAAAATCGCAAAACACCACTACCCCATCACTCCCTCCCAAAAAAGCATTTTTACAATATGTTCGCGGTGTCATTGACCGCTTAGACAGATGCCTCAAAAATCGCAATATTTCAACCATTTTTCTTCCAACTACCAAAATATGACAGTTACTCGGGTTCTCCAAAGATAAAATCAACCCTCAGACCTACCCCGGCGTTCCTTGCCAATGTGGCAGGACATCCATAAGTTGAAAGACAACAGGAACGCCATTTCCGACTCATAAAGCCAGGTAAATCAGCCTTAGCTGGACGCGTCCTCCAATGTAAACACAAAATTCTGTTTGAAAAGACAAAAGTCCTGGTCAAGAACCCTTTGCCTCAACACTTCCCTATTTCAGAATCCATAGTAATCTCAGGACACTCCCACAATCTCAACCGCGACTCAGGCTTAGACCTCAGCCCCACCTGGTCCCCACTTTTAAACATAATAAAAACGAACTATGGACATAACCATAGAGCCCCCTCCCCCGTGACCTTCCCGTCATCACCGCCTGCAAATCCGCGGATTGACAGACGGTGATTTCGAACCCCCCTCTCCTCCCCTCCCCTGTCCTTTTATAACCTTGATCCTTTCCCATTTCTTCTTGTTGCTTTTGAGTTATGATGCCGTGTTGAAGTTGTTGAACGACAGATGTTGTATAGATGATATGTTTTCCACAATGATTAGCTCGTGGAAACGGGAATTGATCCTAGTAGATTTGGCCAACTTATTCTGCTGTTGGCACTTTCAGTGATCGGTCCGACGACGCTACCAACGTCCTTACGAAACCTTTGACGATGTTTTTCTAGACACTAGTATTGTTATAGTTTTTAGTCTTTCACGGCTTTTGTTTCTAACTCCTTTTCTTTTCACCTAACACTTTTATACTCACTTTTTGGTTTATAACGCCGCGTAGAAGAACCGAAAACATCTTTCCCAGACGTTTCCATGC
>JAGLBD010000054.1 GCA_018260425.1 Pseudogulbenkiania sp. | reverse complement strand
TGGCGCACCCGACAGGGATCGAACCTGTGACCTTCAGCTTCGGAAACTGACACTCTATCCAACTGAGCTACGGGTGCGTGCAAGCAGACATGGATGATAGCGTAAGCCTTGTGCCCAGTCCAGTACATGCTTTTGCCTTGACGGTTCGCTTCTCGTATAATCCCCCTATCTTAATTGTCATTATTTTTCAGGCGAGGCTCGAATGAGTAATGAGAACGTAATGGCCCCGGGGCAGATCATCAAGATTCTGGTCGGCGTCGTTGTCTTTCTTGTCGTGGCGATCTACCTGCTGGCCAAGTTGGCCACCAGTGGTTTCAATGTTGACGCCGAGGTTATGACCAAGGAAGCCGTAGCGGCTCGCCTGAAGCCTGCCGGGGAATCCATCGCCAGCGATGCACCTCCGGGAATGCGTACCGGCGAACAAGTCTTCAAGGCAATTTGTATCTCCTGTCATGGCGCGGGTCTGGCAGGCGCTCCGAAGTTCGGAGATGCCGGTGCCTGGGGTCCGCGTATCGCCAAGGGCTATGAACAACTGGTAACCCATGCGCTGGCCGGCTTCAATGCCATGCCTGCCAAGGGTGGTGCACCGGATCTGACCGATGACGAAGTCAAACGCGCAGTGGCCTATATGGGCAATGCGGGTGGCGCCAAGTTCACCGAGCCTGCCGTTGGTGGTGCTGCCGCTGCCGGTGGCAAGATCGATCCGGAAGTGACCGGCAAGAAAATCTATGAATCCGTTTGCGTGGCGTGCCATGGCGCCGGGGTTGCCAATGCACCCAAGTTCGGTGATAAGGCCGCTTGGGCAGAACGCACCAAGGTGGGTCTGGATGAAGTGCAGAAGATCGCTACCAAGGGTCTGAATGCGATGCCTGCCAAGGGAGGCTACACCGGTAGCGATGCCGAGTTCCGCTCCGCCATCGAATACATGGTGAACCATTCGAAGTAATCTGCAGCAACGCTTGCAACAAAAAACGCACTGCCTGATCAGGTGGTGCGTTTTTTTATTCGTATGTTATTCCTGTCCGCGAGCGGTTCTGCTGGAGGTTTCACTCGTTGTCCGGGACATAGATAAAAAAACGGCTCACCCCGGTGTTCGGAGTGAGCCGTTTTTGCAACGAGCCGGCGCTTAGTTGGCGCGCTGGGCTTCGATAACGATAGTCAGCTTCACGTCGTCGGCAATGGCCGGGACATAGGTCTTCATGCCGAATTCACTGCGCTTGATCACGGCTTCTGCATTGGCGCCGTAGGTTTCAATGCCGCTCATCGGGTTTTTGCCATTCTTGAAGTGGGTGACTTTCAGGGTCACCGGACGGGTAACGCCCAGCAGGGTCAGGTTACCTTGCACTTCACTGAGGGCTTCACCCTTGAAGACCAGTTTGTCGGATTTGAAGGTCAGGGTCGGGAATTTTTCAACATTGAAGAAATCCGGACTTTTCAGGTGTTTGTCACGTGCCGGCCAGAAGGTTTGCAGGGAGTTGGCATCAATGGTGATGTCGACCGAACCGGCGTGTGCTGCGGCATCGACGACAACCTTGCCGTCTACCTTGCTGAACAGGCCGATTTGCTCGGAGAAGCCCAGGTGATTCACGGTGTATTGCGCGTAGGTATGGCTTGGGTCAACAGCGAAGGTGGCCGGAGCAGCGAAGGCGGCAGCACCGAAGGCGCTGAACAGGGTGGCGACGAGAGCTTGCTTGATCATGGTTGGTTTCCTTGTTTGAGTTGTGCTGGGTAATCAATTGCCGCTGAAGGCAACTTTGAACTTGATGGCGACTTCATCGGCAACCGTGCCGGTATCGGCCCACTCGCCTTCGCCGATCTTGAACTGGGTACGGGAAATCGGCAGGGTGCCTTCGACAACGGTCAGCTTGCCGTCCTGACGGGCAGTGAACGGGGCTGACACATCACGGGTAATGCCTTTGAGGGTCAGTTTGCCGGCAACCTGAAAACGATTGCCGCCCAGGGGTTTGATGCTGGAGCTGACGAAGCGGGCGGTCGGATACTGCGCGACGTTGAACCAGTCTTTTTTACGCGCTTCCGCTTCGGCTTCACGGGTCGGCAGGGAAATGCTGTTGGTATCAATGATCAGATCTGCTTTACCGGCAGCAGGTTTTTTCAGATCAAGGTTGACCGTGCCACTGACTTTGCGGAACGCGCCATCCATCGGCACATTCAATTGTTTGAGCGTAAAACCGATGCGACTTTGCGCTGCATCGGGTTGGGCGGCATACAGCATGCTGCTGGCTGACAACACCATAAGGGCAGGGATCAGGAACTTCATCAACAGTCTCCGTGGTAATGAAAAGGTCAGTTGCGCGGCGTTTTGAAGCTCATGCGGAACAATGTGCCATCGCGGTCGATCACATGGTGCTTGATCGCAAACGCCACATGTCCGGCCACACAGGCCGCCAGAATCCAGTTCAAGGTGCCGTGCACGGCCTTGAGGGTTTCTCCCAATGCCTCGTTCTGCGCCACCAGATCCGGCAGCGGCAGTACCGTGAGATACACCACCTTGAAGCCCAGTGCCGAACTCATGGCCCAGCCACTGAGCGGAATGGCGAACATCAGCACGTACAACAGCAGGTGACCGCCACTGGCGGCCAGCTTTTCCAGTCGACTCATGTGCGCCGGAAGCGGCGGGGCTTTAGTCAGCAGACGGATGACCAACCTGAGCGCGACCAGGGCCAGTGCGGTGATGCCCAGCCATTTATGCCAGCCGATCAGTTTGAATTTGGTGGGGGACAAGGGGAGGTCGTCGAAATAGAGCGCCAGGCCGAAGGCTGCCACAATCAGCAGCGCCATCACCCAGTGCATCAAGATCGAGAGAGTCGGATAACGGTCAACGGTCGGCAATGCGGTTCTCCTCATGCGTTGTGGTCAATGCCTGGCGCAGCGTGGCCAGACTCTGTTGCAGTTTTGCCAGTTCATCATCGCCTAGCGAGGCGAATGCTTTTGCCATATAGTCGATGTGGCATGGAAATACCTGATCGAACAACGCTTCGCCTTCGGCAGTCAGGGCAATGAAAATGCTGCGGCGGTCTTGTTCTGCGACGCAGCGCTTGATCAAGCCCTTTTCTTCCAGCCGGTCCAGAACGCCGGTCAGGGTGCCTTTGGTGATCAAGGTTTTTTCTGAAAGTTCCTTGCAACTCATGCCGCTGGTATTGCCCAGAGTGGCAACGACATCGAATTGCGGGGGTGTCAGTCCCAGTTGGCGGATATGTTGGGCCGACAGGTGTTCGAAGGCCTGGAAAGTACGTGCCAGCTCGCGAACGACTGGCAAAAAACGTTTTTGCATGTGAAGAAATCCGTGGTGCAGCGACGGCTGTTTGGACGATATTAGTTCTAGTTAGGACTAATATCAAGAAGCAAGTTGCCATGACAGGCCGTCCTGCCGGATACTTCCTCACTAAATAAGGCTCGGGATGTGCCGGGCTCTTCCCTTTGGGATGCCAGTTGCAGATATAATTGCCAGACCATTATTCGCCTTAACGCGGACGGGCTAATGAGCGAATTACAAATCGGTATCGTATTGCTTGGTGTGACCGTGGTCGGACTCGTCTACGGATTCAACGTGTTTCAAGAATGGCGCTTCAAAAAGCGGACTCGCCAGGCCTTCGTACGCCCGCAGGATGATGCCCTGCTGGATGTACCAAAAAACAATGTGCGCGACGGTGCCAGACATGAGCGGCTCGAGCCTGTGCTGGTGGATGCCGGTATGCCGCTGGATGACGAGCCTGACTTCACGGTCGACGCGCCGGAGTTCATTGAACCTCCTGTTGCACCACCGGCGGACTATCCAGAGCCCTTGCCGATTGTGGACGCTCCCGAGCACGACAACGTGCAGATGGATGCCCTCGATCATCAGGCACTGGTCGTGTCGATGCTTGACCCTTCGCTGGATTTCATTGCCGAGATGGCCTTCCACGAGCCGGTTGAACTGGCGGCTTTGCCGCGTTTCAATGTGGCCAAACGGGTACAGATTATCGGGCGTACCGAAAAAGGCTTGTGGAAATCGGTCGAATTGCTGCCGCACGTACGCTACAAACAATTGAACGTGGGTTTGCAACTGGTCGATCGCAGCGGCGCAGTGACCGAGCAGGAGCTGGCCAGCTTCTGCCAGCAGGTCACACGCTATGCGGAAGAATACAATGCCGCGGTGAGTTTCCCGCAACGCCAGCAAAAACTGGTCGCTGCCCGTGAACTGGATCGTTTCTGTGCCGATGTCGATGTGCTGATCGGCATCAATATCGTCGCCACCACGCCTATTGAAGGGGCTCGCCTGCGCCGCTATGTCGAAGCGGCCGGTCTGCAACTGGAACCGGATGGCGCTTTCCATTATCTGGCCGACTCCGGCAACACGCTCTATTCGATGTTGGCGGCCGACCAGATGCCGTTTACCTTGCATACCTTGCTGGACAAGAGTTTCCCGGCCTTGACCCTGCTGTTCGACGTACCGCGTGTCGCCGGTGGCGTCGATGTGTTCGACCGTGTCATTCAGTTCGCTTATCAAATGGCTAATGAATTCGATGCGCAATTGGTCGATGATAATCGTCGTGTATTGAGCGAGGCGGGCCTTAACCGCATTCGTGATCAGTTGCGTCATATCTACGGCAGCATGGACGACCGGGGCATCGCGCCCGGCAGCGTCGCCGCATTGAGGCTGTTTGCCTGACGCCCCTTGCGGAATGACCCGATTGACCCATCGCCGGCACTGCGCCGGCGTTTTCATTGAGAAGCACCCATGAGCCGTGAAGACGATAAGGCCAGAATGACGCAGCTGGTTGCCCTGCTTAACCAGTACAACCACGAATACCACGTCCTTGACCAGCCGACGGTGAGCGACGCCGAGTATGACCGTCTTTACCGTGAGCTTCAGCGTCTGGAAGCGGCCTCGCCCGAGCTGCGCCGCCCGGATACCCCCACCCTGAGAGTCGGTGCCGCGCCGTTACCTTCCTTTGCCAGCGTGGTGCATGCCGTGCCGATGCTGTCGCTCAATAATGCCTTTTCCGATATGGAGCAGATCGACCCAGCGCAGCGCCATGCCGAGTTGTTCCAGTTCGATGAACGCGTGCGCAAGACCCTGGGGGTCGAACGGGTTCGTTATGCGGCAGAGCCCAAGTTCGATGGGTTGGCGATCAGTCTGTTGTATCGCAATGGTGTGTTTGAGCAAGCGGCCACGCGGGGTGATGGGGTCAGTGGTGAAAACGTAACAGAAAACGTCCGCACCATTCGTTCGCTGCCCTTGCGCTTGTTGGGTGAGCAGGTGCCCGAGGTGCTGGAGGTCCGTGGCGAAGTCTTGATGTTGCGCGATGATTTCGAACGACTTAATCAACAGCAGGCCGCCGTGGGCGACAAGCCGTTTGCCAATCCTCGCAATGCGGCGGCTGGCAGTCTGCGCCAGTTGGACTCGCGCATCACCGCTTCGCGCCGTTTGTCCTTCTTTGCCTATTCGGTGGCCAGAGTTGAAGGAATGGCGCGGCCGGGGACCCATTCTGCCGAGATGAACTGGCTGGCCTCGTTCGGTTTCCCGTTGGCGCCTGCCGACTTGCGGCCGGTACTGGAGGGGATCGATGCCGTGGCGGCCTTCTATGAGCAGATCATGGAGCGGCGCGCTGGTTTGCCCTACGATATCGATGGTGTGGTGTATAAGGTCGATAGCCGGGCCGAACAAGATGTGCTGGGGTTCGTTTCGCGTGCGCCACGCTTTGCCATTGCGCACAAGTTCCCGGCCGAAGAGGCGACCACCCTCGTCGAAGCCATCGAGGCTCAAGTCGGCCGGACCGGCGCGATTACCCCGGTGGCGCGCTTGAAACCGGTCTTTGTCGGTGGGGTGACCGTCACCAATGCGACCTTGCACAATGAAGACGAAGTCGTGCGCAAGGACGTGCGGGTCGGAGATACCGTCGTGGTGCGCCGGGCCGGTGACGTGATTCCCGAAGTGGTGTCGGTGGTACTGGAAAAACGACCGATGAAAGAGGTGGCAGGAGCCGATCTCTTTTCTGCCGCGCTAGAGCCCGTAGAATCCCCTTGGCGTCTGCCTGCGCAGTGTCCGGTATGCGGCTCGCACGTGGTCAAACCGGAAGGCGAGGCGATTGCGCGTTGCACCGGCGGACTGTTCTGTTCGGCGCAACGCAAGCAGGCCGTGATTCATTTTGCGTCACGCCGGGCCATGGATATCGAAGGACTGGGTGAGAAACTGGTCGATCAGCTGGTTGAGTTGGGCTGGGTGAAATCGTTGGTCGATCTGTATCGCCTGAAGGTAGAGGATCTGGCCGGCATGGAGCGCATGGGTGACAAGAGTGCCCGCAATCTGGTCGACGCCATTGAGGCCAGCAAGAATACTACCTTGCCGCGTTTCCTGTTTGGTTTGGGCATCCGTAATGTCGGCGAAAGTACCGCCCGTGATCTGGCGCGTTATTTCGGCGATATCCGGGCATTGTTTCCGGTACGCAACGACGGGGAAGATAGCGATGAGTTGGCGCTGGCGCGTCTGAACGACCGATTGTTGGCGGTCCCCGATGTGGGCCCGATCGTGGCACGCTCGGTGATGGATTTTTTCTGTGAGCCGCTCAATGTTGCCGTGGTGAATGATTTGATCGAGGCCGGAGTGCACTGGCCTGCCGAAGCGGCACCGGTTGTTGCTGCAGATAGCCCGGTTGCCGGCAAGACCTTTGTTCTGACCGGTACGCTGCCGACCTTGGGACGGGATGCCGCAAAGGCACTGATCGAGGCGGCCGGCGGCAAAGTGAGCGGCAGCGTCTCGGGAAAAACCCATTTTGTCGTGGCCGGGGCCGAGGCGGGTAGTAAACTGGAGAAGGCGCAGGCACTCGGCGTGACGATTCTGGACGAGGCGGCCTTACTGGCGCTGTTGGGATAAGTAGACGCAATGGCCGAGTGTTTTTTGCCAGTTTAAGGCGAATTGCTATAAGCTGTTTTAAAATCATTTTGCATCTGAGTTGGTTCGCCGAATTTTTTGTAATAATTTTGGTATATTTTTTAGCTGATCTAGCCAAGTTATAGGATTGTGATGAAGAAAATCACCAAAGCTGTGTTTCCTGTCGCCGGAATGGGGACCCGCTTTTTGCCGGCAACCAAAGCAAGCCCGAAGGAAATGTTGCCTGTTGTCGACAAGCCGTTGATCCAGTACGCCGTCGAAGAGGCGATCGCGGCCGGTATTACCGAGCTGATCTTCATCACGGGTCGCAACAAGCGTTCGATCGAAGATCACTTCGACAAGGCTTACGAGCTGGAAACCGAACTGGAAAACAAGAACAAGCAAAAACTGCTGGATATCGTGCAAGGCATCATTCCTCGCTCGGTGACCTGCATTTATATTCGCCAGCCGGTGGCCTTGGGACTGGGGCATGCCGTGCTGTGCGCCCAGCCGGTGGTCGGCGACGAGCCGTTTGCCGTGATTCTTGCCGATGACCTGGTGGATGGTGAGCCGGGTGCACTGGAACAGATGGTGCAGGTGTTCGATGAAACCCATGCCTCGGTGCTGGGTGTTGAAACGGTGGCGCCGGAAGACACCGGGTCCTACGGTATCGTCAAGGTTGAGGAAAATGGTTCCGGAGCCCGGCGAGTGGTGCAGATCGTGGAAAAACCACGTCCGGAAGAGGCCCCGTCCAATCTGGCCGTGGTGGGTAGGTATATTCTTACCCCGCGGATTTTTGATAAACTAGTGAACACGACAGCAGGGGCTGGGGGAGAAATCCAGCTGACCGACGGCATTGCGGCGCTTCTCAAGGAAGAACCTGTGCTGGCCCTGCCGTTCAACGGCACCCGATATGATTGCGGCTCCAAGCTCGGCTACCTCAAGGCAACCGTCAGCTATGGGCTGAAGCATCACGAGGTGGGCCCGGAGTTTGCCGACTATCTGGCTAAGCTCGGCTCCCGGTGAGTGTATAATCATGAGATTGCGCCGTATCCGTTTTAACGAGATACGGCGTTTTTTGTTTCAGGAAGCAAGAAGGAGTCACCATGGCCAATGTTGCCGAAGCCCTTGGCATTCTCAATAGCTCTGACATTCTCTTTACCGAAGAGCAAGTCAGCGCCGCCGTCGACCGCATGGCCGAAGAAATCACCGCAAAACTGGGTGGCGAGTATCCGCTGGTATTGTCCGTGATGGGCGGTGCAGTGGTATTCACCGGACAGTTGCTGCCGCGTCTGAAGTTCCCGCTGGACTTCGACTACGTGCATGTTTCCCGCTATGGCGATAAAACCCACGGTGGCGAGCTGGTGTGGAAACAGGCTCCGAAAGAAGATGTGCAGGACCGCGTGGTTCTGGTGCTGGACGATATCCTTGACGAAGGCCACACCATGGCTGCGATTCGCGATAAAGTCATGGAAATGGGCGCCAAGGCCTTCTACAGTGGCGTTTTCGCCAACAAACTCATCAGCAAGGAAAAGCCGATGCTGGCTGACTTTGTCGGTCTGGATGTTCCGGATCGCTATGTATTCGGCTATGGCATGGATGTTCGTGGTGCCTGGCGTAACCTGGCCGCGATCCACGCGCTGAAGTAAGGTTTTGCCTCCCCGGTCGCCGCTGGCGTTACCGGGGAATCCTGTGGCAGACATCTGGCAGCATCGTCGAGGACAGCCATGTCGGAAACGCCCCGTACCACCGCACAGACCGTGACGACCCTGACGACCGAAGCCCTGCGCCAACGGCTGCTTTCCGGTGAATGGCCGGGAGGTACCCAGTTGCGACAGGAGGCACTGTCCCGGGAATTGGGGGTCAGCCGCATCCCGGTGCGCGAGGCGCTGCGCCAGCTTGAAGCCGAGGGGCTTGTCGAGTTGGTCGAGCATCGCGGCGCCATCGTCACCCAGTTGTCCATCGAAGAAATTCTCGAGTTGCTCAGGGTCCGCGCCTTGCTGGAGTGCGATATATTGCTGGACGCCATCCCGAACCAGACACAGGCCGATCTCGATGAAGCGGCGGTATTGCTGGACCGGTTTGGCGAAGCGCTTGACGCGGGAGATGTCGCTCACTGGGGGCAACTCAACGCCAGTTTTCACATGGTGCTGTATCGGGCTGCCGCGAGACCTCACACATTGGCCATGATCGCCCAGTTGTTCAATCGGACCGACCGCTATACCCGCATGCTGCTGGTGCTTGGCGACTGCGCTGCCAACGGCATGCGCGAGCACGCCGATCTACTGGCGTTGTGCCGCAAAAAAGATGCCGTCAGTGCGGCAGCGTATCTGCGCAAGCACATTCTGGATGCCGGACCCGTATTACAGGCGCACTATCCGTCACGAACCGACACGGCTCCCCGCGAGCGTGGCCGGAGTAGGAATTCCCCCGCATGATCATTCGCCCGAAGGCGCCCAGCACCTTCTCCATGTTGTTTTCACGGCATGGCTCCATCGTTCCCTTTATCTGGGGAAAAGTGCTGTTTACCGTGGCGATTGCCAGTGCAGTTTCCCTGACGCATGGCACGCTCTACCATTTCAAGGTCACACTGACGACGACCCCCTTTTCCTTGATCGGCCTGACATTGGCCATATTTCTGGGGTTTCGCAACAGTATCTGCTACGACCGTTTCTGGGAAGGCCGCAAGCTGTGGGGCGAGTTGCTCATCGTCTCGCGTAACCTGGCGCGCCAGACGCTGACCCTGACACCCGGGATCGGTCACGAGGGCGCGCGCAGCCGCTTGTATCGAATCAGTGCCTTCGGCCATGCCTTGCGCCATCACTTGCGCGACAGCGATCCCTATCCCGATTTGCAACGCCTGCTACCAGTCGAGGAAGTCACCGAATTGATGGGAGCACACAATCGTCCCAACCGCTTGCTGGAGCGGATTGCCCATCATCAAGCCAGCCTTTCTGCCAGTCACGGCTTGTCGCCGATCTTGCTGGCCAGCATGGATGAGCAAATATCAAGAATGTCGTATGTTTTGGGGGGCTGTGAACGTATCCGCCAAACGCCGATTCCCTATGCCTATTTATTGCTGCTGCACCGTACCGTGCACATGTACTGTTTTTTGCTGCCGTTTGGCTTGATCGACACGGTGGGTTACCTGACACCACTGGTCGTTGCCATCGTGTCCTATACCTTCTTTGCCCTGGATGCACTGGGCGAGCAAATCGAGAATCCGTTCGACATGCATGCCAACGATTTGCCGCTCGGCGCGATCAGTCACGCCATCGAAAGCAATCTCAAACAACTGCTGGATGAACCGGTCCCTCCCGCCCCGTTGCCCGATCAGGACGGTATCCTGTTGTAGTGGTTTGTTGTTACCCCGAAGCCAAAACGTTTACACTCGGGTAAAACGACAGACAAGCGAGGAGAGCGGCATGCTCGCAATCATTGGCGGCAGTGGTCTGGCACGACTGCCGGTACTGGAAATCACCCACCGTCAGGTGGTCAGGACGCCGTTCGGCGATCCTTCCTGCGCACTGACCTTCGGCCGTATCGCCGGGGTCAATCTGGTGTTCATTGCCCGTCATGGCTACGGCCACTCGCTGGCCCCGCACGAAATCAACTATCGCGCCAATCTCTGGGCGCTGCAGCAGCAGAACGTCAAAGGCATCATCGCCGTCGGGTCGGTCGGCGCCATCCGCCAGGACATGACGCCCGGTTCGCTGGTGATTCCTCATGACCTGATCGATTACACCTGGGGTCGCAAACACACCTTCTTCGAGGGGCTGGACAAGCCGGTCGTGCACAGCGACTTTACCCATCCGTATTCCCGTGAGTTGCGCGAGCGACTGTTGGCGGCGGCCAGGGCGGCCGATGTCCCGGTGCTGGATCACGGTGTCTATGCCTGCACGCAAGGCCCGCGACTGGAAACCATTGCCGAGATCAATCGTCTGGAACGCGACGGAGCGGATATGGTCGGCATGACCGGCATGCCGGAGGCGGCGCTGGCTCGCGAGCTGGGGATTCCCTACGCGTTGTTGGCGGTGGTGGGTAATCACTCGGCAGGACGGGCCGAAAGTCATCACCGGGTCGATTTTTCTTCTGCCAGTAGTGTGCTGGAAGAGGCGATGCAGTCCGTGCAGAAAGTTTTGCAGCATTTGGTCGATATAAGCAGGTAAGGTCAAATCCTGTTTGACCTGATAGGAATACCATGCAGGAAAACCTGTTGAGTGAGGAGCTGGATGCGGCAATCGATCGCTCGGTCGGCGTTTGGCGTGAATTGACCGGTGCCCGGGTCGTGATTACCGGAGGAACCGGCTTTGTCGGTTGCTGGTTGCTGGAAATGGCCTTGCGCGCCAATGACCGTCTGGCGCTGGGCATGGCTCTGTTGGTGGTGTCCCGGCATCCCGCAGCCTTCATCCGGCGTTGTCCGGCATTGGCCAACCATCCGGCTGTCCGGCTGATCGAGGCGGATGTCCTGCAGCCCTTGCCGGCACTGGGGGACGTGTCCCACGTGATCCATGCGGCGGCTGAGACCAATGCCGGTTTGACCCAGCCTACCCCGTTGGCGATGTTCGACAGCAGTGTGCTGGGAACCAGAAACATGCTTGATGCGGCGGTGAAACAGTCGGCATCACGAGTGTTGTTGCTCAGTTCTGGTGCGGTGTATGGGAAAAGTGCCGTTCGCACGGCCGCCATTTCCGAATACGATGCGCTGTTCCCCGTGCAGGCGGATTTGGTGGGGGCCTATGCGGCTGGCAAGCGGGCGGCCGAATTTGCCGTACAGGCTGTGGCGGCCCAAGGGGGGCCGCAGGCGGTCATTGCGCGCTGTTTCAGCTTTGCCGGGGCCTACCTGCCACTGGATTCAGGATATGCTATCGGCAATTTTCTGGCGCAGGCCATGGCGGGCGACGAGCTATCGATCAAGGGGGATGGAACCCCGTTGCGTTCCTATCTCTACGGGTCTGACATGGCAGAGTGGTTGTGGACGCTGTTGGTGCGCGGCCGGAGTGGAGAATGCTACAACGTCGGCTCGGATCAACCGGTCAGTATTGCGGCGTTGGCCGAGACGGTGGGACGCGTCGTGCGCGGTGCCGGACGTTATCGGGTCAGCGTTGCCCGACCGGCGGGACATGAGCCTCCGGAATGGTATGTGCCCTCCATTGACCGGGTGGGCACCGAACTGGGATTGATACCGCACGTCTCCCTGGAGGGGAGTATCCGCCGAATGTGGCAATGGTACGCGGCCTTTTGAATGATCGAGTATTGCAATGAAACTATCTGATTACGTCATCAAATTCATTTCTGCCCAGGGGATCGATACGGTATTTACCGTCACCGGTGGCGGGATCATGCACATGGTGGACTCACTGGGGCGCAGCGAGTCCGTCGATTATGTGTGCAATTACCACGAGCAGGCCTGCGCGGTTGCCGCCGAGTCCTATGCGCGGGCGTCCGGCTTGCCCGGCGTGTGTCTGGTGACGACCGGGCCGGGCAGCACCAATGCCTTGACGGGCGTGGCCGGTGCCTGGGTGGATTCGATCCCCATGCTGGTGATTTCCGGTCAGGTCCGCCGCGACATCATCGCGGATTACGACAAAGTGCGGCAAATGGGGCCGCAGGAAATCAATATCGAGCCGATGGCCCGACCGGTCACCAAGTATTTCAACACCGTGATGGATCCCGCCACGATCGCCGAAGAACTGGAAAAAGCCTATACCCTGGCGGTGTCCGGTCGGCCCGGGCCTGTTTGGCTCAATCTGCCGCTGGATGTGCAGGGCGCGGAAGTCGACGTGCCCGAACCGGTGCGTTTGCCGCCGCCGGCCGCGGTGCCGGGACCGGATTCGGCCACGCTGGATACGCTGGTCGAAAAGCTTGCTGCTGCACGACGTCCGGTGCTGGTGCTGGGCAATGGCGTGCACCATGCCAAGGCGCGTGATGAAGCGTTGTCGTTGGCCGAAGCCTTGGGCATGCCGGTGTTGATGACGATCGGGGGCATGGATTTGCTGCCGGAAGATCATCCGCTCAATCTGGGGCGTTTCGGTCCCTTTGGCCAGCGCGCCGCTAATTTTGTCGTGCAGACCTGCGACTTGATGTTGACGCTGGGCACCAGCATGTCCTTGTCGACGGTCGGCTTCAATACCGATAGCTTTTCTCCGCAATCCACCAAGATCGTGGTCAACGTCGATGCCGGGGAAAGTGCCAAGATGCTGCCTCGCCCGGAGATGGCCATCACCGCCGATGCCGGCGTCTTTGCCCGTGCCCTGCGTGCTCATCCGGGTGTTGCGTCGTTGGCCTGGGATGAAGAGTGGTTGCCGGCCTGCCGGGAATGGAAGTCCCGTTATCCGGTTGTCGGCCCCGAACGTTATGTCGATACCGAACACGTCAACAGCTATGTCTTGCTGGAGCGCTTGTCCGAACGCTTGAACGAGGGTGACATTATCCTCAGCGGTAATGCGCTGGATGCGGTGTCCTTGTATCAAGCCTATAAGGCCAAGAAAAACCAGCGTGCCTACACCAACATCAATTTTGGTGCGATGGGCTGGGACCTGCCCGCCGCCGTGGGTGCTGCCTTTGCCCGCAAGGGCCAGCCCTTGGTACTGGTGACCGGTGACGGCAGCTTGCAATTCAGTGTGCATGAGTTGCTGACGCTGGCCCACTACCAGGTAGATATCAAGCTATTCGTATTGAACAACGGCGGCTACGAGTCGATCCGGGCGACCCAGAACAATCTGTTCGCCGGCCATCTGGTGGGTGCAGACAAGTCGACAGGCGTCGCCAATCCTGATTTCGCCCATTTGGCAGCCGCCTATGGTTTTGCCTATCAGCATATCGTCAACCACGACGGGCTCGAAGCGGGGCTGGATGCCTGCTTCGCACGGCGCGGACCGGTGCTGTGCGAGGTGAATATTGCTTACAATCAGATTCGCTCGCCGCGCCTGCTGTCGCGCAAACAGCCGGATGGCTCTCTGCTTTCGCCAGCCCTGGAAGATATGTATCCGTTTTTGCCGGCGGAAGAGGTTGCCGCCGTCATGAGCCGTTTCGCCCGTTGACTGCCACTTAACCGAGCAAGGACACCCAAGCATGGAATCGTCTTCCTACATCAAAAACAAATCCATCCTTGTCACCGGCGGAACCGGGACCTTTGGCCGGGCCTTTGTCAAAACGCTGCTGGATCATCACTCGCCAGGCGAGGTGATCGTTTTCAGTCGCGACGAATTCAAGCAATTCGAAATGGCCCAGACCCTGTCCCCGGAAAAGTTTCCGATTCGCTATTTCCTGGGTGACATTCGCGACAAGGATCGCCTGCTGCGGGCATTCAATGGCGTGGATGTCGTGGTGCATGCCGCCGCCCTGAAACAGGTTCCCGCTCTGGAAAACAATCCGATCGAGGCGGTCAAGACCAATATCATCGGTGCACAGAACATTATCGAGGCATGTCTGGACCGCGATGTGAAACGCGTGGTCGGTGTCTCGACCGACAAGGCCGTCAGCCCGTCCAACCTGTATGGTGCGACCAAACTCGCGATGGAAAAGCTGTTGGTGGCGGCCAATAACTATACCCGTTACCGCGACCTGAGTTTCAGCGTGGTCCGCTATGGCAATGTCTCCGGCAGCCGGGGCAGTGTCATTCCGTTCTGGACCGAACTGGTGCGCCAAGGCCACACCGAAATGCCGGTCACCGACGAGCGCATGACCCGCTTCCTGATCAATCTCGAACAAGGTGTGGATCTGGTGCTCAAGGCCATTGATCAGGCCGAGTCCGGGGAAATTTTCATTCCCAAGATCCCCAGCCTGAACATGATGGATTTGCTCAAGGCACTGCCGGTCGAGGTGACCCACCGGGTGACCGGCATCCGGCCGGGTGAAAAGCTGCACGAGGTGCTGATCAGCGAGGATGAAGGTCGCCATACCTTCGATATGGGCGAACATTTTGTCATCGTGCCCGAATTCGATATGAAGAATACCGAGCGCCGCGCGATGCGTGAAGGCAAGCCGCTGCCGGCGGGGTTCTCCTATAGCAGCAACAACAATAGCGACTGGTTGTCCGTCGAACAGCTCAAGTCGATCGTCGACGATTATCTGGCGTCCTGAGGGACCGTTTCAGGAGTAGCGTTATGAAGGCGGTGATTCTGGCGGGGGGGCTCGGAACACGTATCAGCGAGGAAACGCATCTGCGTCCCAAGCCGATGGTGGAAATCGGCGGCATGCCGATTCTGTGGCACATCATGAAAATCTTTTCCTCGCACGGCATCAATGATTTCGTGATCTGCTGCGGGTACAAAGGCTATGTGATCAAGGAGTACTTCGCCAACTACTTCCTGCATCGCTCCGACGTGACTTTCGACATGGTCAACAACACCATGGAAGTGCACGAGCGGCATGCCGAGCCATGGCGTGTTACGCTGGTCGATACCGGCAAAGACACCATGACCGGCGGGCGTTTGCAACGGGTCGGCGACTATGTGCGCGATGACGAGGCCTTCTGCTTTACCTATGGCGACGGTGTTTCGGATATCAATATTCGCGAGTTGATCGACTTCCACTTCCAGCATGGCAAACAGGCCACCTTGACGGCGGTGCAGCCTCCCGGCCGTTTTGGCGCACTGCAGGTGGCGCCCGGGGACAATCGCATTGAAGCGTTTGTCGAAAAACCGGTGGGTGACGGTGGCTGGATCAATGGCGGGTTTTTTGTGCTGAGTCCAAAAGTGCTGGAACGACTGGAGGGCGACGATACCGTATGGGAGGCCGGACCACTGGCCGGGCTGGCGGCCGAAGGCGAGTTGATGGCCTACCGTCATGCCGGATTCTGGCACCCCATGGATACCCTGCGCGATAAAACCTATCTGGAACAATTGTGGGAGAACCAACAGGCTCCCTGGAAAGGTTGGCAGTCATGACCACGATTCTCGTAACCGGCCATCAAGGCTATCTGGGGCCCGTCATCGTTCGCGAGTTGCGCGAGCGTTGGCCGGACGCCCGGTTGATCGGGGTGGACATCGGTTTGTTTGCTCACTGTCTTGCCAATGTGAGCGAGTCCCCCGAGCGCTATCTGGACGAAAGCTGGAACCGTGATGTGCGCTCGCTGACCGAAAGCGATCTGGCCGGCGTGGATGCCATCGTGCATCTGGCGGCCATTTCCAATGATCCGATGGGGCACCGTTTCGAAGCATTGACGCATGCCGTCAACCATCAAGCCTCTGCCGAACTGGCCCGGCGTGCCCGCGCTGCCGGCGTGGGGCATTTTGTGTTCGCGTCCAGTTGCAGTGTCTATGGCCTGGCCGAAGGCGAGGCCCGTAGCGAAAGTGATCCGCTGAATCCGCTGACGGCGTATGCGGTATCCAAAGTGCGCACAGAAGAGGATCTGGCGGGCCTCGCGAATGACCGGTTCGTGGTGACGGCGTTGCGCTTCTCGACCGCGTGTGGCTATAGCCCGAGAGTGCGCTGCGATCTGGTGTTGAACGATCTGGTGTACAGCGCCCTGTCGCAGGGTGAAGTGCAGGTATTGAGTGACGGAAGCCCGTGGCGTCCGCTGATCGAGGTGCGCGACATGGCGCGTGCCGTGGCGTGGGCATGTCGCCGTCCGCAGCACAATGGCGGCAGTTTTGTCGCGGTCAATGTGGGCGCCGACGAGTGGAATTATCAGGTTATCGAGCTGGCCAATGCCGTTCTTGAGGCCTTGCCTGCGTCGCGATTGGCATTGAATCCGGACGGTCAGCCCGACAAACGTTCCTATCGGGTGGATTTTGCCTTGTTCCGTGCCTTGGCGCCCGACCACCAGCCGCAGGTGACCCTGCAACGGGCGGTACAGGATCTGGTGCGGGGCATGGCGCCGGCGGGACAGTTGTCCGGCGTGATGGAGCACAAGGCTCCGTTTGTGCGTCTGGTGGTACTGCAAGGACACCTTGATCAGGGCCGCATGGATGGCAATCTCAATTGGCAGCTGCAGTGACGCAGCAAGTAAAGGTAAATAGCGTGGAATCGCATGTGACCCTCGAGGCGGGCCAATTGGCCGATGCCCGTTTCTTTTCTCCGGCCAGCGGCGAGTTGCAACAGTGTCAGGTTGTCATCGTGGCCGTTGATCCGGATGCCGAGAGTGCACAGGTCATGGTGAACGATGCAGCGGCAACGCCGCAGGTGCTGAGTGTGCCCTTGGCGTCGCTGACCGTAACGGGGCAGATGACTCCGGCAGAGCGTGAAGCCTGGCATCGACGGATGGCGACCGGTTGGGTGCGTTTGCATGCCGAGGCCAAGGACAGCGAGCGTCGCTTCGTTCCGGGACAGACGGCGGTACCCCCTTCGGGCAAGGTGATCGGCGCAACGGAACTGGTGACCATGACCGAAGCGGTCATGGATGGCTGGCTGACCACCGGGCGTTTCAATGATCAGTTTGAAAAGCAGCTCGGGCAATTCATCGGCGTGCCGTACGTCAAAACCACCAACTCCGGCTCGTCGGCCAACTTGCTGGCGTTCATGGCGCTGACCTCGCCGCGTCTGGGCGAGCGAGCCATCCGCCCGGGCGATGAGGTGATTACGGTTGCGGCCGGCTTCCCGACCACGGTCAATCCCGCCCTGCAGTTTGGTGCGGTCCCGGTATTCGTTGATGTGCAGTTGCCGACCTACAATGTCGATGTTGCCCAGATTCGCGCTGCCATTACCCCTAAAACCCGGGCCATCATGATCGCCCACTCGTTGGGTAATCCGTTTGATGTAAAGGCGGTACGCGAGATTGCCGACCAGCATGGCCTGTGGCTGGTGGAGGATTGCTGCGATGCGCTGGGCGCCAGCGTAGACGGCCGCCATGTCGGCTTGTTCGGCGATCTGGCGACCTTGAGCTTTTACCCGGCGCACCACATCACTATGGGTGAAGGGGGCGCGGTGTATACCCGTTCCGCCGAACTGGCCAAGATCGTCGAGTCTTTCCGGGATTGGGGACGTGATTGTTACTGCAATCCCGGCTGTGACAATACCTGCGGCAAACGCTTTGAATGGCAGCTTGGCGAATTGCCCATGGGCTATGACCACAAATATATCTACTCCCATGCCGGTTACAACCTCAAAATCACCGACATGCAAGCGGCGTGCGGTCTGGCGCAACTGGAGCGCTTGCCGGGCTTCATCGCACAGCGCCAACGCAATTTCGACTATTTGACGCAGCGCCTCTCCATCGCCGCCGACCTGCTGGTGTTGCCCGAAGCGACGCCTGGCACCTGTCCGTCATGGTTCGGTTTCCCGATAACGCTGAAAGAAGAAGCGGCGGTCAACCGGGTGGATTTGCTGCGCTATCTCGATGAGCATCGCATTGGTACCCGCCTGTTCATGGGCGGAAACCTGATTCGTCAGCCGTATATGAAGAACCGGACATTCCGGGTGCATGGCGGTAGCTTGCCGGTCAGCGATATCATCATGAACCGGACATTCTGGATCGGGGTTCACCCCGGACTTGGCGAAGCCGAGCTTGACTGGGCTGCAAGCCATCTCCTGACTTTCCTGGGCTTTTTCGATTAATCGCCGCACTGATAGGGACTCCCTCGTGGCTGCTTCCAACACCGTCACCCTGTGTCTGGCCATCGGCCAGGACACTCTGGATTTTTTGTATCCGCACATGGCTTTTGTCGGCGCGTCGCTGGGGCATACCTTCAGTTGGCCGGGTGCCGAGTCCGACGATACGGCGGATTTCCGCTTGCTGGCGCCGGATGCACTGGCCGGCCAATCGGTGGATTTCGTCCTGTGCGATTCAATTGCCCGGCCGGATTTGCTTGAGGAAGGACAGCTCGGTGTTTTCCTGTTGGATGAAGACGGGGAAATGAGCCTGGTGGGCGACCCCGTCGGCAGAGAGTCCGGAGGGCGTCAACAAGCGCTGGAGTGCCTGATTCCCTTGCGCAAGCTCTGGGGCGAGCGTCGCGAGATGCCCTGGCTGAGCATTTTTATTACGTCCTACAACTATGGCCGTTATATTGGCCAGTCCATCGATTCGGTGCTGGCGCAATACGATGACGGAATCGAGCTGTTGGTGCTGGACAATGCCTCGACCGATGACACGGCAACCGTGTTGGCCCGCTATCAGGATGATCCACGCGTCCGCATTCTGGTCAATGAGACTAACCTCGGGGCACATATCAACGGGCTTAACGGTTTTCGCCTGTGCCGTGGCCGTTATGTGAATCCCTTGTGCGCGGACGACTACTATCTACCGGGGCATTTGGACCGGGTGCGCGCCTTGCTGGCCGACGCACCGCAAACCGATGTGATCTTCACCCGCTTGACCTATGTGGATTCCGACGATCAACGCATCGCGCTGCCGGCGCATCCGGGCTACCCGGATCACGATGGCCTGACCAAGCGCAATGAGTTGCTGACCTTGCTGGTGCGTGACAATTATGCGCCACCTTCCTCGACCTTATCACGACGCGAAATGATTGAGCGGGTCGGTCTGGACCTGGGGTTTCATGGTGCCGGTGACTGGGCGCTTGCCGTGGATATTGCCAAAGCGGGAGGGCACTTTGCCTTTTTGTCCGAGTCGGGGGTGGCCTACCGTTTCCATCCTGCCCAACATACCCAGCAATGGGGCTCAGGGCTGGAGCCGGCCGAGGATCATATCCGTTTGCTCGAACGCGTCTTGACCGGGGGTGTCCCGGACGTGCTGCGTGGTGTGGAAAGACCGGTTGCCGCCTACCTGCAGGCCCGGCTTGGCATGGTCAAGGAGGCGTTGAGCTCCGAGTTGCGTGAACGCGCCAATGCGGTTTTCACGGCCTTCGGGCAGGAACAGATGCGGCTGGCCGAGCCCAAGACCGGTTCGGTTGAACCGATGTTTTCCATCATCCTGACCACCTACAATCGGCCCCGCTTGTTGCTGGATGCCTTGTCCAGTATCCGTGCCCAGAGCTACACCGACTGGGAGGTCATTCTGGTCAATGACGGGGGTGATCTGCAGGAGAGCATCATTGACTGGGTGGAGCGGGATGCCCGCATAACCTATCTGCGCAAGCCGAATGGTGGCCTGGCGGCGGCACGCAACACCGGTTTGCGGTTGGCGCGTGGCCGTTATATCGCCTATCTCGATGACGACGATGTGTGGTCGAGTCATCACCTTGCCATGCTCGCCGGGGCGTTCGAGCGTTATCCGGACAAAGTGGTCTATACCGACTCCGAGTTGGTGCTGGAAGATATTTCCGGCGGCTTGCGCAAGGAGCAGGGACGTGCCCGGCCCTATGCCCATGATGACTACGACCATGATCGTTTGCAGATAGCCAACTTCATCCCGGTAAACACCTGGTCGCATGCCCGCTACTGGCTGGACAAGGTCGGCAACTTCGATGAAAGTTTTTCGGCACTGGAAGACTGGGACATGCTGATTCGTCTGTCGCGAGTCACTGATTTCCATCATGTGCGTGACGTGACGGCCGAGGTGCGCCAGCGCAAGGCGAGCGGTGACAATATGACCGGCCGGGAGTCTTCGCGCATGAAGTCTCTCTACCAGCGCATCTACGAAAAGTATGATGATGAAAACAGTCCGGCCATCCGCGCGGGCCGAGCTGCCGTCATGGCCGTCGACCACCCGGCCAAGGCCTCGCTGTTTGTCGTCGAGTATCAGCGTTGGCACAATCAACATGCCATGCGTGAGGTGGATGCCGACATTCTCGCGGAACGCATGGTGCTGCGCTGGAAATCCCAGCCCTTGATGACGCTGGTGATGAAGGTCACGCGCGCGGATCTGGATGATCTGGCGGTGTCCATCCAGTCCCTGCAAAACCAGTTGTATCAACACTGGCGCCTGATCATTGTTGCGGACTTCCCGGCGCCGGACCCGGTGTTCCTCACCACCAATGTGTTGGGCTGGCTGGAAGTCGATTCGCTGGACGACCCGGCCCGGTTTGCCGAGGCCTGCACGATCATTGTCAATGATGTGTCCGGCGACTGGCTGGGGATCTTCCTGCCCGGCAGTGAGTTCCGTGCTGACTGGCTGCTGCGTTGCGCGGATCATGCCCAGACGGCCGGTGCGCTACAGGTCGCGTTCTACTCCGACCACGATATCGTGTTGATGCCGGGTTCCTACGTTGATCCCCAATTCAAGCCCGATTTCAACCTTGAATACCTGACCTCGTGGGATTATGTCGGCAAGGCCTGCTGGTTCCGTCAGGGCTCCGTGACGGATATCGGCGGTGTCGAGCCCTATCCGGATGCCGAAGGTTTTGACCTGTTGCTGCGGCTGGCCGACCACTTCGGCGAGGAGGCCATCGGTCACCTGTCCGATCCGCACCTGCATATCCCCCGTCGCCCCGCCGGACCTCTGGAGGCCGCTTCGCGCCGCGTCGCCATCGAGAATCATCTGGCCCGGCTGGGCCGCCGTGGCGAAGTGCTGGATGGTGCGATCGAAGAAACCTTCAAGATTGTCTATCCGCTGGAAGGCACGCCGCGGGTCTCGATCATCATCCCCAATCGCGACAAGCTGGAGTTTCTGCAACCCTGCATCGATACCCTGTTTGCCAAGACCCGCTACGACAACTTCGAAGTGGTGATTGTCGATAACCAGAGCCGCGACCCTGACACGCTGGAGTACTATGCGCTGGTCACCCGGGAGCGTGCCGGCCGGGTTAGGGTGGTGAACTACGAGCAGGAGTTCAATTTCTCTGCTCAGTGCAATCTGGGGGTTCAGTCCGCATCGGGCGACTACATTTTGCTGCTGAACAATGATATCGAGTTGATTCAGCCAGAGTGGTTGGAGCGGATGCTGATGCAGGCGCAGCGACCCGAGGTCGGCATTGTCGGCGCCAAACTGGTGTATCCGGAAACCGGCAAGATCCAGCATGCGGGTATCTTGCTCGGGGGCGGTGGCGAATTGCAGTCCATTGCCAGCCATATCGGGGACGGCGATGCGCTGGACGATGCCGGTTACATGAATCGCCTGCGGTGTGAAATGTATCTATCGGCCGTGACGGCTGCCTGCCTGTTGGTGCGTCGCGAAATTTACCAGCAACTTGGCGGTTTTGACGAAAACCTTGGCGTGCTTTACAACGATGTCGACTTTTGTCTGCGTGTTGGTGAAGCCGGTTACAAGATTCTCTGGACACCCTATGCCATTCTTGTCCATCACCATGGCAAGAGCGTCAACGGGCAGCTCAAGGACCCGCAGAGCTTTGCCCGCATGGCGGAGCGCAACCGGCTCGAAACGACGCGGATGCTGGAGCGCTGGTTGCCGAAACTGGGCCATGATCCTGCCTATAACCGGGGCATGAGCCTGACCCAGAAGCCCTTGTCGATGGAAATGCGCGTACCGTGCAGTATGGAGCCGGAGTTCAATGAGCGCGTGCGCATCATGGCCTCGGCGATCAATGGCGGTAGTGGCGAGTACCGCGTTATTCAGCCGCTGGAGGCCTTGTCGATGCAGGGTAAGGCTCAGACCCTTGCCTTGCGCCAAAACAATGGCATGACCCGCTTGGTCAAGCTGGCGGAGGTCGAGCGGCTCAACCCGGACGTGATTGTGGTGCAAAATGCCCTCAATGACGTCGAGCTGGAAATGCTGCGCTTGTATCAGGCGTATTTCCCGACTCGCTTCAAAGTGATGACCCTGGACGATCTGGTCACCCGCTTGCCGGAGAAAAGCTCGCTCTATCGCAATTTCATGGCCAATTTCCGCGATGCGCGACGTCGTGTTCGCGAGGCGCTGGCCTATGTCGACCGTGTCATTGTCTCGACCGAGCCGCTGGCCGAATTTGCCCGTCAATTCACCAGCGATGTCGTGGTGGTGCCGAACCGCCTGAAACGTTCAGCGTGGGGTAATCTCACCAGCTTGCGCAATGTCGGCAAGAAACCCCGCGTCGGTTGGGTGGGGGCGCTGCAGCATCAAGGTGATCTGGAAATCCTCCATAAAGTGATCGAGGCGACCGCGGCCGAGGTGGATTGGGTCTTCATGGGCATGTGGCCGGAAAACATGGACCATCTCATCCATGAAAAAGTCCCTCCTGTGCCATTCGCGGTCTATCCGCAAAAGGTCGCGTCGCTGAATCTCGACCTTGCCGTGGCCCCGCTGGAACTCAACCCGTTCAACGAGGCGAAGAGCAATCTGCGTTTGCTGGAGTATGGTGCGATGGGGTGGCCGGTGATCTGCACCGACATCTATCCGTATCAGACCAACGATGCGCCGGTGACGCGCGTGGAGAATACGCCCGAAGCGTGGATCGCGGCGATCCTCGAGCGGGTGCATGACCGCAAGCGTCTTGCCCGGGAGGGGGATGAACTCAAGGCGTGGGTCGAGCGTCACTACTTCCTTGAGGATCATCTGGAGGAATGGATGGCCGCGTATAGTCGCTAAATGTCGTGCCGCGCAACAGCCCCCGCATCGTGACAGATGCGGGGTTTTTTTTGCCAAAAAAATGCTATGTGATTATGGTAATTTTACCGTAACACGTCTGATAACCCTTTTTTGAAAGGTTTTTTCGAGGAAAAGTTCAATTATTTCAATGAACTAGAAAATAAATATTCTTTATGGGTTAAATGCCTAAAGTTTGCGGTATTGATGTCGATAAAAAGATATACGGAAGGCGTATCAACGACAGTGAAGAAGGCTGTGGCGGATCCGTCGGTAATCAGCAGCAGAAGGCTAGAAAATCATGTCTATCGTCGTCAATACCAACATTGCGTCCCTTAACTCGCAACGCAATCTGTCCCAGTCCTCCGAGTCGCTGGCAACTTCGCTGCAACGCCTGTCCTCAGGCTTGCGCGTCAACAGTGCCAAGGACGATGCCGCCGGTCTGGCCATCTCGCAGACCCTCACCTCGTCGATCCGTGGTAACAACCAGGGTATCCGTAACGCCAACGACGGTATTTCCGTTGCGCAAACGGCCGAAGGTGCGTTGGGTCAGGTGGGTAACAACCTGCAGCGTATCCGTGAAATTGCGGTACAGGCTTCCAACGGTTCGGTGGCTGACTCCAACCGTTCGCAGCTGCAGAAGGAAGTGGACCAACTGACCCAGGAAATTTCCCGGATCGTGCAGACCACCAACTTCAACGGCACCAAGCTGCTGACCAGCGGCCAGTCGATCACCTTCCAGGTGGGCGCATCGGGCTCCTCGGACAACCAGGTGGTGGCCAGCGGTGTGGAAATGTCCGGTTTGAATTCCTTTGCCACCTCCTTGTCCGGTGTGACCACGATTGACGTGACCACCTCGGGTGCTGCGTCGGCAGCACTGGGCAAGATGGACAGCGACATCAATACCGTGTCGAACACCCGGGCCCAGCTGGGTGCGCTGCAAAACCGCTTCCAGGCGGTGGTGGCGAACATGCAGAACTATGTAGAAAACCTGACGTCGTCGAACAGCCGGATCATGGATACGGACTTTGCGTCGGAAACGGCCAACCTGACCCGTAACCAGATTCTGCAACAGGCCGGTACCTCGATTCTGGGTCAGGCCAACCAGTTGCCGCAGGC
>JAGLBD010000053.1:15507-24346 GCA_018260425.1 Pseudogulbenkiania sp. | reverse complement strand
TTTGTCCCGGTTGCGCTATCAGGCCGGGCAGGACAGCCGGCTGGAATGGCTGGATGCCCAGCGGCAACTGTTTGCGGCACAGCAGGCCTTGCTGGAACTGCGCCGTGACGAGTTCGTCAATGCGGTGGCCTTGTACCGTGCTTTGGGAGGGGGCTTCACCCCGGAGACGGAGGCGCTCTCCTGAATCGGGGACAGCCGGCTGACGGACAGGCTTGGCAGCCATGGCCCGGCCAGCCTACCATGTCGCCATGTGCGTCAATTTCATTCCTCCGGACCCGCATCAGTTGCGGCGCGATTTCGGCCTGGATGCCGGTGATCAGTTATGGCCGGAATCCTGCTGGCAAGATTATCCGGCCCCCATCATCGTCAAGGGGCGGCAGGGCGAACCGGCCTTGCAACTGGCCAGCTACGGCATGGTGCCCAAACGTCACCAGCCGGCCGGCGTGCGCATCAGCACCCTGAATGCCCGTGCCGAAACCGTTGCCCAGCGCGTCAGCTTTCGCCGGGCCTGGCAGCAGCTCGATGTGTGTCTGGTGCCCATGCAGCACTTTTTTGAACCCTGTTACCGCTCAGGCCGGGCAGAGCGCTGGCAGATCGGCATGGCGGACGGTCAGCCCTTTGCCGTGGCCGGTCTGTGGCGTAGCTGGCTCGAGCCGGACGGTAGCCTCTCCCATGCTTTCACCCAACTGACCATCAATGCCGACCAGCATCCGCTGATGCGGCACATGCACAAACCCGGCGATGAAAAACGTTCCTTGGTCATCATTCCCCCCGAGCGCAACACCGATTGGTTGAATTGCGCCGACCCGGAGTCAGCCTGTCGTTTTCTGACACTCTATCCCGCTGAATGGATGGCTGCCGCACCAGCCCCGCTCAAACCGGTGGAATCTGCGCCGGTGCAGGGTGGTTTGTTCGATTAACCGGCAGCGCTGTTTGGCCTGACGCAGATTGACAGAGTGTCCTGCTGCCGATAAATTATGACAAATGCAATATCGCGTCAGGGCGTGTCCTGACATTCATCAGCCGGATCCCGGTCTGGCGGCCCATCGATCCCATGCGTTCCCGCCCCCGTCGCGATTCTCCGGTCAGCCACAACGAGGGTAGGGCTTTGACGTCTCTGGATAGTGTCACAAAACATCACTTGCGAACCTTGCTGTTGGGTGATGGTCTGGTGTCATTTGGCGGCTGGATCGATTACATCGCGATCCTGACCTTGTCGGTATTCCGCTGGAAAGCTGACTCCTATGGGATCGCCTTGATCGGCGCGGCCACACTATTGCCCGGCATTCTGCTCGCCAAACCCATCGGGAGACTGGTTAACGGTCATCACGTGTTGCACTGGTTGCGGGCCTCGTTGCTGTTGCGCACACTGTGTACCGGGGCCTTGTTACTGGCTGGCAGCTTGCCGGTCTTTATCGTGCTGGCGGTGATTCGGGCGCTATTCAACAGCATGGCCATCCCGGGCATCACCGTCCTCAGCGCCCGTGCGGTGCCCGAGTCCGAACGTACCCGCTACTACTCGGTGCTGAACATGCTCAATAGTCTGGCAAAGATGAGTGGCCCGGCGCTGGGCAGCGCGATTGCCGCGCTGGGTTCGGAGGAGTACACCCTGATGTTTTCCGGGATGTTGACCCTGGCGGGTCTGGGGGTGTTTTGTCTGATTCCCGCGTCCAGCGTCGCGCAATCGCCCGTCAGGGGCGTTGAGCGGGCGGCTTCCACCGAGCGCTTGGGCGGACTGAACTGGTACGCCTATGCGGCAGTGATGTTGGTCTATTTTGCAACGGTATTCATGGTTAACAACCAGTTGCCGGTCATGCTTAATACCTTGCAAATGAACAAGGGCGTGCTGGGGATGCTGGTATCGGCCTCGGGTATCGGCAATTTCCTGTACGGGTTCTGGAGTGCGAAACGCTCCACGCGTAAGCCGCTGACCGGCATCCTGTCCGAGTTGCTGCTGCCGGCCATGGGCAGCATGGTGTTTTTCATGCTGATCGCCGGCTATTTTGTGGTCTGGTCGGCGTCGCTGCCGATCGAACCGTTGCTGGTGCTGTTTTTTCTGATTGGCACATTCAGTGCCCGTTTCGCCATCTCGGCCAATGTCTATCTGGCGACCCACTTCAGCGGGCAGCTCGGTCCGGCGTCGGGGCAGCTTCAATCCGTACAGAATGCCGCCATGCTGCTGGCGCCGTTTGCCGGAGCGTTCGTGCTGAGCCATACCTCGGTCTGGCAACTGTTTCTGTTGTCCGGGGTGCTGGGACTGCTCGGCTTGTCGAGTATCCGGCTCTGGGTGGCCAGGGTTGCTTGACCTGACGATGTCTCATCAGGACACAAGCCGCCCAAGGTCGTTTGTGCGGCGTCATGAAAAATTATGGCGTACAAGCTATTACACTGGCCATATTTGAATATTTCTTAGGCTCACCACATTTGTCTGCAACAGTGGTGATATTGGAGTCCGCGCTTGCAATGCTCATCAACTGGCCAATAACAAAGCGAAAGTTCGAGACAGTTGCCGCATAATCCGACTTAGTGCCTATCTTCTCGGCGGATTTTTCTTTTTCCTGTAACCGTACCTCCCTCATCATTGTTTTGACAGGGTTGTTGCCATACTATCGGTCTTTCAGCAGATTTCGCCATTGGTTCAAGATGGGTACTCCAAAAACGCATGAAAAGACATGCCGATACGGGCATGGGAGCCTTCGGCTGATTAAGCCATCGCCAACGGTATCCGTTGGGCCGATCGACGCGTCGGTCTCTAATGGGTACGGTTGGGCAATGCTAGGAAGGACGCACTATAGCGCGACGGTAGCGTCATCTACCGAGACTCCCGTCGAAGAAGTGAGGCAAAACGGAATGCAGCTCATTCTGAGTGTCTTCGAGTGCGAAGTCTGCGGATATGCTGAACTTTCTACAGATTGGTTGGACGGATGAGTAACATTTACCCAATTCGAGCAGACAACCGACCACACGTTGAACCGGACGCAATTAGCGCCCATAATGGAAGTATGAGCACACCCTTGACCAAAGAGCTTCTTGACGCCGAACTTCGGGCGCACAAGAGCGAAACGCAAGAGATAGCCGCCAGCCTACGGTCTGACGTTGCCTCCCTGCGCTCTGAGTTTGCGGAACATCGTACTGCCAGCAAGGCAGATATTGCAGACCTAAGGGCAGAGATGCATCGAGGTTTCTCTGATATGGTGAAGTGGATTGTTGGTACGGCCATTGTCATGGGCGGTACAGGTATCACCGTGATGACCTTTGTGCTGAATAATGCCGCACCCAAGGCACCGCCGGCGCAGCAACAGACGCAACCGCCAACAGTGATTGTGGTGCCAGCCGCTTCGCCACAAGCACAGCCAGCATCCAAATAACCCGCCTTGGCGGGTTTTTTCTTGCCTGGCACATACACAGTTTCGTAAAGTGCTTGGCGAGAATCCACAGTCCGATGTGAAAGCGAGGGTGGGCTGACCTGCGGTGGTGGGGAATGCCTTAGCCGAAAGCCTGCGCGATGTGGTCGATCACGGCATTGATGCGTGCGGTATGGCGCAGGTCTTTGTGGGTCACCATCCACACTTCGTACGGTTTCGGGTTGCTGCGTTCCGGCCAGATGCGCACTAGCCCGTCCCGTTCGGCAATCGGTACTGCAATCTCGCCGATGCCGAGTCCTGAACGTACCGCTGCCCGCACCATCAGGCTGGAGTTCAGCCCGGACACGATCCTTCCTGCCTGAACCGTCTCGCCCACCAGCATGAGTGGCCGGCGTGCTTCGACGTGGGGCTGGTAGACCACCAGATCATGGCCTTCGAAGCCGGTGCCGGGGAGGGGTTCGCCATGGCGTGCCAGGTAGTCGGCCGAGGCATAGAGTCCTAGCGGCCATGCTGCGAGTCGCCGGGTGAGCAGGTCGGGGTTGTCCGGCTTGACCGTTCGGACGGCGATATCGGCTTCGCGCCTGGCGAGATTCAGTATCTGCGTCGAGGTATTGAGTAAGACACGCACGTCCGGATGCTCGTCATGCAGGGTGCGAAGCGCCGTCATCACGAACTCCAGTCCGAGCGTATCGGTGGTGGTGACCCGCACCTCACCGGAGAGGCGGGTGTCCACGCCCTGGATTTTTCGGACCAGGTCCAGCGCGGAATGCTCCATCTTTTCCGCTGCCTGCAAGGCGACTTCCCCAGCCGTGGTCAGTACGTAACCGCCCGAGGTACGCAAGAACAGGGTGGCCCCGAGCGCTCGTTCCAGCGCGGCAAGACGCCGGCCGACCGTGGCCTGATCGACGCCAACCACGCGTGCCGCGCCGCGCAAGCTGCGTTCCCGATAGACGGCCAGAAAGATCCGCGTGTCATCCCAATTCACCGTCGTGCTCCTCATTGATGCAAATTTGCATACCTTGTCATGAAAATCGCTGCGCGAATTCATCGCAAGCCAAGTATATACTTTTTTCATCACGGCGATGCGCAAGGCGCGTCAGTCAAACGAAATGGTGTATTCCCCCGAAAGGAGACCTCCGTGTCCAACGTTAAAGCCCTTATCCCCGGCGAAATGACCGCGATTGAAATCAGTCAGCCGGGTGGCCCCGACGTGTTAATGGCAACACAGCGACCGGTGCCGTCGCCCAAGGACGATGAACTGCTGATCCGTGTCCATGCGGCCGGTGTCAATGGTCCGGATGTGCTGCAGCGTAAGGGGTTTTACAACCCGCCGCCGGGAGCCTCGGACATTCCGGGGCTGGAAGTTGCCGGCGAGGTGGTGGCGGTGGGTTCTGCCGTACAGCGTTTCGAGGTGGGTGATCTAGTCTGTGCTCTCGTCACTGGTGGCGGGTATGCGGAGTACGTGGTGGCCAATCACGATGTGACGATGAAATTGCCTGCCGGACTCGGTCTTGCCGAGGCGGCGGCGATGCCGGAAACCTTCATGACCGTGTGGTTCAATCTGCTGCAAATCGGCAAGATGAAGGCCGGTGAGACCGTGCTCATTCATGGTGGGGCGTCCGGCATCGGTACCACCGCGACCATGGTTGCGAAAGCCATGGGGGCCGCGAAGATCATTACCACGGTCGGTTCCGCCGCACATCGCGAGGCCAGCCTGCGACTCGGTGCGGATCATGCGGTGATCTATCAGGAAGAGGATTTCGTGGAGAGGGTCATGGCGTTTACCGACGGCAAGGGGGTGGACGTGATTCTCGACATCATTGCCGGTGACTACGTGGCGCGTAATTACCAGGCGGCCGCCATGCATGGCCGTATCCTGCAAGTCAGTGCACTCAAAGGGCCGGCGAAAGAGCTTGATCTTTGGCCCTTGCTGACCAAACACCTGACCCACACCGGCTCGACGCTGCGGCCGCGTAGTTATCAGGCCAAGGCCGGGATCATTGCCGAGCTCGAACAACATATCTGGCCGTGCATTGCCGCCGGGCAGCTCAAGCCGGTGGTCTACCAGACCTTCCCGCTGGAGCAGGCGAGCGAAGCCCACACGCTGATCGACTCGGGCGTGCATATCGGCAAGATCGTCTTGACCACCCGGGCTATGACCCAGTCGGTGGATGCGGCCAGCGCCGAGTCCTGAACTCCTGTCACGAATGAACCGGGTGAGACCTCTGCGTTGTAAGAGGATTGCCCGGTTTTGCCGGAAAGGTGCGGCCTGTTACAAGAGTGGCGGTTCGGTTTTCGTCACTCCCGTAAAAAGAGCCCGACCCCGTTGTCGAGGTCAGGCTCCAGCGCTAGTCGCGTCAATGCTCGCTATCCTGGTATCTCACTCCAGCCAATGTGCCATGCGTGCGGCCAGCTTGCCGTGTCCTTGCTGGCGGAGCTGTTCGTTCAATCCCGGTTTTGCCGCAACGACCGTCTTGTGCCCGGCATCGGCGCTTCGGGGGCCGACCTGAAGCTTGAGGCGGGTCACGCCGCGATGACCCATGCTGTCCTGTACCGTCACGTCGATCGATAGTGGCTTGTCCCAGCCTGCCGGAGGTGTGCCACTGAAGCTGCCGGTGAGCGGGTCGAAGCGTAACCAGGACGGCAAAGGCTGGCCATTGCTCTGGTTGGCACGAACACTGATCGTGGCGTTGACCAGACGAGTCACAACGGTTTCCGGTGGCAGGTTGAAGCTGAATGGCTGACCTGGCAGCAAGGGTTGTGCTCCGAGATCCGGAATGACTTGCAGCGCAGGTCCTGACAGGCTGCTTTGTCGGCTGATGAACAGTTGTGTGCCGGCGTTGTTGTCCCGGAACGTCGTTGCCGGCAAGCGGTCGGTGCCGTTGGCGGTGAAAGGGTCCTGACCAAAAACCGGAGCGATCGATGTCACGATGGGCATCGACGTCGAGGGTGCCGCGGTGTTGGCTGCCACGGTCAATGGAGATGGTGTTGACGGGCCGGGTTTAATGGCGGCCAGCACGATATCCGGGGTGATGGGCGTCGCGACGATCGGTGCTGGCGCGGTAGTGACCGGTGTCGATGGCGCTGCCGGGGAGGGGGGAGTGGGCGGCACTGGAGGTTCCGCTGCCGTAATCGTGGCGGCCACGGAGACAAAGGACGCTCCATTGGCATTGCCGGCCACGTCTGACGCGGTTCTGCTTCCCAGTGCGATGGCCAGCGAGCCACTCCCACTGACACCCGTTAGCTGCACCACGTAGTGCGTCGGGCTGAGAGCAACCACCGACGAGACGGAAGCTTTGGCACTGCCACTGGCGATGATGCTGATTGCGTCAGGGGTCAGACCGTTGACCGGCTCGGAGAAGATGACGTCGTAGCTGACGCTCTGGGCGCCGGTTGCAACGTTTCCTTGTGGAGTGATCGATTGCACGCGTGGCGCGGCGGTGTCGACGGTGATCGTATAGCCTGCCGATGCCTCGCTTTGGCTGGCGCCGCTATTGACTCGGGCGCTGAGCACGTGCTGGCCGTCCGGCAGGGCACTCGACAGGGTATAGCGCCAGGCGCCGTTGGCATCTGCCGTGGTCGAGCCTGCCGCCACGCCATCGACGTACACGGTAACCGAGGCATTGGCCAGCGCGGTGCCGGTCACGGTCGGCGTGGCATTGCCGGTGATGCCGTCACTGGTGCTGACGCCGGTGTCGGTGGCGAGACTCAGTCTGTCCGTAGTCGGCGCGGGGAGTGTCAGGGTCACGGAACGGCTTGCCACATTGCTGTCTACCGTACCGTCGTTGACGACAAAGCTGATCGTGCGCGTGGCCGCATCCGGTGTCCCCGGGGTATAGCGATAGGTCACGGCGCGGAGCGCGGCCTGCCATTGCGCCAGCGTGGCGGTTGCGCCATTGGAACTCAGGGTCAGTACTCCGGTGCTGCTGTTGTAGCTGCCGGTGATGTTACCCATGGTGCTGCCGTTGTTGCTGAAGGCCAGTACGTCTTCGCCACTATGGAAGCCGCCGCTAATCGACACGGTGGCACTGGTCAGCGTGCTGTTGTCCAGATCCGACACGGTGATGCCGCTGTCCACCACGACCGGTGTCGGCGAACCATTGATGGCGAAGGTCGCATTGCCGCCCGACGCCGTTGCCTGCGGCGCGAGATTTACCGCCAGCAGTGTCACGTTGCGACTGGTGGTGGCGCTGGTCTTGCTGCCGTCACTGACGGTGAAGCCGATGGTGCGGGTGGTGGTGTCCGGCGTTGCCGCGTTATCCAGATAGGTCACGGCGCGCAAGGCCGCCTGCCATTGCGCGAGCGTGGCGGTGGCACCGCTGGAGCTCAGGGTCAGTACCCCGGTGCTGCTGTCGTAGCTGGCGGTAATGTTGCCCATGCTGCCATTGTTACTGAAGGCCAGCACGTCTTCGCCGGCATGGAAATTGCCGGTAATCGCCACCGTGGCACTGGCCAGCGTGCTGTTGTCCAGGTCCGTGACGGTGATCGCGTTGTCGACGGTTACCGGTGTTGCCGGTCCACTGAGATTGAAGTTCGCACTGCCACCCGAGGTGGTGGCAACCGGTGTTTGGTCGATGGCGGCGACGGTGATGTTGCGAGTGACCGCACTGCTGGTCTTGCTGCCATCATTAACCGAGAAGCTGACGGTACGGGTCGCGGTGTTGGGCGTCACGGCGCTGTTGCGATAGGTGATGGAGCGCAAGGCCGCTTGCCACTGTGCGAGTGTCGTGGTGGCACCACTGGAGCTCAGGGTCAGCACCCCGGTGCTGCTGTTGTAGCTGCCGGTGATATTGCCCATGGTGATGCCGTTGTTGCTGAAGGCCAGTACGTCCTCGCTACTGTGGAATCCGCCGGTAATCGACACTGTCGCGCTGGCCAGGGTCGGGCTGTCCAGATCGGACACGATGAGGCCGCTGTCCACTACCACGGGTGTTGATACCGTATTGTCGCCGGCGGTGAAGGTGACACTGCCCCCTGACGTGCTGGCAACCGGTGTTTGGTCGGTAGCGGTGACGGTGACAGTGCGGGTGGTCGCGCTGCTGGTCTTGCTGCCATCGTTCACCGAGAAGCTGATGGTACGGGTCGTGGTGTAGGGCGTCGTGGCACTGTCGGTATAGGTGACCGAGCGCAAGGCGGCCTGCCACTGTGCGAGTGTCGCGGTCGCGCCGCTGGACGTCAGGGTCAGTACCCCGGTGCCGCTGTTGTAGCTGCCGGTAATGTTGCCCATGGTGATGCCGTTGTTGCTGAAGGACAGTACGTCCTCGCCACTTTGGAAACCGCCGGTAATCGCGACGGTGGCACTGGCCAGCGTGCTGCTGTCCAGGTCGGACACGGCGAGGCCGCTGTCCACCACCACCGGTGTGGAGGCGGTGTTGTCGCCGGCGGTGAACGAGGCACTGCCGCCCGAGGCGGTGGCAATCGGTGTTTGGTCGATGGCGGCGACGGTGATGTTGCGAGTGACCGCACTGCTGGTC
>JAGLBD010000053.1:0-15407 GCA_018260425.1 Pseudogulbenkiania sp. | reverse complement strand
GGTGTTTGGTCGATGGCGGCGACGGTGATGTTGCGAGTGACCGCACTGCTGGTCTGGCTGCCATCGTTAAGGGTGAAGCTGACAGTACGGGTCGCGGTGTTGGGGGTGACGGCGCTGTCGGTATAGGTGATGGAGCGCAAGGCCGCCTGCCACTGCGCGAGCGTCGCGGAGGCACCACTGGACGTCAGGGTCAGCACGCCGGTGCTGCTGTTGTAGCTGCCGGTGATGTTGCCCATGGTGATGCCGTTGTTGCTGAAGGACAGTACGTCCTCGCCACTGTGGAAACCGCCGGTAATCGACACTGTCGCGCTGGCCAGTGTGGCGTTGTCCTGGTCGGACACGGTGATGCCACTGTCCACCACCACCGGTGTGGAGGCGGTATTGTCGCCGGCGGTAAAGGTGGCACTGCCGCCCGACGTGCTGGCAACCGGTGTTTGGTCGATGGCGGTGACGGTGATGTTGCGAGTGACCGCACTGCTGGTCTTGCTGCCATCGTTAACCGAGAAGCTGATGGTACGGGTTGCGGTGTTCGGCGTGACGGCGCTGTCGCGATAGGTGATGGAGCGCAAGGCCGACTGCCACTGTGCGAGTGTCGTGGTGGCACCACTGGAGGTCAGGGTCAGTACCCCGGTGCTGCTGTTGTAGCTGCCGGTAATGTTGCCCATGGTGATGCCGTTGTTGCTGAAGGACAGTACGTCCTCGCCACTGTGGAAACCGCCGGTAATCGCGACGGTGGCGCTGGCCAGGGTCGGGCTGTCCAGATCGGACACGATGAGGCCGCTGTCCACTACCACCGGTGTTGATGCCGTATTGTCTCCGGCGGTGAAAGACGCGTTGCCGCCCGACGCGCTGGCAACCGGCGTTTGGTCGGTGGCGGCTACGGTTACCGTGCGCGTGACGGTGCTACTGCTATTGCCGCTGCCGTCGCTCGCGATAAAACTTAGCGTGCGTGTTGCCGTATTCGGGGTGACCGCGCTGTCGCTGTAGGTGACGGAGCGCAAGGCCGCCTGCCACTGCGCGAGCGTCGCGGTCGCGCCGCTGGAGGTCAGGGTCAGTACCCCGGTGCCGCTGTTATAGCTGCCGGTGATATTGCCCATGGTGCTGCCGTTGTTGCTGAAGGCCAGCACGTCTTCGCCTGCGTGGAAATTGCCGGTAATCGATACGGTCGCACTGGCCAGGGTCGGGCTGCCGGGATCGATCACCGTTATCCCGCTATCCACTACCACCGGTGTCGAGGCGGTATTGTCGCCGGCGCTAAAGGCACTGCTGCCACCGCTGGGGGTCAGGATGGGCTGATTGATGATTGCCATCGACAGACTGACGGCCGCACTGCTCTGGCCGTGACCATCGTTGACGACGACCTGAATAGTGCGGGTGGCGGTATTGGGCGAGACGGCGCTGTTGCTGTAACTCAGCGCGGTCAACAGGGTGGAGACACGGCTGAGGGTCGCATTGTTGTTCAATGTCACGATCAGGTCGTGGCCGTTCACGCCGTCACCATTGCTGGCGATCGTGCCGATGGCCACGCCGCCGACCGATACCGTGCTGCCGACCGTCGTGCCGCTGCTCAGGGCTACCGTGCCGCTCGTATCAATGCCCAGTACATCTTCTCCTGCGTGCCCGTTGCCCGAGATGTGCGCGGTGACATTGCCGCTGCCGAAGTTGGGTGAATCGCTGTCGGTCACCGTGACCGCTGTGCCGGTGTCCAGATGCACGGCACTGCCGCCAGCGGTATAGCTGGTGCTGTCGCCGTGGAGGTTGTTGATCGCCGGCGCGACATCGGCAATTACATTGATGCCCTTGGTTACCGTGCTGCTGGTATTGCTGCCATCGTCAACGGTGAAACTGATGGTGCGCATGCTGGTATTGGGCGACAGCGAGGTATCCCGGTAGGTCACCGCGGCCAGCGCCGCCTGCCACTGTGCGGTGGTGGCCGTGTTGCCGCTGGAGGTCAGGGTCAGCACCCCGGTGCTGCTGTTGTAGCTCCCGGCAATATTGCCCATGGTGCTGCCATTGTTGGTGAAGGCCAGCACATCCTCGCCACTATGAAAATTGCCGGTGATCGCTATCGTGGCGCTGGCCTGAGTGCTGCTGGACACATCGCTGAGTGTGATGCCGCTGTCCACGGCCACCGGGTTGCCGTCGCCGGCTTTGTAGTCGCCGTAGCCGTTGCTGGTCGTGACCACCGGGCCGGGAAAATGGAAGTTGGATGCCTCGATGTTGTCGACGCAGAACGCCCCGTTGACCTGAAAGCTGCCATCGGTCTGTACGCGGAAGGAGTCAATGTCCTGGAAATAGGCATTGTTACTCACATCGAAGGTCACCAGTAGGCCGCCATAGCTAATATCGGTCACCGGCAGGTTCATGATCGCCCCCGATACCACCGCGCCGTTGCGCATGCCCACCAGTCGTAGTATGCCGGCAGTATTCGTCGAGCCGTCCATGGCCAGATCCACCGATGTCAGGGTGAAGAGACTGCCGTCGGTAGGCTTGAATGCCAGGTAGGACAAAGCAATGCCGTTATCGCTGGCGCCACTGAGCAGGAGTGTTTGACCTGTCAACGGATCCACGTTGATATGACAGTTGTTCGCGCTTGAGGATTTCAATGTGACATCCCAGCCGGCAACATCGGTGGCCGTCAGGCCGGCACCGGTGGAGGAGCCATTGACGAGGTTCTGGTAGCCGAGGTCATTGAAGTTGGTCGTGCCGGATGGTCTGGCCAACAGGCCGTCGTAATGCAGATCCAGACTGGCGACATCGATCTGGCCGGTGCTGCGTTCCAGTACCCAGTCGCCACCGAGGCGGGTGGCGCCGGTGGCATCGCTCGACGCGGCAACGTTCGCGTGGGTGTCTTGCGCCAGGCTCTGGATGAACGCTTCACCCTTGTTGCCGGAGGCGATGTCGCAACCATAGAGCAAAATGTCCCCGCCGGGCTGCAATGCCTGACCGATGGTGGTCAGTTCCGCCTGACGACCGGCAAGGTTGTCTTTGTTGAGTGACAGTGTGCCCAGCATCAAGTCGTTGGCTTCGCCATGCGAGATGATGTGAATGGCCTTGAAGCCCGTGTGCGCGCTGGCCCACTGCGCGATTTGAGCGAGGCCGTCACTGCGGCTGTCCAGTATCACCACCTGATCACCGGCAGGCAGCTGTGCGATCAGGTTTTGATAGTTGGCGACATCGTTTTCAATGAAGACCACCTGCTTGTCGGCCACAGGGGGCGGCGTGTCGACGGTCTTGCCGGCGAAGGCTGTCGGGTGGGACGTGTCATGGGCTGCATCGGCGATGGCACCTGCTACGGTTGCCGCTACGGCACCGTCAAACATGATTCGGGGCTCTAAAGCCTGCAGCAGTGTCCTTCTACGTCGTTGCCTCGAATCTGTCATGGTGCGTCCTTGGTGAATTCAGTATTTAGCTTTGTGTAATGATTTTATCGTTCAATGACGCTTTCGTCATCGGTTACGGTGCTGGCGTGTTGTGGATATGCTGATGGGGTTGAGTTCTACGTGTTGTCGAAACGTGGTGTAAGGAGGGGGCCTGAAACTCAGGGCAATAAGGAATGGCGGGGGTCGTGAGGTGAAGCCGCTGCCAGAGCCGGCAGCGGACGTTTTTCAGGTGCGCAGGTTTTTCCTCAGCTCATGTTGCCGATGGCGGCAAGCAGCAGCAGGGTGCCGATGATGATGCCGGTGATGCTCATCCACCGGCCATGAGGTCGGCTGCTGACTCCGGCGATGCCAAAGCCGATGGGAAGCAGGGACAGAACGATAAGGCCGATACATTCATCCTGCGTCCACTGTTGATCCGGCTCGGCGGCGAGAAGCAGGAAGAACAGCACAGCGGTCACCAGGGAAACGATATGGGTCCAGTGGTATGACTGGCTTTGCGTGGGGGCCGGCGCCAGGTTTTGAACCGCTCCGCACGAAGGGCAGCAGGGAGCCGTTTCGTGGATCTGTTTACCGCAACCGCGACAAAATACCATTGCCATGCCAATTCCCCGTGGGTTTCATTGACTCGTCGCGAGTGCGCTGTGCGAATGGTGCCATCAGAGGGATGCGAAAGGACGCAGTACAGCGAGCCGACGAGTCTGGTTTTTTACTGGCTCGAGCCAGGTTGACCTCAAAATGGTGAGGATTATTTTATCTAAAACAATTCAAGATGCAAATCGCATTAAATAATGAAAGAAGCTGTATTAATGGGTTGTGCGACGGACCAACGGGAGTGTGTATGGATGTGCGTGGTATGGCATAGGGAATGCCAGTCAAGAAACGAAGCAACAAAGCCCTTCCAACCTTTGGGGTCAGTTCGGCATGAAGGGCTTTTTGTCAAAAATTGGCGGAGGCTGCGAGATTCGAGCTTGCAGCTATCTCTTTATAATCATGACCTTGCGAAACCTTTTGTTTGCTTGTGGCAGATTCGGGGCGGTGGGCGTCGGTTGAGTCAGGCGCTGGCGAAATAGCGGTCAACCTGCTCCGTGGCGCGTCGATGAAGCGTTGCGTCGCCACCGCGTAGCGCAAGCAACAGCAATTGCTTTTCGGCCATGTATACCTTGGCAAAGCCGGGATCGTACCGGGTGATTGTCGATGTGTTGCTGATTAGGTCGGCCAGCTTGATGGTCTTGGCGTCATCAGAGGCATGGGCAATGCGATCCCGTTCCATCTTTTTCCGCGCCGCTCGGTTACCAAAGGCCGGATCGACAAACGCGTCTGTCAGGGCATTGACCAGTTCGGCTACTGCCTCGCCGAATGTCTGATGGATCAGGTCAAGGGTGACGGCGGTATCTTCGACAACATCGTGCAGCCACGCCGCCGCCAGCATGTCTTGTGTGTGCGGCACGCTGCCGACAATAGCGGCAACTTCCATCGGATGAACGATGTAAGGCTCGTTGGTGTATTTTCGCCGCTGATCGATAGCGGCGTGGGCGGCTATGGCGAATACCTGCGCTTTGTAAGCTATGTCCATGGACTCTCCGTTAGTAGATTAATGGTAACAAAAAGCTCACCCGGGGCGGGAGTGGGGCAGATTTGGGGCAGTGAGACCCACATTAAACCGCTTTAAGCGACGAAAAGCGGAAAAGAAAAACCGCCTTGAAACCACTTCAAATCCATGGCTGGCAAGGATTTGCGGTGTTTAAGGCGGCTTGGAATTTGGCGGAGGCTGTGAGATTCGAACTCACGGACGGTTTCCCGTCGGCAGTTTTCAAGACTGCTGGTTTAAACCACTCACCCAAACCTCCATGTGAGGAGCGTATTCTAGCGTTAACTTTTGTGTTTGACTAGCCCCCGAAGCCCATCAGGCATTGAGTTCCAGCATTTCACTCGCGTGTTGACGGGTGGTTTCGGTAATTTCCGCGCCACCCAGCATGCGGGCGATTTCTTCGATTCGTTCGGCGTCGTTCAAGGGCTTGATGCGGCTGACTACTTTTCCGGCTTTGCCGCTCTTGCTGACTTGCCAGTGCGTCTTGCCGCACGAGGCGACTTGCGGCAGGTGAGTGACGCACAATACCTGATAGCGGTCGCCGAGTTGCCGCAGCAGTTTACCGACCACTTCCGCCACGCGGCCACCGATGCCGACATCCACTTCATCGAAGATCAGGGTCGGCACGCTGGCGACCTGACTGATCACCACCTGCATGGCCAGACTGATCCGTGACAATTCGCCTCCCGAGGCCACTTTGGCCAGCGGACGGAAACTGGTGCCGGCATTGGCGGCCACCAGATACTCCACCGACTCCATGCCGTGCGCCGAAGGGTCGGACAGCGGGGCCAGTTCGATGGCAAAGCGGGCACCGCCCATGGCCAGTTCCTGCATCTCGCCACTGATGCGTCGCGACAGCTCGCTGGCGGCCTGACGGCGCTTGGCCGACAGGGCTTCCGCGAGGGAGCGGTAGCGCGACAGGGTAGCGGCCTCTGCTACGGCCAGTGCTTCCGGGTCGCTGGCGGCTTCCAGTGCGGCGAGCTGGTTTTGCCAGTCGGCCAGCTTTTCCGGGAGGTCCTGTGGCTGAACGCGGTATTTGCGTCCGGCGGACATCAAGGTATCGATACGTTGTTCGGTACGTACCAGTTCCTGCGGGTCTTCGTCGATACCGCTGGCGTAGTCGCGCAGTCCGTAGACCACTTCCCGCAACTCGGCGTCCACCGAATCAAGCAGCGACACGGTGTCGGAAAGACGGGGGTCGAGGCTGGACAGTTTGCTCAGGCGGGTCTGGACATGGGTGAGAATGGACAGGCAATTGCCTTCCATCTCCGATAGCGAGTCCACAGCGAGCTGGGCGGTTTGCGCCAGTTCGGTGGCATTGGCCAGCCGGGAGTGGGCCTGATTGAGGGTGTTCCACTCGTCAGGCAGCAAGGCCAGTTCGGTCAATTCATTGATTTGCCAGGACAGCCGTTCACGCTCCAGTTCGGACTCACGGGACAGCTTTTCAGCCTCTTCGCGGGTACGGCGCGCCTGCTGCCAGTCCTGCCAGGCCTGTTGCACATCGCGGGCCAGCGCCTGCGAGCCGGCGTAGGCATCCAGCAGAGTGCGCTGGGCCTCGCTGCGCACCAGCGACTGGTGGGCATGCTGGCCATGAATGTCCACCAGAAAATCCCCCAGCTGCTTCAATTGGGCCAGAGTCGCCGCCGTGCCATTGATGAAGCTGCGCGAACGGCCATTGCGGTCCAGTTGGCGGCGAATCAACAAGGTGTCGTCGTCTTCGTCGCGCGGCAGGGCATTGGACTCCAGCCATGCCGCAATCTCCGGGCGTCCGGCTATCTGGAACAGCGCGGTCATCTCGGCCTTGTCCTGGCCTTCCCGTACCAGCGTGCCGTCGGCGCGGTCGCCCAGCAACAGGCCCAGCGCATCGAGAATGATCGACTTCCCTGCGCCGGTTTCACCGGTCAGGACGGTAAACCCCTCGGCAAACTCCAGAGAGAGGTCATCAACAATGACAAAGTCGCGAACAGAGAGCGAAAGCAGCATGGTGGATGGGTATCCGGCGGTTAGAGAAGACGCTCGCCCCAGTGGAGCTTGTGGCGCAGCATATCGTAATAGTTGTACCCGACCGGGTGGAGAATCCGCAACGGATTCCGGTAGCGGCGGATATGGACCCGGTCCATTTCCATCAGGTCGCAATGTGACTGCCCGTCGAAATGTACCCGGGCATCCAGCCCGCGGGTCAGCATGAACTCGACCTCGCAGGAGTCATTCACGGCGATAGGGCGATTGCTCATCGACTGGGGGCAAATCGGCACCAGACCGATCGCTTGCAGCGTCGGGTGCAATATTGGCCCGCCGGACGCCAGCGAGTAGGCGGTCGAGCCGGTCGGCGTGGTGACGATCAGGCCGTCGGAGCGTTGGCTGTAGACAAACTGGTTGTCGATGAACACTTCGAACTCGATCATCGAGCCCACCGAACCGCGGCTGAACACCACGTCGTTAAAGGCCAGCGCATTGGCCACCTCGGCATCTTCGCGCAAGACCGTTGCTTGTAGCAGAATGCGGTCCTCCGGCACGAATTCACCGGCCAGAATGGCGTCGACGCTGTCGAGCATTTCATGCAAGGGAATGTCGGTCATGAAACCGAGACGGCCCTGATTGATGCCGACCAGCGGAACCCGGTAGGGGGCCAGCAGGCGGGCCAGCGACAAGAGCGTCCCGTCGCCGCCGAGGACAATGGCGAGGTCGGCCTGCTTGCCGATATCCTGCCGCTCGACCAGCGGATGGGGGCCGGCTTCGGCCGGGGTGGCGCTTTCCTTGTCGATCAGGACGCAAATGCCTTGTTCGGCAAGATGATCTGCCAGCAGTCGCAACGAGGCGACAATGGCGGGCTTGCTGTGCCGGGCGACAAGCCCGACGTGTTTGAACGGTCGTTCCATGGGCGGCATTTTACGGGTGAATCTCGGTATTGTCGCCATTGTCGCGCTTCATGCCGGTGGCTTCCAGTGCTTTGAGATAGAAACGGATCAGGTCGGCCAGCGAATCCACGCCCAGTTTGCTGAACAGGTTGGCGCGGTGAACCTCGACCGTACGGGGCGATAATTCCAGCGCCCGGGCGATTTCCTTGCTGGACAGGCCGTCGGCGACCAGCTCCAGCACCTCGCGTTCTCGTCCGCTGATGCGTTGCAGGCGCGCGGTGACCTCTTGGGTCTCGACTTCATGGCTGTGTTGGCGAATGCTGATGCGGATGGCTTTTCTGAGGCTCTCCACCAGACTGTCGCGGTTGACCGGCTTGGTCAGGAAGTCGATGGCGCCGTTCTTGAACGCGCGGCTGCATTGTTCGACATCGCCATGCCCGGTCACGAAAATCAGCGGAATAGTGATGTTGCGCTGGATCAGCGTGTCCTGCAAGGCAAGGCCGGTAATCTGCGGCATGCGGATATCCAGCACGACGCAGCCGATTTCACCTTCCTGATAATTGTCCAGAAACTCTTGTGCCGAGCCGAAGCTCAACACCCGCATCCCCTGTGCACGGATGAGCAGGGCGAGCGAGTCTCGCACGGCAGGATCGTCATCGACGATGAAAACGGTGGGTGTCATGCTGATCACGACGGTTCTACTCCAGCTTGTTGTGCAAAAGTCCGGGCATCAAGTGGCGGTAATTCTACGATGAACTCGGCGCCGCCGCCGGTTTTGTTACGGGCACTCAACTGTCCGCCAATACTCTCGATGATAGTCTGACAGATCGTCAAGCCCAGTCCCATCCCCTTTTGCTTGGTACTGAAAAACGGTTCGAAGACTCTTTCCAGTGTTTCTTGCGGAATGCCGGGGCCATTGTCGCTGACGCTGATGCGGATGCGCTCGGCAAAGTAACTGGTTTCAATGATCAGGCGTCCCCACGGGCGCACCGACTGCATGGCATCGATGGCATTGCGGATCAGGTTGAGCACGACTTGCTCAAGGTGAATGGTATCGGCGTAGGCCAAGGGCAAATTAGCGGCTGGCCGGTATTCCAGGTGCACCTCACTGTCCAATACCTCGTGCTCGGTCAGTGTCAGGGCATTGAGCACCGCATGATTGACGTCGACCGGTGCGCAGTCTTGATTGCGTTTGGAAACGAAGTCACGCAGGCGCAGCACGATCTTGCCGGCCCGTTCGGCCTGGCTAACGGCGGAGTGCATGGCCTGATGGATCATTTCCAGGTCGGGCTCGTCATCCTCCAGCAGGCTCAGCGAGGCCTGGCAATAGCTCATGATGGCCGAGAGCGGCTGGTTGATTTCATGGGCGATCCCCGAGGTCATTTCCCCCATCGAGTTGATGCGCGCCACGCGAGCCAACTCCTTTTCATGCTCCCGCAGCCGGTCTTCGCTGGCCTCGAGGGCTTCGAGCATGCGGCGTCGCACCGGCGCGGTGTCGCGGAAGGTCAATACCGCGCCTTGCAGCGAGCCGGAACGGTCGAACAGCGGGGAAATGGTGCCTTCAATCAGCAGTTTGTCGCCGGAGGGGCGGATCAGGTAACTGTTTTCAGCGAGCTCCACCACGCAACGGCGCTGCAGGCATTCCATGAAAGGATCGGCCATAGCCTGTTTGGAAAACTCGTAGCGCAGGTGGAACAGCTCCTGCAAGGGTCGTTCGCGGGCCTCTTCGATGCGGATACTCATCAACCGTGCCGCCGTGGGGTTGAGGTACTGGACGATGCGGCGAATGTCGAAAGTGATCACGGCATCCGAAATGGCCTGCAAGGTCACCATGGCATTTTCACGTTCGCGATGCAGGCTTTCGCTGACATCGTCATGGCTGCGGCGTGCTTCCCGGCGCATGCCCAGCATCATCAACACCATCAGCGCCGGAAGGGCGGACAGCAGGAAGCACAGCACCATGGTCGGGGCATGCAGGATGCTGAAGCCGACCTGATGTGCCAGCTTCAATTGATACGGAAAGAAGGGGGTGGAAATCGATTGCGACGAGGTGAGTCGGGGCAATAGCAAGTGTTCCAGTGTTGACGCCTTTTGGCGCGGTTCATGCCGGGCCAGGATCAGATCGAGATGGCGGGCGGCGCCGTCGGCCCGTTCCAGTTTCAACTCGTAGTCGTCCGGTGTCGCACCGGTATCCAGTAGTGCCGCGGTGCGAACCACCAGCACTAACATGCCTTTGGCCTCTTCACGACGCAGCAACGGGCTGTCCGGCGGTGGCTGGGTCGGGTAGACCGCGCGGGTGTAGGCAAAGGCGGAGGCGCCGTCCGACAGGGAGAACGAGGGTGTCAGTTCGGTTTCGGCGCTGGCAATGGCGCGTTGCAGGGTTGGCCCGACGACATCGTCTGCCAGCAGGTCAAGGCCCCTGACATGGTTGGCCGAGGCCGGCAGGGACGGCTCCGCCGTGACCCACGGCAGATAGAGCGAGCGTTCCGGTGCGCGCATCCACTGCAGGCGACTCTTCCAGTTGTGCTCGTTGGCGTGTTGGTAGTCCTTGATGATGAAGCCGGGGTAACGTTGGGCTTCCATCTGCTCAAAGCGGGCGCGCTCCTCGCTGCGAACCAGCGGCTGGAGTCCCATGGTGTAGACGAAGTCGTAGCGTTTGGCGGCTTCACTGGCGTAGCGCGTCAGGCGAATATCGGGGCGCAGGCTGCTTTCACTGGCGATGTCGCCAAGCCCAAGCATGACAAGTTCGGCGGTTTTAAGGCGTTGCTCGATGTTGTGGCGCAAGCGGTTTCCGTCGTCGGTGAAACGACTGCGGGCATGGTCGATGGCAATGCCGGTGCTGATGATCAGGCTGATCAGGGTCAGGCTGAACCAGCACGCCAGCACGATGGCCCACTCCATGGTCGTGGCCCCGCGCAGATAATTCAGCGCTTCTTTCAGGCTTTTGACGACCGGTGGTGCGGAGAGTCTGGGCATGATGAGTTACTTTTTGAAATTGTTGATGACCATGATGGATGTGCCCTCAAGCAATATCGCATCCGGCGACGGGTTGAATTCGATCTCTCCGCCGGGGTGTTCCAGCGCAATGACCAGCATGTGGCTGTCTTTGAATTCCACGAATTCTTCCAGACGCCGGCCATGCCAGACTGCGCTGGCGTTGAACAGCTCGGCACTGAAGGTGTTGGGGTAGCGTGAGTGCAAGTGCTCGAAAAAGTGCAGGGTTTCCGGCCTGACCACCATATTGGCCAGATTGGAGCCCCCCAGCCGCGAAGGGATGACCACCTTGTCGGCACCCACCGCCAGCAGCTTGTTGCGAGAGCTTTCGGTTTCGGCTTTGGAGACGATCTGCAGCTTGGCGTTGAGGTTGCGTGCCGATACCACCACAAAGGCATTTTCTGCATCGGCTGTCAGGCAGGTGATTACCGCTTTGGCTTTGTCGACCCCGGCAGCAATCAGGTTTTCATCTTCGGTGGCATCGCCGACGATATAGGGAATGTCACGACCTTCGAGATACAGGGTGCTGGCCTCGTCGCGCTCGATCACCACAACCGACTGGCCGGCCTGCAACAGCTCGTCCAGCGCATATTTACCGGTGCGACTCAGTCCGCAGACGATGATATGTCCGGAGATGCGGGCAATGATCTTTTCCATTTTTCGGCGTTTCAGGTAATTGGGGAGGTCGCCCTGAAAAAGCATGAGCGTCACGGAGGAAATGCCGTAACCCACCACGCCGGTGCCAAACACGATCAGTGCGATGGTGAACAGGCGTCCGGCCGCGTCCAGTTGGTGGGTTTCGCCATAGCCGATCGTTGCCAGGGTAATGACGGTCATGTACAGGCTGTCCAACACAGACCATCCTTCGATAAGGATGTAGCCGGTGGTGCCTGCCATGACCACAAAGCTGATCAGGCTGGAGAGGAAAATCAGTTTTCTGGCAAAGGACTGGCGCATCGAGCCCTGGCTTGTGATGGTGGATTACAATTTTGCCATTATAAACGGGCTTCGATCATATTTGCATGAACTTCATTTTTTTAGCTTGTCCTGAAAGATTTCTTTGAATTTGCGCAATTTTGGCGCAATTACAATATGGCAATACGGCATATTGCTATTGTTTTCGAAATAGTTCTGGTGGTCCACTTCGGCCGGGAAGAACGCCGAGGCAGCGGTGAGCTCTGTCACGACCGGAGCACTAAAAATCTGCTTGGCATTAAGTTGCTCGATATAGCGCTGTGCCAGCTGTTGTTGTGCCTCGCTGGTAAAGAAAATCGCCGAGCGATACTGTGTTCCGACATCATGACCCTGACGATTCAGTGTGGTCGGATCGTGAATGGCAAAAAATATTTCGAGCAGATCAAGGTAGCGGATGACGTCAGGGTCGAAGGTGATCGCGACGGCTTCGGCATGGCCGGTCAGTCCTTCGCAGACCGAGTGGTAGTCCGGCGCGTCGGCATGACCGCCGGTGTAGCCGGAAACAACCTCGACAACGCCTTCCAGCTTGCGGAATACCGTGTCAAGGCACCAGAAACATCCCCCTGCAAAGATGGCTTTTTCCATTATGGTATCCGTTCTCGTGGTTGTGGTTCGAGTATAGTCAGAAAGCCTTCACGAGGGCAAAGCGTGGCTGGACGTCGCCTGCGTGGCTGACGTTTTCGCAGAACATGGTCAGCGGCCGGACCCACAGGCCGAAATCGCCGTAGAGCGCGCGATACACCACCAGCACTTCTTCGGTTTCCGAGTGGCGGGCGGTGCCGGTCACTTCGTAGAGTTGCCCTTTGTAATGACGATAAATGCCGGGGACGGGAAGCGTCATGGAACGTCCTTGAAAAGTCGGGGTTGAATAGCGCGGGAATGCGGATAAACAGTATAATCGAACGTTTATCTTTGAGCCTTCACACTATGAAATTGGTACTGGCGCCCATGGAGGGCCTGGTGGACGACATCATGCGCGACATTCTCACCCGGGTCGGGGGGATTGATTTGTGCGTCACCGAGTTTGTGCGGGTCACCCACCATTTGCATTCGGCGCGTACCTTTCATCGTCTTGCCCCCGAGTTGCTGGCCGGTGCGCAAACCCGTGCCGGAACGCCGGTCCGGGTGCAGCTGCTGGGGTCGGACCCGGACAGCCTTGCCCAAAATGCACAACGGGCGGCGGAACTGGGGGCGCCCGGGGTCGATCTGAATTTCGGCTGTCCTGCCCCGACCGTCAACCGCCATCGCGGTGGCGCCATCTTGCTCACCGAACCCGATGTGCTGTTCCAGATCGTGTCTGCCGTACGCGCTGCCGTTCCTGCCAATATCCCTGTTACTGCCAAAATGCGTCTGGGTTACGAAGATAAAACCCTCGCGCTGACCTGTGCCAGAGCCATTGCCGACGCCGGCGCCGACGAATTGACGGTGCACGGACGAACCAAGCTGGAAGGCTACCGGCCGCCCGCGCATTGGGACTGGATCGCCCGCATCCGCGAGGCTGTGGCGATTCCGGTGACGGCCAATGGCGAGGTCTGGACGCTGGAGGATTACCGGCAGATCCGCCGCGACAGCGGTTGCGATACGGTGATGATTGGCCGGGGGCTGGTGGCATGCCCGGATCTGGCCTGGCGAATCAAACAGACCGGAGGCGAGGGCGAAATGCCGCCCATGCCATGGGAGGAGATGATGCCGTGGGTCCGAGACTTTTATCAGCAATGCATGGAGCGTGGCGGGGTGTCGCGTTACCCGGCTTCGCGCCTCAAGCAGTGGCTGGGTCAGTTGAAACGCACCTGGCCTGAAGCCGGCGAGTGGTTTGACCGGGTGCGCCGCGAAGAAAATCCGCTCACGATTGCCGGCTGGCTGGGGATCGACCCCCATTGATTGAAAGAATCATGGCAACATTCCTGTTGTCATGAAAATCCTGTCGGAGCCGTCCTATGACCCTTCCTCTCCTGTCTGTTCAGGACGCTCGTCATCTGCACCTGGCGGCACAAGGTCTCCTGAAAACCCCGCGTCGCAAAGCCGTCAGGGCCGATGTGCCGGCGGCGATACAACGTATGGCCCTGCTGCAGATCGACACCATCAATGTGGTGGAGCGTAGCCCCTGGCTGGTACTGTACAGCCGCTTGGGGGCGTATCGACAGGCATGGCTGGAGGAGTGTCTTGCCGCCGGGGAGATCTTTGAGTACTGGGCTCACGAAGCCTGTTTTGTGCCGGTCGCCGATTATGGTCTGCTGCGACATCGCATGCTGGACCCTGTGTCGCTGGGCTGGAAGTTTTCGGCACACCATTTGGTGCAACATCGCGACGACATCGAACGCTTGGTCGACCATATTCGCTGCAACGGCCCGGTGCGCTCGGCCGACTTTGCGCGAGAAGGCGGCAAGGGCACTGGCTGGTGGGACTGGAAGCCGGAAAAGCGTCATCTCGAAGTGTTGTTTGCCAGCGGCCAGCTGATGGTCAGGGAACGTAAACAGTTTCAGCGGGTCTATGATCTGGCCGAGCGGGTGTTGCCCGGTTGGAATGATGCCCGCGACTTGCCGTCACCGGAGGAAGCCCGCCGGCAAATGATCAAAAACAGTTGTCGTGCACTGGGCATCGTCAAGGCTGGCTGGGTGGCCGACTATTACCGCCTCAAGCGTGACCGCTATCAGGACAGGCTGGAGCAATTGGCCGATGAAGGCGAGTTGATCCCGGTGCGGGTAGAAGGGTATGAGGCACCGCTGTTCGTTCATGCTTCTCTGGCCGACGAGTTGGAATTGTGCCGGCAAGGCAAGCTTACCGCGACTGCCACGGCCTTCCTGTCACCCTTTGATCCGGTGGTCTGGGATCGGCAACGGGCGTTGGAGCTGTTTGATTTCGATTACCGGATCGAGTGTTATACCCCGGCCGCCAAACGCCGCTTTGGCTATTTTGTGCTGCCTATTCTCCATCGCGGCAAGTTGGTCGGGCGGCTGGATGCCAAGGCGCACCGCGCGCAAGGGGTGTTCGAGGTCAAGGCACTCTATCTCGAACCCGGTGTGCGTTGCAGCCAGCGGCTGGCCAATGATATTGCCGTGGCGCTGGACGGCTTCGCGGCCTGGCACGGTACGCAGCGCTGGCATGTCTCGCACGGCCCTGCGCAACTACTCGCCCTGTTGCAGGGTGCCCGGGACAGTGTTTACGTTGGCTAATATCACGAAGGAGGCTTCATGATTTCACGTGCGTATATCGTATTGCTCGGTGTGCTGTTGACCGGTTGCAATCAGGAACAAACCGGCAGGCTGCAGGAAAATGCCTCTGCGGCCATTGGCTCGCTGCATCAGGCCGTCAAGGACGCCAGTGCACCGTTGGCAAACCTCAAGCAACAAGCCAGTGCTGCACTGGGGGTGGCCGAGGTCGTGAGTCCTGAGCTGAAGGAACGCATGGATACGCTCCGTCAGCAAGCCAGTGAGGCCAAGGGGGTGATCAAGCAGGTGGCATCAGCGGCGCGATAAGTGCTTATACCTATATGAAATTTAGATACTAATTGCTACCATTTCTTCGTCCGGTGTCGTTCACCGGCTTGAGGCAAGTCATCGGTGCTAGCACAGGATGGTTTGCCTTACGCACTGTTCAAGCCCTCTCCCC
>JAGLBD010000130.1 GCA_018260425.1 Pseudogulbenkiania sp. | reverse complement strand
CCTCCACCAGATACAAAAAAGCCCGATTCTTGCGAGTCGGGCTTTTTGCATTGGCGCACTGAAAAACTGATGAAGTAAGCAGTGATTCAGTGGGTCAAGGCAGCGGGCTGGCCAGGGCGATCGACTATCTATTGCGACGCTGGCCGGCGTTCGCGTGTTATGCCGAAACCGGTGATTTGCCGATCGACAATAGCCCGGTCGAAAACGCCATTTGTCCTATCGCGATCGAAAAAAAGAATTGGTTGTTTGCGGGCAGCGAACGTGCAGGCAAACGAGCGACGGCAATTCAAAGCCTGCTGGGCACCGCCAAGCTGAATGGACTCGATCCTTCGGCATGGCTCAAAGAAATACTCGAAAAACTTCCTGGCTGTCCCAACGCCAAAATCGACGAATTGCTGCCGATCCGTCGTTGATTGTATCTGGCTGGACAGCTGACAGACAGGCGCCTCGGCTGAATGCTTACTATTAGACCACTACATTGAGTTAGTGGTCAGGGTACCGGATGCCTCGCCCCAGACCGAGCCGCAGATGTAAAAATGTCCGCCATTAATCGTGACCCATTAGCGAGATTTTTACTCTATAGATAAGTCACCAACAACTGTTAACTTTCCGCCACACGCCTTAAATTCATCAATAGTGCATTCGCCTATCACATGCGCCTCACCTTGGCTACAGGCAGGGCACGCGTATACCAAAGTCGGCGGCTTGTAGGTCTGCAAAAAATCTTTAAAGCTCGTTTTCTCTGCTACACCGCCAGATTGCTCGACTCGCAGCAAACGCAGCACTTTCAAACCAGTCAGATTCAGAGTGTCAGCAAGCCGTACTTCCAACAAGGATAATCCATTCCCCTCAAAAGCCCCCCACTCATCCGATGTAGCCTCCGCAATTACAACATCCGCTATATTGCGCCTACTAGCTGAGCACAAACCCGCAGTCTCTGAGTCATCCTCTCCGGAGAACAAGAAGTTATGAAACACCGATCCGCAGGTACCACAGCGTACTTTTTGAACATCACCGCTAATTTTACGCATAAGCTCAATCACTTTTTCACGCCATTGGCGTTAAACAGAATGACATTGACCCCACCATCCGCTTGGGCTGATGGTGCAATAACCCCTCGATATCCATTTTGCTGCGCCCATTGTCCGAGTGGTTGCGTAACTTCATATCGCCAAGTTTTGGTTCCGCCTATCCTAGTCAAATCTTCTAATCGAACACCTAGACTTTCACGTACTGCCGGGTTGGATAGATCCAGAAGATCGGTAACTTTCTGGTTTTGGAAAGCGTGCATCCGTGTACCTGCCAACGTAGCACCATTGCCTACGAATTCACCTTCAACCACATGTGTCCCAGTAGCAAAGTAAAGTCCGCCTTGACCTGTTCCCGTATAACGATGGCTGGCTTGAATATTCCCGAAATGTATAAGCAGCGGATCATACCCTTCGCCGACCGCACGATAAAGAGTGCCCTCAAAGGTGGCTCCGGCAGACAGTCCCCTGTCTGCGACTACAAAACCTTCCACCGCGCCATAGCCCGTCCCTTTGGCCGTGGATGCAAGTGTCCTTTCCAACGGAGCCAATGATCCCAGCGACTTCCCCAGCAGCACAGAGCCTACCGCAATTGATAAACCGCCCATCTGCGCTAAGTTAGAGTCAGAAATAGTTCGATCTTTGCTGGATAATTTCAGCAAAATCTCCCTAGTTCCGGGCGTTGCACCGACCCCATATGGCGAGGATGATCAGCTTACGCTTGGCAGTCCATCGCCTGATTTCGCACTCCATGACCACGACATGCTCCTACGTCAATTATGAGCAGATATTCAGTGAGTCATTACACATCAAACAAAGCGCTTTTTTATTTCCGCGATCAATTGAGCCAATGATCTAAATTCAGGTGGTTGAGGTGAGAAAGAATCTGACACTTGTCTAGAAAAACCTAGCGCATAAATTTTCACATCTGCAACGACACCTTCCCGCAGGGAATCAGCAAGCTTTTCAGTTATTGCGATGAGACGTAGATAATCCTCCCTCGCTTGCCCGTCAACCACCCCTGTGGTGGCTTGACGGTAATGTTCTAATGCACCCTCAAGAGATTCAATCAAACTTGCTTCCATTATGGTAACTCCTTAATAACAGCCCAAGGACCCATCGCGTTATAGGTCTGAGCACCTCCACCAGTTAGGTTCGAACCAAACCTAAATTGCGGAGCCACTCTTCCTTGGAAAACAGTAGTTCCTGGCTGCAATGTGACACTAGCCGCCCGCGTTGCTTAGTTGTTTGGCGATGCCAAGATACTGATCCGCTCCACCGGAGCCTCAAGCCACTGCGATGTTAACCAACGCCCATTAAAACCAGCACCGTCAGGCAAACCATCAAAATAACGGAATTCGGTCAATGGCGAGAAAACATTATTTACCCTGAATTTTTCCAAATCAAACGCTTTGATAATTTGGTTTCGTTCGCTAATTGTCAGATCAGACCGCACCGTAACCGGTAACAACTCCTGTCGGCTTTCGTCCATCCTCCAATGTATACTTCAACCTCTACAAATTACCGAGTAAGAATAACGTAGGCATCTGGGCCTTTCCAGGTAATCATCCGATACCCCTGCGCAACAATCCCTTCCTCACGATAAAAATCAACCAGCTCTGCCGGACTCCAATCTCGACCTGCAGCAAACAAGGCATCCATTTCGACAAGTTTCTGTACTAACATTTTCCGATCTATATCATCTGCAATTGGTCGCACCAACTGGCCACCATCGCGGACGAACCCAAGAGTAGTCAATTTTGTTTCACGGGCCATATTATCTGTCTGCAGTCGAGCATGATTACCTGCAATGTCCAAAATCACCAATTCGTTCTCTGGCATCTTCATTGTAGTGGCCAACCTTTACCTTCAAAATCATGCTAACAAAATCGTTATCCATAGTTGGAATTAAACGAATTGAATTGCCCCAGGTTATCTAGACAGTTCGGAGCCTCTGGAAATATTACTTCTCAAGCTGTACCGGAGACAGTCCAACATTGGAACTGTGACGCCGTTTCGGGTTGTAAAACATTTCAAGGTAATCGAACACGTGGTGTAGGCAGGACGCGAAGCCTTGGAAATATCAAGACGCTTCACGCCACAATGGCACAATCAAAGCCCCGATGTTACTGACAAAACTTGTCGTGCACCGCCTTGTCGATGACGATCTCGAAATGGTCTTTGTCGCGCTTGACTACCGGGGACACGGACCGAATCAATTTAACATCAATGAGCTTTCCGCAGACCTTGATTTTCTGGTGGTCGAATACCGCTAACTTCTTTTCGTCACTACCATTGGCAACATGTGACATGAAGATTTGGCGATCACTCCGCCCGCTCTGGACGACATAAGGACAGGTTTCAGCTTCAAAGTCTTCGCAATAGGCTATTGGCGCCGTTAGCTTGTTTTCAATACGCAATTCATATGGAAAATCCTGTTCCATGTTCTGCGCCAGAGAACAGCCGGACAATGCCGCCAGTAGACCCAGCGACTTAATGGGGTTTAGAGATATAGACAAGATTTTTGACAACGCTTTCACTCGCAATAGATCGGACATATTTCATGTTGACTGACGTATCCTCGTCGTACTTCATCAGATTCATCTCGCCAGTCTTTGGCACCGGGGCATACGTGCCGTTATCACGGCCTTGTTGCATAAATAGGGTTCGACGCGCAAAGCCCCTTTCCCCGAACGGATTTATG
>JAGLBD010000129.1 GCA_018260425.1 Pseudogulbenkiania sp. | reverse complement strand
ATTTTGCCAGCTATTTTGTAAGAGGGCTGTGAAATGAGCAATGATACGCGTGATCCGACCGTAACGCCTCCAGCCCAGCCAGCCGGGACGCTTCCACAAGAAAAAAGTGGCTTGAAAGAATTTGCCATGCAGTTCTCGGTGAATGTTGGAACTGACCTTGGACAAACCACAGGCAAATTGGCACGAACAGCCGTTGTCGAAAGCTTTGAACAGGCTGCCAAGCTGCAAGGGCTGCCGGTGGCCAGAATGGCAATGTCCATGCCTTATGCCGTGGTGACGGTCAAGGTCGTAGGTATTGGCCATGCTGGCGATATCTATAATGTTTATGTCGCCGTCCAAAGCGAAAACCCGAAAGCTGTGGCCAAGGCGATCTTCTCCGTGGCAATGGGCACCTTGGGTGGGAAGGCTGGAGTGGTAGTTGGCACCGCGATTGGTGCGAAAGCAGGACGACGCGGCACCATTGTTGGTGGAATCGCAGGGGGGGCTGCGGGAGCGTACGTCGGTGTAGAGGCGAGTGATTATATCTGGGATCATCACCTGCAAAATACCCCGGTTGGCGAGTGGAGCTCCGCCCAAGTAGGCAACCTATTCGGCATCAGTATGCGCGTCGTGCCGCCTGCCGCCCCAGTCCTGCCCGCCACCATAACGCCTCCTCGTATCGCACCGCTGCAAACGCCCGTTCCCGAACTTCCTCCTGCCAACCTGGCACCGTCTTCCGCCCTGATTCGTGATCAACAAAACGGCCAGATGACGTTTGTGAAGAATCAGAGCCTATCGCGCACGCTGGATGCAGACGTGCCGCTTGGGGTGAATAACGTGGTGGTGCAGCGTGGCGATTCGTTGTGGAAAATCGCGCATCAGAACGGTTGGGATCTGGCAGCGCTCAAGGCGGCCAATCCTCAGATTCAAGACTCGAATTTCATTCATGCCGGCCAGCGCATCAATGGTTTGGCGCCGGTAGCCGGGCAAGATGCGTTTCAACTGAAAACCATCAACAAACCCGCGGCAGAGAACCAGGGGGCGCAAGACCTGCTGATTCGCGCCGGACAGGTCTCTCAGGGCCGGGTGCTGACGGGTGCCAGCTGGCAGTTGGACTACGACGCCAATAAACTGAACCTGGATCAGCCGCAGGGCACTGGTATCGACAACACCGCAAGTGCGGCGGCAAGCCAAGTGCTGTCCGATGGCTGGCGGCCGGGCAATGGCAATCGGGCGCGGCCGGTGTTCGATGCTTCCAACGCGCTGGTTTGTCAGCGGCCGATGACGGCCAAGCCCGATGTGTTGGGTAGCCTGCTCAATACCTCTAGCATTTGGGCTCGCACCACGGTGCCGACTGATCCATTGGTGGTCGATTTGAACGGCGATAACGTCAAGCTGACCTCCATGCTGGAAGACCCGGTGTTGTTCGATATTGATCATGATGGCGGTAGCCTGGAATTGTCTGGTTGGGTCTCGCCGCAAGATGGTCTGGTGGTGTTGGATGCCAATCGCAATGGTCGTATCGACCATGGTGGCGAGTTGTTGTCGCAATATTTCGCCGGTGCGGAGGGTCAGGCGGTCGACAACAATGGGCAAGTGCGCTTTACCGATGGCTTTGCTGCCTTGGCCAGCCTGGATAACAACCATGATCACGTGTTCGACCACCAAGACTCTGCCTGGGCACGCGTCATGGTGTGGCGCGATAGCAACCATGACGGCAAAAGCTGGCTGGACACCAATGGCAATGGCAGCCTGGACGTGGGAGAGATCAGCGAATTGCACACGCTGGAGGCGCTGGGCATTAGTCGCATCGACTTGAAAACCCGGCAGCAAAGCGGTGAGCGGCTGGCGGGCAACTCGGTGTTGGCACGCGGCACCGCCTTGATCAATGGTGTTGTGCGCGAAGTCATTGCTGCCGACTTTTTGGCGAACCCGCATGGTAGTGATATCACACCATTAACGGCGGGCTGGCGCATTCAGACACAAGGCGATGGCAAGGCTGCAGCTTCCAGCACCTATGTTTCCAGTCTGGAAACCGGCGAAGTGATTGATGTGGCGACCAGGCAAGTCAATAACGCGGTTGGCGGTGCCGGCGCCGATACGCTGCAAGGCGATGCTGGCAATAACTGGCTGGTGGGCGGCGCGGGCAGCGATACCTTTCGGGGTGGTGATGGCGATGATGTATTGCTCATCGATGCCGAGGATCGCGCGCAAGATATTCACGGTGGAGCTGGAACCGACTTGGTGCAAGTCACAGGCCAGCGCCCGGTGGCGCTGGATTTGTCGCAGTCCGCGGTGGAAATCATTCATGGAGGGGGAGGCGACGATTATCTGATTGGCGGTGGGCAAGCTTCGGTGTTCATGCGCGGCGGCGTCGGCCACGACCATTTGATGGGTGGAGCAGCGGCCGATGCCCTCGCCGGTGAAGATGGGGACGATATGCTTGAAGGCGGGGGTGGCAACGATGTGCTGCGCGGCCACCGCGGCCGTGATTTGTTGGTGGGTGGTGCGGGCGACGATTTACTTGATGGTGGTCTGGACGACGATGTATTGGTCGGCGGCGCGGGGGATGACGTGCTCAATGGCGGCGCCGGTCATGATGTGATCGACGGCGGCGAGGGTGTTGATGCGGTCGAGTTGCAGGGCAGCTACGGGGAATACCGCTATTTTCAGAGTTCACAAGGGCTGTGGATTAGCGATACGGTAGCCGGTCGCGATGGCACCAACTTGCTGCGTGCTGTCGAGCGCGCCAACTTTCGTGATGTGGGCCGGGTGGATTTGCCTGTACAAACCCCCGCAGCTCAGGCTACGACAGTCTTGGAGCGCCCGATACTGGTCAAGGATGTGCTGACGCACAATACGCTGGGTGAGCCGGTCTCGAACGCCAGAGCGCAGCTGATCGGCCAGACGCAATTATTGGCCAACGACATGGATTGGCAGGGCGACGCGTTGCGTATACATGAGCTGTCCGATGTGCGCGGCGGCACGGCGCGTCTCTTGACGGCGAGTGAGACTTACCAACGCGCCGATGGTGCCACGCACAGCGCTGAAGCTGGCGACATCCTGTTTACTCCGGATCCGGGGTTTCAGGGGCTGATGGGTTTCAAATACAGCGCGGTTGACGCAAAAGGCAATTCTGGCGCCAGGGTAATCCATGATTTTACCCGGCAAAGCGTCGAAATGCGCGCGACTGTGGCACTACGTCCTCCTGACCTTCCCAGTGACCCGGGCATGGCTGATCAATGGTATTTGGCTGAGGCGCGCATTTTGCCGGTTTGGCGAGACTACAGCGGCAAAGGGATACGCATCGGTCAATTCGAACCCGCCGGAGCATTCAGTATCGATAAGGAGTTGCTGGACTATCGTCATCCGGACCTGCAAGACAATATCGACCCGGTTTGGCGCGCAGGGGGGCTAACCCAAGCGCGTGAGAATCAACATACCGATGAAGCATTTAGCGGCCATGCCACACTGGTTGCCGGCGTGATGGTGGCCAGTAAAAATGGCGAAGGCATTGTCGGGGTGGCTTATGATGCCAAGCTGGCCGCGTTTTCCCTGGGACCGATGGAGTACGGAAAATACAGTTTTATCCCGCTGGATAAAATGCAGCAGTTCGATGTGGTCAATCATAGTTGGGGAGCGGCGAGCCGGTTTGACGGGATATTTGCACCGGCTCAACTCGACGGGATAGGAACCTCCTATCTGCAGGCTATCCGCCGCGGTCGCCAGGGGCTGGGGACGGTTATCGTTGTTGCCGGCGGTAACGCCCGTCCGCAGGGAGACAACACCAACTATTCAAATTTCAGCAATACGCGTGCGGTCATGGTGGTCGGTGCCATCAACGC
>JAGLBD010000128.1 GCA_018260425.1 Pseudogulbenkiania sp. | reverse complement strand
TTCGATCTGGCCGAGCTGGTGGTGATGTCGGGTGGCCGGAATGTGGCGTATGGACTGGGAACATCGCTGGCCGTTGGACCACAGGGAACCGCAGGACCGGCAGGTGGGGTGATGATGCTGGTCGATGGCAGTTTGGCCCAACAAAATTCCTATGCCTCCAGTATTGCCAGTGCCAATGGCTGGATCCAGATCGATCTGGGGCAGGTGTACAGCATCGATTCCATCTCGCTGGTGCCGACGGCAGGCAGACCGGCGGGTCTGGCCTCCACCGATATCTATGTGTCGACGGCGGACATGAGCGGCGGCGCCGGCAATGCGGCGACCCTGCCGCCCACCGCCGCGGCCAGCGTCACGTTTTATGGGTCGACGCCGTCGGCCATTGCCACGGCATCGCCCTTGACGTTTACGGCGGCCGGTTCGGGGTTTGTGACCGACAACGGCACGGTGACCCTGTCGGGAACGCTGGGTGCGGCGCTGGGGGCGGGCGAGGTGGTGGAAGTTTACGACGGGGCGACGGCGCTGGGTGCAGCGGTGGTGAACGGTACGAGTTGGCGTCTGCAGACTACGCTGGCGCAGGGAAGCCATGCGCTGAAGGTGCAGGTGGAAGATGCCGGTCATGTCGCCCGGCTCAGCGAAGCGCTGACGGTGGTGGTGACGGCGGCGGCCGCCCCCAGCCAAACCGCGACGATCGTCTCGGCGAGTGCCTGGTCGGCAACGGCAATGACGAGTGTTGGTTTGTCTTCGACGAACGCGAAATTCTTTGCTGCCGGAACTCTGGCACAGCTGGACAGCTCCTCGATCACCGGCTCCATCATCGGACAATACGGGGGGCTGGTGCAGGGAGTGGGCGTGGTCGGGCAGCACGATTTCACCAGCGATGCGCATAGCTGGAGCTTCTGGCTGACCTTGCCGATCTCCGCCTGGAACGAATCCTTCGCGGTCAAGCTGGTGCTGTCCGATAGCCCGAATGGTGTGATGTGGTCGGCAAAATACATCGAGGTCGCGCAGACGCTAGACCCCAACTTTGATTTTGATCACTCGTGGTACCGGCGACTTGACCTGACCGATGGCACCCTGCCGAGTTCCAATTACCAATGGAGCGTCTACGGCCTGTCGGTGAACCGGCTGGTCACCCCGTTGACCAACGGGGCCAGCACCGGACTGGGCACCCCGACGTTGAGCGGGACGATTTCGGCGCCGCTGGGCGACGGGCAAGCGGTGCGGATCTTCGACGGCACGACCTTGATCGGCAGTGCCACGGTGAACGGCACCAACTGGAGCTTTACCCCGAGCGTGGCGCTGTCGCAGGGCTCGCACAGCCTGACCGCCAAGGTGGTCAACACCCTCAATGGTGCGGCCGGATCGGCCAGCAGCGCCTTTGTGATCAATGAAGAGAACCTGTCGATCGTGGCGAACGGCGTGAGCAATGGCATGACCACGGCGACGACGCCGCTCGTGTCCGGAGCATTGGCAGCGCCGTTGGCCGGCGGCGAGCAAATCGTCGTGTACGACGGAGCGACGCGGCTGGGGGTGGCGACCCTCAACGGCAACCGCTGGCAATTCGTGCCGCCGGTGGGGTTGTCGCAAGGGGCGCATACCCTCACGGCACAGGTGGAGGACGGCAGTGCCAATGTGCTGCTCAGCCAAAGCACCTCTTTCACCATCGTGTCGGCAGCGACGCCACCGCAAGCGGTGGTGATCAGCCAGATCACCGCCCAGCATGGCACGGGCGGTTTCGGCACCATTGCCAACGGCGCCAGCAGCGACGATACGCAACCGCGGATCAGCGGCACGCTCAGTTCGGCGCTGACGGCCGGGCAGGTCGTGCAGGTCTTCGACGGGGCCACCTTGCTGGGGGTGGCCACCCCGGTCGGCACCACCTGGAGTTTCTCGCCGTCGACGGCGCTGGCGACCGGCAGTCACCGTTTTACCGCCCGGGTGGTCAATGCGGTCAACGGTGCGGCCGGCCTGGTCAGCGGACCGTATGTGCTCAATGAGGAAAGCCTGAGCATGACCGTCACGTCGGTGAGCGGCAGTCACCCCGGCGTGCTGACAGACGGTGCGACCACGGCCGACGTGTTGCCGGCCATCAGCGGCCGGCTGGCGACGGCACTGGGCGCGAACGAGAAGGTGGTCATTTACAACAATGGCGTGGCGATGGGACAAGCCACGGTGAACAGCGACCTGAGTTTCAGCTATGCGCCTCCGCCGCTGAGTCAGGGCGGGCATTCGCTGTGGGCGGCCATCGTGGATGGCAACGCGATGACGCGGGTGATAGGCACGCCAACCTTCCTGACGGTAGCGACGCCGGATGCCCCCAGTCAGTTGGCGACGGTGTCGGGGGTGATCGACGCAGCGGCCACCAACGGCTCGGTGACGGGCTTCGTCCCCAACCAGACCACCACCGATGATGCGGCGGTGGTGATCACCGGGACGCTGACGGCACCGCTGGCGGTCGGACAGGTGGTGACGGTGTACGACAACGGCACGGCGCTGGGCAATGCGGTACTGAGTGGCACGACCTGGCGCTTTGCGGCGACGAACCTTGCCGGCGGCAGCCATCAATTGCAGGCGCTGGTGCAGAACCCGGCCACCGGCGCAGCCGGTCCGCTGTCGGCCGCCTATGTGATTCAGGAACAGCACCTTGGCGTGATCGCGCTGGATGGCGTGGCCGGCGCGACGGTGACGGGCAGTGCGACGCCGGTGCTGTCGGGGACGCTGACTGCGCCGTTGGGCAGCAACGAGGTGCTGGCGGTGTACGACGGCAGTGTGCTGCTGGGCAATGCGACGCTGGCAGGACTGAGCTGGAGCTACACCCCGGCGGCACTGGCCGGCGGCGTGCACCATTTGGCGGTGCTGGTGCAGGATGCCGCCAACACGGCCAACTTCAACGGCCGCGCAGATAGCCTGCTGACGGTGACGGTAGATGGCACGACACCGGTGGCGCATGCCGCCATCACGCAGGTGCTGGATGCCGCGGGGCCGGATGTCGGCGCGGTGGGTGCGGCAGCACTGACGGACGACCGCATGCCGGTGATCAGCGGTACGGTCGATGCCCCGCTGAGCGCCAACCAACAGGTTGCGCTGCTGGACAACGGGGTGCATCTGGGCTACGCGACGGTCAGTGCCACGGGAAGCTGGAGCTATACCCCGACGACGCCGCTGGCGGCCGGGTCGCACAGTCTGGTGGCGGTGGTCGAGAATGTCGCGACCCATGCGCAGGCCACGCCGGGCAGTGCGTTCGTCTTTGACGAGCAGGCGGTGACGCTGGTCAGTGCGATCGACCACGTCGGGCCGCTGACCGGGAATGTGCTGGTGGGCGGCAGTCTGGTGACCACCAACGATCTTGCGCCGGGCTTCAACGGCACGCTGGCGCATGCGCTGGCGGCCGGGCAGCAGCTGCAGGTGTACGACGGCGGTTTGCTGCTGGGCTCGGCGACGGTCACGGGCAGCAGCTGGAGCTACACGCCGGCGGGGCTGAACCAGGGCAGTCATCAACTGGTGTTCCAGATCGAAGACCAGAGCAGTCCGGGTGTGGCCTTGCTGCGCAGCGCACCGGTGACGACGGCGGTACTGGCGCATGACCCGGTGCTGGACGGCATGGTGGGCACCACACTGACCTTCGGCGGTCCGGGGCAGCAGTTGCATCTGGCGGGGCTGTTTCATGTGGCGGATGTCGGCCAGATCAACTTCACGTCGAATTCGGACGCGAGCAGCACGCTGCAGCTGAGTCTGGCGGATGTGCTGTCGGCGGGGGTGGACGGGTATACCTTTGCGCCGGGCTGGAGCAGCGGCCTGCAGGCGGGAGCGCACCAGATGGAGATCAACGGCGCGTCGGGAGGGACGGTGCAACTGACCGACCCGGGTCACTGGACGCAGGCGGGTACGGTGACGAATGGCGGGACGAGTTATGCGGTGTACAACAGCGGGACATCGGCGCAGGTGTTGATCGATACCCATCTGAC
>JAGLBD010000052.1:12220-25296 GCA_018260425.1 Pseudogulbenkiania sp. | reverse complement strand
TCAACCATCGAAGCCGCCTCGACATTCACGGCATCAGCGGCTTCCACCACGGCATCGGCCGGTTCACGACGACGGTCACGACGACCACGACGGCGGCGGCGATCACCACGCTCTTGTCCTTCGTTTTGCTCAGCAGCCGGAGCCTCGGTGCCGGCAACCTGAGCCACTGGCACATCAACCACGACTTCCTCATTCACCTGAGGCGCAACTACCGGCTTTTCTTCGCGACGACGACGCGATTCCTGACGCGGAGCCACCTTCTCTTCAACCGGTGCCGCATTCAGTTCAACCGCTTCACGGGTTTCGCGATTCTCACGCGGTTCACGTTCACGGCGCTCACGACGCTCGCGAGGTTGACGTTCAGGACGCTCTTGACGCTCGGTACGCTCACCGCGTTCCTGACGTGCCTGCGGTTGCTGAACCTCACGCTCTTTTTTCTCTTCAGCCTGAGCCGGTTGACGACGGCGGTCATCCTGCTGGCCATTCTGACCATTCTGGCTATTCTGGCCATTGCGACGGTCATCACGCTCGCCACGTTCACGGCGATGCGGACCATTCTGACGGTTGCCATTGCCACGACGCGCATTATTGCGATTGTCCTGACGAACCGGTTTCTTCACTTCTTCAACCGGTTTGGCCGGCTCTTCACCAAGCACATTCTTGAACCAGGCTGCGATTTTCGCAAACACACCCGGCTCAGTGTCGGCTGGCTTGGCCGGTTTGACCGGTTCACTGGCCACCGGAGCCGGCTGCAGCGGAGTAATGCCTTTGACGGCAGCCTCCAGACGTTCGACCTTGGGCTTTTCCTGGCCGAAATTGGTGGTGACATCTTCTTCCTGAATATCCACGCGCTTGTAGCTGGGCTCTTCGCCGAGCTCGGCCAGATCGTCGTGACGAACACGGGCGATCTTGTAATGCGGGGTTTCCAGATAGATATTCGGGATCAGCACCACGCTGACATCGAGACGTGATTCGATCGCGAAGATTTCGGCACGCTTCTCGTTCAACAGGAAGGTCGCCACATCCACCGGCACCTGCGCATGAACCGCACCGGTGTTCTCTTTCATCGCCTCTTCCTGGATGATGCGCAGGATATGCAGGGCGGAAGACTCGGTACCACGAATGAAACCAATACCATGGCAACGCGGGCACGGTTCGTGACTGGTTTCACCCAGCGACGGCTGCAGGCGTTGACGCGACAGTTCCAGCAGGCCGAAGCGCGACAACTTGCCCATCTGGACACGCGCACGGTCGTGCTTCAAGGTTTCGCGCAAACGGTTTTCCACATCGCGCTGGTTCTTCGGGCTCTCCATATCGATGAAGTCGATGACGATCAGGCCACCGAGGTCACGCAGGCGCAGCTGGCGGGCGATTTCTTCTGCCGCTTCCAGGTTGGTGCGCAGTGCGGTTTCTTCGATATCGGCACCCTTGGTCGAACGCGCCGAGTTGACGTCGATGGAAACCAGTGCTTCGGTGTGATCGATAACGATCGCACCGCCGGACGGCAGCTGCACGCTGCGCGAAAACGCGGTTTCGATCTGGTGTTCGATCTGGAAGCGCGAGAACAGCGGAACATGATCCTTGTAAAGCTTGACGCGGTTAAGCGTGGCAGGCATCACATGGGCCATGAACTGACGGGCATGATCGTAGATCTCGTCGGTGTCGATGAGAATCTCGCCAATGTCCGGGTGGTAGTAGTCACGAATGGCACGAATGACCAGACTGCCTTCCTGAAGGATCAGGAACGGCGCAGTCTGCGCTCCGGCAGCACCCTCGATGGCGCGCCACAGCTGCATCAGATAGCCCAGGTCCCACTGCAGCTCTTCGAAGCTGCGGCCGATACCGGCGGTGCGTGCAATCAGGCTCATGCCGGCCGGGACTTCCAACTGTCCGAGCAGATCTTTCAGTTCCTGACGTTCTTCACCCTCGATGCGACGGGAAACACCACCGCCACGGGGATTATTCGGCATCAGCACCAAATAGCGGCCGGCCAGACTGATGTAGGTCGTCAGCGCAGCACCTTTGTTGCCGCGTTCGTCCTTCTCGACCTGCACGATGACTTCCATGCCTTCGCGCAACACATCCTGAATACGCGGGCGACCGCCCTCGTAATTCTGGAAGTAACTGCGGGACACTTCCTTAAACGGCAAAAAGCCGTGACGATCCGTACCGTAATCGACGAAGCACGCTTCAAGCGAAGGTTCAATCCGGGTGATAACCCCTTTGTAGATATTCCCTTTGCGTTGCTCCTTCCCGACGGTTTCGATATCAAGGTCGATGAGCTTTTGGCCATCGACAATTGCAACGCGCAGCTCTTCGGCTTGCGTTGCGTTAAACAGCATACGTTTCATGTATGTTCCCTGCGCGGCACTCACGCAAGGACACAGCAAGTATTTGACGGCCCAATGTCTAAAAATGGGCGCTTTCCGAAAGAAGTAATCGTATAAAGAGCGTAGGTAACCGTTTCGATAAGCCGACTTCCTGATTGCATCACATGACCGTCCCGGAACCCGAAGGTTCGACGTCTGCCGGGCACCGGTTCGTTGACGGTGCGAGAGGGAGACGGAGGCAGGAGCGGATCACGCCGGGTCAAACTTTGCTGCGGGATCCCCTGACGGGCTTTTCATCAGGGAATGGAATGCTCGTGAGTGCGCTGTGCGTCCAAATGCATTACCATCGCTGCTTTTCGGTGAGCGAGTTAACCGTGGCTGCGGCCGGTAGTCACGGCGTCAGGTCAGGGTCTTAACCCTGCCGGCCGGGCTAAATTCCCGCAGCAGCGTCCAGGGGGCGATCGGCTCCCGGGACCATATCAATATCCGGATTTGCCTGCCGCGATACAACAACCTCGGGCAGACGCAAGAAGTATAAGCAAAATGACTGATATTCGCAAAGACTCCGTAAGCTTTCACAGCGTCGATGAAGAATGCGCAGGACAACGCATCGACAATTATCTGGTTCGCCTATTGAAAGGCGTACCGAAAAGCCATGTCTACCGCATTCTCCGCTCCGGAGAAGTCCGGGTAAACAAAGGCCGTATCGACGCCTCCTACCGGGTTGCCGCCGGTGATGAAATTCGCATTCCGCCCATCCGGATTGCCGAACGCGACACCTCGGCTACGCCGCCGGGCCAGTTTCCGGTAGTGTACGAGGACCCCTTCATGCTGGTCATCGACAAACCGGCCGGGGTTGCCGTCCATGGCGGCAGCGGCATTTCGTTCGGTGTGATCGAACAATTACGCAAGGCGCATCCCGAATACCGCTTCCTGGAACTGGTACACCGACTCGACCGTGAAACCTCGGGTCTGTTGATGCTGGCCAAGAAACGTTCGACTTTGCTCACGCTGCACGACATGATGCGCGACAATGTTCCGGACAAACGCTATCTCGCACTGGGTGATGGCCGCTGGCCTGACGCGGTCAAGCATGTGAAACTGCCCTTGTTCAAGTGGACCACGCCGGACGGAGACCGTCGCGTCAGGGTCACGGAGGACGGGCAGTACGCTCACACCATTTTCAGTATTCAGCAACGTTTCGGCGACCTGACCCTGGTCGAGGCACGACTCAAGACCGGCCGAACCCACCAGATCCGGGTTCACATGCTGGCCAACGGCTGCCCGATCGCCGGTGATGAAAAGTATGGTGACCCGGCCCGCAACCGCGAACTGTCGCGAAGCGGACTGAAACGCATGTTCCTGCATGCCCGCCGTCTTACCCTGCCTCACCCGGTCACTGGAGAAACGTTGACACTTGAGGCACCGCTGCCTGCCGAACTACAACGCTACCTTGATCAATTGGGAAAAAATCATGCCTCTGCCATTTGACCTGATCGTTTTTGACTGGGATGGAACCCTGATGGATTCCACTGCCCACATTGTTCACAGCATTCAACATGCCGCGCGAGACATCGGGGTTGCCGTTCCCGACCGTGCCGCCGCGAGCCACGTCATCGGCCTCGGACTGGAAGAAGCCCTGCAAACCGCCTGCCCCGACCTGCCACGGGAACGCTACCCGGCGATGGCCGAGGCGTACCGCCGGCATTATTTCTCGGGCGACGAAACCATCGAACTGTTTGACGGCGTCAGCGAAGCCATACCGCGGCTGGCTGAACAGGGCTACCTATTGGCCGTCGCCACCGGCAAGTCGCGACGCGGACTCGACCGGGCGCTGGCCGCCACCGGCCTCACCCCTTACTTCGATGCCACCCGGACCGTTGACGAGTGCCCGTCCAAGCCCAACCCTGCCATGCTGCAGGAGTTGATGGACACCCTCGGCGTCATTCCAACGCGTACCGTGATGATCGGTGACACCACCCACGACTTGCTGATGGCGTCCAACGCACTAACCCATGCGGTCGGTCTGACGCAGGGTGCACACGATGCCGACACGCTGGAACTCTGCCCGTCGCTGGCCATCCTCGACGATTTCGCCAGCTTTGCCCGGTGGCTGGACGAATACCCCCGCCCGGCATGACCTCTGCGACGCTTTTCCGCGCAACATGGCTGAGTTACCATGACGTTCGGGAAACCTACAATCAACACTGCATGGAGCACGACACACGGTGAGCGACAACAATCAGAACTGGGAACGTAACCTGCTCGAAAAGCTGGCCACGGCATCACTGGCCGAACAACGCCGCGCCCGGCAATGGAAGATTTTTTTCCGGCTGGCCTGGCTAGTGATCGCTGCCGCGATTGTCGCCTCCATCGTCAAGTCCTCCTTTATCGGCAAAGAGGAAACCCGCATCGCTTCGAGCGGCGGGCACACTGCGGAATTACAACTGGCCGGCGCCATCACCCTTGATGAAGGCAGTGCCAACAAATTGATCGAAGGGCTGCGCGACGCGATCGACGACAAAAACACCCGCGGCATTCTGATCCGCGCCAACAGCCCGGGGGGCAGCCCGGTGCTGTCCGGAATGATCTATGATGAAATCCGCCGTCAGAAGCGTCTGCATCCCAAGCTGCCCATCGTGACGGTCGTTGAAGAAGTGTGCGCGTCCGGTTGCTATTACATTGCCTCGGCCACCGACAAGATCTATGTCGACAAAGCCAGTGTCATCGGCTCGATCGGGGTGATCTCGGAAGGCTTCGGCGTCACCGGGCTGATGGAAAAACTCGGCGTGGAAAACCGCGTCATGACCGCCGGCGAAAACAAGGCCATGGGTGATCCGTTCTCACCGCGCAATGCCAAACATGATGCGATTCGCCAGCAATTGCTCAACGACATTCACCAGCAATTCATCAAGGCCGTTCAGGATGGCCGGGGCGCCCGCCTCAAACCGACCCCGGACATGTTTTCCGGCATGGTATGGCTGGGTGAGAAGAGCGTGCCGCTTGGCCTTGCCGATGGCTATGGCACGGTAGACTCGGTCGCCCGCGACGTCATCAAGGCCGACAAGCTGGTTGACTTCACGCCGCAGGATGATTTTGGCAGCCGCTTTGCCCGCCGCCTCGGCGTCGAGTTCAAAGGCGGAGTCAAAAGCCTGATGGACACCCGCTTCTTCTGAAACAGGTTTGGCCCGCCCCGTGCGGGCCAGCCGATACGAAGGACAGATCGATGTCACGCAGACGACAACAGGAAGAAGAACACGAAAACCATGAACGTTGGCTAGTTTCCTATGCCGACTTCATCACACTGCTGTTCGCCTTCTTCGTGGTGATGTACGCCATTTCTTCACTGAACGAAGGCAAGTACCGGGTATTGTCGCTTGCCATTGTCGATGCCTTTCGTACCGGCACCAACATCACCGTGACGCAACGCCCGAACGGCGGCGCCAACACCATGGTCGAAGTCCCGCAGACCAAACCGATTGCCAAAGCGGTCAAAAGCAATGCGCCGCTGTCCGAGCAAGCCAAGCTGGGCAATCTGGCCGCCGACCTGAACAAGGTCCTCGACCCGCTGGTGAAAAGCGGCCAGGTGAACATCACCCAGACCAAGAAAGGCGTCGTCATCGAGGTCAAAGACACCGCGCTGTTCGCCGTTGGACAGGCACAACCGTCCACCCAGTCCTACGAAACCCTGCGGCAAATGGCCAATGTCCTGTCGACCGTCGAAAACTCGGTGAGCGTCGAAGGCTATACCGACAATATTCCGATTAAAAACCCGGTATTCCCGTCCAACTGGGAATTGTCCGCGGCCCGGGCAGGCTCGGTAGTACGCCTGTTCCAGGAATCCGGCATCAGCCAGGAACGTCTGGTCGCGATTGGCCGCGCCGCCAACCGCCCGGTGGACAGCAACGATACCGCCGACGGCCGGGCGCGCAACCGCCGTGTATCCATTACGGTTCTGGCCAACGATCAGGATGATGCCCGAACCCTTCCCTCCGAGGTCACCAGCGAACCTGTGACCCCGGGGCAATTGACGCCGGGAGCATTGGCTCCCCGGCCTCAGAACTAGTGGAGACTTGCACTGATGAGTACCCCGATCAGCACCCCCGCTCTGGAACAACTGTTCAGCAACGCCCGCACGCATAACCACTGGCAACCCCGCGAGGTGCCGGAGAGCGTGCTTGTGCAACTGTACGACCTGATGAAGTTTTGCCCGACCAGTGCCAACTGCTCGCCGGCACGACTGGTTTTCATCAAGTCCGCCGACGCCAAGCAACGCCTCAAGCCGGCACTGGCCGAAGGGAATATCGACAAGACCCTTGCCGCACCGGTTACCGTGATCGTGGCTCAGGACAACCGCTTTTACGAACACCTACCCATGCTGTTCCCCCACGCCGATGCCAAAAGCTGGTTCGAGGGCAATCAGCCCTTGATCGACGCAACGGCGTTCCGCAACAGCAGCCTGCAGGGCGCCTATCTGATCATGGCCGCCCGTTCACTGGGACTGGACTGCGGCCCGATGTCCGGCTTTGATCCGGCAGTGTTGAACCAGGAATTTTTCCCGGACGGCCGCTTCAGCGCCAACTTCCTGATCAATCTGGGTTACGGAGAGGCCGGCAAAGTCTATCCACGTTCACCGCGTTTCGCCTTCCAGGATGCCTGCCAGGTGTTGTAAAAACACGCAGAAGTCGCCTCACCCTGCCCTGCCCGGTTATAATGCCGGGCATTTTACTGCCTGAGGTTCGATCATGCTCTACCCTTTGATGCGCCCCCTGCTGTTTCGCATGGATCCCGAGCTGGCACACGAAACCACCCTCAAGCTGATCGATCTTGCCCATACCCTGCACCTGACCGGCCTCGCGGCAGGCCCGCACATTTCCGACCCGGTCACCGTCATGGGCATCGAGTTTCCCAACCGGGTGGGGCTTGCCGCCGGTCTGGACAAGAACGGTGCACACGTCGATGCCCTTGCCAGTCTGGGCTTCGGCTTCATCGAAGTCGGAACCGTCACCCCCAAGGCTCAAGCCGGCAACGATAAACCCCGCATGTTCCGCCTGCCGGAACATCAGGCCATCATCAATCGCATGGGGTTCAACAACCTCGGCATCGACACACTACTCGCCAATGTTGCCGCCGCCCGTTTCCGTGGCGTACTGGGCATCAATATCGGCAAGAATGCCGCGACACCGATCGAGTCGGCCGCCGATGACTACCTGACCGGGCTGGAAAAGGCCTACCCGGCGGCCAGCTACATCGCAGTCAACATTTCCAGCCCCAACACCCGCAACCTGCGCCAACTCCAGCAGGCCGACGAACTGGACATCCTGCTGGGCCGACTCAAACAGCGACAGACCTCGCTGGCAGACCAACACGGCCGCTACGTCCCGCTTGCCGTCAAGATCGCCCCCGACCTGGACGAGGACGGCATCGTCGCCATCGCCCGGCAATTGGTGCGCCATCGCATCGATGGCGTGATCGCTACCAACACCACCTTGTCACGCGATGCCGTCAACGGCCATCCTTTGGAACACGAAGCCGGCGGCTTGTCAGGGGCCCCGGTACGCCAGCGCTCGACCGAGGTCATCGCCAGACTGGTGCGGGAACTTGACGGCGCCCTGCCGGTCATAGGAGCCGGAGGTATCCTTTCTGGCGAAGACGCGAAGGAAAAACTTGACGCCGGCGCCAGCTTGATCCAGCTTTACAGTGGTCTGGTGTATCGCGGACCCGAGCTGGTTTCCGAATGCGCCCTTGCGCTGAAGGACGCCTCCCGATAAAACTTACCCAGACATCAGGGAGCGAACACATGAACAGTCACTCGAGCAAACTTCTGGTTGCCGGCTTTGTTGCCGTGACCACTCTGGCGGGTTGCGCAAGTCCCGACTCCGCCATGGTCTATTCGAGGAATCAGGCCCAGCGCGCACAAACCGTACACTTGGGCACCGTCGTCTCGGTTCAGGCTGTCAAGGTTGAAGGCAAGCAAAACGGTTTGCTGACACTGGGCGGCGCCGCGGTTGGCGGCATCGCCGGCAGTGCCATCGGTCAGGGCCGCGGCTCGACCTTGGGTGCCGTTGTCGGCGCAATTGCCGGTGGCGTAGCGGCCGATGCCGCACAGAAAAACATGGGTAGCCAGCAGTCGGTTGAAGTCACCGTCAAGCTGGACAAGTCAGGTGAACTGATTTCCATCGTACAGGCTCAGGATGTGTCGCTGGCTCCCGGCCAACGCGTCCGGGTCATGCGCGGCGGTTCGACCGATCGCGTTCTGCCTTACTGACCCGCACGGCAAACGACCCCCGTTCAGGGGGTCGTTATTTTATCGCCACCTCGCCGAACGGCATCCAACGCCCGTCCTTGAACATTTCCAGCGGCTGATAACCGGATTTGTAGGCCATTTTTCCACAGTCGCGTATCCAGTAGCCTAGATAGACAGACTCCAGCTCCAGTCGCTGCGCCAGAGCCACCTGCCACACGACATTGAATACCCCGTAACTGGCTCCCGGTACATCCGGTTCGTAGAAGGTGTATACCGCAGAAATGCCATCGTCCAGCCGGTCGATCAGACTGACCATCACCAGCCGGCCGGCATCACGAAACTCCACCAGATAGCTTTCCACGCCACTCTTCAAAATGAACTCGGAATACTGCTCTGGATTATCGTTGGCCATGCCGCCACCGGAATGGCGTGACTGTTGATAGCGCTGGTACAGGTCGTAATGTTCCTGATAAAACGCCAATGGCAGAAAAATCGCTTCGAGCCCCGCATGGTGCGCAAAAGCACGCCGCTGGCTGCGATTGGGCATGAAGCGCCCTACCGGGATACGAACGGGAATGCAGGCCTGGCAGGTGTCGCAATAGGGACGGTAGGTATAGAAACCGCTACGCCGGAAGCCCAGCCTGACCAATTGGCTGTAGACCCGGCTATCAATCGCCTCGGAAGGAATGGCGACCTGCGAACGGGCTTCGCGCGACGCCAGATAACTGCACGGATACGGTGCAGTTGCATAGAAATGTATGGCCACAGACTGGCCGGCGTCACGATGCGTCATTCGTGTAGTGATACGTCCAGAGGTGATCAACCGGAGATTGGCGGATCTGCTCTCCCAGAGTAGCAAGAAACTCACGGCGCGGCACGCGAATCGCACCAAGACTGGCAAGATGCGCGGTGTACATCTGGCAATCGATCATGGCAAAACCATTCGCTCCCAGGTGGCGCACCATATGCACAAAGGCCATCTTGGAGGCATCGGTCACCCGCGAGAACATCGATTCGCCAAAAAACATCCGCCCCACGGCCACACCGTACAGCCCCCCCACCAGTTCGCCATCCATCCGGACCTCGACGCTGTGGGCCACACCCGCCTCGTACAGGGCGCAATAGGCCTCTACCATCGACTCGACGATCCAGGTCCCCGAAGCACCGTCACGCGGCGCGGCACAGGCTTCGATCACCTCCCGAAAGGACTGGTCGCAGGTGATTTCACAGGCTTTGTTGCGTAAGGTTTTGGCCAGCGAACGACTGACGCGCAAACGTTCGGGGTAAATGACCATCCGCTGCGAGGGTGACCACCACAGAATGGGATCTTCAGCAGAAAACCAGGGGAAAATGCCAGAGCTGTATGCCAAAAGCAAACGAGGAAGCGTGAGATCGCCCCCGGCGGCGAGTAGACCGTCGGGTTCGGACAAGGCCGATTCGGGAGCGGGGAACACCAGCTCCCGGCCAAGCCAGGGAATCATGGGATCAGCGGGAATGCTTTTCCGGGGTTTTGGCCAGGCAGCCAGCGCATTCGCCGTACATGTACAAGGCATGCTCGGCAATGCGGAATCCATGCTGCGCGGCGATTCGATCCTGCAAGGCTTCGATTTCTTCGTCGAAGAACTCCACCACATCGCCGCACTTGATGCAGACCATATGATCGTGGTGACCGCCCTTGTTCAGTTCGTAGACGGCCTTGCCGCTTTCGAAATGATGGCGCACCAGAATGCCGGCCTGTTCGAATTGGGTCAGCACACGATAAATCGTGGCAAGACCGATATCGATGTTTTCAGCAAGCAGCTTGCGATACACGTCTTCGGCAGACAGGTGGCGATCGCCGCTGGTTTCGAACAAGTCGAGAATCTTGAGGCGGGGGCCGGTTGCCTTCAGGCCGATATCTTTGAGATGACTGGCTTTACTCATCGTGATATAAAGTGAAAACGGTTCGAAGGCTCATGATAAAGCCTTTTGCCGGCTTTGCCTAATCTCTCAGTCATTAATTTTGCAAGCTTCGGAGTAACATGCGCTTCCTGACACTTGCCGCTGTTTTTGCCCTGGCAGGCTGCACCTCGATGAACCCCATGACCTGGGTTGCCCCGCACCATATGGAAATCCAGCAGGGTAACGCCATTACCGAGGACAGCGTGGCACGCCTCAAGCCGGGCATGACCCGTGCCCAGGTTCGTTTCGTGCTCGGCTCACCGATGGTGGCCGACATGTTCCACGCCGACCGGTGGGATTACAAATACCAGCTGTTCCAGAATGGCAAGGAAGTAAAAAACCTGCTCTTCACCGTCTGGTTCAAGGGTGATGTTCTCGACCGTTTCGAAGGCAATGCCCTGCCCTCGGACAAACCCGTGATCCTTGATGCCTCGGCGCCCGCCGCCAAAGCACCATGAGCCAGAGCCTCGCCATTGTCATCGCCGGGGCCGGCGGACGGATGGGCCAATGCCTGATCGAAGCCGTGTTGTCGAATGACGGCGTGCGGCTTGCTGCGGCACTGGAACGTCCCGGCAGCCCGCTGCTCGGTCAGGACGCCGGACTGTTCATGGGCAAACAGACCGGTATTGCCATCACGTCGGATCTGGAAGGTGCGCTGGCTGACGCCGATGTCTTCATCGACTTCACCCGCCCGGAAGGCACGCTGGCACATCTTGCCGCCTGCCTGCGCCACAAGGTGGCGATGGTCATCGGCACCACCGGTTTCGACGATGACGGCAAAGCGGCCATCCGCGAAGCGGCCAGCCAGATCGGTATCGTATTTGCCGCCAACTTCAGTGTCGGCGTCAATCTGGCCTTCTCGCTGCTGGACAGTGCCGCACGTATCCTGAACGAAGGTTACGACACCGAGATCATCGAAACACATCACCGCTTCAAGGTCGACGCTCCTTCAGGAACGGCCTTGCGCATGGGTGAAGTGATTGCCGCCGCGCGCGGCGTGTCCTTGCCGGATGTCGCTGTCTATGGCCGCGAAGGCGTCACCGGGGAACGTCGTTCCGACACCATCGGCTTCGCGACCGTACGAGCCGGTGATGTGGTGGGCGACCATACCGTCGTGTTTGCCGCATTGGGCGAACGCGTCGAAATCACCCACAAGGCCTCCAGTCGGGCGACCTTCGCCAATGGTGCCGTCCGCTCGGCCAAATGGCTGAACGCCCGCACCGGACTGTTCGACATGCAAGACGTGCTGGGTCTGCGTTGATCCGGAACCCGCCGGTTCGCCGGCGGGCTACCCGGACTCAATTACACCTGGAATACCTCCGCCAACGGCACACTAAGCGTGGTTTTTTCAGGTCGCACCAGCAGTTGCCGAATCTCCTCACGGTATTTGGCTTTCACGTTATCGGCAAGCCATGGCTCGATCTCCAGCAAATCCCAATCGTAGAGTGGTAAGCCCTGACGATTAAGCCTCTCCATCCGCTGGCCCCAGTCATTCAATGCAAACCCGCTCGCCTCAATCACCGTCAGCAACATGGCATAGTGGTCAGCGGTTCTAAACGCGGCGGCCGCATTTTGACTTGCTAACTGGGCGGAACGAATGAGCGTCTCGCTCTGCCCACCGTTTTGCCCGGCCGTTGCCTCGGCAAGCCGTTTCACCACCTCCCTATCGGCCATTCGTTTCCGCTGGGGATAGCTCATCAAGCCTTCCGTCCAATTGAAATGCTCCACGACCCCCGTGATGCCATCGGTATCAATCAACGCCATACCAAGCACTTTCTTCGACTGCGGATCGACCTTCAACGTCACGTTGTTACTCTTTATATCAAGGTGATACAAGCCTCTCTCATGCAAACGATCCAGATCACGAATCATCGGCAGGAAGTCCTTGACGCCCAGATAGGGGTTACCAACGGTTTTCAAATAACGATCGAGTTCCCCGCCGCCATTGCGCGCATACATATACTGTGGAGAAACCGGGATGGTAGGAATAATGCTTCGCAGATCAGCATAGCGATCCGCGGACACCCTAGGCCTGCTGAACGCCTCGCCAAAACGAGGCGAAAACACCAGTTTCCCGGAGGATTCTTCCACCACCTGCTTGAAACCACCTACTTGGTTCGTTTTGGGCATTGCGCTCTGATCCATGGTGATGCACACCACATCAGTACCAGACCGCTCTCCATTTTTATCATACCGTTCCCTCTCAAAGACATATTTAGGAGAAAACGTCTCGACGGCACGCTTCCCGCCCGGGAGCCTGTGTACTTTGTTCGGACGTCGGGACTCGAAGCCGCGGAAACCGAATTCGTTCACCGGAGTCGACTTGGCACTCGTCAAATGGTCCTTCACCTTTCTCTGTACCCAGCCTGTCAGACCGTCCCAAGATCCCTTTTTGGCAACGATCTTAAGCTTCAACTGCTCAAACGCCTCGGCTCCCTCATCATCCACCCCTTCCACCTTCGGCCTGGCAGGCACAGCGACGGGAGGTGTCACGCCCAGCAGGGTGACGACTGGCGGGGTCGCGACTGGCGGCCTTACAGCTGACGGTGTGACAGCTG
>JAGLBD010000052.1:0-12120 GCA_018260425.1 Pseudogulbenkiania sp. | reverse complement strand
ACAGCTGACGGTGTGACAGCTGGCGGTGTAACAGCGCGCGGGGTGACGACTGGCTTGGCATGGAGTACCGCAGAATCATCGGGCCAGGCGATCATGTCCATGAGTGGCGTCCTGTCCCGCAGACGGTACAGCACCCCGTCCTGCTGGCGGTAACGCTCTGGATGGCTCAGCAAGTATTTCGCGTCCTCGAGATAGCGCGGCTGGATCAGCGTCTTCAGTAATGCATTCAGTTCACGATCCTCGCCAGGCGTACACCATGCCAACGCGCCAAAGGTGTGTAGTGTCGGGGTGTTGCACAGCCCCTTCAGCAATATGCCTGACCGACTGTCCGGCTTCGCCAGCGTTGTCAGCAGTGTCAACAACATGGCGTACTCTTCCGCACTCTTCCAGACATCTGGCCGACCGTATTGCATGTCAACAGATAATAAGGTCGTGCAAAAGCCGGGGCGCACGGTGTGTTCCAGCAATCGCCCCTCGGCATGACTCTGTGCCATGCGCTGACATTGGCGCTTTAGTGTCGCCAACGACGGTCCCTCTGGAGGATAGGCAGGGTGCACAACTCCTGCACCAACGCCGGTGACGTGCTTGGCAAATGGCTGCTGCACGACCTGCGGCTCTGAGAAAATCAATTTCGAATTCAAATAAGGGGCAACAACTGAAGGGGTGTTAGACATGATAGTGAGCCATGACGGTCGGTAAATGGCCTTCAGGCTAGAACACGCGAGGCAGGGAAACTTGCAAATTTCGACCACACTGGCTGAAACGATCCCGGCCACCCGTCACGGGTAGCCGGTCATCGTCTAGACCACGACATACTCGTGCGGAGGCGCTTTGACGTCGAACACCTGGCAGAGGGCACCGTCATCGTCAACGCTTTCCAGACGGACATCAAAGCCCCACAACCGGGCCACATGGCGCAGCACCTCCCGTGCCGTAGCTTCTTCCAGGGGACGGCGTTTGTGCATGCTATGGCGCAGCGTCAGTGCACGGTCTCCACGCACGTTGACCGACCAGACCTGAATATTCGGCTCACGCGAACCCAGATTGTATTGTTCGGCCAGCATTTGCCGGATGTCGCGGTATCCCGACTCATCGTGAATCGCCGAGATTTGCAGCTTGTCGTCACGATCATCGTCATGCACCGCGAACAGGCGGAAGTCACGAATCAACTTGGGTGACAGATACTGGGAAATGAAGCTTTCATCCTTGAAGTTCTTCATGGCAAAGGTCAGCACTTCGCGCCAGTCCCCGCCGGCGATATCCGGAAACCAGTCCCGGTCTTCGGCGGTCGGCGCTTCGCAGACCCGTTTGATATCCTGATACATGGCAAAGCCGAGAGCATAAGGGTTTATTCCGTTATACCAGGAAGCCGTTACCGGAGGTTGATACACCACATTGGTATGCGACTGCAGGAACTCCATCATGAACCCATCGTTGACCAGTCCCTTGTCGTACATCCGATTGAGGATGGTGTGATGCCAGAATGTCGCCCATCCTTCATTCATCACCTGCGTCTGGCGCTGCGGATAAAAATACTGCGCCACCTTGCGAACGATGCGGACGATCTCGCGCTGCCAGGGTTCGAGCAAGGGGGCCGACTTCTCGATGAAATAGAGAATATTTTCCTGGGGCTCTGAAGGAAAACGTGGTGCTTCCTTGCCCGCACCATCCTTTTCCCGGCGGGGAATGGTGCGCCACAGATCATTGACCTGCAATTGCAGGTATTGCTCGCGCTCGACCTGACGCGCCTGCTCCTCGGCCAATGAAAGCCGTTGCGGCCGCTTGTAACGATCCACACCATAATTCATCAGGGCATGGCAGGAATCCAGCAGGCTCTCGACCTCATCAATGCCGTAACGCTCTTCGCAGCGGGCAATATAGCTCTTGGCAAAAACCAGATAGTCAATGATGGCCGAGGCATCGGTCCAGGTGCGGAACAGGTAATTGCCTTTGAAAAAGGAGTTGTGCCCGTAAGCCGCATGCGCGATCACCAGGGCCTGCATGGTCATGGAGTTTTCTTCCATGAGGTAGGCAATGCAGGGATTGGAGTTGATGACGATTTCGTAGGCAAGTCCCATTTGCCCGCGCTTGTAACTTTTTTCGGTCGCCACAAAATGCTTGCCGTACGACCAATGGTGATAATTCACCGGCATGCCAACTGATGAATAGGCATCCATCATCTGTTCAGCCGTAATGACCTCCAGCTGAACCGGATACACATCCAGTCCGAACTCCCCGACCGCAATGTCGCGGATAGTTTTGTCATAGGTATCGATCAGGTCGAACGTCCATTCCGAACCAGTTGAAATCGGGTTCATGGCACTCTCCTGTCCTGCCTTGGCTCAACGGGTGGCAGGTTGTCGTTTGAACAGCTCGCGGAACACCGGATAAATATCGGCCGCGGCATGGATTTTTTGCATGGCAAAGTGGCGGCAGCGCTCTTTAACCCGCAAATACTCGTACCAGAGATTCTGGGGCTCACCCTCGGTGATCTCGATATAGGCGTAATACTGGCAAAATGGCAGCAGGCCCTCTTCCAGAATCTTCGCGCAATTCGCCGAATCACTGTCCCAGTTATCGCCATCGGACGCCTGCGCGGCATAAATATTCCACTGACTCCCCGAATAGCGTTTCTGGATGATTTCCTTCATCAGGTTAAGCGCCGAAGACACCACCGTGCCGCCGGACTCCCGCGAGTGAAAGAAGTCCTCTTCATTCACCTCCATCGCACTGGTATGGTGGCGAATGAACACCACTTCGATCTTTTCGTAGTTACGCTGCAAAAAGAGATAGAGCAGGATAAAGAACCGCTTGGCCATGTCCTTCTTGGCCTCGTCCATCGAGCCCGACACATCCATCAGGCAAAACATCACCGCCTGACTGGTCGGTTGCGGCTGCCGGACCCGATTGTTGTAACGCAGATCGAAGGGGTCGATGAACGGAATGGCCGCCAGTTTCTCGCGCAGCTGATGGATGCTGCGGCGCTTTTCACGAATATCCAGCCCCGCCTCGTCATCTTGCTCGATAAGGGTATCGAGCTCCTCTTCCGCATCGGAGAGCCGCGACAAGGTCGGTGCTGCCATGGCCACCCGGCGCGCCAGAGCGCCGCGCAAAGAGCGCACGATGCTGATATTGGCCGGCGTCCCGTCATTGGTATACCCGGCGCGCACCGACTTGAACTCTTCGATGCCCATCAGTTGAGTCTTGACCAGATTGGGCAAGGCAAGGTCGTCAAAAAACACGTTCATGAATTCTTCATGAGACAACTGGAAGGCAAAATCATCCTCGCCCTCGCCGTCCTGACTGGCTTTGCCGCCGCCTCCGCCGCCACCTCCGCCCTGAGGCCGCGCAATGCGATCCCCTCTCAGGTGATCCTGATTACCGGGATGGATGAAATCCCACTCGCCCGCCCGGCCATGCCTGAAACTCGGCTCGGAAATATCCCGAACCGGAATGGACACCTTTTCCCCGCTGTCGATATCCGTAATGCTGCGGCCCTTGATGGCACGCGATACGGCTTCCTTGATTTGCGCTTTGAAACGGCGCAGAAACCGCTCCCGATTAACGGCTGATTTGTTCTTGCCGTTAAGACGTCGATCAATGATATGGGACATGGCAGCCTCTCTCGTCAGCGTCGGGAGCACGAGGCCCCCGACGCACCGCGTCTCGCCTCAGGACGATTTACGCACACGCAAGTACCATTCGCAAAGCAAACGAACCTGTCTGGCGGTGTAGCCCTTTTCGACCATCCGGTTGACGAAGTCTTCATGTTTCTTGGCGTCTTCGACACTGGCTTTTGCGTTGAACGAGATGACCGGCAGCAACTCCTCGGTATTGGAGAACATCTTTTTCTCGATGACCGTGCGCAACTTCTCGTAGCTGGTCCAGGCCGGATTTTTACCTCCATTGTTGGCACGGGCACGCAACACGAAGTTGACGATTTCGTTGCGGAAATCCTTGGGATTGGAGATGCCGGCCGGCTTTTCGATCTTTTCCAGTTCGGCATTGAGCGAGGTCCGGTCAAAAATCTCCCCGGTATCCTGGTCACGGTACTCCTGATCCTGAATCCAGTAATCGGCAAACGTCACATAGCGGTCAAAAATGTTCTGACCGTACTCGGAGTAACTTTCCAGATAGGCGGTCTGGATTTCCTTGCCGATGAATTCAACATACTTGGGCGCCAGATACTCCTTGATGAAGGTAAGGTACTTTTGCTCGATCTCCGGCGGGAACTGCTCGCGCTCGACCTGCTGTTCAAGCACATAGAGCAGGTGTACCGGATTGGCCGCCACTTCGGTATGGTCGAAGTTGAACACCTTGGAGAGGATCTTGTAGGCAAAGCGGGTCGACAAGCCGTTCATGCCCTCGTCCACCCCGGCATAGTCGCGATACTCCTGCAGGGACTTGGCTTTGGGGTCGGTATCCTTGAGGTTCTCGCCGTCGTAGACCTGCATTTTGCTGAACAGGCTGGAGTTTTCCGGCTCTTTCAGCCGCGACAGCACTGCAAACTGCGCCATCATGCGCAAGGTTCCCGGTGCGCACGGGGCGGCCGCCAGCGAGGAGTTGCCGACCAGCTTGTCGTAAATCTTCACCTCGTCGGCGACGCGCAGGCAGTACGGCACCTTGACGATATAGATACGGTCCAGAAACGCTTCATTGTTCTTGTTGTTGCGGAACTGTTTCCACTCGGACTCGTTCGAGTGGGCCAGAATGATCCCTTCGAACGGAATGGCGCCGAAGCCTTCGGTCCCCTTGAAGTTCCCTTCCTGCGTAGCGGTCAGCAGCGGGTGCAGCACCTTGATCGGCGCTTTGAACATTTCCACGAATTCCAGCAAGCCCTGATTGGCCAGGCACAGACCGCCGGAGTAGCTGTAGGCATCCGGATCGTCTTGCGCATACTTTTCCAGTTTACGGATATCCACCTTGCCCACCAGCGACGAAATATCCTGATTGTTTTCATCTCCCGGCTCGGTTTTGGCAACGGCCACCTGACGCAGCACCGACGGATAGCGTTTGACGACGCGGAACTGGCTGATATCGCCGTTGAATTCATGCAGGCGCTTCACGGCCCACGGGCTGGGGATGGTCTTGAGGTAGCGACGGGGGATACCGAATTCGTCCTCCAGAATCGGGCCGTCCTCATCGAAGTTGAACAAGCCCAGCGGTGACTCGTTGACCGGAGAGCCCTTGAGGCTGTAGAACGGCACCAGCTCCATCAGCTCCTTGAGCTTCTCGGCAATGGACGACTTGCCCCCGCCAACCGGCCCAAGCAGATAAAGAATCTGTTTCTTCTCCTCCAGCCCTTGCGCGGCATGGCGGAAATAGGCGACCACCTGCTCGATCACCTCTTCCGTGCCGAAGAATTCACGGAAGGCTGGATAGACCTTGACGATCTTGTTGCTGAACACTCTCGACAGACGCGAGTCATGCCGAGTGTCCACCAGCTCAGGCTCCCCGATCGCCAGCAACATGCGCTCTGCCGCGGTGGCGTAGGCACCGGGATCTCGCTTGCATAGCTCAAGGTATTCCTGAATGGTGTACTCTTCTTCGCGGGTTTTGTCGTAGCGGGAGGCATAGTGACTGAAGATGTCCGGGTGCATGGCTCTCTCCTGGCTGGTTGCAGGAGCCCGCACGCCTGGCATCGACCAGCCGCGGGCCCCCTTGCTGTATTTAGAGTTTCTGGCACGTATTCAGTTCTCTTTTCTTGGGTATAGCACAGCAAATCATCCCGCAAGAATAAAAGCAGGCTGGTTAAATCCCTTAACAAATGAAGGTTTTTCATGTCGGCCAGAGGCCGGATAACATCGACACGGGCAAACCCGCCCTATCGTGTCTCGTGAAGGATCGTGTCCCGTCCGGGGCTTGCCACCTGAATCACCCGGTCTGCCGAGGCGATGGTTTCGGGCCGGTGGGCGACCAGAATACGGGTCATTTTCAACCGGGCGACGGCATCGTTAATCTGCCGTTCCAGATCGACATCCAGATGACTGGTCGCTTCATCGAGCAGCAGGATTTGCGGCTGCCGGTACAGGGCGCGTGCCAGCAACAACCGTTGCCGCTGCCCCCCTGACAACGTCGTTCCCATGTCGCCGATCAGGGTGTGATAGGCCATCGGCAGTGCCATGACCGTCTGGTGAATCGCTGCCGCTTGCGCACAGGCCTCGACGCGGATCAGATCCGCTTGCGGATCGAAGAACGCGATATTGTCCAGAATCGAGCCGGCAAAGAGTTGGTCATCCTGCATCACGCAGGCACAACGCTCCAGCATGCCCTGATGGCCCATGGCGCGCAGCGACACGCCTCCGATCAGGATGTCGCCGGTTTCCGGCTGGAAGATACCGAGGAGCAGTTTCAGCAAGGTGGTTTTGCCGCAGCCACTGGGGCCAACCAGTGCGACCGACTCGCCATCCCCCACCTCGAAGCTGAGGTTATGCACGACCCAGGGCTCACCCGCATCGAAGCGGAATGACACCTGCCGAAACACAATGGACGCATCGACCGGTCGCGCCCCGGCAAGCACCGGGGGGGGATCCGGTTCGCTCAGCAGAATGTCCGCCAGACGTTCCACCTGCAAGCGCAGCATTTTAAGGTCGACCGCCTTGTTGATCAGACTGACCATGCGGCTGGAAAACTGGCTGCTAAAGGCAGCAAAGGCCAGATACATCCCCATGGAAAACGTGTTGTCGAGCACCAGCGAAGCCCCGAACCACAACACCGCCGCCTGCTCGAAACCGAATAATAACCGTTCGCTGACCTGATACGCGATAGCGAGTTTCTCGGCACTGACCTGGGTATTGGTCCGTTCGATCAGCAGATTGAGCCAGGCAGAACGCCGCACGCCCTGCCGCTGAAAGAGCTTTATCGCCCGGATGCCACGCAGGGTTTCCAGAAAGTGACTGTCCAGACGTGCCGTCAGCACCAGCTCCTTTTCTGTTATTTCGCACAAATAGCCGTACCAGGCCCATCGCAGCAGGCCATATATGGCCAGACCGGCACAGGCAATCAACGTCAGGGCCGCACTGTAGCGCAGCATGACACACACGATACCGACCACGAGCAAGCCATCCAGAATGGCTTCGATGAAATAGTGGCTCAGCGTCTCCTGAATGGTGTCCGCACCATGAAACCGTGACGAGATATCACCGATGAAGCGTTTTTCGAACCAGGCCACCGGCAGGCGCAGCAAATGACTGAAAATGCGCGTGGCCCACTGCAAGCCAACGATGGTACTCAGTTGCAGCACCACCCAGGCGCGCACCGCCGATACGATTGCCTGTGCAAGCACCACCAGCAGAAAACCGGCCACCAGCACCTTGAGCATATCGTGGTCGGCACTGAGCAAGACGCTGTCCACCAGCCATTGGGAAAATAGCGGGAGGACCAAAGCCAACAGTTCGAGCACCAACGCCAATAGGAAAATCTGCAACAGCACGTGGCGCAAGCCCGTGATTCCCGAGAGCAGATGGCGCCAGGGCAGTTGCTGGCGCTCTTCGACTTTGCGGAACGCCGGCGTCGGGCTGCACTCCAGGGCGATGCCGGTAAAACAACGTGACACGTCATCCCACGGGATATGCCGTTTTCCATTGGCCGGATCGTGAATGACGATGCCCTTGGCCGTGACGCGGGCCAACACCACAAAATGGTTGAGATTCCAGTGCAGGATCGCCGGACACTGCAACTGCCCCAGCTCGGCCGGCCCCAGACGCAAGGCGCGACTGGCTAATCCGAGCTGTTCGGCAATACGCACCATATCGGCCAGAGACATGCCTTTGAGCGACGTAGTGAAGCGACGGCGCAACGTCAGTAAGTCCGTACGATAGCCATGGTAACCGGCGACCATCGCCAACGCGGCCAACCCGCACTCCGCCGCCTCGGTCTGCAGCATGACCGGCAACCGTGACGTTCGGCTCGACAGGAGCCATTTCCATGGACTCACCATTTGCCAGTAATACTGTAGAGTGGCTCAAAAACCCATTCGTACAAGCGGCGCGACTCCAGCATGATGTCGCCGGTCACCCCCATCGACGGTAACAGTGGAACCTCTTTGCCGTACGCGAGAATCGAGGGTTTGGCCAGGGCGACACGGATGCGGTACAGGGGCTCCGGCATATGGGCCAAGGCCGGGATTTCTCCTGCCAGCATGGCCGTGCGGGCGACCTCGGTGACCGTACCGTCGACATGACCGAACTTTTGGTAGGGGAAGGCTTCCAGACGCAGTTTGACCCGTGCACCGGGCCGAATGAAACCCACCGCCTTGCTTGGGGCAAACAACTGGGCTTCCATGGCGACATTCTGTGGAATCAGGATGGCGAGTGGCCGATGTGGCGAAACACTGGCACCGGGTTGCGCGGCAATCGCCGTAATGCGCCCTTCTTCCGGCGCAACGATCAGTAACTCGCGCTGAACCTCGTTTTCAACCGATGACTGGTGCAGGGCTTGTGTTCCGCGTTGCAATTCGGCTTCCTGCGCCTCCTGTCGCAAGGGAAGCGCGCGCTGCTCGGCGACCAGCGCGGCACGCTCGCGCTGCAGTGTCGCCAGATTTCGCGTCAGGGTACTGAGGCGCTGTTCGACTTCGAGCTGCTCGGCTTCCTTCTGCTCTTGCATTAACGTCGACACGAACCCGGCTCCGGCCAACTGCCGGTAACGGTGCACGGTTCGGCGGGCAAGTTCGAGGCGTTGCTGCAACAGCGCTTGCTCGTGCTGTCCCTGCCCGGTTTCCCGATCCAGCAAATGGATGCGTTGCGCCAGATCCTGTGTTTGCAGCCGCAGCAAGCCACGATAGTGCTGCATACTGTGCGCCAGCGAACGCAGCCGTTCATTGAGTGTTTCGGCGATCTTGCTGCGGGCCGGTCCGAGCGCACCATGCTGTTCGCTGCTGACCGTGAACAAGCGCACTCCTTTGCCGACCACATCGCCTTCTTGCACATGACGTTGACTGACGATGCCGGCCTGCGGGGCGTACACCCGCAGCACCTCGCTGGCCGGGAAAATAAAACCGTCGACGGCAACTCGTCTCGTATACCTTCCCCAGACAAAATACCCTACAGCCATGAATGCCAGCAGCGTAACGACATACACAAGCGTGCTTGTTTTAACGGGTTGAGCCACCGAAACGGGGCCTAGCAGTTGATCGGCCTGCCCTTGCAGCGCTTCCTGACGAAACAAGGTGTCCTCTTCACTCATGGTGCCCCCTGTGACTGAAGCGACAAATCTGCAGCTATCAAAGCCCTGGCGGCAACCCGTCAGGCGGTAGTCCGGGCCTCGCGGTGCAAGGCGACCTGGGGAGTGAAAACCGCCAGCAAATAAGGCACATAAAATTCGTCATCGCGGCTCCGGCAGCGCGTGTAGGCGGCAAACATCGTGCGCGAGTCGACAACGACCGTCCCCACATGCCATGCCTGCCGTTGACCCACGATCAACAAGCGAAGATAGGTGATGCTGCGATAGGTAAAAAACACCAGGTTGACCACCGCCATGGCCAGCGTCAATTGGACCAGAAGATGATCGGTGCCGAGCGATGACCATTGACCATAGACATCGTAGGCCGCCACCAGCAGCGCAGCGACATAGAGTAGCAAGCGCACCCGGCAGAAACCGGTCAACACCGACTTCATCACGTCCTGCGAGTAGAACAATACGTTCCTCAGGCTGATAATCTTCTCCTTGCCCGTGATGCCCCCCATGGAGACGAACCAGTCATGTTGGCCACTATCGAGGACAACCCGATTTCGTCGGACCAAACTGGACAGCCGCATGCCGATCAAAACCGGGTGTCCAAGCCAGATCAGGAACACGCCAATAGCAAGCGCTTTCAGTCCCAAAGCCATCCCGGCAAGGCACCACACCATGAGAAAGTAACGCCAGAGGAGGCGCTGCAGCACTTTCCCCGTCCCCTCCTGCTCACTGAAACCAGCCGCCCTACGCGCAGAGGCCAGATCACTCTCTTGTGACATCAGGTCAAAAATCATTCACTTCTCCAAAAAACAGACTACTTCTGTCTGGTTTGAAAACACTCGCTTTTTTGCCACCACGGCCATTCAGTCGAAATAGCGCATCCCTGCCCTGAATTGAATTCATCGCCACGATGACTTCATATGCTCTGGCGTATAACAAGTATGCGCACTAAATGCCACTGAAATGCAATTGAGACGAAGTGCGTAAGAAAGCGCGAGCGCGCTCACCGACTTGTCCAGCGATAAAATCTCGTAGGCCACCCCAAGCATGACCTCAAGAACAAGAATGGGTCCCGTCAAACACAAGGTGACATTATCTTTATCATCCATGGCATCGTATCGGTAATTTGAAAGTCTATACAGATAATGCGAAGTCTGAATACTGTCATTTGGTTTGGTATCCAAGCCGTTTCTTGAGATGAATGTGTAGCGACGTTTTATTTCCCGCAAGATGACTTTTACCAACCGGGATTTTTTCACTGCGGCCAAAATGTTATTATTGTATTCACACAACGTCTCTAACGCTGCAATAGATAATAAATCATCATGGACCGCCACTTTTTCAAAAGACAATGGACGACCATCCCATAACGATGAGCACCGTTTGATATGGGCAAGTAGTCGAGGATCTCTTTCATCGAGGTAGCACTCATACACTGACATATCACTATTTTTATCGGCACCGCTATTTTTTATCTCACGCAACCGTCTCAGATAATATTCAGAACGCACGACATTCTGGATATTGCAATTTGCCAGATCAGAGACCGGCCCATAGACCGCCAACAAGGATGGCAAGGTATCAACATCAATAAAAACCCCACCGTGCTTATATAATATCAACATTCTCAATATGTCTGCCGCGGCAGCGGCATTGGCCCTGAGGGTGAGTTCCCGATAGTAAGCATCATAAAAGAACCTCTCGTAAAACACGTCTATCTCGTTCCGTATATCAACGAGGGCGTAGTCTTGCTTCAATGCCGCAACAGACTCTCTTGCCAAAATCAGCTCGTTCTCCAACGCCCAGGCCGCTGAGCGGGACAGAGCCCGTGTGGCATGAATAAATGCCTGATCAAACGAGTCGCCACAACGGACAAACGCATCGACTTTCCTTTTGAAATCATCTTGCCATTCGATGATTCGTTCCTTCGGCGTGTCTTCAGTAACACCATACAACTTAGTGAATTTTTTGGCATAGCAATTGAACAATAAGAAATGACTGTCGTAATATATTCTCACCGTTCCCGACTCGGCCACGGCCGCCTGCCATATATCGATATACTCAAGTGCTTCTGGCTTTATGCAGCCAATCCAGATAAAAAACACCTCCGTCAGAGCCTGTCCCTTTGCCGCGAAAGCGTCATTGTTGCAATTAAAATCCCGTACTATCCATTCGACCTCACACTCATTACCGGCCACTATCAACCGATCGAATTTAATTGCATGACTGGCAATCACATGCTTACTGTTTTCGCACATAATTTTCATCACAAGTAACACTTCAACTTGGCATAACGAGAACCATGACTTCCGGCACCCCGCTGCGCAATTAAACACGAGAGACAATTTTCAACGTGAATGTGACGCAAAAAGTACCCTTCTGTACAGCCATCACGGTTCGCGTTAATAAATCAAATTAAAAATTTTATTGAACTACTACATTGCAATCGCAGAGAAGCATCACCCCTAGTACCAAAGTGACGATTTTTTAGGGAGTTCTGATTTAAAACAGACCAGGAAAAATTACACGCCCCCGTCCATTCCTGCCCGTTTACCCATGTGATATGAGCAACAACAAGAAGCCGGTCAAATTTACGCATTTCACGAAATTGTGCCAATGAACCAAACGATTAAACAGTCATCCAAACAACCAGCTCATGAAGGTATGGGCGCGCTGTTCTGTTCGAATAGCGGTTCACTCAACATTTACTCCAAAGGAGTCAAATAATGAAAGAAGTGATATGCAGTCAAATGAAGGTCATGGAAGAGTCTGATTTACACCATGTCTATGGCGGAGCAGGAGACCGTAAGGCCAATGCCAGTCAACCTGCAAGTCGTCCGGCCACACGTCCTGCCAATACGACCAGCAGGTCCGATGCCGCCCAGATAGTCTTGACATCCTCCCCCGCCTCTCGCTTACGCTCGCCGGCCTCAAGACCGGGAAGGT
>JAGLBD010000051.1 GCA_018260425.1 Pseudogulbenkiania sp. | reverse complement strand
AGCGCCTGCGTATCAAGTTGGGTGCGCGAGACAACCTGCAACTGGTCAGGTTGGCGGTCAGTCATTTCGGGGCGGCACTGGGCGCGGCGTCCCCCCGTTGTTGAGTCGCTCGTGACTTTAGAATCCAATCACCCCTCCCATCGCCGTCTGGATCGAGCATACCGAGGGTGCCAAGTTCTGGCTCAAGGTATTCAACGAGCTGAAGAACCGAGGTCAGAATGACATTCTGATCACCGTCGTGGATGGTCTGCGCGGCTTTCTGGAGGTTATTGAGGCCGTCTTTCCGCATGCACAAATCCAGACCTGCATCGTTCACTGGATTCGCAACTCGCTCAATCTGGCGAGCTGGCAAGGACCGCAGAGCCCTTGCCAGTGCACTCAAATTACTGTACTTAGCCTTGCGAAATATCGAGAAAGACTGGAAGATGCCCTGATCACTTGGAAACAGGCGGCCAATCAATTCGCCATTCTGTTCGGCGAACGCTTTACGAACGCACTGAGCTGAGCTGAATTAACCGACCTCAGCACACAGAATTTCTGACACCTCCCACATTGGCTACCAACTTTGAAGTTATAATGCATTTTTCATTATTCTGATGCCCCAACGGCTAGTCCTACTCTTTAAAGGCACAATGCTGTGCGGCTTCAGTTCAATCGTACGAACTGGATTCAGCCATGGAAAGCTCAATTGCTCAGGACCAAAGCCCCATAAGCCCCCCCGCAAGTTCGTGGATTCGATTTCTTCGCTCATATGGACCAACACCGAACAACCTGAACTTGTTCGACGAATATGTGGCCGGTGCGTTGAGTCGGGCCAAAGTCCAGCCGATTACCTTGACCAGCCCCCATATGGAAGCGATGCAGCAACGAGCGGCTTCGGGGGCTTTGGGATCCATTCTTATCGCGGGTACAGCCGGGGATGGAAAGACCTACCACTGTCGAAGCCTATGGATGTCGCTGGGAGGTGCGATGAAGGTATGGTCGGCACCAGACTCGATCAAGACGCTGGATTTGGCCGATGGTCGTAGGGCCGTTTTTGTGAAGGATCTCAGCGAACTCAGCGATGAGCAAAGTGATGCTGTCTTGGATCTATTGGAGCGTTCTGTACTCGGAGAGGAAAACACCAAGTTCGTGGTGATCGCTACTAACCATGGACAGATACTGGAACGTCTGCGCGATCTTGGTATTCGTCAACACAGGGTGCATCCGTTGCGTAAGCCGATCCAAGAGGCATTCCTCCTTTCCGGCGGTCTCCATGAACGCCTGGCCCTTTACGATCTGAGCCGCACGGCGCATCGGCAATCTCTTGAAGAAGTGATTTCGGCGGTGGCCGAACATCCTGAATGGGAGAACTGCCAGCGTTGCGCGTTACAGAACGAAGGGCGTATCTGCCCGATCTTCGAGAATCGAAATCGGCTGATGGGATCGATTAATGGCGTACGCTTTTCGGATCGATTGGGCGATCTAGTCGAAACCTCCCGTTTGAATGGCTGGCACCTCCCCGTTCGCGACCTACTGGCTTTGGTTTCTAACATCATTCTCGGTCACCCGGATGCTAAAGAAGACCTGATGTCTTGTTCCGAGGTTGGTCGTATACAGTCCGCAGGCACGGTTGAAAAGGGCCGCCTGTACGACAATGTATTCGGAGCAAACCTTCCTCGCAGAAGGGCGATGGACCGCTCAGTCTTCAAGGCGTTTTCCACTTTCGGCATTGGAGAGGAAACCTCAAACGGCTCGGACGGCCTCTTGGTTTATGGAGCGGACGACGCGAAACTGTCCGAAGCTTTCAAAAAACTTGTTGGCTCGGACCAAGTCTACGGGGCAACTGCCACCTACATCGCAGCTCAGCAGCATTACCTTGAGGGTGACGAGGCCGCGCGCATTGATGGAGGCCAGGAAAACTTCCTGAGTCATTTGGCGGCGCAACGGCGTCGGCTTTTTTTCACGTTGCCGGAAAATGAGCCGGATTACCATTACTGGGACATGACGGCTTTCCGTTATGCTGGCGACTACTTGGAGCTAGCCGAAGCCCTATTCGAGCGTAAGGCAGTCAGCGAAACAATTCGTGCCCGTTTGGTTCGTGGGTTGAATCGGGTCATGACTGGGCTGTTGTTGGAAAACTCAGACCGGATTTTTGTCGCCAGCTCTGGTGGTTTCACCCAATCCAGAATCAGTGTTCTGTGTGACACGCAGACTACGGCGCGACGTCAGGGTGGTCTTGGCATGGCCATCAAGCTGGATCCGCAAACGGACCGGCCTGCTCTCGACATAATTCTCGGTCACGCTCCTGGCTCTGGGGCGCAATTCACTCTATCTCCAGTGCGATTCGAATTCCTTTGCCGGGTTGCTGAAGGAGCTTTGCCGGGAAGCTTTTCCAATGAGTGCTTGGAGGATCTTCTCGCCTTCAAGGCCAAGCTGTTGCGCAAAGCCGAGAGACTGCGCTCCCTTCTCACTGCAGATGACGATGAGGAAGGCTCTGCAGAGGAGGGCGCTCTGACTCTGAATTTCATCGAAATCGAAAAGGACGGTCACGGCTTCACCCGTCCTTCGACGATAAGGATCGTCTAATGCCTCTGAATATCGAAAAGGTCGATTTCACCGTTGATGAACATATTTGGGGGCACCGCCTCTACGATGAGCAACTGCCGCACCTTACGGTTCTCGAATTTCTCAGTGTTCTAGGAGCGAATCGGGCCAATCCACTGGCGAACGATCGCACCACCGACGTGCGCTACATGCCTCAACAGCAAATTAGGCTTCGAGGGCTTCTGTTCAATAATCCGTATGTTGAGACGGTCAGGGACCGGGGGGATCCGGACGAAGACAAATGGCGTGACTGGATGGAGTTGTTCAAAAAGGATGCGACAGGTCGCGACGACTTGGACATGGAGTATCTGCGCAAGTCGTTTCTGACGTTTGATGATTTCGCCAAGGCTTTGGAGTTGCTTCGCTCATCTTCCTTTGAGGCTCGCAGCAACAAACGTTGGAGCTCCAAATTCGTCTTTCCATTTGGCCCTGATGCACTCTATGAGGATCTGCGCATTGATTCCGGAGGAGTGTCTAATGACCGCCGCTTCTTTGCACGGACTGGCGAACTGCTGTATTTGATGCTTAGCAGAGCCTCAAATGGTCGGGAGTTAGGCAAAAAGCTAGTTGAGAGGCTGTTTGACGCCAGCGTACCGATGAACCGGCTGGTCAAGGTCCTGCAAGGGGAGCCCCAGCATGCCGAGGCAACGAAGATAATCGGCCAGCGTTATTTGCCCTACGAAACGCACCCGCGTTTCGACCGGATGTGTGATGACTGGCTCGCGATCTTGTCCCGCGACATTCCTGTCTATGATGCCCTAGAGCATCTGATTACCAGTGCTGGTCTCAACCTGCTCTTGTACTTCCTCGAGTGCGCTAAGGCTCATAGCGGCGACGATGAGCCGGTTGAGATGGTTTGCGAGATTATCTCTCGAGAACGGACTAAGATCCGATCGCTCTCAGGCAAGTCCTATCAAGCACATCAAGCCGTTTCAGAGCGCGCCGTGGTCTCCTTCATCGAGTCGATTAAGCTCGAACCAGAATGGACTGTTGCACTCGAATCTTCGGATCCGGAAGGGGAGTGTTTGAAGCTGATGCGCGAACGATTCCAGTGGCCCCCGGCCGGTCGCGATGACGACGACGACTATGAACGCCTGCGAGGCGACGAACTGGTGCGCAATCTGGTAGAAAAGGCCAAAAGCCGGCATGACCAACATTTCGGGAAGATCCACTCGATGTGGTCTAAGTCTATTGGTCTTAGTTCACGCCGCCTCGCGCGCGGCAACCGTTACGCCCCGAATGATCGTCTACTGAAAACTCTCGTGATTACAGTGGTCGACGAGCGAATGCAGTTCGATGAATTCCTGCATGAGTTGCGTCGTCGTTATGGCATTGTTATAGGTGATGCGGAAGGTGCGCATCTGGTCAAACAGAATTTGGTCGATCAAGAGGCGCTTAGCGAAAACCGCTCGAATCTCGAAGCTCGGCTGCTTGGGCTTGGATTGGTTAGAAGGCTCTCGGACTCTTGCTCATTCGTCGAGAATCCGTTCGCCAGCGAAGGAAAGAATTGATGGTCCCTGATCGCATCGTCGGGCGCGTTGGCGCTGACATCCTCCAACGTCGCATCGCGGATAGCCGCCAAAGCGACGGGCAGCTTCCAGATTCTTCTGCGCTCTTTCGCCTGGACAAGCTTTCCTCGGGGCAGATTGCGTCGGTGGTCAAAGCGATTCTTGCCAATCCGGAGCTCTCGGCTCGGGTCGACTTGCGCATTCCCTCTGCCTTGGTCGAAGGCGAGGGGCTTCCTGAAAGCGTCCTCACCACTCAGAACGCGGGGGCTGTGCGCAATTCCGGAACCCAAAAGGAGGCTCTGCTTACTGCCAACGGTAACGAGCATAATCTCGCTGACACGCTAGGCCATGTTACGGCGCTGGGGGCCAAGGAGTTTCGTGCCAACGAGGACTGCTGGGTTGAGGCAACCTGTCATGTAACCAGCATCGCTCCTGCTCCTGAGGACAGAAAGATCTTCTTGGCGGCCTTGAAGGGAATGATGTCCTCGTTTGATCTCAGCTTACACCAGATTGGCAGTTTCTGCGCCCTGGTGAGCGAGGCGAATACGACGCAAGGCCAGCCAATCCGTGAATCGATTGGCTGGGCTCTGCCCGCAGTTGGACTTCCTCGAGATACATCCTTCTTCTCTAGTGCGAGGGCCTACGGGACCACTGCGGGGCCATGGCGCAAGGCTTTCGATAAATTATTCGTCAACCGCTACCCGCTTCTATCTAGGCTCAAACCCAATGGTCAGCCACTTGAAGCTGTTGAGATGTTGAGGCTTTTGGAAGAGAACACGGAATCCATTCCAGATCATGCCCGAGTCGCTATAGAGGCGTTTATCAACGCTCCTGCGGGCGATGAGCCAACCGCCCAAGCCATCGCCCTGTTGGAGTGGGAAATCGATGGCGTGCACTTCATCTTCGACAAACCACGTGAAAAGCAAAGGGGACTCGCTGACTCTACGATCCACTTTTTCGATCATGATTGCGAAGAGGCCGATGTTCTTGATGATCGTTGGCGCAAGCATCTTGAAGAATTCAAGGCTCGCGAGCGTCGATCTGAAACTAATGAAGAGGATGAAACGTTCTTTGAGCTGCATCGCCGCTACATCGAGCACGTTCCCAAGTTACTTTCAAGGTGGGAAAAAGCGATCTTTGGTAAGCCGATTGATTGCCACGACTTTCTAGAAGGCTTTGCGACGGCTGCCCAACGCCTGGTCGCGGGGACGGATGAGCCGAAAGGCGAGCGCGTCCTTCGGTTGACGGTTTCCAAGGGGCGCACCGAGTGGCGTGAGCGTTTCAACCGAGACGCGGGTGCCTATTTCTCTGTGATGCACCGAGGCTTGAAGGAGCTCATGGGAAACAAGGTTGAGTGGGTCATCGAGCGCATGGGGTCCGGCAGTCTGCCTGATCCGTTGTTCGAGCACCCGGCGTTTATTGCAAAAGAAAAGGAGATTCGCGGCGACAAGCTGAAAATTTCTTCATCCCTCGCCAAGCAGGCCCTCCAGATCAAGTTTGAGGTCGCTTTGATCGAGCACAAGGGGGCCGCGACAGAGATATTGGACAAGACCCAGCTTCTTTGGTCGTATCGTCCAGAGTCGATCGGTTTGTCTTTGGCTGCTGACATGGCTCGGCTTAAGGAAAAAGGGGCAGTCGGATGCACCGAGGTACCTCGCCGTCTCGTTAGCAAGAAGGGTGGGGTGCAAAGCGTCTCCCTTCTGGATACCTCTTCTTTGGAAGCGAGTTATTCGCGCGACGCCGGCTCTCTTGTGCCTCCACCGAACAAGCTCCGTAGCCTGCGTGCTGAGATCAAACGCCGTATCGACGAGCTGGCGGCAGATGGTCGCCTTTCCGAGGAGCAACGAAACGAAATCCGTACCGCTTGGAATGTTTTCGAAAAAGATTACATAGAGGCTTTGGACGACTTCATTTCCTATGGCCTGCATGGTGTGGCTGTCCTGAAGCAGGCTGAATCCTTTGGGACTCTGCTAAGAACCTTGTTGGTGCATGCGCGAGGTGATATTTGTCGCGCCAATTTGGTATCTGAGGTGCTTTCGATCGGGACCGTCAGGCTTTCTGGCGCTCAGCCTTGTCTGATTATTCCGCCTTGGCATCCTGAGCGCATGAAGGCTCTGGCCGTCAAAACCAGGCGAGTTGCCGGTCTGGTAACTCATATGCTTGGTGGCAAGGATATCTTGTTTGGGGACCGCGGTATTTTCTTCCGTGAATTTTCCGAAGAGCTCGCTCATCCATTCTATCCCGAAATTGGTGTCGTGATGCGTGGTGCAACCCCGTATCTTGTTTCGGAGACCAGCACGGTTAACGGTTACAGTTTGCTTGAATCCCCAGAGCGTGGCACTGAGGACCAATTTTCTGACGTCGATCCTGCTGCGGCGGCGAAGCAAGTAAGGGAATTGCTTGAAAGGTATGTCGGTTTGCAGCCCCACGAGGGGGCGAACCTAAGCGTCTTGCTCTACAACGCAGATGCTGCCGAGCTACCGCTTGCCGCAGTTCGCGAGCTCTCCAATTTGAATACAGAAGCCGATTTTCAGTGCAATGTCTCTGTTCGCCACAGAGACCAAGCTAAGCTGCGTCGGGTCTATACAGAACTGGTTAACAAATCGGGAGATGACCCTGACCTTCCGGTCGTGAGTGAGACCTCGGACAATTTCATGTCCAAGCTACGAATTTCGGTGATCCCTCCGTCGGCTACTCCGGCTCGATCGGCAAACGAATTCCGCTCGTTTGATGTCGCTTTCTTGCATGACGTGGTTTCCCGTACAGCAGCCGTTGAATGGGTCCAAGTGGATTGGACGAACGAACGACCGACCTTGGAACACGCGCCTTCGCGTTGGTCCTACCGTAGTGTCTCAGGGGAGAACGAGCTTAAATCAACTACGTTCCTGACTTGCCCGAGGCAGACCGCATCTGGTTGGGAGTATGTCGGAGCAGTTGGAGCTGTCGTTCGCCGGGCCGATCCGCCCGCCAATGTCCGTTTTCTGCCTGCGCGACAAATCTCGTTGCAAGATGAGGCGATTAGAGGAGTGCTTGACGATGCCCATGGTTTGGCCGAGTGGGTTGCCACCTACGACGAGCTGCTCGACAAACGGCAGCTTCAAGCCAACAAGGTGACTGTCGTCCGCTACCGCAGAGCGAGCACCAATGGTCGTAATATGATCGTAAGTTCTACTTCAGAACTGCGCTTGCTTGTAGTCTTGGTTAAACGTCGTCTCGAGGGACTGGCTCTACCACTGGATGCGGATCAAATGGCAGCTCTGGCTGACCGGATGAAGAGAGATGCCTTGTCCATCTCGGGTGATATCGTTCTTCGGGCTGCCAAGCGGGGTATCTCTGCAGGCGAGATGATAGGCTTGGTTCTCAGCCGTCATTTACTTGAACAGGAGTTCAAATCCCTGACCGGGAATCGACAGGCTTTCCGCGTCTTCTTCTTACTCGACGATTACGCTGATTGGCTGTCCCAAAAAGAGAGCCGCATTGCCGACATCCTTGGCCTATGCGTGGAAGAGGGCGAAGATGGCCCACGGTTGCATATTGCGATCGTCGAATCCAAATATGTCTCGCACCTCAGTGCTGCAGATGCCAAGCGCTCATCGAAGGCCCAGCTTCTGGCGACTTTGTCGACCTTTCAAGCGGCCCTGTTTGGAGACCCTGGTCGTTTGGACCGCGACGTGTGGCTCGCGCGTCTTGCCGACATGCTTTTGGATGCGGACATTCCCCCAGGATGTACTCCGTTGCTGGAACGAGCCAGGGCCAAGATTCGCGACGGTGAGGCAGGCATTTCCTTGCGCGGGTATTCTCATGTGTTCGTCCATTCGGCGGAGCCAGGTGCCACTCAGCCTGCTTCGGAACAAATTGCTATCTCAGATACCGGTGACCTGCAAGCCCTTCAAGAAGTCTTCGAGCGCGGAGAACTGCGCGAATTGATCTGTGGCTATGCCAGTGAGTCCGATCCGGCCCTGCTGCGCTCGCGTCTTGGTCTAGATCACCCGTGGAGCTCCTCTGAGGTTAAACTTCCGGCTCCTCGGGTCGCGTGGACTGCCATGATGGAGCAACTTGCACCGATTGCCGAGATTGTGGACGAGGTGCTAGCCGTGGAAGTTCCCAGCAGTAAGGCTGCAGTGGTGGAACCTTCAATTGTAGAGGCGATGGAGGACGCGCCCTCGCCATCCAACCTGCAAGTGCTTTCCAGTGCTGGCTTGAACCTTAGCGCCCTGGTTCAAACGAAAATGGCCGACGGTTCATCTGCCGTCGACGAGCGTGAGGCGTGGGCCGAGGAGACGACGCGCAAGCTGAAAACAGCTCTCAATGGATATGGCTTGCAAGCTGCATTGCTTGGCACGCGATTGACGCCCAATGGCTGTTTAGTTCGTTTGGCAGGTTCCGACAAGCTGCGAGTGGAAGACATCGAGGCAAAGCGCACTCAGCTTCTGACGACTCATGCCATCAATCTCGTTACGGTTCAGCCCAAGCCGGGTGAAATCGTGGTGACCATTGCCGGTGAAAAGCGCCAATCTGTCTCGATGTGGGGTCTCTGGGCTCGGCGTGAGCTTAATCGCAACGCCGCAGGTGTTAACACCTCATTCATATTGGGCTTGCAGGAAGTCAACGGGGCTCTCTTGTATTTGAATCTCGGTAAGGAGTTCGGTGGGTTGCAGTCGCACGAGCCGCACTCCTTGGTTGCAGGAGCAACTGGCAGCGGCAAGTCTGTGCTGATTCAAGCATTACTCTTGGATATTGCTGCAACCAACTCCAAACACTTGGCACAGATAATTCTGATTGATCCCAAGATGGGCGTCGACTATGCCGCTTTGGAAGACCTACCGCACATGCGTGAGCCAATCATCACGACCAGAGAGCGCTCGATGGAGGTTCTGACCGCATTGGTTGAGGAGATGGAAAATCGATATCGGCTTTTCTCTCCTGCTCGGGCTAGGGATCTTGCGACCTACAACGCTAAGGCAGCCGTCGAAGACCGATTGCCGATGATCTTTTTAGTTCATGATGAGTTTGCTGATTGGATGCTTGATGACGAATATAAGAGCGCTGTTAGTGCGGCCGTCCAGCGGCTGAGTGTTAAAGCTCGGGCTGCTGGAATCCATTTAATCTTCGCTGCCCAACGGCCAGATAAGGACGTAATGCCAATGCAATTGCGCGAGAATCTCGGCAATCGCTTGATTCTGAAAGTCTCCAGCGAAGCTACCTCTAAGATTGCGCTCGATCGTCCGGGGGCCGAACTGCTCTTAGGGCGAGGCCACCTGGCCGCCAAGCTCAACGGGGAGCAGGGACTGGTCTATGCACAAGCCCCGTTCCTGTCCGATCAAGACATCGAAGCTGCGGTGGCCGCCATTGCGACTGACAACAGCGCACAGATTTGAGCTCACCGTAAAATGCAAAATGAATAAAGGAAGGGCATGAAGATCACGCAACACAACTGGCCTATTTCCAAGCTGGTTTTGGACCGTCCAAGTATCAACCTAAATCCGACCTGGCAGCGAGGCGCTGCATGGAAAGACCCAAGGAAAATCCTTCTAATTGACTCCATCCTTCGTGGGATGGATATACCTAAGGTCTATTTGCGCAAACTGCCCGCCAATGGTGCCCACAAGCACGACGCAGTTGATGGGCAGCAGCGGATCCGTGCTATCTGGGAGTTCAGAGCCGGAGACTTCGCACTCCACCATCCGGATCCTCTTCCAGCTATTGGTGGTTATCCGATTCATGGGCTCAAATTCTCTCAACTCCACGAGAGCTTGCGCGCTCAGTTCGACGCTTTCCAGGTCAGCGTTGCTGAAATTACATCCGCCGACAACGATGAGATAACAAATCTCTTCGCTCGATTGCAGCTTGGCGTCGCATTAAACCCTGCGGAGCTTCGCAATGCCATGTTGGCCCCGGCTCGCCACATCATTGATTCAATTGCAACCGGCCATGCTTTCTTTGAGTCGACCAAGATTCCGGACACGAGATATAAGCGCCAGGACTATGTTACTCACGTCTTTGCGATGGCTGCATACAAAGGTTTGAAGAACATTAAGGCCCCAGACCTCAAGAAGATGATCCTCGAGTTCGGTCCAGACCAAGGGCCAGAGCTGTTGGCCTTTTCATCAGCGGTGAATGAGGCTTTGACTGTTCTTGCCGAGGTAGATGCGCAATTGAAGCGTCGCATCACCCAAAAGTGGTTGTTCGTTGATTTGGTATGGTTGATCATTCAGCAGCAGACCGCAGGACTTGAAGTCAACGCTGATGACTTGGCCGAAAGCTTCACCGAGTTCGATGACTTGCGCAGGAAATACACAGGCAAGCCGGAGGATTTGTTGCGGGCGGAAGGCACCGCTAAGCAGCTCCGCCTAAACAAGTCTCTGTATGACTATATCATGGCCTTCCGTGCCCAAGGGGCGACTCACGCCAATTTGAAGACTCGAAACACTTCGCTTCGAGCCTATTGCCTTTAATGGAGTTTCGATATGGCTTTTGATCCAACGAAAATCCCAGAGGCGCTTCGACAAGCTTATGATTCTGGACGTTGCGTTGTATTGGTCGGCGCGGGTGCCTCGAAGGGTGCGGGATTGCCACTGTGGGGCGAGTTGCTCACTAAGATGATCGATGCAGCTGTTGCGCATAGGGTAATCACTGCTGAACGAGAGGCGGAATATCGCGCGCTGGCGACTCGGCCTGACAAATTTCTGATGGTGGCGTCGGGACTCAAAGATGACCTCCGAAGCCACTTTGATCAGTTCATAGAAGAAACATTCATTGCACCCAAGCCAACACCAACGGCTTTGCATGAAGCCTTGGTTACGCTCGACAAGCTCCAGTTCGTTCTGACGACGAACTACGACACCTTACTCGAACGCGCTTTCCGGAAGCGTAATGACGACGTTTCCGTGTGTTCATTCACCGATACTGGTGAAGTTCAGCGCAGATTGTCACGGCGCGAATTTTTCATTCTTAAGGCTCATGGGGACGCGACAAAGCTAGGCAATCAGATCATCTTGACGGATGTGGACTATCGAAATCTGTTGTTCGGACAGCGAGCGTATCAGAGCCTGCTGTCCGCCATGTTCACGATGTTCACGTTTATCTTTGTCGGTGCATCAATGACCGATCCAGAGATTTCACTGCTTCTGAGCTATATCGCCGACTCGTTTTCACCTAACGCCGGACCAACCCACTATGCCTTGATGGCGACAGAGGATGTGACCCAGGTTGAGCGTGACCGGTGGTTCAAGGACTTCAAGATCCAATTGATTACCGTCAGCAAACAAGACAACTATGCTGAGCTCACTGAATTCCTTCAGGAGCTAGGCGCTCCTGCTGCGGCGCATTAAGGAGGCCTTTTGACTACTGGTGGTAACCTTACGCAAAAGCTGCACGGTATCGTGATGAGTCAGCCATGTGCGCAAGAGCGGCATGATCCTTTCGTAATAGCGGAGGAGACATCGGCGCATGGCAGCATGATCTTTGGCTACGTCAGGACAAACTCATACCAATTGGATGGATGCGGCGGACGAACTGATGTCCATGACGTGTTTTCGTTGCTCTGGGCCTGCGTCATGCGCGCTTCTGGTGCAGCGTCTCCGATATTGATCAACGAAGCTGGCTTTGCAGGGATTGAAGGGGAGATTTACGCCAGATGGTTGGTCTTTGAACAGATTGGCGACTTCAACGACAATAGCACTGCGAAGGAGCGACTGCTTGCCCATGCATCTCATGCTTACCACGTTCTCGATGACGTACTGGGCTGGGCAGACATCAAATATCCAAACGCCAAGTGGAAAGATCAAGCCGGTGAGGCCGAAGAGATCGTCGAGCGGCTAAACGCAGCCGGCGAGTTCAAAGATTTCGGCGATATGGCGGGTAGGAGAGAATGCCCTGACTGGATCTATGCAAAATCACATCGAGGGAGGATCAGCGTTGCCGTCTTCCCGGTCGAATGCATGATTGCCTTGCGTCGCTCTCTTCTCGCTTATGAGCCAACATCAACTGAGAGCCGGAGTCGAATATCGATTCTGGCTGGCGGATTGAAGAACGCGATTCCAAAGAGGATCTTGTCAACGGGTCTCAAATATCTCCGGTCAATTGAGGATAGTAATCAAGTTCCGTGGCGTGGTGTGAGCTCTTCTTCGTGTGACCTGGCAATCGTCGCAATCCCGCTCGAGTCCCATTGCGTTTTTTTGGGTGGGCAAACACTGGTGGCTGTAGAGGGTGAATGTGGCCTTCGGCAATTCGAGGCGGAGCGAACCAAATTCCTTGAACGTAGAGCTAAAGAGAATGCAGTCTTCGCCGCAGACTACGCGTTTCAGTGGCCGAAGAAGATCGACGGCGCGAAGTTTGAGGATCTGATCTACGCGCTTCTAGAAAGAGAACCGGGGGTCATGTGGGTCAGACAAGCCAGCCCTACAAATGAGAGAGATGGCGGCAGGGACTTCATGGCGCGCTGGGTTGTTCCCGTCGGTGACGGTTTGATGGGCGAAGACTCGGTCCCTGTTGAGACTGGTGTTCCAACACCGGCAAAGGCCCTGAATGTCGTAGTTCAGGTAAAAGCCCGGAACCCTTCCGTTGGGAAATCGAAGGTTCAAGATATCAGGGATACTGTTGAAGGGCACGAGGCTAATGGATACTTTCTGATCGCATTCCCGCAGCCAGCGAGCTCGCTTGTCGAGCATCTTTCTGCTTTGGCGAAGCGCGGAATCTGGACCAATTGGTGGGATCGAGCCCAAATTGAGACTCGACTAAGAAAGCACATTGATTTAGTAGCGAGGTTCGCTGACCTGGTCAAGGTTGAGGCTCGACAGATCTAGGCCACTTTTGGCCTAGATCCAGCATTCGATGAGGCTATTTGTGGCAGACGGCGCAGGAGCCGTTGCCCTCATCCACCCCGTAGATGTCGTCGATGTCATCCGGACAGACCTTCACAGGCCGAAGCGGGTTGATGGGGATGCTCTTGCGCAAGCGTGCCCGGCGGATTTCATATTCTGCCTTGATCTCGGCCACGCGCGCTGGCTGTTCCATATCGCTAAGCGATTCGCCCTTCGACCATGTGAACGGAGAGCCATGCTCCAAGGCATCCTTCTCCAATGCCTTTGCGGCCTCATAGGCCTCTGGGTGCTTGTCCCTCAGGCGGACCCATTCGATCTTCTGCTGGAAGAAGCAGAATGTGCAACCGCTGCGCGAACGCCATTCGTAATACTTAGGGTATCCAACGCCTGAGTTTTCCAAGATGTCGATCACGCCGGCTTTGTCGATGCCCGCTTCGCGAAATGGCAGTTTCACTAAAAGGTTATCCGCCTTTGACGAATAGCCTTCTCGATAATCCTCATCAGCTCGTATCGCTACATAGGAGCTCACTTTGTCGCCAGCGGCAAGCCATGGTCGCACCCATTGCTCAAACGGAGCAAGCTTGAGCATACGGGTGCACCATCGCGTCTGCGGGCTGGGTAGAAAATGGTTGTATTCACGCAGCCAGAACTGGAAGTCGCGTCGAGGGTTGAGCCTGGCGATCGGCTTGCCCAAGTAACCTTCGAGGCGCCCCAAGAACTCGTAAACCTCAGGTAGCTCTTCGCCGGTGTCGGTAAAAAAATAGTCAATATCCAGCTCTGGATGGTGATCGCGCATATAGACTGCTAGGGCTGCACTATCCTTGCCGCCTGATAACCCCAAGACGTGCCGATCAGTCATTCGAAGTCTCCTTGTCGTTCGATGCTAGCTTCATCCCCGCCTTGGCGAGAATTGCTAGTAGCACTTCAGTTCCAAGTCCTTGGCCTGCGAGCAGGGAGGTGATCTCTTCTGCTTTAGATTCCACCGTCTTGCGGTGGCGCTCGTCGATCGAGAAGGAGCGAGAGATCGTCTTAGTATCTGAGCCTGTGCCAATGACTACAGCGATAGCCTCGCTGTGTGCCTTGCGGCCTTGAACGGCGACGAATGCCTCAGCCTCGCGGAAGCGACGAGCGAATTTAGCCAGTTCTAAGTTCACTGCGTCAATGTGCCGGTCTACCCATTCACGTGGTGGCTTCTCGGCGGCAAGGCTCAGAATACCTTCTAGCGATGTGCGGCTCCCATTGAGCCCAGAAAGGCGCGTCGCGAAGGCATCAAGCCGCAGATCGCCTGAAACTCCGGCGACTGCTTTTGCGCGTTCGCGCAGAGACTCCAAGTCCTCACGGGATGCATTGAGGGCTTCGAGCATCTTGGCTTCAATCGCGGCCAACATCTTTCCATAGGCACCAGCAAGCTCCTGCAGTGGTGCACGCAAGGCATTCACGTAGGACTTACCATCCTCGGCGTTCAGAAGCGATGCTAAGTCGACGAACAGCACCTTGTGTGGGTCGCTGGCCTTTAATAGCATGTCGCGCATTGCCTTGGCCGTTTCGCCGAGACGCTGCGTCCTGCGAGTCCACTCTGGTAGGTTGAAGACCATGGCGACGAGGCCGCGGGCAGCCTCCAGTGGATCGGCGGCTCCAGAACTCTCGCCGATTTCAGCCAACAGTGTGGCGATGCCTTCGAGGATACGGCTTTTATCTTCGTCGATGGCTACCCAGCGCAGAGAGAAGCGGCGGGGATCTTGCAGGCACTCATCAATGTCGGCATCGGTGAGCCGCGGTACGAACATCCCGTCTTTGTAAACGGCGATATTTGCTTTGTGGGCTAGCAGGAAAGCTGTCAAGACCACTGGCTGGATGCCTTGCTTTATCCCAAAGGGCGGGGCACTCCATAATTTGTAGATTGAGTCTGCACTGACTCGGGAGCTGGCATCAGAGAATAGGTTCTGAGTTGCTTGCCATAGGTCGGCAAACCCTTCCGCCATACCATCGCCCGGCGCTTGACAGCGCCAGACACCCATTGTGTCTTGCCGATGTAGCTCCGTGCTCTTAAGCAGGGTCTCGTAGAGTCCGCGCTCGGCGGGGAAGCCTTCGAAGCCCAGAGCTTCTCGGTCCTCTGAGCTAATCATCGCATGCAGCAGGTCGCGGCGAGCCTTGACGCTGTTGCTAGAAATACTGTCGCGGTTGACCAGCTCGCTCCAAACAGGAGGGCAGGAGCTGAATAGAGCGTCAGCGAGTTCAGAGGCCACAGGCGACAGCTTTGTACCTGGCTCGATGATTTGATCACTACCATCATGCCAGTTTGCCAACGACACCGCGGCTTGGAGCTGGTCTTCTAGTTCGGCCCGAGTCGCAGCCAAGCGCGCATAGACCTCACGGCGGGCGACGGCATCCCCGGAGAGTTCGTGACGATCTTTGACTTGCTCTAAAGCAACTAGCTCGGCAGACAGTTCGGCAATGCGAGAATGGTTTGTCGGGATGCCCACCATGATTGGCCACGGGCGAAGTTTGGAGCTAAGCTGTGCACGATTTCGGGCCTCGCTCAGACTCATGCCGCGGCTAGGCAATGCTAGGACGAACACGCCGAACTCGCCCTTGTGGGGTTGGTAGTTCGCAACTAGCTTTTCAGCTTGCTCAATGCTGCATAGCAATAATTCCATCCATCGCATTGAGCCCTTTTCATGGTAGTGACGCTTGGCTACGACTGGATGTAGTCCCATGAGTTGAGAGAGGCGCCCAAAATCGATGCCTGGCGTGCTTGCCAAGGCCTGGGCTATTGCAGCGTCGATATCAAAGTCGCTACCTTCGAATATTGACCAAGCTCCCGTGTAGCTTTTGTAGATTGCGACTTTCAGAGCCGAGAGTTTTTGGAGTGCGGCGTCGAGCTTGTCGCGACTTTTGTCATGGAAGAGAGCCCCAAGGACCGTCGCATCGGCTGCTAGGCCTGAGCCATTGCGAAAGAGGTCGATCACGGCAATATTTTTTATCAGGGCGACAAGAAGGGAATCATCTGATTTCGCTTCGGCTCGCTCGACGGCCTCTACAGCTTGCGACCAGCGATGGCCATCAGGGGAAGCGAGGATTGCGGGCTCCAAGTTTGCCCGCAGGTAGTTCCAGTAATCTCCCGGCGTGTACCATGAGTATTGGGTAACGGCTGTCGAGTCTAAATAAGAGCGGAAACCATGTGGCTCTACTGATGATAAGAACCCGAAGGTACTGCGCTCATTTTGGCCGAACTGTCGCTTGGATATCGGGCCTAACAGCGCTGCCATTGCCGGGTGCAGAGGCCAGCAGGCGGAGAGCGCTTTAGCAAAATTTTTTCCCACGGCGGGCCGGCGGGAACGAATGGCGTCTGCAATGGACCGGGATGCGTTGAGCATCTGGTCCGGTCGTGACTTGGCTTCGATCGCTCGTCCAATGAGCTCTACGACCTCATCACTCGCTGCGACAAAGGGGAGGTCGACGAATCGTCCTTGAATTTTTGCCCAATCATCGCGGGTATCAATGCCGAGCCGGGCCGAATACTGGGCGAAAGATTGGTGTAGTACTCCCACAACGACCAAGCGGCCTTCCGAGCGTGCGGCAGCTTCGGCAAGCTCTTGGAAGAAGTAGACATCGTCTCCTGAGCCCAATGCGGAGGCCTCTAGGAACTTGCCCATCTCATCGATGATGACCAATACGCCGTCTTGTGGTCGGTCCTTAGCTTCTTGGAGAAGTTCAGCGATGACACTTTGAGCACTCGGCTTGTTACGGGCATCTAAGCTCTTACCTTGTGCTCGCCTGATGGAGGCTTCAAGTTCAGCGACAACGCTTCCGCGACGACCTACCACTGGTACGAGCATCCAGCCCGTATTAACTGGGAAAGCTTTGTCAAAAGCAGACTTGGAATCCAAGTGTAGGGTTTCGCGTGCAAGAGCCCGGAGGGTTTTGTCGGAATGCAGCGCGCTAGCCAACGCTACGGCCAGCGACGATTTTCCTCCGCCGAAAGGTCCTGTCCAAGTGAAGCTGCGTTGATTGGTGTTCGCAAGCTGTTTGCACATTCCATCGACGACCGAAGCCGCTGTCGCATGGCATATATAGCCGGTTAGTGCGTCGGCACGGCCAATGTCCGCGTCGAGTCGGATGGACCGTTGGTATTGGCGCGAAATTTGGACGATATCCGCGAGCACCTGTTTCTTCGTGTCAGTCATAAGCACGTCTGATTAGTTCTTTGTGGTCTTCTTTTGACATTGGCTTGCGGTGAACTTGCCGCAGGCCCGCAGAATCGGTCCAAGCGATCTTTCCACCGGTGAAATCAGAGAGTCCAATCAACCGCTGGGCAATTGACTCTTCATCAAGTTTGAAAACACGTCCTGGGGAGCCTTCTGCGTACGCTACAGTCTCAAATGCCAGCGAGCTTTGCCCATCGGCTTGGCGATTCCAGAAGTCAACCAAGGCATAGGCGAAGACACCATCATGTAGCGATGACTTAGTTCCCCGACGGAAGGCGTATTGGCCTTTGTGGACCTCTTGTAGTAGCCCCAATTCTCCAAGTAAGGGCTCGGCGAAATCTTCCGGAGAGCCTCCTGTAGTCCGTGGTGCGTAACTTCGCAGGCACGTTTCTACGTCACGTGAAATAGTCGAGGTCGAGAGCCTGTGCTTTGGATCAATCTTACGCGCGTAGTGAGCTAAGGGTTCCTCGAGCTCTTGGCGGGTGAAGGTAGGGGCAGTCACATGGTTGAACAGCCAATACCATGTTGTAGATCGGATGCATTTTCCGGCGAGTTGCCAGTGTACGAGCCACGCGGTCGCTGGATTTTCCGCATATGGGTCCAATCCTCCATCTTGAAGGATTTCGGCTGCGAGCTTGCTAATCCTGAACTCATCTGGACCTGCTTCGGTCATTAGGCCACACGCTAGCGCCCAATGTTTGATAGAAGCCACCATATTTTTGCCTACCCCAAAGGCCGCGATGGAGTTCGCGTCCGAAAAGGTAGCTTTAGGAATGCTTCCTCCACTTGTGGCTTGGTCAAAAGCTTTTTTTAGCCACATCTGTCTAAGCGGGAAGGTTTCGTGGCCTGAGAAGTGCACACGAACCCCTGAGTGTATTTGTGCGGTCATGTTAAGCATTATAAGGCAATTACTCACTAACTGGTGAGTTCCACCAGTTAGTGGAACGTGATAATTGAGTACTGCTGACTAGTACTTGTCCAGTTTTGCTGGGATTTGTTTTTAAGCTTTTGAAAATAAAAGAATAAAGTCAATTTTTGCCGATTGTGTGAGTGATTGATACTCGTAACTCGGTCGTGTTGATGCTGTTCGAATAGTAAATTGTGCTAATATTGCCAATTTAAGTTTTAATGCATCACTTGGTCTGAAGTGATGCCTAGCTGTCGCATGTGTATGAGTGGCCGGTGGTGGGCTGTCTCACTTTCATGTGTCGTTGGTAGGGTTTGATTTGCAGATTGTCGGCATTTTTCAAGGTAGTTGTCGCGTAAACCTGTTTTAGGCCACGGCTGACTCTGGCATTTCTTTCCGCTCCGGATTCAGCGTAACGTCTCCGATTGGAGTCCAGTCTCGCGTCTTGCCGGCCCAGCGCTCCGGATGCCGTTGCCAGGCTTGCAGATACACCGTATGTCGTTTAGCCAGTAATGCCGCGTCCTTGCCTTGATGGCGCTCTGCCGGAGTCACGAAACGGATCCGGCTGTGTCGGTGCTCATGGTTGTACCAGTGGATGAAGTGTCGCACCCACACGCGGGCGGCATCCAGGTCGGCAAAGCCATCCCGCGGCCATTGTGGGCAGTACTTCATCGTGCGGAACAACGATTCCGAGTATGGATTGTCATTGCTGACCCTCGGTCGACCTCGCGAGGGCGTCACCCCGAGCTCGTACATCTTGGCCAGCAGTGTCGACGACTTCATTGGCGCACCGTTGTCCGAGTGCAATACCAAGGGTTGTCGTACGCAGCCTTCCCGGATCACACTGCGCTGTAACAGTACCGCAGCCCGTTCTCCGCTTTCCTGTTCATACGCTTCCCAGCCCACGGCTTTAGAGTCTGCTCGGAAACGCCTTCCTGTCGGGCCAGTTCAGCCACGGTCATATTGGAGGGCGGTAACAACTTCTTCAGCAAGGCCTCCCGGCATTCGGGTGAGTAGTGCGCCATTGCAGGGTTCTTTCTCCGCCCCCGGAAGATGAATTGATTCGATCTGAAGACACGACAACTACCCTAACACCGGGGGCCTCTAGCCTTCTCCCTCTCACGATCAAGTCGTACAGCCTCTTTACGTGCCCGCTTTTCTGCTTCTTTTGGCACACTTGAACAGAAGCTAAATATTTCTTCCCGCTTGTCGTATAGTTCTATGAGATCAGCGCTAGTCTTGCGGAGGGGCCATAACAGCCGTCGCTGCGAGTGAAGTCAATCAATCGTGCAACCGTGTTTATGGAGTCAGTTGTAAAACGATCTGACTGTAAGGGATTGATTTTCTGGGTGAAACAGGGTTTTTTGCTTGAGGGGGAAGTGGCGCACCCGACAGGGATCGAACCTGTGACCTTCAGCTTCGGAAACTGAATTTTACTTGTCTCATCCTATTTCATATTTTCTCTAACTGTCTTCAAACTATCTGGAAATCAATGGTTTATATTGGTTTCTTGTCTCGTTATATCTCATTCGTTATCATGCAAGCACCCATATTTGTGTCCCCTAGTGTGTCCCCTTGGGGGCTTTTTTACTTGCTTTGTTCGAAATGAGCTGAACGTGTCGCGCAATAATCTGACAGATAATGCAATCAAAAACCTGAAGCCTGCCGAGAAAGAATATTTGGTGAGTGATGGGGACGGTCTTACCTTACGGGTGAGGCCAAATGGTTCAAAGGATTGGCTTTTTCGTTACCGCACGGAAGGGAAGATTAAGAAGGTAGGCTTGGGAAGCTACCCTGACAAAACGTTAGCTTCGGCGCGCTCTACCGCTGACGAGTTGCGCCGTTTTCGGGCCGATGGGAAAGATCCCTCCCGAGAGGTTATTGCCGGGGTGGCCAGCCGGAAACGGGAGGCGCTTTCCCTGCATGAGCCTGAATCGAACATGACAATGGATGATCTCTACGCGGCATGGTTCAACGATCATGGTGTCACCCTTGAGCGTCATTGGCAGGATTGCCGCCATTCCCAATGGCAGTGCCATATCTCCCCGGCGATTGGCCCAAAGTTGATCGATCAAGCTGACCGTCAGTCCGTTTTGTTGCGCTATGGCGAACTTGTGCGGGAAGGGAAAGAGCATACCGCAAGAAAGGCTTTGAGCTTGCTTCGCCAAGTTGTGGCTTGGGGTGTTGAGCGGGAATACGTGTCAGACGAACATTCCCTGACTCGCCTTACGGTTCCCAAGACCAAGCGTGCTATCAGGGAAGACCAGCGTCCTGAAAACTTTTCCATTGAAGAGTATCTACAGAAAAACGGAGGGGAGATTGCTGAAGATGATCTGGAAGGGGGGCTGTCTGGTCGGTCATTGCAGTTCCCGGAGCTGGTAACGCTTCTGCATGGCATTTTGCCGATTTCTTCCCAAGCAATTACGGGCGTGCATTTGATGCGATTCATGCTTGCTACCGGCGTTCGGTCTAGCGAGGCAACGCGGCTACGCTGGAAGTGGATTGACATGAATCAGCGGCTGGCTGTCTTTCCTGCCGGGAGTATGAAGAAGAGTCGCATGCACCATGTCCATTTAAGTGATTTTGCGCTTCGGCAACTTGAAGCAATGCAGGCGATTCAGAAGGGTGACTTTGTATTCCCTGCTCCCCGAAAGGAAAATGCTCCCATTTTACGAACAAATGTAGGGTGCGACATTTCAACCCGTCAGTTTTACCGTGAGCCGGACGAGTCCGATAATGCCTACGCGGCAAGGCTCGCAAAGCGCATGGCCAGCCGTAGGGCGCGCAAGGAATTTGACCTCTACAACCTGCCGGGTGGCAAGTGGACGCTCTATGACCTTCGCCGCACTGTTGCGACCCGCCTTGAAGAACTGGGCGTAGAGCGGGAGATGGTTGCCTTTGTATTGGCTCATGCTCGTCCAGATGCAAAGACTACCGGGCGCTATGCAAGGTTTTCGCACTGGTCTGACCGATGCCGGGTGCTTGACCTCTTGGGTGAGGCGCTTGCCGCATGTGAGTGCGGCAAGCTGCCTGATCTGAGTTAGGCTCTCTTTATTTAGTGGAAGTGGGTACGGCCCGGTCTCTGAAGGTAGGGCCGTGCCGGGGCGTTATGCGGCGCTCTTTGACCGTGCCGCCAGTGCCTCGTCAAGAAGCTTGTTGATCATGGTCTGGTAGCCCTTTCCCCGGGCCTTTGCCAGTGCCTTGATGGCTGCCAGCGTCCGTGCCTTGATACGGATCGTGATGCGCTGGGCTGGGGCGTGGGCAAGCTTGTATGCCCCCACTAGGGCGGCAATGTGAGCCGCTGCCTCGGTGTCTTCCGGCTCGGTCGGTTCGGGGAGGTCATCAAACACCAGCGGCCCTACCTCATCCACCGACAGCAAAAGTCCTGCCGTGATCTCTTCCAGTTCTGCATAAATCTCATCTCGTGTGCTGCTCATGCTTCTTCCTTCTCTGTTGGGTTGCCGGGCCTCCTCTGGCTGTGCATACAAGAAATGCATTCGCCCAAAAAATTTCTAACGATGGGATACCGGGGTCGCCTCAATTCTCTAGGACTTCGGTCTCTGCTCGTGAAGTAACTTCTACTTATTGTGTATAGTTAGGGAAGCGAATCTTCCCCTTGTGCCGCAATGTGTTTTTGATCGGTTCTGACCGAAAACCCGCCCACACGCATGGCCCGCGTCAGCTTCTTCAGCGCGTTTCTGATGGCTTCGTATAGCTCGCCGTCAGCCTCTGTCATGGGGCTGTGCATCCGTCTGCTTCGGCCACTGTCTCGTCTCTCTCTACGTTCTGCGGGCGCTCTCATGCGTGCGGTCAATCTTGCCGGTAGGCCATCGCAATCTGACAGCCTGCGATGATGGAAAAGCCCGGACTTCATTGTCCCCATGCTTTCAAACTTGTATGCCTTCCAGTCCTTCCATAACTCGACTGGCAAGCCTGATCCGGTCAGCGTGCGCTCTGTCCGTGCCCGGTGTAGAGCAACAGGGAGCCGGGCCTTCCTGTCCGTTGTCTTGACATAGATACGGGCGCTTACGGGATCAGCGGCCCGGCCCATATAGTTTCGCTGGCTGCCAATCAGCAGAGTCTTCCCCCGTCGCAAGCCGTTTCGGATTGCGTGCCCACTCGCGGCCCCCTCTGTCAGTCCTTTGCTTGCCCCTGCAAAGCGGTAATTCTGGCTGGGTGGCGATGTCATCAGATGCCCAAACCGGAATGCCAGCTCTTGCAGGTCTTCAAGGCTTGCCGGATTGTCATGCCCCGGGTTGCTGTAGGCATCAACAGAAACTTCGATGGCCAGGACTCGGACAATCTCCTCTCCATGTCGTTGGCGTTCAACTACTGCCCAGCTTGCCGGGTCGTAGATAGTGGGGGAATGCAAGCTGCCGTCTGCTTTGCGTGCTTCTACCTTGATCCAGTCAACGACAGCTTCAAATCTGAATCGGGTATAATCCATGTGCATTTACGTATTTGCCCCCGGTCTAGGCCGGGGGCTTTGTTTTTGGATTACAGGGATTCGGTCAACATGGTGTTTCCCTGCGCATCGTTGACCAAGACAAACCGGTGGCCCGCCTCACTTGTGCCGACATGGATGATGGCATGCCCGGTATCAATGGACTGCTCCACCGTTGCGGATTCCAGATAGGTGGCGGTTTGTTCAAGGCTAATTTGCTGCATGTTGCTTCTTTCGTGTTGCAGGGGACATCCCCTCGTTATGCTGCTTTCAAGGCCCGGCTCAAAGCCTCAGCCCGGTGCCCCGCCGTATCAAGCGTGATCTCGACCGGGTAGCGGGCAGGGGCTTCTGTGGATACTTCTCGGTATACCTGTTTGAACCAAGCGATAACATGCGACTTGGCGTAGTAAACCCTCTTGTTCACCTTCAGGTATGCCAGCTCTGGCAATTGCGGATACCTGTCCCGCCTCATGTCCGATAGCATCAAGTTCAAGTTGACGCGCGGATAGCGATCCAGCTTGAGGAGCGCCCTTTCCAGAAGCATGACGGTAGCGTGTTGCCCCATGTAAACGTCCTTCATGTGCCAGAAGCCTCTTGCCACTGATCTGCAGTGAAAGGCGTTGGAATGATCAGGTGAGTGCCGCCCCTGACGTTGTCACGTATCCAGAAACAAACTTGTCCGTTTTCATTCAGGCCGCTCTTGAGTTCAAAGCCCATCCCCTGAAAAGTGAACTCCACCGTTGCGGCTGACAGATCGTCATTAAAGTCTTCGTCCCCGCACTGCCCGGACAGCTCCATTCCGATTGCACTTGTGTCATGAGCCAATTCCGCACGCTCTTGTAAAATGCTGCGGGCAAGAATCCCCTCCATGATTGCCGCACGCAAGGCAGCGGTCATGTTCTTCTCGCCCGCTGCCTGCAGTAGCGCTCGCTCTCCCCATGCCTTGCTAGACATGCCCTCATCTGCCGCCAGAATATCCAGCGCTGCCCATGCCTGTTCATCAAGGCTGAAAGTCGAGCGTTTCCCGTCTGGCGTCCCAAGTGATCTCTGTTTCATTGCCTACCCCTAGTCTTTGACCTTCACATGGTAATGGCAGTCAATGAACTGGTCAAATAGTGGCGATTGCACTAAATGTTGAACATGCGGCGCTCTGGTGGTATTCTGACTACACATTAAACGAACGTTTTTTCATGTAGTCAGGGGCCGCCATGTTCATCAGTTATCTTCGAGTCAGCACACAACGTCAGGGACAAAGCGGTCTCGGTCTGGAAGCTCAGCGGGAAGCTGTCGTTCAGCACTTGAGGGGCAGGGCGCTCGTGAAAGAGTTTGTTGAAATCGAAAGTGGTGGCAAGGCTGACCGGCCCCAGCTCAAGCAAGCGCTGAATGAGTGCCGCAAGTCTGGCGCAACTCTTGTGTTTGCCAAGCTTGACCGTCTGGCACGTGATACCAAGCTGGTTCTTGAGATTGCAGACTCTCAAGTCCCGGTGGTGTTCTGCGACTTCCCCAATATCCCGGAAGGTGCCGCCGGCCGGTTCCTCTTGACCATGCTTGCCAGCGTGGCCGAATTCGAGCGCCGCCGTATCTCCGAACGGACAAAGGCCGCTCTTGCTGCCGCAAAGGCGCGTGGCGTCGTTCTGGGTGCTGCTGGCCCCGCCAATCTGTCCCGCAACGTTGAGGCCCGCCAAGCGGCTGCAAATAGCTTTGCTGAGCGCCTGCGGGGTGTGGTTGAGGGGTGTCGGGCTCGCGGAATGACCCAGCGCGGGATCATGGAAGAGCTGAACCAGCTGGGCATCAAAACACCAGCCGGTTCGAGCGCATGGACGCTGGTTCAAGTGCAGAGGCTCATCAAGCGGTTGAACATGGCGGCATGAGGCGTGCGGTCAGTGTCGGGCTGACAGGCTGTCGGCCCACTTATCCAACTCGGACAGCTCCCAGCCAACGGCCTGAGCGCCAATCTTTACCGGGGCTGGGAATTTTTCTTGCGCGATCAGGCGGTAAATCGTAGCGCGGGACATGCCGACATAGTTGCACGTCTCCTTGATGCGGATGATACGGGGGCGGATCATTTGTCTCCCTCTGGCCTGTATGTATTCAGAAGGCGTCATTTGATCAGTCAGCGCTGACTATATCGAGAAACGAACCTCGGGATTGATTTCTGTTTTGGGGATGTCAGGATAGAAGGCGGTGTGCCTTGAGGATGTCCCGTGCCCGCCTGTCCGAATATGAATCATGTTCGATGAGCACCGTGTCAACGAACTGGCGGAAGCGCTGCTTCTCGGTTCTACCTTGCTGGTCGGGGCGGGCACAAAAAATTTGCCATTGCTGAACCAACTGTCGCTGCTTTTTGTCTGCTGTTGTTTTTCTCTCACTGAAGACGCGGATGACGTTCTCCCCCTTCGCGAAAGTTTCGCGAACGGCCTTATCCAGCACCGCCGGAGCATCTTCTGCGATCAAATCCAGAAAGGCGAGGAAGGTTTCGCTTGGCGTGCCCTCTCTAATGCTGGCAATCCCGAGATCGAACACTTGCTTCATGTGGTGTGTGCCGGAACTCTTGAACTCTTTGGAAAACCGCTCCTGTAGTAGAGAGGTGATCTGGTCATCGAAGTATTCTGATGAATAGCGATAATCCCAATCCGTGCCGTGATCCGCTTCAGGGTCGTTAGGATTGTTGGTCGATTCTGCGAGGCGGCTGGCAAGTCTTGCGGCCAGTTCGAGTGAACTATCTTGCATCAGGTGTGTTTTTAACTAGGCTATAGCATGCGATGGGGCAAATTTTGTGCCGGGGGCACTGTGTCCCCTAGTGTGTCCCCCAAAAGGGAGTGGGGCGAGAAATGGCTGTGATGTTGTGATGTAAGTGCTTGAAAAGATTGGCGCACCCGACAGGGATCGAACCTGTGACCTTCAGCTTCGGAAACTGACACTC
>JAGLBD010000127.1 GCA_018260425.1 Pseudogulbenkiania sp. | reverse complement strand
GATCAATGGGAAGGAGGCGCAGTGGGAACAGCGTTACTACATCAGCTCTCGGGTATTGGATGCCAGCACCTTGCGTAAAGACCACGCCCCGCAGAACCTGTCATTACTGAAAAAGATGGCGCTGAACTTGACCCGACCGGTGGCTATGGGTCGTAAAGGCAAAGCCAGCCTGCGTTTGAAACGGAAAATCGCCGCATGGGACGATGACGAACGCGCCCGGTTACTCGGGCTTACCGAACTATGATGTCCGAGTGCGGAAGCCCTGGGGTACGGCCCGGCATCAAGGAAAGCCGGCGCTGGATAGAAGGCTATGAACGCCTGGCCAAGACGGCCCATCGACTGCCCGACACACGATTGGTGTATGTGGCAGACCGGACCATCACAGCCCTTCCCGACAAGCACGGCCAAGCCGTGGACTCATTCTCCGCGCCGACGATATCGGACCATAAAAAGACTAAATGGGGTTAATCATTTTTTGAATTTATTAATTCCGTAATCAGGTTAGTCTCGACGTATCCGGCAATCCCGCTTGTCTTGGCAGGCTTTGGGCGAAATGATGATTTCTAATCACATACTTATAGCTCTGGATAGCATTTTCACAAGACCTGCAGCACACCCGTTGCCGATAAATCCATAGGGAATATCGCAATGGCGGGTCGATCAACATCATCAGTGTCACTGTCGACCTGTTTTTAGATTATGGAGTGAATGAAATGAGTTCAGAAATCGCAACGATCCTAGGCCAGAAGTGGGATGCTGCCCGATTGAATCATAAAAATGATGGCAAAAACAAAACTGCCATGGGGGCAACCTTGACCCGTGCAGGAAATACCACGGCAAAACCCAAAACGGCCCATCGCACAGAAGGCTTCCTTACCCGCGCAAAAAATTTCATAGGAAAACTACTCGGCATCTCCATAGAACGCAGCAATCACACTAATCATAATAGTTACAAGCCGATAAACCTGAATGAAAAAAAAGATAATCACCATGAAGTTACATTCGATCCAACCGAACCCATAAAATTCCTTGATCCAGTCCTCCTGTTGAACATGGCGGGTAGCGACATCACTAAACTTCGATGCTATGCGGCAAACTGTTGTGACCCACTCTATTTTCATAAAGAGGAGATTGATCAATTCAAATCCGAAGCCGCCACACCTGATAGCACGATGAATTCGATTTATTCGCAAATATTAGATACTGCATTAAAGATGAATCATTACTATAATGCAAATGAAGGTTTCGAAACAGATAGTGCGCAGTTTGAGGTATTCAAATACATTGATTACATCATGCACAACATGAATAACAGCAATCCACTTTTGACCGCAGATGAGTTTATTGCAATAAATATTTACGTACATGACGAGAATCGCGAAAGAATCAATAGTGATTTACGTAACAACGAACCACTTAACGTAGTCATTGATTCACTCCAGCGTGGACTAAAAAAACTATCCGACCAAAAAATCAAAATTACCTACAGCGGAACAGATGATAGCGGTTTTTACTCCACTGCAGGAGAAAAAAATTCGAGTAAAAATTTCACATCAACAACCAGCGACATTAACTCAGCATTTCAATCCGCAAAAAATCAAATTAGCAAAAATAAAAAAATAGAATATATTTTCGGGAAAAACTCGGCAACCCTTAAAACCCTCCTCCATAATCAAAACCAGCTATTAAACATATACCCGTCAGGCAGTACATTCACCACAGTTTTCCGATATGACTCTCCTGCCACTAACAATCTGGCCAAAAATAAAGTCAAAGAAGCGAAAGAGCTTATCGCCGCATTTTACAAGAGTCGTGAAAATATATATAAAAACCTGCCAGCTACGATATTGGAAAAAATGATGAATAACAACGTGAGCAACCAAAATAATATCAATACAGAAATCACCGAAGCGCAGCAGCAAAATTTACACGATATGGAGGAAGTAAATAAGGTCTTGAATGATGGCGTGTCATTTGTCGTGCTGGAAGAGGCAGGACTTCCCCCAACAGTGGGTAGCCAAGACTACGTTGAAGCCCTGACCTTGGCGAAACTTGGACACCCCGGTCAAGAGCAAACCAAAATTCCAGCCGAGAACACAAAACCTTCACAACTGGACTTCCTGCCGGGTGTTGGCCCGCTGGAGGGAAGCACCCGCCCGACGCCACCTGTCCAACGTCAAACGCGGCGACAACGATCAGGGTCTGATGAAATGTGACGAGCTGGCGTGACTGGATAACTGTCAGGCATCTTTCGACAAAAAATCCGGTGTATCTGCATAAGGAGAGTAAGCGCCCGGGCAAGAAGGTCTTCCCCGGGCGCTTACCTTCATCACGAATCTGCACGGGTAACAAGAGAGGAGAAACCGGCTTGAGCGAAGCAAGCCGCTTGCCGGACTTGAACGGATGGCGCTAGTTGAACAAGACGTTGGCGTTGAGGTCGTGCTGACGGGCCAGCCTCGCCACGGATACGCCAGGCTGCATGGATGCCTCGACCAGGCGGAGCTTGAAATCGAGCGGGACGTTCAGAAGGCGATGATGCCGTTTGCGCGGTGGAGATGAGGTGTCCAAAAAATGATGTCCATTAACGTTTGATGGACATCATTCTCACTGAATTATGGCGGAATTCCAGACGGTGCTGACCGGGTGCTTACTGGACAAGTGGATCGGCAGCCTATTGAACCAGCGCGATGACCGGTGAGTGCCACCGGTGGAAAGACAACGGATGAGGCGGGGCGGTCAAGAAATCGACCACCCTATCAAGTCCAGGTGGGTCAGATTTCGGCGGTCGTTCACACGGGCGGGGGATTGACAATTCAACAAAAACAATATAGCGATGGCTACTTTATAAAATCCACTAGAAAGGCTTTCATATACTCTTGCTATATCAATCACTTGCACAACACCCCACCATGAACCTGATTACCACACTCAAACAGCAGCTCTTTGGCAGTGCTCCCGCAGAAGGAGTAACGGAAAATCATAGACTGTTTTCATGCAAGCAGCCCAAGGCAAGTACTCTGGCTACAAGCCCATCGTCACCGCCAGACACAACCGGTTATGCCTCCAATATCTTGGCTCGCCGTTTGTCTAGCAGCAAAGCGTTTGACACCATTGACTCCAATTCTGCGACTTTGCAAAAGCAAAAGCCAGCGGTTCCTCCGAAACCAACACGGGACGGTAAGGCTGTTGTACCGGTAGAAACGCGTCGAAATCATGCCGCAGCCGGCGAGCCGGTCGCGCTCTCGAGCACAAATCAGCCTGAAGCATCTAAACATGAACGTCTTCAAGAGTTGGTGAACCGTTTTGAAAATGGCCGCGGCATCCTTGTTCAGGGTTTGACTCAGATGGGAATCCAGAGCGCGTTTGACCTTGAATATTATAGCCAGGACATCCTGGATCGGAGAGCCGAATACGAGAAAGGCGAGGACTGTTCATTCAAATGCAACATTTCCACTTCAGTTATTCACAATACTTGCGGAGATAACATTTATGGTAGCGTAGGATCGCCAACCGCAAATTCTTCCGTTTCCATCAAGGACGGCCTTATCGCCAACAAATTGCCTTATGAAATTAACAAGTACTATCAAGTTGAGGATCCAGACTATAACCACTATGTACCAATCAGTTTTGGCGTTGTTATTGATGAAGAAAAAATCAACATCCAAAACGCATTTATTCAAAACGCCAATTCAAAAAACCTCCTTCACAACAAGCTTGTTCTTCAAGATATAGGCATACCGGGGCAGGGAAAGGGAGTCGTCAAAAAATCCTTTATCGAGCAGGCCGATAACAATACCATTACTCTACTTCGTGACAAGACTGTTAAAGTCGACCACCAAGGCAAAATCACTCCCAGAGATTCGACGTCTGTTATTGAATCAATGACAAAGTCTGGCATCAAGAAAGAAAAAATAGTAGATCAAGAAGAGTCAGACCCAGACTCATTATCTTTCCCTTATCAATCATTCTGTACAACATATCGAAAAAGAACGGATATCACAGAACTCCTGGTGCTACCCAAGAAAGACGTTGATCCTAAAGAAATGATTTCAGCTTGCTTTATCGATTTTTCATCTCGTTTTGATCGAGTATTATGGGGGACGGATGCAGAAACAGAAATCAATAAATATCTATCCGCCAATCACACACAAATTCTGAATTTGAAAAAGCAATTTTCTGGAATTCCTTTAGTAGTGATGTATACTCAAGAAAATATAAAACTAGAACCAAAGAGGCATCTGGCATATATAAATTTTGACGAAAACAATATGCCGACT
>JAGLBD010000126.1 GCA_018260425.1 Pseudogulbenkiania sp. | reverse complement strand
CGCAAGAAGTCGGTCACCACCGATTTGAGGTCGGCAAAACTCACGCCCTCTTCCACCCACAGACCTTCCATCTGGTGGAACATCGGTGAATGGGTTGCATCGGAATCCACGCGATACACTCGCCCCGGGGCGATGATCTTGATCGGTGGCTGATTATTCTGCATGAAGCGCGCCTGGATCGGCGAGGTATGGGTGCGAAGTACGTCACCACCTTCGACATAGAAGGTGTCTTGCATCGCGCGGGCAGGATGGTTTTCCGGGACATTCAACGCCTGGAAATTATAGAAATCCGTTTCGATCTCCGGACCATCAGCCACATCGAAGCCCATCGAGCGGAACAGCTCGGCAATCCGTTCGAGGGTCAGGGTCACCGGATGCAGACCACCACCAACCAGGCCGCGGCCCGGCAGTGTTACGTCCAGTGCCTCGGCTTTCAGCTGCTCGTCGAGCTTGGCGGCATTGATCGCATCACGCACGGCATTGTGGCGCGTCTCGAAAGCCGTTTTGGCTTCATTGATCAGCGCACCGGCCGCCTTGCGTTCATCGCCGGGCAACTTGCCTAATTGTTTGAGGAGTTCGGTGAGCGCACCACTTTTGCCAAGATAGCGCGCCTTGACTTGTTCTAGTCCGATGAGGTCGGTGACCGAGTCGAGTTCGGCCAGTCCTTCCTTGAGGATCGCGTCGACGTTATTCATCATTCCCACCAGCGATAGCGTTAGAAAACTGGCCCCATCCGGCCACAACTACAGGATCGGGTCAGCCATCTTTCGTATAAAGCAAAAAAAAGGGAGGCGGAACGCCTCCCTTTTGACTGTACTGCGATTAAGCGGCGAGGCTGGCTTTCGCTTTTTCAACGATAAGCGCAAATGCCGGCTTGTCGAATACAGCCAGATCAGCCAGAACCTTACGGTCGATTTCAATCGCGGCTTTCTTCAGGCCGTTCATGAACTTGCTGTACGGCAGACCGCATTCACGCGCACCGGCGTTAATACGGGCAATCCACAGTTGACGGAACTGGCGTTTTTTCTGGCGACGGTCACGGTATGCGTATTGACCGGCTTTCATCACCGCCTGTTTGGCGATGCGATAGACGTTCTTCCGGCGGCCGCGATAGCCTTTGGCCAGAGCGAGGATTTTCTTGTGACGAGCGCGTGCGGTGACACCGCGTTTAACACGTGGCATTGTTCAACTCCTTAAGCGTAGGGCATCATTGCGCGAACAGAAGCCATGTTGGTGGCGTGTACCATGGAGGTACCGCGCAACTGGCGTTTGTTCTTGGTGGTTTTCTTGGTCAGGATGTGACGCTTGAACGCCATGGAGCGTTTTACACCACCATTACCCAGCACTTTGAGGCGTTTTTTCGCACTCGACTTGGTTTTCATTTTCGGCATGGAAAGACTCCTGCGAAATTTTCGTTAGATTAGGCAAAGGGTGGCCCGAAGGCTCTTCAACACCGCTTTACCACGCTTTTGCGCCCCTTGTTTCCAAAGGACAAAATCAACACGGCAGGCGAACCTGCCGTGCGAAACCACTGATTATACCCGATTATTTCTTCTTCGGGGAAATCATCATCACCATCTGGCGACCTTCCAGTCGCGGGAACTGCTCCACGACCCCGACGTCGACCAGATCTGCCTCTACTCGCTTGAGCAGGGCAAGACCGATATCCTGGTGAGCCATTTCGCGGCCACGGAAGCGGAGGGTGATCTTGGCCTTGTCGCCTTCAGTCAGGAAGCGGATGAGGTTACGCAGCTTGACCTGGTAATCGCCTTCATCAGTACCCGGACGGAATTTGATTTCCTTGACCTGGATCTGCTTCTGCTTCTGCTTGGCTTCGTGACGCTTCTTGGACTGCTCGTATTTAAACTTGCCGTAGTCCATCAGCTTGCAGACGGGGGGCTGGGCAGTCGGAGAAATCTCCACCAGATCGACGTCACTCTCTTCGGCCAAGGCCATTGCCTCGCGCAGCCCAACGATACCGAGCTGCTCACCTTCCATCCCTACCAGGCGGATCTCACGGGCAGTAATTTCCCCGTTGATCCGCGCTTCGCGTTCCTGAGCTATAGCAAAATCTCCTATTTACTGATTCAACAAGCCAACCGTCCGGTCATTCTTTCGGCATCTCAGCCTTGAGACGCTCAACCAGAGCGTCCAGAGAAATCTGCCCGAGGTCTTCACCCCGCGCACGGACAGCGACCAATCCGTCTGCCTTTTCCTTGTCACCGACAATGATCTGATACGGCAACTTCTGCAGACTGTGTTCGCGAATTTTATAGCCGATCTTCTCGTTTCTCAAGTCGAGATCTACGCGGAACCCTTGTTTTTTCAGAGATTCTGCAACAGAAGAGGCATAATCGGCCTGCGCTTCGGTAATATTCATCACCACCATCTGCACCGGCGACAACCACAGAGGGAAGGCGCCGGCATGGTTTTCGATCAGAATACCGATGAAACGCTCCAGCGATCCAAGGATCGCGCGATGCAGCATGACCGGGCGTTTGCGGCTATTATCTTCCGCCACATACTCGGCATCCAGTCGCTCCGGCAGCACAAAATCGAGCTGCACGGTACCACATTGCCACGAGCGACCCAAGGCATCCTTGATATGGTACTCCACTTTCGGGCCGTAGAATGCACCTTCGCCCGGCAATTCTTCCCATTCCACGCCACACGCCGACAAAGCGGCACGCAAGCCGTTCTCGGCCTTGTCCCACACTTCAAGGGAGCCGGCATACTTTTCCGGACGCAGCGACAGCTTGACGGCCACATTATCGAAGCCGAAATGACGGTAGACCTTCATCACCAATTCGTTGAAGTCACGCACTTCCGGCAGTATCTGCTCTTCGGTACAGAAGATATGCGCATCATCCTGCACGAAGCCACGCACCCGCATGATGCCATGCAAGGCACCGGACGGCTCGTTGCGATGGCATGAACCGAACTCGGCCAGGCGCAACGGCAGGTCACGGTAGGAACGCAGACCCTGATTGAAAATCTGGATGTGGCCCGGACAGTTCATCGGCTTCACCGCGTAGTCGCGTTTCTCCGACTCGGTGGTGAACATGTTCTCGCGATAGTTGTCCCAGTGACCCGACTTCTGCCACAGGATACTGTCCATCATTAGCGGCGTACGCACTTCCTGATAGCCGGCGGCAGTCAGGGTACGGCGCATATACTGTTCGATGTTTTGCCACAGGGTCCAACCTTTGGGGTGCCAGAACACCATACCCGGTGCTTCGTCCTGCAAGTGAAACAGGTCGAGCTGCTTGCCCAGACGACGGTGATCGCGCTTCTCGGCTTCTTCCAGCATGAACAGGTACTGCTCCAGATCCTCTTTCTTCGACCAGGCCGTACCATAGATACGCTGCAGCATCTCGTTGTTGGCATCGCCGCGCCAGTAAGCGCCCGCCACCTTCATCAACTTGAAGACCTTCAGCTTGCCGGTGGACGGCACGTGAGGACCACGACACAAGTCGGTGAAGTCACCCTCGCGATACAGCGACAGGGCCTCATCGGACGGAATCGAGGCAATGATCTCGGCCTTGTAGACTTCGCCAATCGACTTGAAGTAGGCCACGGCTTCGTCGCGCGACAACTCGTAACGCTCGACCGGGATATCCTTCTTGGCCAGTTCGGTCATCTTTTTCTCGATGGCGACCAGATCTTCCGGTGTAAACGGGCGTTTGTAGCTGAAATCGTAGTAGAAACCGTTTTCGATAACCGGCCCGATGGTAACTTGCGCCTCGGGGAACAACTCTTTCACCGCGTACGCCAGCAGGTGCGACGTCGAGTGACGGATGATGTCCAGGCCATCGGCATCTTTATCGGTCACGATAGCCAGATCGGCATTACCCTCGATCAGGAACGAGGTATCAACCAGCTTGCCGTCCACACGACCGGCCAACGCTGCACGCGCAAGTCCGGCACCAATGGAGGCTGCCACGTCATGAACCGTTACCGGCTTATCAAAGGAACGGATGGAACCGTCAGGCAGGCGAATGTCAGGCATATCAACTCCAGATCATGTGGCAGCCGGATTACCTACCGGCATGCGGATTGGCGAAGCGATCGAAAAACAAATCAAAAAAACAAAAAAAAAGTGCGGCTATCGAGCCGCACTTTTCTTGATGGTAGCACCAAGCCGCTCGACTATCTCGAGATGCCGGTAGTGGTAGTTCGCTTGGAAACTACAAACATGTTGATGCTCCATCAAAAGTATTCTGGTAGGCACGATTGGATTCGAACCAACGACCCCCACCATGTCAAGGTGGTGCTCTAACCAACTGAGCTACGTGCCTAAAGAGAGTGACATC
>JAGLBD010000050.1:18147-26119 GCA_018260425.1 Pseudogulbenkiania sp. | reverse complement strand
GGTCGATAATGAAGAGGCAGGGAGGATGATCATTGCGTCCCCCCATGACTTTTCAGGAGGCGCCATGTCCACCATTCCTACCAGTAGCAGCTATGCCAATAATCAGGCTGCCGCTTCGTCCAGCAGCACTGCCCAGTCCTCGACCGAGGGGACAAAACAAGCCGGCTCGTCCTCGACGAGCATTGCCATGCAAGTCAAGGCCGAGTCCAACCGGGCCATTCTGACGGCCTCCATGCAGGTCTCGATCAGCGCCGGGGATAATTCCCAGCAGTTGGTCTTCCGCGCGGCCATCGACAAGATCAATCAGCAGCTCGAACCCACCCTCGGCAAAGATGCCCTGCAAGGCGCCGCCAGCCAGGATAACTCGCCGTCCGCCACGGCGACGCGCATCGTCTCGATGTCTACCGGTCTGTTTGCCGCCTACGCGGCCCAGCACAAGGGGGATGACCCGCAGACCCAGGCAAAGAACTTCATCGATCTGGTGCGCAAGGGAGTGGATCAGGGCTTCAAGGAAGGTCGCGACATTCTCAAGTCGCTGAATGTCCTGCAAGGCGATATCGCCAGCAATATCGACAAGACCTACGAGCTGGTGCAGAAGGGCTTGAATGACTTTCTGACCAGTCAGGGCGTGAAGGTCGATGCCACCTCCGGCAGCAGTTCGACCAGTTCGAGCTCGTCACAGCAGAATGGTACGGCATCCTAAAGAGTATTTGGCTATTAGGTGATTCATTTTCATTATTTTTGGAACTATTGTGAGTGAGGTATAGTGGTTCGTGCCGGTTGTCTCGTTGCCGGCATGAGTTTCTCCTCACCATGTAATGGGATTCGTGTGATATCTCAGGCCGGCCCCGTGGGGATCGGCTTTTTTTTTTCGGGTTTGCCATGTCCTTATCACCGGCTGTCTGCACACCCTTTGCGGTGTCGCCCAGTGAACTGTTGAACCCGGTGCTGACTGCGCAGGGCTTTGAAGCGGCGCCATTGTTCGCCAGGGATGAACGGTGGTTTGCCCGTCATGACGACTGGACATTCGCTTCGGCTTTCCAGCCGCTGTACGCGTTGAGCGGAACACAGGCCATGGTCGGGGCAGAAGCACTGGTCAGGGTCAGGGACCGTGCCGGCAGCCTCTTGCCCCCGCTCATGCTGTTTGCCGCCGAAACCTCGACACGGCGCACGGTCTACCTCGATCGTCTGCTGCGGTGTCTGCATGTGGCCAATTTTTTGCCTGCCGCACACCGGCGGGACGGGCTGTTGTTTCTCAATGTCAATGCCCAGCATCTGGTGAATGTCAGTGAACATCACGGTCAGTTTTTTGCTGCGGTGCTGGACTCGCTGGCGATTGAACCCGGGCAGGTCTGTCTGGAAATCGTCGAAGATGCCGTCAGTGACCCGGAACGTTTGCTGCTGGCCGTGCAACGTTATCGCCAGTTGGGGTTTGCCATTGCGTTGGACGATTTCGGTCAGGGTGCTTCCAATCTGGAGCGGGTGTGGCTGCTGGAACCGGACTACGTAAAACTGGACAAGGCCCTGATGCAGCGTGCCCTGATGCATCCGGATCTACGCGATAAACTCGGCCAACTGGTGGACATCCTGCACAGCTACGATGCACAGGTGGTGGCAGAGGGCATCGAGAGCGAACGCCAGTGGCAGATCGCCCGCGAGACAGGGTGTGATTTTGCCCAGGGCTACTATCTGGGTCGTCCGGAAGAACGCCTGCCCTGGTGAGTGCTTAGTTTGAGCGGACAAACCATTCTTCGTGACGACCATGCGCGGGTATGTCGTGCTTGGCCAGCGCCTGACTCAAGCAGGCGGTGAAGGCCAGATCGTCATCGATGCCCTCATAAATTTCCATCCAGGTTGTCGCGTCATCCCGCTTGCGCAGTAGTTGCCCCTGTATACCGCTCAGACTTGCCAGTTCTGCCTGCATGGCCCCCAAGGTGGCCAGTGACGGGCTGTCGATGCCGGTCAGCCGGTAGTAGATGTAGAGGTTGTAGCGCATTGCTGGTCTGCTCCGGGTGAAATTGGCTTATGATAAGGCATTCCGGAATTTTCAACAGACAGGCAAGGGGGATGGTTTGCCGCAGGGAATCAAGACCTTGGTGGTGGTGGGTGTCGGACTGATCGGTGGATCATTTGCCTTGTCCTTGAAGCGGGCCGGCCTGGTCGAGCGGGTGGTCGGGGTAGGGCGCAGCCTGGAAAACCTTGAGCGAGCCCTCGAGCTTGGCGTCGTGGATGCCATCAGTCAGGATGCCGGAGCCGCCTGTCGCGGGGCGGACATGGTGCTGCTGGCGACGCCGGTCGGCCAGATGGAGAAGGTCTTGCTGGCGATGGCACCGGAATTGTCTCCGGGGACGCTGGTCACCGATGCCGGTAGTACCAAGTCCGATGTCGTGCGGCTGTTCGAGCGCTGTTTGCCACAGCATCTTGCCTGGTGTGTGCCTGCGCATCCCATTGCCGGCGCCGAATTGTCCGGGGCGGCGGCGGCGCGTTACGGCCTCTATGAAAACCGTGATGTGATCATCACGCCATTGGCCGCGTCAGACCCGCACTCGGTCGGGCAGGTGTCCGCACTGTGGCGGGCCTGTGGGGCACGAATTCATCATCTCACGCCGCAGGGCCATGACGAGGTGTTTGCCTCGGTCAGTCACTTGCCCCACTTGCTGGCCTTTGCTTATGTGGACATGGTGGCCGGCAAGGACAATGCGGCGAGTTGCTTTGATTTGGCCGCGACCGGATTCCGCGACTTTACCCGTATCGCCGGCAGTTCCCCGGAAATGTGGCGCGATGTGGCACTGGCAAATCGCGAAGCCCTGTTGAACGAGTTGACGGCGTATCGTGCCGAGCTGGATGCCATGGTGCAGGAGATCGAGGCGGCTGACGGCACCGCGCTGGCCGAACGGTTTGCCCGTGCCAGAAGCGCCCGTCATCAGTGGTACCAGGCTTTTCTCAAGAAGTCCTGAAGCAGCTCCCTGCATGGCAAGCCTGCGCCTGCACGCTTGCCCTTGTTTTTTCTCCGATGTTCTTCCCCGTCAGTTTCTGCAACGTGGTCCGCACGAAACGTCCGGTTTATCCTCCGCAACATCGCGTATTTTCCCGGAAAACTGCCCTGAATCCGGCCGTGTGCCGGCAATAACCGCTGCCCTTTGTCGCTCTCGATTTTCCGTGTTAGGTTCTGGTTTGATTTTAAATCAAAAGATTGAAAATCTTTAAATCAAAACACCGTCAAAGGAGTCGCAATGCCGGATACACCCGCTGCCCTTTCTACCACCGCATCCCCGCCTGCTTTATCGGTACCACCTGCCCGTCCTCTGTCTGCGCCGCAGGTTCTCAAACACCTGCTGGCCAATGCCCCGGGTGTCGTGCTGCTTGAGGGACGCAGTCCGCATTTTCCGAAGATCGTGCAGCAGCTCGCGCCCGATTTCGATGCCTTCCTGCCACTCTTCCTGCGTAAATACCCGATGCGCACCGTCGACGTTTGCAGCCAGAATCTTGCCGTGCTGCAGCAGGCCGGTGTGCGTACCCTGTATCTGCAAGTGACCGCGCATCCCATCGATCGTGCGGTGTTTCAGCAGGGCGTTGACGATTTTTATACCTCCACGGCCTACAATCTGCCCGAAGCACTGGTCAAGTCGATGAGATTGGCATTTGCCCCGGCGGTAAGTAGCGCGAGCCTGATCGGCGAAGCCCGTTATCCCGCCATTGCGCTGCTCATTGCCCAGGCCAAACAGTACGGCATCCGTGTGCGCGTCATCGAGTCGCTGGCGCAGGGGCTGGAGGACATCCGGCAACAGCCGCCCACTGACAAATACCTTCTCTTGCCGGGTAGCGACACGACACCGGTGCCATTTTCACCGTTACGCGACGCCGGCTTGCACTCCGTCATGGTCGAGGAAGACCCCTCGCTGCCGCCACATGAGTGGTTGATGCTGCGAAAGAGCGACTCTGCGACAGTGAGTGCCTATGCCAGAAACTTGCCGGCACCCGGCGTCAGTCGCGATGTGCTGGAGGCACGCCTTGGCATTGAGCGCACCTTTGCCATCTTGCCTGGCAACACCGCCAAGACCTTTGTCCTGGTGTACAACAGCCCGAATAGCGACACGCTCGAGGAGGCCCGCATCGAGCTGCGCGACGATGGCGGCCTCTACCTGGTCAGCCCGGATCTGGCCGCCGCGTTTCCGGCCAGTCTGCAAACCCGGTTCGGTGCGCTCGATCGCTACCGCTTTGTGACCTTGACTGACTTGAGTCTCACGCTGGAGCTGGCGCTGAACATGATGAAAGTGCCCGGTGGCCCTGCCGATCGACCCGACATTTTCGCCGGCGTGACGATTCCCGAGGCCGTGGCCGACTGGCTGATCCGTATACGCTATCTGGGCAGTGCCGCCCCGGTCCATGCGCTCCAGTATCTGGCGCAGCAACAAGCGGAATTCAACCGGTCGGCTCTCGCAACGCTGCGCGATAAGCCGCCGCCGGCGCGACCGGCACTACCGGACATCGCGCCCGAGGCTTCTGCCAGTGACATCGTCCGGCAATTGTCGGCAGATGTACCGGTCGTGGTGATCGGTGAAACGCATGATGATATTTGGGGCAAAAAATTCATCATCGACAATCTGCCCGAATTTGCGCGTCAATCGGTCAACCGCCTCTATCTGGAAAACCTGACCTGCGAGATGCAAAGAGACATCGATCGCTATGTGCTGGCCGGGCAACTCTCGGCGCCGCTGGACGCGATGCTGGGCGCGATCGACAAGAGCGAGAGGCGTTACGGCATCCGCGCACTGCTCGAGCAGGCCCGGGCCTTGCGCATGCGCGTCATCGCCACCGACAACGTGTTTTCCATCAGCGAAATCCTCCATGACGAGCGGGGTGACATCGTGGAGTGGAATGCGGCGGACATCAATGCCGTGCGGGCGCGGCTGTTCATGCAAAATTACCTGGCTCGATCGATCATCCTTCGTGAACAACAGGCTGCGCTGGCCGGTAAGGGCCTGGCGCTGGAAGGCGTTGGCCACGTCGGGTCGAAAGCGGGGGTTCCGGGGCTGACCGAGCTCATTGGCGGGCGTAGCCTGGGCTTCCATACCGTCGCGTCCGGGGAAGTACGACGCAATCCGGGCTTTATCCTGATGCGCTCGCACAACCGCTTGCAGTGGATTACTAGCGATTACGCGATTGACCTGCCGCCCCACGAGATGACGGCGCAACGTCTGGAGGCTTGGCTGAGCGAAGTCGGCGATTTCATGTTTTATCACGGCGAGAATCTCACCCCGAGGCTGGCGTATCGCACCGCGGAGCGACAGATCGCCACACTGGCTGTCCACATCGATCCGCAAACCCTGCAGTTCTATCTCGAGCAGCCGCAGTGGCGTGAGGCCGGCATCGATCAACAGCGCTATGACGAACTCAGCGCCCTTGGTGCTGCGCTGAATCAGACGTTGCGGATGACGCCGGTGCAATACCCGCTTGCGCTACAGGAGTTCTCGCCGCAGGACGAGCTGTTTGATATCACGCTGCGCCAGGGCAGCTATCTGGCGGAGGCGCTCAACGGGCGCAAGGAGAATGTGGTTGCCAGCCAGCTCCACGACAGCAACGACTTTCTGCTGCTGGAACGACCGGAGCACGACAGCATCGAATTGCACTACCTCGACCAGCACATGTTGCACCAGACGCTGTTGCTACAGCGCGATGGTGATCGGGTTTATGTGGAGCAGCCTGACTGGGCCGAGACCGGAATACACCTGCAGCGCTACCGCAACGAAGGTGCGCTCGCGTATGAACTGGTTACGCTGCTGGACATGAACCCCGTTTCCTTACCCGAGCACGTCTATGTCAAGGTGGGGACGGATGACAATGCGCCACGGCAGCGGGTTTTGATGCAGCGCAGTTGGGCCAGCCTGCTGTTGCAAGACGCCGCGCTACCCGGTAACGACCTGCCACAGGAACAACGCGCCTGGCGCCAGGGCTGGGAGGATTGGCAATCGGTCCTGGCCGAATTGAATCTGTCCGCGGCCACGACCGATGCACTCAAATACTATCTGGCTTCTTATGCGCCGCGCTTGTCGACTCGGCGTTCGGCCGCGTTGGTCCGGGCCATTCAGGAGCAACAGGCCGCCTGGCGGCAACAGCGACTTGCTGAGGGAGCCAGCCAGGTCAAACCGATTGCCTATACCCAAGCCAGACAACTGGCGGAGTACTCGCATAACGTGCCACGGGCGCTGCGGGAAGCGTCATTCAGAAAAGTCGTCCCGCGGGCCCTCACCGCCCACCTGGCGGCGACTTACCTGCTCGGCACACGGGCACCAGAGCAGCCACAGGTGCTCGATCGCTATTTGCATACGCTCAGCGATGCCATCCTCAGCCGGAAGCGCAGTGCGGCGCAGAGCGTACTGCTCGACAGTCTGGTCGAATGGTCATTCAACCCCGTTGATGAACACTTTGGCACACACCGGCCACAGACCGGGCTCGATGCGGCGGCGGTGGTCAGCCACGTGCAGCAGGCCAGCGAGCCTACGTCCTATCTGCTGCAGCGTGGTGAACAGCGTCTGGTGCTCGGGGTTGATCCCGCCGGTACCGGTACACGCTATACCCTGATCGATCCACTCAACGGCGTGGCAGAATTCCCTCATGCCGAATCGCTGCAACGCGCACTCGAACCATTCGCTGACGGGCAGACCCTGCGCTTGCAAGCCTATCGCAGTGATCTGGCTGAACGCCCTCTGTTTGACATCGATGAAGCGGGTGAGGAGTCTGATGCCGAGTCCGACAGCGAAAGCGAAAGCCTGCCGCGGCTCAAGCTCCGCCATCTGGTCGATGCCGAGATCCTGACTCGACACGGCATCACTAACACGGATGAGTTCGAAAACAAGTTTTCACAGACCACGCGCTATCTGGAGACATTGCTCAAGGAACAAAAAGCGGGAACCCGCTATCAACAGCAAGTGACACTGCAAATCGGCAATGATGAGCGGGTTCAAACGGCTGCGCGCTATTTGCATGGTAAACACCGTTCTATGGCGGGGCGCTTGTTGGCTTACCAGCCGGGCAGCAGTCAAGTCGACGTGCTGCGCAGCCATGAGAGTGTGCCAGTCGACGAGAATTGCCGGATTTCGGTGGTGATGCACGGTGGCGATATCAGCGCGAAACAACTGGTCGACGTGCTGGTACGTCTGATCCCGCAGGATGAGACGCTGGGTCGTCTGACGCTGGTGGGCTGCGAGCTGCAGCTGCCGCCGCAACAGCGCGAAGGCGCGCTCCCGGCAGGCTGGGTACTGGATGTGCTCACGCAGCTCGAGGCGCAGCAACGTTCGGTGCGCTCGGTCACGGTGCATACCGGTCTCGTTCAAGTGGATGAATATGGCCGCAAATGGGGGGCACGGACATCGACGGAAGGGAGCCTGCAGTGGGGCAAGCAGCAGGGTGGCAAACTGCGGATCTGGCAGGTGCATGACGGGAGTTTCCAGTATCGGCAGGTCGATCCCGACCCGCATCTGCAGCGTATTCTCGACGTTGGTCGCGTGCACGTGAGCGGTGCACTTGAGGCGCTTCCCGCGCCGCGGCTTGGCGTCGAACCGCGCCACGCCGGCGAGTTCCCGTTGTTGCGTCAGCGCCTGTGGATCGAGCGTATCGGCGCACGGCTGAATCACGCCGTTGGCGAGTTGCAGAAAAGTGCCGGAGTTCCGTCTGACGGTGTGCCCTTGCTGCATACCCTGCAAGCGGAAAGCAACGGTGCCTGGAGCATGGCGTTCTGTCGCGATGGCAACGGCGGCGAGATCGTGCGTTACCAGAGCAGCGATCCGGCTTTGGTCCGGGAATTGACGGAACTGAAAGGTTTCTTCGACTCGTTGAGCGCGCGTCGCCCGCAGCCGGGCCAGGCGCTGACCGATGAGGGGACGGCAGACGGGCTGAATTTCGCCTTCGCGATCCAGACGCTGGTGGCATGGTTCAACCGGCGCACCCGGCAGCAGGTCGATACCGGGCAGGC